>NZ_LITT01000015.1 GCF_001636845.1 Clostridium ljungdahlii
TTATGCAAATTTTACTCATATAATTTCCAGTAAAAATCGGAATCTATTAATTCTACTATAAATATTCATAAGGCTTTATAATACAAAGGACTATCGTCCTAAAAATTTTTTAAGTGCTAAACTTCTGTTTTTTATAAATATTTTCTAGGCTATTTATATTATGTTTAAGGGTTTCTTCATAGTTAAAATCCCCATTATAAATTTCTATTTTAGAAGTTTTTATATTATAATTTTTTATCAACTCTTCATTACTTTTAACTACAGCATCATTATTATAAAGAAGAACTACCTTATTGTCTTTTAACTTTTGTTCTAAATCTTTTTGACCTGCTGAATCCAAAGGTATTATACTATTATCTTCCCTTGGACTTACATCTAAAAGTTTCAAATTATTATACTTTGCAAAATAACTGAGTTCATCTTCTATAACAATAAAAGTGTAATTACTCAATTCTCCATCTACTGACTTTAAGTCTTTTTTATAACTATCTAATTTATTCAAAGTTTCAGAAAAATTCTTCTCATAAAAATCTCTATTTTTAGCGTCTCTATCCTCAAGCGCGTTTTTAATATTCATAAGTGCTATCCTGTAATTATCAATATTGTTAACATAATAAGGGTTATCTTTTAAAATTGTATTATTATATTTTACTACTCTGCTATAAGATAAAAAATTTATTCCTCTTGAAACATTTATAACTCCAACCTTACTTTTGTTTAATTTGTCCACAAAAGTATCTACCCAAGGCTCATAATCTGCACCTACATAAAAAAACAGATCTTTTTTAGATACATTATTTACACTGTCTTCAGTAAACTTAAAATCTACTTCACTTTTTCTATCATTAAACATGTATTCTACTACATGTCTGTTTCCTACTATAGATTTTACCATATTATATAAAAATTTATCTGTAGTAACTATATTTAATTGTACATTATTTCTTACCTGCAATTTGCTATTACTTTTATATTCTTCTTTACTATTGCATCCAACAACAATAAAAATTATTAAAAAAGACATAATTAAGCTCAATACTCTTTTCAAGTCTTTCACCTTCCTATCCATAATGCAAATCAAAGTATATTATTTTATAAATTAACTCATAACAAATACATTTTACATAATGTATTTTAACATTGCAAATCACAATGCTCATTTTATCAATAATTTTTATTTTTACATTGCTTATCCATAAGTATTTATTGACACATTTCATTGTGATAAAATTAGGTGTACAGAGTATATTCTGAAGACACTCGAAAAGTAGATGGAAATTATGAAAAGATATTTAATTAACCAACTACTTAGCAGTAACTGGAAAACTATTGGCGTACTTTGAAAAGCACATATTGTTACGAGATAAAGGATATAAAAAAGAGTGTGACAAAAAAGCCTAAGGTTTAGGCTTGTCAAAATATTCAATAAGTGTTCTATGCAGTCTTACTTTGTATAAGATTGCCAAAGCTAAAGCCGGTATGCTTTATCCAAGCATCTAAGTGTATATTGATTACAGAAAAAGTTGCTAAAGCCATACGCAGCATAGCACTTCGAGATTTATATTCTTGAATGTTATAATCATTAAACATTCGTTTGTTTGAGCGTTCGACAGAGGTTCTGGTTTTAAATTTATCTTTAAATTTTTCAGAATTACGTGGTACAGGAGGAAACATCCTCGGATCATAGTCAGGTTTAATGTGAATAACTTTACCATATTTACTGTTAGAGCATTTACACTCTGCAGGAGGTTCTAAACCTTTTGCTGCAAAATAACAACGGTATTTGATTTCTTTAGGTTTGGAAAATCCCCAATTGTAAAAAGGAATACCACCCATGCAAATAGGAAATCCTTTGTTATCGAAACAAAGTATATCAGGATGGGGATAATCAAATTTAGCTTTGGTTCTAGAATCTAAGGAAATAAAAGGCAGAATATCATAGTGTTTAAGCAGCCTATAAGTAGGATAGTTATCCATGGCTCCATCAGCAATAAAGTTTTTAAAGTGAAGGTGAGGATAAAGATTGAGAATACTTTCAAGTGCAAAAACTGTAGTGATGCTGTCATGGCGACTAGCCTGTACCATCTTAATGTAGATTGGAAGATCATAGGGACTATCGGAAGCAGTTACATTAAAGAGAGTATTTCCAAAGAACCACTGCGCCCTGTAACTATCCCATCCCCAACGGGCATCAGGATCTGAATATCGTCTGGGACAATGACAGTTATATATGCCTTTAGATTTACAGTCACAAACTTTAACTCCATAATGGCTAGCACCAGAATAGAAAGATGAACCGTCAAAGGCAAGGGATAAGTTATTGATATCTCCAAGAATACCCATTTTAGAAGAGGCATCAACAACACATCGGGCGATAAACTTCTGAAAAATGTTTTCAGGACAGAAGTTTCTAAGCTTACCGCCCAAAGCTTTATCAACAAGCTTTTTAACAGTACCAGAACGCTTAGGAGGTTGTTTTTCTCCAGCTTTGAGTTTTTTTCTAGGCTTGGATGAAAAATTTTTAACTGTAAGTTTACGTTCAACTTGAAGTTTATGGTCTGAAATCCATAAACGTACTAAAAGGTCATAATAAGAGGATGCAGATGGGACACCATCCTCAAAACCACATATATCAAGAATTAAAGGATCAAAAGCTATTTTTTTAGCCCATTTTGTGATAGAATGTTTCTGTTGATCAAGCATTAATATTAGAGATCGTATTATACCTTGCTGATTTTTGGCGGGACGGCCTAAATCAGAATATAAAGGCTTGATTACAGGGAGCAGGTTATCTAGGTTGAGAAGATAGAGTTTTGAAATACTTTTATCAAGTGCAACCAGCCTGCTTTTTTGCATTTCATAGTGAAGAAGCATTTTAAGATATAGCTGTTCTTGATATTCCAAATGTGAAATCCAATTTCGTAACATAATGAACCTCCTTGAGAAAATAGTATTTTAAAATCACAATACAATTTTACTCATAAAAAGGGATGTTCTATCAAACGAAATGTTTTCTAGCTTAGGATGCTATTGGTAATAAGTTTATTGGAAAATATCATAATAATTTAGCTGAGATATTAGGGGGTGAAGCAGATATGCTGAACCTTACAATATATAAAAATCAAGCTCTCTGAGTTTTCGAGAGCGTACTATTCTATTTAAGGGGGGGTTTATCCATGAAGGTTAGTATGGACAAAACAATAAGAGCCATGTCAATTGCACTGGATTTAGCTCAAATGAGTTCTAAATATGATAGCTTTACTGGAAATGATCCAATCATTGAAAATATAACTAATATAAACTATTCAGATCATCGATTTATCCATCATTCCCAGAGGACTACCTATATAGCACTTGAAATTGCAAATTATCTGAAATTAAGTGATAAATTTAAAAAACAACTTTATGTATCAGCTCTACTGCATGATATAGGAGCTGCTACATTTTTATCTCAGAGTCATTCTGCTAATTTATTTATAAAAGAGCATTGTGAACTTGGCAGCAGAATAACTAAAGCTTTTCCCTACTTTCATGATATATCAAAGATAATATTATATCATCATGAAAATTTTGATGGAAGTGGTGCCATGGGATTAAAGGGAAATATGATTCCTCTAGAAAGTCAAATAATAAGAATTTCGGATTTAATAGAACTTATATATAACGAAAATATATCTAACTATCAGCAAAAAAATAATATTATCTCATGGATCAAACAAAATTCCAAAAAAATTTTTTCCGAAACAATCGCAAATGCATTTTTAGGAAATGCATCTTCCGATGTATTCTGGCTTAATCTTCAAAATATAGATTTCATTGACTTTATACTAGATGAAACCCATCCCAAGTTAAATATGTTTATGGACCTAAAGGGGTTTGAAGCTATATCTAAAATATTTGCAGACATAATAGATAACAAAAGTAAATTCACTGCAACTCATTCCAAGGGTATAGCAAACCTGGCCTATTTAGTTTCAAAATTCATTGGATATCCAGAAGAAAAGTGTCATGAAATGAAGATTGCAGGTCTCCTGCATGATATAGGGAAACTATCTATTCCCCTATATATAATTGATAAAAATGGTTCTCTGTCAACTGAGGAATTCGGCATAATAAAATCTCATGCCTATTATACTAGAATAATATTAAATAAAATAGGCGATATTCCTAATATAAGCAAATGGGCATCAAATCATCACGAAAAGTTAAATGGCAGTGGATACCCTCAAGGCTTAAAAGCAGATGAATTATCTGAAGAATGTAGGATTATGGCAGTGTGTGATATATATCAAGCCCTTACAGAAGATAGACCTTATAGAAATGGCATGAGTTCGGAAAAAGCCTTTAGTATAATGAACGAAATGGCATCTGGAGGATTTATATGTGACCATGCACTAGACCATCTAAAGGAAGCAATAAGTAATCTTTCTAACTTAAGTTTTTCTGAAGATCATATAGCTATTTCCTACAATCCTGAGATAAAATAATATATTTCTTCACTTTTTAATACATTTCAGATACAATATTCTATGAGGTGAATTGCTGTGGAATTTATTTTAAATAGCGTTGAAGATACCATTAATCTAGGCAAGAAAATAGGCAGCTTATTAAATGCCGGTGACATAATTTGTCTAAATGGTGATTTGGGTACAGGGAAAACCCATTTTACAAAAGGAATAGCAAAGGGACTTAATATAGATGATCCTATAACAAGTCCTACATTTACTATAGTAAATGAGTACTATGGAAGGCTAAAATTGTACCATTTTGATGTATACAGGGTTAATGATATAGATGAAATTGCTGAAATTGGATTTGATGAGTATATTTTCAGTGATGCTGTAAGCATTATAGAATGGGCAAATTATATTGAGGAATTAATACCTAAAGAATGCATATGGGTAAGTATTTATAAACTGCCAGAAAAAGGTCCAAATTATAGAAAAATAATAATAAAATATCATGGTAATAGATATGATTACATAAAGGAGCTAAAATAAGAACATGAAAATATTAAGTTTAGATTCTTCCACAGAATCAGCAACTTGTGCTGTAATGGACGACAATAAATTATTTGGTGAAATTACTTTTAATTATAAAAAGCAGCATTCCACAGTATTAATGCCTATGATAGACACTCTTTTAAAAAACTTAAATATGGATATTCATTCTATAGGCGGTTTTGTTGTTTCAAAGGGTCCTGGTTCTTTTACAGGGCTTAGAATTGGAGCTGCTGTAATAAAAGGATTAAGCCAAGGTACGGGCAAACCCTTTGTAGGAGTATCTTCATTAGATGCGTTAGCCTATAATTTATGTTATACCTCTGGCATTATTTGTCCTATATTAGATGCACTTAGAGGAAATGTATATACCGCCTTTTATAACTTTAAAGATAATAAATTAAATATGCTAGGCGATTATATGCTCCTTTCCATAGAAGATCTAATTAAGACATTGAACAACTATAATGAACCCGTGTCTTTCATAGGAGATGCTGTTCCGAAATTTAAGGATGATTTAATTTCAAATATAAAACAAATTCGTTTCTCACCTACGAATTTAAATTTGGCAAGAGCCTCTTCTTTAGGTGAATTAGGATTAAAACTTCTAGAATCTGGTATACAAGACGATCTATATAGTTTTGCACCTTTTTATCTAAGAAAATCCCAAGCTGAAAGGGAATATGAAAAAAAGCTGAGGTCTCAAATCCATGAGTGATATAGAAATTTGCCCTTTAAGACTAGAACATATTGATAGAATTCTTGTAATAGATTCTTTATGTTTTCCTATGCCCTGGAGTAGAGAGTCTCTAGAGAAAGAAATCGAAAACAGTTCACTTACAAAATATGTTGTAGCAAAAAAATCAGGCATAGTTATAGGCTATGCAGGCATGTGGGTTATACTGGATGAAGGCCATATAACAAATATCGCAGTTCACCCAGAATACAGGGGTATAGGTGTTGGGAGTTTACTCTTAGAATCCCTTATAGAAATATGTAAAATTGAATTTATAAAAAGTATGACTTTAGAGGTTAGAGAATCCAATGTGCGTGCTCAAAATTTATATAAAAAGTACGGATTTCTACAAAATGGTATACGTAGAGGATATTATAGAGACAATAAAGAAGATGCTCTAATAATGTGGAAATATAATATTTAACTCAATTTTCACATATATGAAATTTTGACTTAATATAAGAAAATTGCGACGCAACTTTTTCAAGAGGACAATTGACAGAGGACAGAGGACAATGAAGGTGAGTTTTCCTCATTACGTCAGAAAACTAATTTATTTTTTTAGGCTTGTTTTGCTAATGCAAAACAAGCCTAAAATTTATATAAGTCAACAATATTTCGCTTTAGCGAAATGAGTCATTAAAAATTTAATCAAAGATTTTTCGTAGTGCAGCGGAGAAAAATCCTCCTTCACTGTCCTCTGTCAATTGTCATCTGTCCTCTCAAAAATATTGCGATGCAATATTTTTAAACTACGAATGTTTAGTACTTAAATTATGTATCATTTTAGTATAATCCTATTATACTTTTTCTTTCCTCTTCTTATAAGCATTTCTCCATCTTTAAAACTATCCTTTGTAATTAAAAATTTTGGATCAGTTATTTTTTCGTCATTTACAGTGAGTCCATTTTGTTGTATTAACCTTCTTACCTCGCTTTTTGAAGGAAGTATTTGTAGATTAACAAGTAATTCCACTATGGAGCATCCAAGTGAATTTTCACCTATCTCTACAGTAGGCACATTTTCCATATTCTGTCCACCAGAAAACAAAGCTTCTGCTGCTTCCTTAGCTTTTTTGGCTTCCTTTACACCATGTACAATCTTCGTTACCTCATAAGCAAGTACTTTTTTAGCTTCATTTATCTTCTCACCTGGAAGTGAGCCAAGTCTTTTAACTTCATCCATTGGAAGAAAAGTTAAAAGAGCCAGACATTTTTCCACATCAGCATCTCCTATATTTCTCCAGTATTGATAAAATTCATAAGGTGATGTTTTTTCAGGGTCCAGCCATATAGCTCCCCCTTCTGTCTTACCCATTTTTTTACCATCACTTTTAGTTAAAAGGGTAAAAGTCATCCCAAAAGCAGGTTTCTGCTCTTTTTTTCTAATTAATTCTACTCCTGCTATTATATTTGACCACTGGTCATCTCCCCCTAATTCCAACACACAGCCATATCTTCTATTTAACTCTAGAAAATCATATCCCTGCATTAGCATGTAATTAAATTCAAGGAAAGACAATCCCCTCTCTAATCTCTGTTTAAAACACTCTGCTGTAAGCATCTTGTTCACAGAAAAATGGACTCCTATATTCCTCAAGAATTCGATATAATTCAAATTTAAAAGCCAATCTGCATTGTTTGCAAGAATAGCTTTATCATCTTTGAAATCCACGAGCCTTGAAAACTGTTTTTTAAAGCACTCTGCATTATGTTGTATTTGTTCTTTAGATAACATCTTTCTCATATCAGTTTTTCCAGTAGGATCACCAACCATTGTAGTACCACCACCAAGCAAAGCTATAGGTCTATGTCCTGCTTCCTGCATATAATGCATAACCATCATTTGTAAAAAGTGTCCTACATGGAGGCTATCTGCTGTTGGGTCAAATCCTATATAAAATGTCACTTTTTCTTTTCCTAATAACTCCCTTATTTCTTCTTCATGTGTACTTTGTTTTATGTATCCACGTTCCAATAATATGTCATAAACGTTAGGCAACCTAAATCCCTACCTTTCAAATAGTCAGTACAATAGTACTCTTATATATTGTATAGTATATATTTAAAACCTATTTTTATCAACATTTAAGTGATTTACCTATGCAATTTTAATTTAGTTAAATAAATAGCATAATTAGCGTAAACTAATGTTAATTTAAAGCTATTTTAAAAATTTTAAGACTGAAGATATATTCTCCAGTCTTAACTATATAAAAACCAGCATTATTTTCTCACAAACAATTTACTTCATTAATCAGGCTACATACTTCATAATACACTCAGGTATCTCTTCTTTTTCTCCATTTACACTTATATAGAAATTAACCTTGTATTCCTCCGACAGCTTTTCAATGGCATAAAATAAATGCGCCATATCCTGAAGATTTTCTTTTACAATATTAAACAATCCATCAATAAAAATTGTATCAATATCATAATCTTCTGAAAGTACGCCGCACAAAAAACCATAAAACTCTTCTATTTTTTTTAATTTAAAATCACTTGTTACTATAAATCTTACTCCCCTGTTCAATTGCCACAGTGGTCCCCTATCATCATCTATATAGACAACATGCCCCCTCCCTATCATTGTCTTTTCATTAGCCAAATTAATCAGTTCTTTAGTTTTCCCAGATCCTCTTTTGCTGCAAAATACATGAATCATTTTTATCACCCCTTAATTTAATATTCAGGTGTCATCCTTATAGATAAATTATATAATATTCAGAATATTATTTCAATAACTTAAGTGTATTATTTTGGAAAATATTATTTTTATTTTTCTATCATTATTAATAGCATATTAGCTGCCTAACTTTTTAATACCAGGGTATATAATCTTAAAATAATCATTTTTTATAGAGTTTATAAATTTAACTTTCCCTACATTCTTAAACAGCTTTTGAATTCTACTAAAAGTTGCTGTAGTTCCTGTAAATCTCTTTTTAGAATCCAGTGTAATTATCTTTTCATATATCCACATATTCCTTCTGGCATAATTGTAGTAACTTGCATTTTCTCTATTTGATAACATTCCGGGGCTAGTTATTACTATATTATTATAGCTTACTATAACCTCTATTTCCCTAGAAAAATCAGAATAGTCCCTATACATTACAGCATTTCTTATTCCTTCACTTACCCCCTCTGTGGGATATGATTTCACTGTTATAATATTCTCAATAGCCTTTTGTGCCTTATCCATAATTGACATTAGATTTCCCTGAATTATACTCACCTTTCTAAAATCTTTATTTATCTTATTAACTATTTTTATCATATTATGGGGAATATATACATTGTTTACATTGGAAAAAATTAGAAGTCCTCCTAACGTTACCATATACTTACCTGAATCATTATCTATATATATTATTGAAGCATCTTCCATTAACCCCAATCTATTTTCATCATTCACCTTTATTCCTTGAGACAAAAAATACTTATCTACTATACAATTATCTATACAGTTTAATTTGCTATGTGGTATAGGACACAATTCCGTATTTACATTTAAATTTTGCTGAAGAGCCGATATTATTTCCTGTTTACGCATCGTATCATTTGTTGAACCTCTTCTCGTGTAAAAGGCTCCATTTTCTCTCATTTGATATGGTTTTTGCGGTCCATCATATATATTTATAATAACTATATCTTTTCCCTTATACTTTAAAGTTTCTAGAGAAATTGGTATGGGAGGTTCTATTCTAGAGCTTATTATCTGCTGTATTTGTTCTTCACTAAAATTCCTGTCTACTCCTATTATTTTCTTGGTTTTATCTTCAATTCCAATTATAATATATCCTCTTCCCCCTCTAGAATTTGCTATAGCACATATATCCTTAGCTAACTCTTTTCTTCCACTATCAGTATCAATATTTAGTAATTGTTTAAAATCTAATTTCGGTCCTTCCATTTTCTTTAATAAATTAAAAAATTTTTTTATATCCATGAAAACAACCCCATTACTTTTTTGAGTTTAATATATAAAACTTAATTTAATTATACCCTATTACTATTGTTATTTGACAGATTTTTAATTCATTCAACTTTAATTAAAATTAACATACGTATTAATTAACACCTTCTCCTATGCCAGTTATATCAATGAATTGGTACAAGCTATAATTGTTTAAAATATTGTTTTTTTATTAAAATATGGTATAATTAGCTTAGAGTTTTACTCTAATTATAATATTTATATTAGGTCAAATTTTTTCAAGGTGCTATATTCTCCTTTTAATCCTAGGAGGTAGGTTATCAAGAATAAAATTAGTCCTAGGTTAAGGAGGTTTTTTTATGGCAGATAAAACAATTGTATGTAAAGATTGCGGAAAAGAATTTGTATTTACAGAGGGTGAACAAGAATTCTACAAGGAAAAGGGATTTGAAAATGATCCTGTAAGATGTCCTGAATGTAGAAGAAAAAGAAAAGCTGAAAAGAATAGAATGAGAGCTAGGTAAATAATTAGGAGAGGTAAAAACCTCTCCTTTATTATTTACCTAAATTAGCCCTCTTTAAAACTTTTGCTAGTGGAAGCGCTATAGCTATCCCTACAATGCTTTGAGCTATATTTCCCGGAATTTCTGCTGCAGATAAAATGATGGCTTTTGAAAAAGCTATATTTGTGACAAAATGCATTATAACCACTCCTGCTGCATAATATGCAGACACCATCCAAATACAAGCTACAATAAATGCGATTATATTATTCCAAAACTTTTCGCCATTGCATTCTCCTCTGTAAGCAATAGTTGCTGCAATCCAAGCCATAACACCCTTTATAATGAAAGTAAAAGGAGCCCAAATAACATAAGATGAAAGAACATCAAATAAACTCATTCCTATAGCTGCAGATAAAAATGCTTTTTTTCTTCCAATTAATATAGCTGCTAAAAGTACCATACTGTCTCCCATGTGTACAACACCTTTAACCAATACTCCTGTTGGTATATTAATTATAGCTGTTGCAATATAAGTTATTGCAGCCATAAGTGATACCTGAATAATGTCTCTGACTTTTAAACGACTTACACTTAATCTTTTTTGTTCCATTATAATGATAACCCCCTAAATTTGAACTAATAACATTATATTTTTTTTTATAGAAAATTCAAAATGTAACGGTACGCTTTTGTATTAATTCATATAAAAGAGGAAATACTACTTTATACATCTAATATTTTTAATTATATAAGGGAGATTTTAAAATGACTTTTTTTAAATGGCTCTGCAGCCTTTTTTTGATATTCCTATTTATAGGTGCCATATTTAAAATAGGATTAACTTTCATAAATATGCTGCTTTTAATATGTGCTTTTGTTTTTATAATAGACACAGCATTTATCGGCAAAAAACGATTCTAATATACTGTATAAAATTAACATTTTATACTTGATTTTAGTTTATCCCTCCCTAATGCCAAATAAATATAGAAAAGATAATTAGGTTATATTTATGTAAAATAAGATAAAATATTGTTAAATTTTTTTATATACTTACCCTTTTACTAGTGATATAATTTATTTGTCCATAAGGGGGGTATAAATTTCATGTATAAATTTGTAGAAAATAAAATATGGGAAACTACGCAGCACACGTTTAAAATATTATTGAATTTACTAAGTAAGTACTACTTTATTCTTATAGGTTTATATTTCTTGCATAAGACTTTATATCTAGTTCAATACCCATCTATTAGTTTGACTAGTAAAATATATCTGGGTATGCTTGCTTTAATGTGTTTTACAGTCTACTCAGATATTAGAAATGATATTAAAATATTTCCTTTCTTGATATTATGTATTCCATTTTTTGCGTTCATATTTTACATAGAACAGCATGGATACGCGTTTTGGGGGAAAATGCTGAGTTGGCAAATAAGTAGAAAAATAGTAGTAGATCTTAATCCTATATTTAGTAAAATACCTTTTAATAATGGAAGTTTTGCAAGAATTTATAAGACAGAAACTTTAACCTGGTTTTTTAGAATGGTATATAATAACGGCTTTGTTCTACCTGTTTTACTTGCAGTATATAGATCTACCTTAGCCAAGGACTTTAAAAAAATGCTGCGTTATATTTTATCCGCAC
Source organism: Clostridium ljungdahlii (assembly GCF_001636845.1). GTDB lineage: Bacteria > Bacillota > Clostridia > Clostridiales > Clostridiaceae > Clostridium_B > Clostridium_B ljungdahlii_A. The sequence continues at coordinate 11,834 of NZ_LITT01000015.1, forward strand.
ATGTAGTACAGATATTTTTAATAACTCCATTTTATCTTATTTTCCATTTACAGGAAGTATGGTATGTACTTGGACAACCTGATGGTCTTGATAGACATTTAAGCCCAAGTGCTGCTGCAGGTGTTGCTCTTAATTGTTTTCCATCTATGCATACATCTATATGCTTTGCCATGTTTTTACTAGTTCTTAGAGAAAGGAACAAAATATGGAAATGTGTGTTTGGTTTTTTCTGTTTAAGTGTAATATTTGCAACTCTATATCTAGAGGTTCATTGGGTAATAGATGTTTTTGCTGGAATGATATTAGCTTATGTAACTGTAAAATTAGTAGACTTTATTTTGGCTAAAGGTAAAGCACTTGTCCAGAAGCCATTAGACATGTTTTATTACAAGAAGAAAAAGGCTATATATGTAAGTAATTACTATTTAGAAACTATGAAAAATTAGTTCTAACTCTAGCACGCTTATATTATATTAAGTTAAAAGTTGATAATTGAAAGTGGAGAGTGAATGATAATTTTTCTCCAACTCTCCACTATATTTCATGTATAAGTTCAAACTTTAATTAGGATCAACGAATAGGCTTTCTAACTTAAAAATCAACTTATACGCAGGCATATTTTTACAACAATGAAGCTCATTTAAATATTTTGTATATAAGTCTTAGAAAAAAATTCGTAAAAACTTAGAACTTTTGAATTGTCTGAGGTACGAGTTTTCAAAAGTTCTTAGCTTTTTTAGAATTTTTTACTTAGACCTATCAAAATATTTAACGAGTTGAATGTTGTAAAAAATATCCGAAGTATAAGTTGATTTTGGGTTTAGGAACTCTATGGAGATTCTATTTTACAGCACATTGTTCTAGTATAAATTTATTTATTACGTGTGCCACTCCATTTTGCTCATTAGTTTTTGTAATATAATCTGCAGCTCTTTTTGCTTCGGGAAAAGCATTTCCCATAGCCACACCTAATCCTGCATATTTTATCATATGAATATCATTTCCTGCATCGCCTATGCATATTATTTCATCCCTACTTATATTCAATCTTTCCTTTAAAACCTGTATACCAAATCCTTTGTTTACATTCTTGTTTATAAACTCCAAAAAATATGGTTCGCTTCTAAGCACAGTATATTTCTCATATACTTTCTTAGGTAAATTTTCTATGGCCTTTGAAAGCTTTGCTTCTTCATCTACAAACATAACTTTTATTATAGGTACATAATCAGGAATTTCGTTCAGATCTAATATTTTAAGCGGCATCTTATTTAACGAAGATTCCAATTTACTATATTTATTTAGCTTAGCTGCAGCACAAAAATCAAAAGTAAGAGTATGAATATTTACATTTAATTTCTTACTTAAGCTATATAAGTATTTTAAATCTTCATGCCTAAGTAAATTTTCACTTATAACTTCATCATTATTGTTTTTTTGAACTACTGCTCCATTAAATGCTACAGAATAATCTCCTTCTGAAGTCAATTTCAATTGTTTTAAATACTTTTCAATTCCCTTTAAAGGTCTTCCAGTAGCTAGTACAATTTTTATTCCAAGCTCTTTAGCCTTTTGAATAGCATTGTAATTTTCCTCTGAAATGCTTTTGTCATCTCTAAGCAAAGTACCATCCATATCAATTCCTACTAGTTTATACATAAATCTCCTCCATATATAGGTACTATTTTATACCATCAAATAATATTTCATAATAATTATATCATTTACGAAAAATAAGTTTAAATCGTAAAAGACCTTATATTGACCTATAAGCATTAGAATTAAACGTTTAAATTTTACAAACAACACAAGTTGACATTAATATATAATAAAGTTAAAATCAGTGATGAAACTAATAAAAAAAGAGGAGAGAAAAGGTAGTGGCAGACTTAAAAAAAGAGATAGAAAAAAGAAGAACTTTTGCAATAATATCTCACCCAGATGCAGGTAAAACAACTCTTACTGAAAAACTGTTATTATATGGGGGCGCCATAAGACTTGCTGGTTCTGTTAAGGCAAGAAAGGCTTCAAAACACGCAGTATCTGATTGGATGGAAATAGAAAAACAAAGAGGTATTTCTGTAACATCATCAGTAATGCAATTTAACTATAATAATTTTTGTATAAATATATTAGATACACCAGGCCATCAGGATTTTAGTGAAGATACATATAGAACTTTAATGGCAGCAGATAGTGCAGTAATGGTAATAGATGCAGCAAAGGGAGTTGAGGCACAAACTAAAAAACTGTTTAATGTTTGCAGTTTACGTGGAATTCCCATATTTACATTTATAAATAAAATGGATAGAGAAAGTAAGGATCCTTTTGAATTAATGGATGATCTAGAAAATGTTTTAGGAATAAAATCCTACCCAATGAACTGGCCTATAGGATCTGGTAAAGACTTCAAGGGAATATATGATAGGGAAAAAAGTCTAATAGAAGTATTTAATGGCGGGAACCACGGTCAAACAGCAGTAGAATCCATAGAAGGCTCTGTAGATGACAATGTTTTTAAAGACTTATTAGGTGAAGCTTTACATGAAAAACTAAAAGACGATATAGAGCTTTTAGATATTGCAGGAGACCAATTTGACATAAAAAAAGTTAGAGAAGGTTCACTTACTCCTGTATTTTTTGGAAGTGCCCTCACCAATTTCGGGGTAGAACCTTTTTTAAAGGAATTTTTAAATTTAACTACACCACCTCTACCAAGAAAATCAGACAGTGGAGAAGTAGATCCTTTTAGTGATGATTTTTCTGCTTTTATATTTAAAATACAGGCAAATATGAATCCTGCACATAGGGATAGAATTGCCTTTATGAGAATATGTTCAGGTAAGTTTAAGAAGGGTATGGAAGTATTTCATTTCCAGGGAGGAAATAAAGTAAGGCTTTCTCAGCCCCAGCAGTTCCTAGCTCAGGATAGGGAAATAGTAGAAGAAGCTTATGCAGGGGATATACTAGGTGTATTTGATCCTGGAATTTATAATATAGGAGATACATTATGTCCTGCAAATAAAAAATTCAAATTTGAAAGCATTCCGGTATTTGCCCCAGAACATTTCGCCAGAGTAAAAACCATAGATACCATGAAAAGAAAGCAATTTATAAAGGGTATAAGTGAGATTTCAGAAGAGGGTGCAATTCAAGTATTTAAGCAGTTAAATATAGGAATTGAGGAAATCATCATAGGTGTAGTTGGCGTTCTTCAGTTTGAAGTACTAGAGTACAGAATGAAAAATGAATACAATGTAGATATAAAAGTCGACATGCTGCCTTATAGAGCTATAAGGTGGATAGAAAGCTCTTCTGCAAAGGTAGAAGATCTTATTTTAACAAGTGATACTAAAAAAGTAAAAGACCTAAAAGGAAGAGACCTTTTAATATTTCAAAGTGAGTGGTCTATTAGCTGGGCACTTGAACACAATAAAGGCCTTGAACTATCAGATATAGGTAAAACAGAATAAAATAAGCCAGCTTTAATTCTCTACTGAATTGAAGCTGGCTACTTTCTTCATAAAAATTTTATTTACTTTGAAACAGGAATAAATCCTATCTTTTTCTGCATTTTTCTAAGTACCTTGCTTGATACATAATAAGCCTTCTCTGCACCTTTCCTATATATGTCCTCTAGATATTTCTTATCTTGAAGGAAAGCATTGACTTTATCCTGTATTGGCTTTAGTTCACCTATTAAAGCTTCTGCAGTATCATTTTTAAATTCAGCATAACCTTTGTCTTCATATTTTTTCTCTATTTCCTCATGGCTCATTCCAGTTACAGCACTCATTATATTTATAAGATTTTTAACTCCTGGTTGGTCATCATTATATTTTACTTTTCCAATACTGTCAGTAACACACCTATTTATCTTTCTTTTTATATCTTCTGGTTTATCCATAATAAGTATGTAGCTGTTAGGATTATCTGATGACTTAGACATTTTCTTTGTAGGATCTTGTAAATCCATTATTTTAGCTCCATCCTCTGGTATATATGCTTCTGGTATAGTAAATGTAGGACTATACAGATTGTTAAACCTTTCTGCTATATCTCTAGTCAATTCTACATGCTGTGTTTGATCCTTACCTACAGGAACAAGGTCTGCATTATAAATCAATATATCTGCCGCCATAAGTACGGGATAGTTTAAAAGTCCTGCACTTATAGAACCGCCATTTTCATATTTTTTAGATTTACTTTTGTACTGAGTCATCCTTTCCAATTCTCCTACATAAGTAAAACAATTTAAAAGCCATGCTGCTTCCGAGTGAGTAGGAACATGAGATTGAATAAATATAGTATTTTTTTCTGGATCTATACCTGCTGCTAAATATATTGCAAGCACTTCCAGGGTTCTCCTTCTCAAATCTTTTGGCTCCTGCCTTACAGTTATTGCATGTAAATCTACTACGCAAAAATAGCAATCATATTTGTCTTGAAGTTTTACCCAATTTTTTAAAGCTCCAAAATAATTTCCTATAGTTAAATTTCCTGAAGGTTGAATGCCACTAAATATTACTTTTTTCTTTTCTTCCATGATTATTGCCTCCTTTTAAGCATTTATAAAAAAAATCCCTATGATATAAAAATCATAGGGCGTATTTATCGCTGTACCACCTAAATTTAAAAAGATAAAATTACATCTTTTTCTCATATGGATTACAAAATATCCTGTCTTTATAACGTAAGACTTACGGTTAAAACTACTAATTCAATTCACTTTTCTCCTCCAGAATCCATTCAATTCAAGCATAATTACTGTAATTTCACCTCATACAGCTCTCTAAAAATCTGTTTTTAAATTTACTTGCTTTCTTTCAAAGGATTTAAACTATATCGAATATTATCATATATTCTACTATAAACCTGTAAAAAATGCTATGGAAATTTTTACCTAGATTACATATATACTTTTACTTCATGCTCGCCCTCTCTTAAAAAAGGTATTATATCTTGTGAAACCTTGTTTCCATCTAACCATATTCCCTTTTCATTGTCTTTTGAAACCTGTATGTTATAAATACACTTTCCTCTCGTGTATTTCATACTAAAACCATTCCAACTGTCTGGTATACAAGGAGAAACTGTAAATCCTAATTTTTCTTTGAATTTCATTCCAAGTATTGACTCTATTCCAGTTCTATACATCCATCCTGCCGCACCTGTATACCAGCTCCATCCTCCTCTTCCTGTATGAGGCTCAACTGCATATACATCTGCTGCCATAACATAAGGTTCCACTTTATAAACCTGGCAATTTAAATATGTGTTACTATGGTTTATAGGATTTATCATAGAAAATGCACTGTATGCCTTATTATTATATCCCATTTTAGCTAGTGCTAAAATTGACCATATAGCAGCGTGGGTATACTGGCCTCCATTTTCCCTGACGCCAGGCACATATCCTTTAATATAACCTGGTTCTAAATTGGATTTATCAAAAGCCGGACTTAAAAGCAATATAATTCCCTTATCTCTTCTTATGAGATTTCTTTCCAGGGCTTCCATAGCTTCTTTTGCTCTAGACTCTTTTGCAGCACCTGATATAACAGCCCAAGATTGAGAAATTGAATCAATTTGACACTCTTCATTCATTGCAGAACCAAGTGGAGTTCCATCATCAAAATAGGCTCTTCTATACCAGCCGTCATCCCATGCATTTTCCTCTATGTTTTCCCTTATAAATTCTTTTAGCTCTGAGTATTTATTTGAACTTTTCACATCTCCTTCAAATGTACATATAGGTATGAATTTATCCAGTATATTATATAAAAACCATCCAAGCCATACACTTTCACCCTGTCCTTTATTTCCTACAGTGCTCATACCATCATTCCAATCTCCGGAACCAATAAGTGGTATATTATGACTTCCAAATTTAAGGGATTTTTCAATTGCTCTTATACAGTGTTCATATACGGTTCCGCTCTTTTCTGACACATTTGATATATTATATCTTTCATCTTCTCCATCTTGAAGGGTAGCATCTTCCAAATACAAAGCTTTTTCAGACAATATGCTGTAATCGCCTGTATTTTGTATATAGTCTTCTACTACATAAGGAAGCCAAAGCAAATCGTCGGAAAATCTAGTTCTAATTCCACTTTCAACAAATGGATGCCACCAATGCTGTACATCTCCCTCAAGATACTGTCTTGAAGCGCTGTATATTATATGTTTTCTAGTTTCAGATGGATCTATATAGCAAATAGCCATTACATCTTGAAGCTGGTCTCTAAATCCATAGGCACCTCCGGATTGGTAAAAAGCTGTTCTCGCCCAGTATCTGCAAGATATAACCTGATACATAAGCCAGCCATTCAACATTATATTCATAGATTCATCTGGAGTATCCACTTGTATAGTTCCAAACAATTTTGACCAATACTCCTGAACCTTTTCTAATTCCATATATGCATTTTTTATACTACTATATTTTTCAACTACCCTTCTTACTTCTTCAGAGCTATCTTCTTCTCCAAATAGAATTAGTACTTCTTCTTCTGAATTTGTATCCAGTTCTATTTTTACATTCTCAGCTAAACAAGGATCAAATCCTGCCCCTACTTTGTTGGAAAATTGATCACATTCCAGTGCTTTAGGTTTAGATATATCTCCTCCCCTACCTATGAATTCTTTTCTACTAGCAGTATAAGAAAGTTCTTCTCCTCCTAAAATTTTCATGTAACATATTCCTTGATTAAAGTGCTCACTATATGGATTTTTAGCATATATATATTCCGATTCCTTATTAAATCCTGTACATATATACTGTGCTGTCTGCTCATGGCAAACTCCCAATACTAATTTCGCATAATAAGTTACTGAAATCTTTCTTCTCTTTCCACTTATATTCTTTAACTTTATTTTGAACACTTTTACGCTTTCATTCATATCAGCAAAAACATCCATTTCGCCTACTATTCCATTAGCCTCATGTTTAAAATTAGAATGCCCAAACCCGTGTTCTATTACATATTGTCCTGAATCTCTTATAGGTTCGGGAGATATACTCCATATCTGTCCTGTAATCTCGTCTCTTAGATAAATACTTTCAGACTCCCCATCCATAACTGGGTCATTTGACCAGGTTGTAAGTTTATTTTCCCTACTATTTTTATTCCATGTATAAGAAGCACCGCTTTCAGAAATATGGAATCCAAACTTTTTGTTTGAAATTACATTTATCCAGGGAACTGGAGTATGATTATTATCTTTTAGCACTATAATATACGATTTTCCTTCTGAAGAAAATCCACCTATCTCATTAAAATACTGAAGCTCTGGGAGCTCAAAATGATAAGAAGATTTGTTTTCAAAGGCTAAACTTGTATTTTCACCAATCTTCTCCGTACTACTATCTGGTAAATATATACTATCTTCAATCTGCTCAAACAGTTCTCCCTTATCTCCATCTATTACAAATCTAGATATGCCTATAAGGAGTTCTATATCTTCTTTCTTCATGGTATCTTTATTATATAAAAATATTCCCCCATCTATATTTTTCTTATATCTTGAAGCTTTAGAATTAACAGCATCCCCTAACTTATTTTGAAGAGACTGCATATATGAACTATCTTGTAAATTTATAAAAACTAAATCTACCGACAACCCTTTCCACATCCAATATTCATGTGCACTTAAAAGCTGTCTTACAAGTGACATGTGATTTTCATTCCTTATAATTGCAATTACTATAGGTAAATCACCTGAAATTCCATAAGCCCATAAAGCAGACTGTCCTTTTCTTATATCCATAATATATTCTTTTCTTTGCTCAAGGGAGCTATTTAAGAATAAAATCCTTGAGGCCATTTTTTGATACATATTTATTTGATTGGATTTTATACCCAAATACTTCATTTCCATCTGAGATTCTGTCCATGACAACTTAAATACTCTATTTACATTAAACATATCCCTATACTTATTTCCAATTTCGATTGCCTTTTCTCTGGAGCTTGTAATTGCTGTAGTATAAGCTACCTTACAGGTCTTTCCTGGGTCTACAGCTATTCTTACTCTAATGCTTATTATAGGATCAATTACAGCTCCTACGGACTTAGTAAGCTGCACATCATTATCCATTGCCCTTGGGTTTCTTAGATTTCTATTTCTTCCTATAAACTTCATCCTACTGGTCTCATACTGGATTGAGCCCAATTGTTCTCCTTCCACTGCTATAGTCTGAACTAGCCATGGCCTTTTTTCATCCTTTTTTCTAGGTCTCCTACTTGCAAGCAAACATACAGGATTGTGTATAAATTCAGTCTCTATAAATAATTTTTGGAATGCAGGGTGAACTAAGTCTGCATTATAAGGTGACAAGGTTACTTCCATATAACTGGTTATTTCAACTTCTCTCCTCTTTTCACCTGTATTTGTAATAGAAATTCTTCTCACTTCACCTTCTTCTTCTTGGCATACAGTAACTTCTGTATAAGTTCTTAAGTTTCCATCTTTTCTTCTAAATTCTGACTTATCAGGCGAAAATACTACTTCATAGTTCTCTCCTTCACATTCACAAGGTTCATAAGCAGCACTCCAATATTCATTTGAATTTATATTCTTTATATAAAAAAACATTCCCGTATCATCTTTTGTGACATCCTCACGCCATCTATAAATTGTCATGTTCCCTTTTTTACTATATCCACTACCACTATTGGTTACCATCATAGAATAACTGTTGCTAGAAATTATATTAACTACTGGTATTTCTGTACATGCTCCCGTAAACTTTCTAGCAATTACATTTTCATTCTTTACTATAGGTTTTTCATTTGTACTATGTTCTTCATGATTGTAGATTATATTCTTAGGAATCTTCTCTTGGAGTAAAAGTTCTGCAGATTTTACCTTAGGGATCTTATGAAATCTTTCCTGAAGTACATTTTTCATAAGCACATTATCCAGTGACATAAAACTCATTCCCTGATGATGTATCATAAAACACTTTACCAAGGCACACTTTTGCTTTCTTACAAGTCTTTCCTTGGTATAATCTATAGCTTCATAAAATCCATATCTGCCCTCAGCCTTAGATTTTATAAGATTTTTTATGTTACAAAATGCACTTTTAAAATCAACCTGAAGAGCCATTAAGGATGCATAAGGTGCAATTACCAATTCATTAATAAGACCCCTTTTTAATCCAGCTGCCGGTATTCCAAAAGCCTTATACTGATATATAGAATTTATATCAAAGTCATAGTAGGCAGATTCTGAAATTCCCCAGGGAATTCTTCTTTTTTCACCATATTTTTTTTGGGCTTTAACTACATATTCATAGGTTTCACTTAACAAGGTATTAGGAAAGTTTTTCATAATTATAAGGGGCATTAAATATTCAAACATAGTTCCAGACCAAGAAACTAATGCCTTTCCTCCTCCCATAGAAGCCATGGATCTACCAAGATTAAACCAATGATTTTGTTTAATCTCACCTTTAGCTATGGATACAAAGCTAGCCTGCCTTGCCTCAGATGCTAGAAGGTCATAATAATTTTTGCCAATAGTATCTTTTTCAACATCATATCCTATAGAAAAAAGCTGTCTTTTTTTACTATAAAGCATACTAAAGTTATGATCTTCATCAATAGCCTTCAATTTTTCTATTACATTTTTTACATTAGATATGAATTTACATAAATTTAATTTGCTGTCCAATAATAATTTTTTCAAGTCACTTCTACGTCTATTTTCTTCCTCTGAAAAATCTTTTTTATTATCTTTATCTATACGATCAATTAATTTGTCAAAAGCTTGTGGAACCTCTTTTAAAGGAATCTTAGTTGCCAATTCGTTCAATTCAGACCTAAAATCATGAAATTTGTCATTTCCATTTATTAAATAAATCCATGGGAAAAATCCATTTAATTCATCCATAAATTTACAGATCATATTTTTAACTTTCTCATTCCAATATAAGTTCTTACCAGTCCCTATAAACTTCACACATTCTGTATTTAAATCCTGCAATAAACTTTCTAGGGAAAATACGGTTAAATTGTCCTTAGAAAGTTTATCTATAAAATTACCATAAGCATATTCAATTTTAAGTTTACTATATAATTCATTTTGGGCTAGCTTCAAAGTATCCTTAAATCCATCTGGCAAATTTTTATTTATTATAGGATAGCTCAGATATTCTTCCAGTGATTCTTCTGTAAGCCACATATATGCCACTAAATTCCCGCTATCAACTGTAGATATAAATCTAGGTCTTAGAGGAACTTTATTTTTTATGTCATACCAATTATAAAAATGTCCTCTATACCTTTCTAAGGACTCCATATTGGATATTATATGTTGGAGTCTATATATGAGCTCTTTTATGCCTATATATCCTAAGTCGTAAGCAACTATATTAGAGGAAATTCCCATAGCCATATTAGTAGGAGAAGTTCTGTAGGCCACTCCCTTATAAGGTTCTTCCTGATAATTGTCCGGAGAAAGCCAATTACTTTCAGGTGATATAAAATCTTCAAAATAAGCCCAAGTTTCTCTTCCCAATCTTCTCAATATATCCTTTTCTTCCTTATTAATTTCTTCCTCAGTATTTTTTCTCTCATTGCTTATGTTAAATGCAATCCACGGTGAAAAAATCCAGATTATGCAGGAAGGTATTACCAAAACAGCATCTTCTACAGAGCTTCTAAATCCCAAAAAAGCTATAATAATACCCAGTGCACTGCCTATCCACATAGATCTTAAATAACTTTCCAGTCCCTTTTTACAGGTGGCCTCTGCATCTGCTGCAGTCTGCCATTGTAGCAAATTTTTTTTACTTATAAAAAGCCTGTAAAGAGTCCTAATTATAGCATCCAGCATTAAATATGCCTGATAAGGTAGAAAACTTAGTATTAGAAAAAATTGTTCTACTACAGTTTTAAAATTACTTATTTTACCTGAAAGTCCATTTCCCTTTATAGGAGAAACTACTGTTTCAGATACATCAAAAAGTATAGGTGAAAGTATTGAAACAAAAGCTACTACCAAAAAATCATTTAAATTTTTAAATAATATCATAGACACTATAATTAACACCATTATGGAGGGTGCTATAATGCTTCTTCTTAAATTATCTATTATCTTCCACTTTGATAATCTATTTAAAGAACTTTTTTTAAATAGCCAGGGAAGCAGCTGCCAATCTCCTCTTACCCACCTATGAAGTCTTTTACAACTGGTATTATAGTAAGCAGGATATCCATCTACAAGTTCTATATCAGTCACAAGAGCAGCTCTTGCATAAGATCCTTCTAAAAGATCATGGCTTAATACAGAATTTTCGGGTATTTCACCTTTTAAAACACTGTTAAATACATCTACATCATAAATGCCTTTACCCGTAAATATACCTTCGTCAAATAAATCTTCATACACATCAGAAATTGCATTTGTATATACGTCTATTCCTGTTTCGCCTGAAAATATACTGGAATGAAGCGTTTTATTTGCACTTAATACACTAACGCTTACTCTAGGCTGCATAATGCCGTGTCCCCTTGTTACTTTTTTACCGTCACGATTCAAATAAGGTATGTTTAGGGGATGAACCATAGCTCCTATGAGGAATCTAGCTGTATCTTTAGGCAATTTAGTATCTGCATCCAGAGTTATAACATACTTTACATCATACAAATTTTTTATGTCTCCACTTATAACGTCATAACTTGTATTATCATCTCCCCTTATAAGAGAGTTGAACTCCATTAACTTGCCACGTTTTCTTTCCCATCCGATCCACTTTCCCTCTTTCTCATTATATTTTCTAAATCTGCTCAAAAAATAGAATTTATCTTTTCCCTCTACAGAATATTTCTTATTTAATTTCTCTATTTCACTTAAAGCTGTATCTACTATTAATTTATCATCTTTCTTTTCTCTTTCAAGACTATCCTTAAAATCCCCCAATAGTGCGAAATACAAATTTTTTTCTTCATTTGCTAGGTAATAGACCTCCATATCACCTACAAGTTTTTTAACCTGCTCACTGTCGTTTATAATAGCAGGTATTACTATTGCCGTACTGAACCTTTCAGGCACACCATCTCTAAATTCAATTTTAGGTATAAACCTTGGCTTTACAAGTTTATTTACACTCCAGTTGAATATAGATATAAATATATCACTTAAAGGTATAAAGAGTACAATTGCCCCTAGTATATATTCCCACAAAGGTAAATTGTCTACATAAAAATTTATACCACTTATGAGCGCATCTAGAAAAATAGTTCCAAACACAATACTACCTATATAGAAGTTAACTGTTATTTTATTTTGAGCTTTGTAATGCAAATTTTTATATTCTCTTGTACTGCTTTTTATTTTTTTCTCAAGACAGCTTATACCCTTATCGATTAAATAATACCCTACATGTTTTTCGTATTCTTCTCCACAAGCTTCTTTTGCACATTCTATAGCTTTCTTGGCTATGAAAGATTCAGGTATGTTTATATTTTTAGACATTTTCTCTATTCTATGTCTGTAATAATCCTTAGACTTAAAATCCATTTCACTGTAAATTCCTGCAGGATCCATTTTCAATATTTCTTCTACATAGGACAATCTTTCAAAATTCTCTTTCCAGTTCAATGAAGATATTTCTACCATTCCACTTATGGAATTTTCCATAGAAATCTGGCATATACCCTGCTTTTGATGATTTATATTTACCATCCTTTTAACGCTGCTATCTTCTTTATCTAACTCTTCATCTATCCATTTGTATATTTCAGCATTTCCTATAAAATTATCCCTTAATGTTTTAATGAATCCTTCTGTAAAATGGGGTGTAAATTTAATATTTTTATCCCTTAACTTATGAATTATTTCATTTTCATTCTCTTTAGAATTTATAATATCCTCTGCTTCACTTTTTGCCCTCTTTCTTTCTTTTTGCATAAATACCATACGATCAGTTATACTACTTATATTTTGAATCAAAGCTATCCTTATCATTATAGGTATTGCCCAGAGTTCTCCACTTCTTAATATTGTGTTTTCCTGATATGCATTTATGAATGTCTCTATGGTATCTTCTTTTACAGTTCCTTGAGTTTTTGATAGCATTTCCCTCGCAATGTAATATATTCTAGGGAAACCCTTCATAGTACCTTCAGTCATTACAGGGAGATTTTTATAATATTTTTCAGACATATTATTTTTTATATCTTTGTATTCCTTTTTTACCAAATACAAATTATCTAAAAGCCATTCGGCACAGGATACTATTTCCTCTCTATTTTTAATTTCCTCATCAAAAAAATTGTATCCAGCTAAAATTCTTCCGTAACTTTTATCCAAACTCTTTATTAATTGCTTCTTGCAGCTTTTTCTTTGAACTGCAGATGGAACAGTTGATATTTCTCTAGCATATTTCTTTAATTCTTCTCTATCAACAATTAGTGTAGAAATATCCTCTCCTACATTTTCATTTCTACAATCAACCCTATTGAGTTTGCTATAAGTCATCATGAGCAATAAAATTATCCCTATACCTATAATGAATACAATGTAAAGCATAAAAAATCCATCCTTTCCTGTGAAAAAGAATTTCGCTTTGATTATTGTTCCCAATAAAATCACAAAATATTAATTCACACTCAGGATGGATTTAAATTATAACATTATTTCATTTTCTATTAGATCATCAAAGGTTTGTCTTTTAGCAATTAGCCTTGCCTTTCCTTCCTTTACCAAAGCTACTGCAGGTTTTGGAATCTTATTATAATTACTAGACATAGAATATCCATAAGCTCCTGTGGTAAACACAGCTAATATGTCACTGCTTTTGCTTTCCGGGAGCTCCACATCTTTTATCAATATGTCTCCCGATTCGCAGGATTTTCCCGCTATGGTAACTATCTCTGTCAAACTATCATTTACTCTATTTGCTAAAACACATTCGTACTTTGCACCATACAAAGCCGGCCTTATATTGTCCGCCATGCCTCCATCTACAGATACATATTTTCTTACACCTGGAATATTCTTTATAGATCCTACGGTATAAAGCGTTGTTCCCGCATTGCCAACTATAGACCTGCCAGGTTCTATCACAAGAGTAGGAAGTTTTAAATCAAGATCTTTAGCCTTTTCCTTTGCCTTTTGAAGTATAATACTACAAAAATCTTCTACAGATTTAGGTTTATCCCCTTCAGTATAGTATATTCCAAATCCTCCACCAAGGTCTAATTCTTCTACTTCACAGCCCAATTTATCTTTTATTTTTTTAACTAGATTTAACATAATTTCAACTTCATCTTCATAAGGTTTGGTTTCAAATATTTGAGAGCCTATATGACAGTGGATTCCCGCGAATTTTAAATTAGGAAAATCAACTGCACTTTTTATTATATTCATAACTTCATCATTTAACATTGTAAATCCAAATTTAGAATCTATTTGACCAGTTTTTATATAGTCATGGGTATGAGCCTCTATTCCTGGTGTCACTCTAAGGAGTATTTCTTGTATTTTACCATATTTCTTTGCTGTAGAATTTATCTTTTCCATCTCATACAAATTATCTACTACAAACTTACCTACTCCCAGTTTTACTCCCATATCTATTTCATCTAAGGTTTTATTATTTCCATGAAAATAGACCTTTTCCATAGGGAATCCGCTTTTTAGTGCAGTATACAATTCTCCATCTGATACTACATCCAAATACAATCCCTCACTGTTTATTATCTGACACATAGCCAAAGTCAAAAAGGCTTTACCTGCATAAGTGACCTTATTAGCTTTATCTGCCTCAAAAGATTTGTAATATCTTCTGCACCTATCCCTTACTAATTCTTCATCCATTACATAGAGAGGAGTCTTAAATTCTTTCACTAATTCCCCCGTACTCATCCCACCAATGTATAAAACATTGTTTCTTATTTCCATACTACCCATCATTTTCACACTGGTTTCCTCCTAAAAGCTTTTAAATATGCTTCTAATTTCATAAGCATACTCCGAATATACGTCAAGATTTATAATAACTATCAATAAATTTTACCCGAATAAAACTATAAATTAAATTCTTTTGCTACTACGTTTATAGTTTTCATTTTATCTTCTTGTTTTATAGCACAAGTAATTCTTATCTCAGATGTAGTTATCATCTTTACACCTATATTGTTTTCTTTAAATAATTTAAGCATCTTTGCAACTACTCCAGAAGTAGTTTTCATTCCTATACCAACTATTGAAAATTTAGTAATGTTTTCATCTATATCAACCTTAGTTTCTTCATTGAAATAGCTTTTTAAAATAGTAAGACAATCTTTTAAATCAACTTTTGGTACAGTAAATGATATATTCACCTTTCCACTTACAGGTGCAGTTTGGCTTATCATATCTACATTTACTCTCTTTTCTGCTATCTTCTCAAATAAATTGGAAATAATGTTTATGTCGTTATCAATATTTGTTAGCGTTATTGCTGCATCTTCATCACTTGTTGCAAGTCCTGTTACTGGTTTACTCTCTAAATTCATACTATCTACCCCCTTAATAACTGTTCCTCTTATATCACTATTGCTTAATCCCACATATACAGGTATATTATACTTTTGAGCTAATTCTATGGATCTAGAATGCATAACTTGAGCACCTAAACTTGAAAGTTCAAGCATTTCCTCATAATCTATTTCATCTAGCTTTTTAGCATCTTTATATTTTCTAGGATCTACACTGTATATGCCATCTACATCTGTATATATTTCACAACTTCCTTTTAGTTTTACAGCTATTGCAACAGCTGAGGTATCTGATCCTCCCCTTCCCAGAGTAGTTATATCTCCTCTATCATTTATACCCTGGAAACCTGCTGCAATTACAACTTTTCCTTCATCCAAACTTTTCTTTATTTTTTCTCCATTTATATCACATATAAGAGATTTGCCGTATTGACCACTAGTTTTTATACCAATTTGATAAGCTGTATAACTCACAGCATCACATCCTAAATCTTTGATAGCCATAGCAAGCAGTGCACAGGACATCATTTCACCAGTAGACAAAAGTGCATCTAATTCTCTCTTATCTGGGGTATCTGTAATTTTTTTGGAAAGGGCTATTAAGTCATCTGTAGTATCTCCCATAGCTGATACTACAACTACTAGACTGTCTCCATTTTCAACCCTACTAACTACCGTCTTTGCTACATTTTTTATCTTCTCTGGAGTTCCTACTGAACTCCCTCCATATTTCTGAACAATAATCGCCATAATACTCCTCCCTAAATTGTTGATTGTAAAAAAATAGTGCAGTAAAGGGACACAACACCTATACTGCACAAATATGCATGGTCGTGTACCTTTGTAGCTCTCCACTAAAAGTATATCCATTAAGTTATATAAAATGAATATGCCTTTTCAATGACAACTTTGAACATATTATGTACAAAGCCAAAAACAGTTTCGCCAAACTAGTTTTTTCGGCTGCAGCTCCTTTCTTTATTTTTCAACGTCCGCCGACTAAAAATAAATACTGATAGTTACAGCACCTCTACCCTAAGGTAACTAATTTATTAAATTGTTCTAAGTTTATCACAAATATTTAATGATTTCAACTATTTTTTACTCTAAATCCTTTAGAACCAGATATGACCCTTCCTATGGTAATTATTTTACCAGTTATACAATCTCTGCAGTGGGCAGGAGTATCACCTGTGCAAATTTTGCCTGGATAGAGTGCATAAAGTTTTCTATACACACCTTCCGTTACATTTGGCATAACTACATTAGCTCCACTCTGAAGCGCTATAGTCCTTCCTCTTGGATTTAAAGTTTCCATAGCTGTTGTACCAGGAAGATTAATATCTGGCATAATCAGTCTGCTTATAGCCATAACTTTAAGAGCATTTATAAACGTTCCACCTTTTTCATCTCTTAAAGGTGTATCTGCATTTGGAATAAAAGGTCCTACTCCTACCATATCTGCATCTATTTCTTTAAAAAATAATATATCCTCTGCAAGCGACTCAAAAGTTTGGCCAGGAAGACCTATAAGACATCCTGTACCAACTTCATACCCTAACTTTCCAAGATCTTTCAAGCATCGCTTTCTATTTTCATAGCTCATGCCAGGGTCCATTTTTGCATACAATTCCGGGTCCGTAGTTTCTATTCTTATTAAATATCTATCTGCTCCAGCTTCTTTAAAAGCTCTATACTCTTCAAAAGTTTTTTCACCTATGCTGAGAGTTACAGCTATGTCAATTTTTTTTATATTTGATATTATGTATTTAAGCTTATCTACAGTATAGTAATCGTCTTCTCCAGACTGCAAAACAACTGTTTTGTAGCCGTATCCTACTGCTTTTTTTGCTAATTCAATTATTTTATCCGGCTCTATTCTATACCTTTTAATATTTTTATTATCACGTCTAAGTCCACAGTACATGCAATTCCTTTTGCATATATTAGAAAATTCTATAAGTCCTCTTAAATGTACTTCATCCCCTACATATTTTTTTCTTACCCTGTCTGCCGCTTTAAAAAGTTCTTCATTATGCTCGTTACTGTTAAATAATTCAACTATTTCACTTTTATCAAGTGTATGATTCAATTCAGCTTTTTCAATTGATTCTAATAATTTATCCCCCACAGCTCATATCTCCTTTACAAAACATTGAGCTTCAGGATAATTGATTTAAACCTGAAGCTCAGTAAACTTTTAATTAATCGAGGAAGTCTTATACACATATAATTCATGCAGCGCCCTTGTAGCCATTATATATTTTAATTTATTTTCATTTTTTTCACAGGTATCTATCATTATAACCGCGTCAAATTCTAAACCTTTGGCAAAATAACTTGGAAGTATAACTTCGCCGCTGGAATAAATCATATCTTCTCTATCAAGCACATTTATATGAATTCTTGATTTTATTAAATTACCTATAGCTTCCGTGTCTTTTAAATCCCTGCAAATTATGGCTATACTTTCATAACCTCTTTCTTTTAATTTTACAACATTATCGAGTATTTTGTCCACAAGTTCTTTGGAATTATCTACCCTTTTTTCCACAACTTTTTTTCCACTTCTAACTAGGGGTACGGTTTTATCCCCCTCTAGATATTTATTGGCATAATCAATTATTTCATTTGTAGATCTATAGCTTTTATTTAATGAAAAACGCTTTATCTCTAAATCTGGGAGTATGTTTTCCAGTTTCTCCACAGCAGGTGTCTCTTTTGAAAATATAATTTTCTGATTGATATCTCCTACTATAGTAAAAGATTTACACTTTGTAAGTTCATAAATAACCCGAAACTGTAGTGGGGAATAATCTTGTGCTTCATCTATCACTATATGTCTTACTTCATCTCTATATCTTAACCCTTCCAACTTTATTTTTAAATATAAAATAGGAGCTAAGTCATCATAAATCAACAGTTTATTTCCATTAAAATCATTGTATAATGTAATTACATCAGGATTTTTAAGCCAGATTAACTTATTTTTTTTGATATTAATTACTTCTTTTATTACATCTCTTATATCATTTCGTCTTTTGTACTCCAGCTCATTTCCACAATCATTTAGTTCACTTTCCGTTAGACTCTTCACCTTATTTTCATATTCGTTTTGTATAGATATTATTAGCCTGTTTCTTTCATCCCTTACTTTTGAGTATATGACTCTTTTTATCCTGGCACTTCTCTTAAACAGAGGCATATCTTTAAAATAATAATTAAGCATCTTATCTATGTCTTCTCCAGATATTATAAGTTTATCGTAAAAAAACACATCCTCTATTGTAAAACAATCTTTTTCCAAACTGCCAATAAAATTATCTATATCCTGCACATATTGTAAAGAACCCTTATACCTAATTTCTTCAGAAAAATCTTTTTGGTGACTTAATACTTTTTCCATATAATCCTTAAAATCCATTATATAAGGTACATTTAGCATATCCTCTGCAAATTCTCTGAAAGTAGTTTGAGTAACCTTTTCCTCTCCTAAACTTGGAAGTACAAGTGAAATATAATCTATAAATATGCTATTAGGACCTAATATCAGTACCTTTCCTTGAAGAACCTTTCTATAATTGTATAATAAGTAAGCTACTCGATGCAGTGCTATAGTAGTTTTTCCACTTCCTGCTACTCCATTTACCACAATAGCTCCTGTTCTAGGCTGTCTTATTAAATTGTCCTGTTCTTTTTGTATAGTCATTACAATATCTTTTAACTTTTCACCAGCATTTTTGCTAAGTACCATTTGTAGGATTTCATCTTTTACATCTATGCTTGAATCAAACATACCTACTAGATTAGATTTTTTTATAATAAATTGTCTCTTAGAAAGCACTTCTGTTTCTACCTCTCCCATAGGAGATGTATATTTTACGGTTCCGAGTTTACCTGCATAAAACAAAGCAGATACAGGTGATCTCCAGTCAATTACAATAGGTTCGTAACTTTTCCTCCCTGTCACACCAAACCTACCTATGTATATTTCTTCCTCTCCATAATTATCCTGAAACCTTACCTTTCCAAAATAAGGTGAATTGCTCAATATAGTAAGTTCTTTTATACTTTTATTTACTAACCTATACTGTTCTTCCTTTTCGTACATTTCATGGTTAAAATATTCTATAACTTTGTCTTCATCATCTTCGTACTGTTCCAAATCTTTTTCTCTTAGTTTTAAAATATAATCTATTACTTTTTTTCTAATCTCAATATATTCTAAAATTTGTGTCTCAATTTCCTTTAAGACTTCTTTTAATTTTTCCCTTTCAAGATTCAGCTCGACTTCTTTCTCCAATTCCTTTTTTAAATCGTCTCTATACATATTACTATCTCCATTTCATAAGTTAACCATTAGGCATTTTCAAAGAAATAACTAATAAGCTAGCCTATTTTCTTTCAAATGCCTTAGATTAGTCCATAATCAGAGTTTTGTATCCTGAGTTTCCTGTTTTTTGTCATTATATTCTTTTATTATACCCATAAATTCCTCTCCCATTAGGGTCTCTTTTTCAATTAAACTTTCAGATATCTTTATGAGTAAATTCTTATTCTCTTTAATAATACTTCTTGCCTTTTCATGGCATTCTTTTATTATGTTCAAGGTTTCATCATCTATAATTGAGGCCGTTTCCGCACTACAATTTTGCACCGGTCTTCCATCCAAATATCTATCCTGCATTGACTCTAAACCCATCATATCAAATCTATCTGTCATTCCGTACATAGTCACCATGCTCCTAGCTGTTTCTGTAGCTCTTTCGATATCATTAGATGCACCTGTAGATATGCTATTAAGCTCTACTTCTTCTGCAGATCTTCCCCCTAGCATGACACATATCTTATCTATCATTTCTTCCTTGCTAACAAGATATTTTTCTTCTGTAGGAAGCTGCATAGTATAGCCTAGTGCACCCATGGTCCTCGGAACTATAGTTATCTTATGTACAGGATCCGTATGTTTTAATAATGCAGCTACAAGTGCATGACCTACTTCATGAAAAGCAACAGCTCTTTTTTCAGCATCAGATAAAATTCTATCCTTCTTTTCTTTTCCAGCCATAACTACTTCTACTGATTCTTCTAAGTCTTCCTGAATTACTTCTTCTCTACCGTTTTTTACTGCCCTTAAAGCAGCTTCATTTATCATATTAGCCAAATCTGCTCCTACAGCTCCAGGAGTCGATTTTGCTATAGAATTTAAATCTACAGCTTCTGAAACTTTAACTCCCTTAGTATGAACTTTAAGTATACTTTCTCTTCCCTTTAAATCAGGCCTATCTACTATAACCCTCCTATCAAATCTTCCAGGTCTTAAAAGTGCCTTATCAAGTACTTCCGGTCTATTGGTAGCTGCTAAAATTACAACTCCTTTAGAAGAATCAAATCCATCCATCTCTGCAAGAAGTTGATTCAATGTTTGCTCCCTCTCATCATTTCCAGATACATTGCCACCTCTACTTTTACCTATAGCATCTATTTCATCTATAAATACTATGCAAGGAGCCTTTTCCTGTGCCTGTTTAAATAAATCTCTAACTCTAGATGCACCCATACCTACAAACATCTCTACAAAAGCAGAACCTGATATAGAGAAAAATGGGACTTTAGCTTCTCCTGCTACAGCCTTCGCAAGAAGAGTCTTTCCTGTTCCAGGTGGTCCTACAAGAAGTGCCCCCTTAGGAAGCCTTGCACCTATTGATACATATTTTTGAGAGTTATGCAAGAAATCAACTATTTCAATGAGAGACTCTTTAGCTTCTTCCTGCCCTGCCACATCATTAAAGTTCACGCCAGTTTCATTTTCCGCATATATTTTAGCAGTATTCTTTCCAAAGGACATAACTCCACTGCCCATTTTTTTATCTAGTCTTCCCATTAAAATACTTCCAAAAAATATAATTATACTTAGAGGTAAAACATAATTCATAAAGAGACTTTTCATTATAGCGCTTTCTTGTGACACACCTTCATACTGAACTTTTGCATTATTTAACTTTTTAATTAAATCCTGATCATCTACCCTTTCAGTATAAAGTATTTTCCCTTTGTGAGCTTTATCCTTATCCTTAGGGATTATTATTAGCCTATCCTTTGATATTTGTACATTAGATATTTTATTTTGGTTAATATAATTTATAAAATCACTATATTTTATGTGCTCATATTTTAATTGACTAGAGTATTCATTAACTATAAACACAATTATAACAGCTAATAGTGAATAATAAACAACATATTTGAATTTGTTACCTTTAAATTTTTTGCTATTAAACATATGTAAGCCTCCACTTTATTTCAACTCGTGATCTATTTATATTATAGCAATAAATACTCTTTTTCCTACTAGTATTTACAAAATATTTTTAAAGTTATTTTTAACCAAATGCCTATAATGTTTGTAAGTAATCACTAAATTTATTCACCAAAAAGAAATACCATCAAAATTTTGATAGTATTTCCACAAATTAAAGTATTATATTAAATATATTTTAGTATGCTTTTCCCCAATAAACCAATTTATCAGCTTTTTTACCACAGCACACACAGGTATCTGAAATATGTTCCTGTTCAAATGGAATACACCTTGAAGATGCACCAGTAACTTCTTTAATTTTTTCTTCGCATTTAGCGTCTCCACACCACATAGCCTTTACAAAACCTATTTTATTTTCCATTATATCTTTAAACTCTTCCATATTTACAGCATTATTTGTATTGTTTTCTATAAGATTTTTTGCCTTTTCAAACATACCGTCATGAATTTTATCTAAAAAATCTGGTATATCCTTCTCCAAGTTATCCATGGATACTATCATCTTTTCTCCACTGTCTCTTCTTACAAGTACAACTTGATTTTTCTCAATATCCTTTGGTCCTACTTCAAGACGTATAGGAACTCCCTTCATCTCATATTCACTAAACTTCCATCCAGCCATTTTATCGCTGTCATCAAGTTTAACTCTTGCAAATTTAGCTATTCTATCTTTTAGCTCATTTGCCTTATCCAGTACTCCTTCTTTATGCTGTGCTATAGGTACTATAATTACCTGAGTAGGAGCTATTCTAGGTGGAACTACAAGCCCATTATCATCACCATGTACCATTATAATTGCTCCTAAAAGACGGGTTGTTACACCCCAGGAAGTCTGGTATACATATTGAAGCTTTCCTTCTTTATCTGAATACTGCATTCCAAAAGATTTTGCAAAGTTCTGTCCTAAGTAATGGGATGTACCAGCCTGAAGTGCCTTTCCATCATGCATAAGTGCTTCTATAGTATATGTAGCTTCTCCTCCTGCAAATTTTTCACTGTCAGTTTTCTGTCCCTTTAATACTGGAATAGCCAGTACTTTTTCACAAAGATCCGCATATACATTTAGCATCCTTGTAGTCTCTTCTTGGGCTTCCTTCTTAGTTTCATGTATAGTATGACCTTCCTGCCATAAAAATTCTGTAGTTCTAAGGAAAGGTCTTGTAGTCTTTTCCCATCTAACTACAGAACACCATTGATTGTAAAGCTTAGGCAGGTCTTTATAAGACTGAACTATCTTAGCATAATGTTCACAAAATAATGTTTCTGATGTTGGACGAACACATAATTTTTCTGCAAGTTCCTCATTACCACCGTGAGTTACCCAGGCAACTTCTGGCGCAAATCCCTCTATATGATCCTTTTCCTTTTGAAGAAGACTTTCAGGAATAAATAAAGGCATATATACATTCTGATGTCCTGTTTCCTTAAATCTCTTGTCTAAATAACTCTGAATATTTTCCCACATAGCATAGGCATAAGGACGTATTATCATACAGCCTCTTACACTTGAATAATCAGCTAATTCTGCTTTTTTTACAATGTCTGTGTACCACTGTGCAAAATCTTCATCTCTTGATGTTATTTGTTCTACCATCTTTTTACTCAATTCTAATTACCTCCAAAATTTGAATCTAGTATAGCTACTTTTTCCTTTAAATATAAAAAAGCCTCCAATCCCAAAAGGGACCGAGGTTACGTCGGCGGTACCACCCTGATTAATATATTTAAAATATTAAACATATTCTCTCAACTATAAATTATAACGGCAATTACCGCTGTATTCTAACAGAACTCAAAGGTAGGTTCAAAATGTACATTTAGAAACTTTCACCACCCGTTTCCTCTCTTAAAAAAATATCATTTCTACTAGTCCTCTTCTTTGCATATCACTATATTTAATTAAACTCTTTCTATATAATAGAATACAGGAAATTTATTGTCAATATATTTTTTAAAATTAGAGTTTCTCCAAATATTATGCGTCTAAAAATATTCCTATTTTTTAAACAGCTGCTGCTATACTTTACCAAATCAAATCTCTAATAAACTAACCAAAAAACTGCATAATAAAATTAGGAGGTAAATTCATATGAAATTTAAAAAATCTATTGTACTAATTCTTTCTATTTTTTTATTTGGTATATTTATCCCAAATGTACATGCTTTTTTAGGCAAGCCTTATTATGTAAAAAACTCGAAAATACCACATCACCTTTATGTAATTTACCAAAATGATCTAACTCCTGCAGAAAAAACTATGATAGTCACCCTTCAAGGAGTAATATCAAATAAGTCAAATTCTCAAATATATACTTTAAATAAAAATCAACCTGATTACAAAATATGGCTGGATGATTTAAAAACAAATTACGGGGTAACCTATACCACAGTAAAAGATCCCTGGTATTTGCTAGATAAATTTAAATCACTAGTATCTGGATATGTACTTTACAGCAGTTATCCTGAAAAAAACCCTTCCATTAACAACGCCTGCTCTCTTGCAGCATTAAAAAATTCTATAGTTATAGATAAATCTATAGAAGATAAGGCTAAAAGTGCAGGAATTAAAATGCAGGGCGATTGTGTAAACACCGATAAATATTGGGCTTATAATAATTTATGGAATTCAGGACTAAACCATTCCGTTGTAATTCAGCTGTCTCCAAATAAAAATGCTCCTCTTAGAGATTATGGCATCATGAGTAAATGTTTAGTGTTTTATGAGGATGATTTAAAAGATTTCTCACTAAGAGATAAAGTTTTTGGGTCTATGAAAAAGGACTCTACGTGCCTTGGGTGGGGGCCTGACGAACATGGTAATGTAAGTGCAGCCTCTAAAAATGGAGTAAGTATGGTTCCTTCAGATTGGTCTTACAATTTAACAGTGTTAAGTGCCTTTCCATCAATACCTTTAACACAAAAAAGCAGTGTAAAACCTGATAAAAAATTTTTTTCTCAACCTATGCACTACGTAACTTTTATAATGTCAGATGGAGATAACCAGCAGTGGAACCTCGGAAGTAATTATGGATCTGAAAAATGGTACAACTCATCTAAAAGAGGTAAGTTTAATATGGGCTTCAGCATAAGTCCTTCTATGTATGAACTAGCACCTACTGTCTTTAAACTGTATTATAAAAATGCATCTTCAATTCCTTATAGAGATAACTTTGTAGTATCACCTTCTGGCAATGGTTATATGTACCCTAGTAAATTTAAGGAAGATTCTTTAAATGCATATCTGAAAAGATTAAACAATTATATGGCAGATGTAGATGAAAGGTATGTATCAGTTTTGGATGACTGGTCACTTTATGATACTAAATTATGGGATAAATACACTACTTGTTCAAATGTTGACGGTATATTCTACCTTAATTATAGCAAGCAAAATGACTATAAAGGTAAAATTGTATGGAGCAATGGAAAACCAGTGGTATCCTGCAGAGATATACTCTGGTCTGGACTGGAAGAGGAAGATGCCCTTATAAGTAACATAAACAATTACGTTAATAAAGGCTACACCAACATATCTAAACCTGAGGCCTATACATTTGTGTACGTTCATGCATGGACTAAATCTATGAAAGACGTAGAAAAAGTAATAACCGAGTTAAATAAAAATCCTAAAATAAAAGTTGTTCCACCAGATACATTTATGGATATTATGAAAAATAATATCAGGGAATAAGCTCTATAGGGGAATCTAAGCAAAAATCAACTTATACTCCGGATATCTTTTACAACCTTCAGCTCGTTAAATATTTTGATAAGTCTAAGTAAAAAATTCTAAAAAAGCTAAGAACTTTTGAAAACTCGTACCTCAGACAATTCAAAAGTTCTAAGTTTTTACGAATTTTTTCCAAGACTTATATACAAAATATTTAAAAGAGCTTCAGCATTGTAAAAATATGCCTGCGTATAAGTTGATTTTAAGCTAGAATACCCACATAGAGTTTTCAATTGAAATTTAGACTTATACATGAAATATAATGACAAAATTGAAGGCACTTTTAAAAATTTTTTTGTAAGTCTTAGTGAGGTATTTTAGAAAATCTTAGAAGCTTAGATATGTTTGAGGCACGAGTTTAGCTAAGCTTCTTAGCTTTTCAAAATACCGAACTTTAGACTTACTAAAATTTTTAAGGTGACGCAATTTGTCATTATATGATTTAGTATAAGTCAAATTTTAGTTTAAAACTCCTACTATTGTTCTTATAATATCTTCTATTCTATCCTTTATTAATTCAGATGCATGCTTCATAGAATATCCCAGCGGCATAGGTTTATCTATGATGCTAAATAAGGAAGTAACACCAATATCATATAAGCTCTTATAATTATCTCCAAGACCACCGGACAATACAATTACAGGCTTATTGTATTTTTTAGCTAGTTTTGCAACACCT
The DNA here is from genome assembly GCF_001636845.1 of Clostridium ljungdahlii. Classification (GTDB taxonomy): domain Bacteria; phylum Bacillota; class Clostridia; order Clostridiales; family Clostridiaceae; genus Clostridium_B; species Clostridium_B ljungdahlii_A. The sequence continues at coordinate 38,062 of NZ_LITT01000015.1, forward strand.
AGAGGAGCCTTTCCAAAAGCAGTTTGAAAATCAGTGTTTCCTTCTCCTGTTATAACTAAATCACTGGCTCTTATTTTATCTTCCATTCCAGTAATATCAATTACAACATCTATACCTTTTTCTAATTTAGCGTTTAAAAAGGCCATAAGTGCAAATCCCATTCCACCTGCAGCACCTGCTCCTGAAGTTTGTGATAAATCCTTATTGAGAGTATTCTTCACAACCTCAGAGTAATGCATTAAATTATCATCCAGCAATTTTACCATTTCAGGCGATGCATTTTTTTGAGGTCCATACACAAAAGATGCACCATTTTTACCACATAGAGGATTAACCACATCCGATGCCACAATAAATTCACTTTCATATATTCTGCCATCTAAATTGCTTAAATCCACCCTTGCCAGCTTATCAAGGCATCCGCCTCCATAACCAATCTCCCTATTACATTCATCTAAGAAACTTGCACTTAAAGCCTGCAGCATACCTACACCACCGTCATTTGTGGCACTTCCTCCTATTCCAATTATAAACTTTCTACATCCTTTGTTTAAAGCACTTTCTATAAGCTGTCCAGTTCCATAAGATGTAGTTATAAGTGGATTCCTTTTATTTTCAGGTACAAGATATAATCCTGAAGCCGAGGCCATTTCTATAATTGCAGTTTTATCTTTTAATATTCCGTAATGAGCTTTTATTTTTTCTCCTAAAGGTCCATCAACTTTTTGGAAATATTCTGTACCTTTTGTAGATGAAACAATTGCATCTACTGTGCCTTCTCCTCCATCTGCAATAGGAACTTCCATTATATCCATCTGAGATACCCTGAGTATTCCTTCTCTAAGGGCACTGCAAACATCTTTTGAAGACAAACTTCCTTTAAAAGAATCTGGAGCAAGAAGTATTCTCAATTTTAATTCCCCCTATAATACTACTAGTACAACATTTTAATTAAACCACTACATTTTGTTTGGCAGCACTTCTTCTAGACTTAATTACCATAGAAATAGCAGCCGTAATCATTAAGAATATTCCTAAAACAACAAATCCTAAGAATCCTCCAAATTTTCCTTGAATCCACCCTACAATATAAGGTCCTAAAAATCCTCCTAAGTTTCCAAGAGCATTTATAAGTCCCATAGCTGCTGCTGCAAGCTCAGGTCTTAATATATCTGTAGGTATAGCCCAGAATGGTCCATAAGGTCCATATACCCCTATAGCTGCTATAATTAAGAATATCATTTTTCCTACAGCCGTATGTGCAAAATATTGTCCTCCAATAAGTCCAAATGCTCCAATTAAAAGAGGTATAGCAACATGTGTTTCCCTTTGATGTCTCTTATCAGATAAAGAAGAGTTAACAGCCATAGATGCCATTGCAAAAATAAAAGGTATTGCACTTATAAGTCCTACTGCAGAAGAATTAAGTCCTTTAAAGCCTTTTACAACACTCGGCACCCACATAGTATATCCATAAAAGCCAGACATCCAGAAAAAGTAGGCAACCAAAAGCAATATAACTGTTGGATTTTTAAAAGCTGAACCATATCCAGTAGCTTTAGGTTTATTTTCATTTTCTTTCGCAATTGTATCTTCTACATATTTTCTCTCATCGTCAGACACCCATTTAGCGTCAGCTGGACTATCAGATATTGTAAACCACCATACAAATCCCCAAATAAGAGGTAAAAGTCCTTCAATTAAAAATACCATACGCCAGCTTGTTATAGATATAAGCCATCCTGTAATAGGTGCCATAATAACAGCAGATAACGGCATGTTAATCATCCAAAAAGCATTAGCACGAGCTCTTTCTCCTGACGGAAACCATTTAGCAAGCAGTACTAAAACTGACGGCCATACACCACCTTCAAATACTCCTAAAAGTAACCTTAATGCAAATAGCTGAGCTTTACTTTGTACTAAACTTGTACACATAGCAACTATACTCCAAAGCATAATCAGTATAAATACAACTTTTTTGGCACTCCACTTATCTGCTAGTATAGCAGCTGGTATCTGCAGTACCATATAACCTACAAAAAATATTCCTGAGGCTATACCCATATCTGCACTTGTCAAATTAAATGACTTATCTATATATGGAAGTATCATAGATACATTTATTCTATCCATATAAGCAGTCATATACATTACAAATGCTATGGGTATAATTCTCACCCATCTTTTTGATGTCCCCATGTTCACACCATATCCTTTCTTATAATTTATTTTTATATAAACTAGTTCTCTATACTTAAAGTTTTATATTATAGTATGTTTTAAATGAGTTAGCACAGAAAACTAAGTTTTTATTTGTACACCTCGGCATATTTATAAGCCAACTTAATTGCTTCCTCCATACTTACTGAACTTACAATATTTTTACCTGCAATATCAAAAGCTGTACCGTGATCAACAGATGTCCTTATAAAAGGCAGTCCCACAGTTATAGAAATAGTTTTTTCAAAGTCTACCATTTTTGTAGCAATATGACCTTGATCATGATATAGTGATATTACTGCATCGTAGGTACCTTTTAATGCCTTATAAAATACTGAATCTGCTCCTATAGGTCCTTCTATATCTACCCCTTTTTTTCTTGCATCTTCTACCGCAGGAACGATTTCCTGAACTTCTTCCATTCCAAAAAGTCCGTGCTCCCCTGCATGAGGATTCAATCCTGCAATCGCAATCTTAGGATTTTTCACTCCCAGCTGCATAAGTCCCTTACTGCATTTTAGAATGTATTCATAAACCTTATCCTTTTTTACAGAATTTACAGCATCCTTAAGTGATAAATGCCTGGTCAAAAAAAACACCCTTAAGTTACGTACTTGAAACATGGTCATAGGATCATCTGTACTTGTAAGACCAGCCAATATTTCAGTATGTCCAATATAATTTATTTTTGCAGCTTTTAGAGCTTCTTTATTTATAGGAGTAGTTGCTATAGCATCTACCATATGTTCCCCTGCAAGCTCTACAGATTTTTTAATAAATTCAAAAGCTGCTTTTCCTGCCTTTGCTTGTACCTCTCCAAATCTTATTTCATATCCGTTTACGTTATTTAGATCCATCAAATCAATCGTTCCAAATCCAAATTTCGCCTTTTCTACTTTATCCACAACATTTATTTTTAAATTTATGTTAGTTATTTCTAAGGCCCTTTTTATTGCCCTCAATTCTCCTACTACTAGAGGGTTCACTTTATCATAAATAATTTTTTTGTTAAGAGATTTAACTACTATTTCAGGTCCTACACCTGCTATATCCCCTATTGGTATTGCTACAATTTTTTTATTCATTTTTACTACCACCTTTAACGTTTTTTTCTACAGCAGACAATATAAAGTCTGCAGATGTTTCATTTCCAATTAGTCCTCCTTTAGTTACTATGTTTAATCCATCAAACTCCCCTCCTACTACTTTTCCATACACTGCAAGAGGAATTATTTCATCTATTATTTCCACACCAATTGAATTTATATTTTTCAAAAACTCCTGGCTTATATCTCCTCCAGTTAAATAAGCAAGGTTAATATCGAAATCCTTTACAGTTAGTATATCTTTTGCTATCTTATTTAATCTATCTGATATAATATAAGGTGTACTCATACCAGCTTTATCCTTAATTTCACCTTTTTCTAAAGAAGTACTTATGCACAGATACTTATACTTCTTATAATTTTGCTTAAAATAACTTAACGCCTTTTTCAATTCATCTTCAAAATTATCTATTAAATTGCTCACGTCTACGTTATAAATAAGTATATTTTTATGTTCTTTAAAATATTCTATTTGCTTTCTAGTTAAATCTGTAGTACTCCCTACAACCATTAAGCTTCTACAAAAATCTTCTCTACCTGACGTTAACAAATTTAATGAAAAATATGCTGTAAAAGGTCCTGGGTCTATACATACAATTTTCTGATGTGACGATACACATGCATCAGCTATAGTTCTAATATCCTCATCTGTTACTGCATCTATAACAATTATTTCATTAGAATCATCTTGTATTTCTCTACTTAAAAAATTCCTTCCTTTTAAAACTTTTTCCAAAGATATATATCCAACACTTTTACTACTCTGAGATTTTATAATATCAATTACATTAGATGATTTTACTGGGGTTTTAATATCCCTTGAAGCATTAGTTTTTTCTAAGGGTACTCCATTTACAAGAACATATCCCCCGATACAAATTCGTCCTGACAAAGGATAAGAAGCTACTACAACAGCTTTATATTCTTTCTCCAATTCATCTAATACACCATCTATTTCACTGCCTGCATTTCCTCTCAAGGTACTATCTATTCTTTTACTTATAACTTTAACTTGATCTTTAAATTCATGGGTTATACTTTTAATCAAGTTATATGAATACTGCTTTTCCTTATCTCTAGTGTCTGTGTTTATACAAAAAACATCTTCATCATTATGAAAATTTTTCACATCATCACTTCTCAAAAAAGAAATAGCATTTAATCCCTTTGTCTTAAGTAGTACCCCTGTATCATTTGCACCTGTAAAATCATCAGCCATCACTAAAACATTTGGCATATATACCCTCCTATTTCTCATTTTTGTTTGCTACTTGCTTGTCCATATATGATACTTCATAATTTATAATGTTTTTATATACTGCTCCACTGTGAGTCCTTAAAAGCAGTCCTTTGTTATAATCAAACATACAATTCGTTTTATACTGTTTATATATGTTCATATGTATTTATATATGTTATAAACTATAGAAAATATAAAATTCCTTCTTATTTTTTTAAATTTTTAGAAATTATTTTAAAAACCTAAAGAGACTTAGATAAACTCGTACATCATACATATTCTAAGTCTCTTTAGGTTTTCTAACTTAAAAGTCAATTTTTAAATAACTTTTCTAAAAATATAGAAGCCTTATTAGTTTTTATCGGAAAATAAAGTTCCTCTGTATTTTCTGTTATAGGCTTAAATTCATAGCCATGGGATTTGTAATAACTTATTACTTGAGGCAGCGCAGTGCAAGTATTCTTATGCATATAATCGCAGTGCATTAAAAGTATTACCGGATTGTGTTTGTCTGGGTCTTTAGTAGCCTCTTTAACTAGTTTATAAGGTGGAATTTTGGGGTTAATTCCATCAGGTGCCTGTATGTTCCAATCATATATTTTGAACTTATTATTGTGCAATTTTTCTAAAAAGTTTTTATTTAGGTGCTTCCTGCTCCCTCCTGGAAATCTTATTAAGTGACTTTCCTTCCCTGTAACTTTCTTTATTACTTCATTAGATTTATTCATTTCATCTATAAAACTGTCACCATTTCTGTATATTTTCCTATATTTATGAGTATATGTGTGAAGACCTATACTGTGGCCCTCACTATATATTCTCTTTACTACCTGCTCATTATCTTGTATTTGATTACCTATGAGAAAAAATGTTGCCTTTATATTGTTTTCCTTTAGTATATCTAGAAACTGATCTGTAAGTTTGCTAGGTCCATCATCAAAAGTCAAGTAAATTATTTTTTTATTGTCCTTCTGTAAATCTTCATTCAAGCTATGTTTTGAATTATTCGCGAAAACCACATTTGGGTTTATTGTCATAAAAAATATACACATAAGTACAAGTATCTTGACAAATATGTTATTTTCATATTTCAACCTATAGGACCTCCTAATCTAAGTCTTTAACTGAATCTTTATTGTTTTTTAGCCACTGGGACCAACTGGTATTAAAATTATCCTTATTTTCTTTTGCATATTCATAGAATTTCTTTATAAATTCAGATCTTTCCGAAGACTTGCTGCCAACTTTATAAGAAGGCTTAAGCAAATTTTTACCTCCAAGCAAAATCTGTCTCTCCATTATATCTTCTAGACTTACATCTTTAGCATTTTTCATGATATCGTACATTGTCATAAAAGTAGTAGTCCTTCCAATTCCAGCTTTGCAGTGAAAATGCATCCATGTACCTGGTGGAGTTTTCTTTACAATACTTATGAAATAGTCCACCATTTCATCTGTAGGTCCTTCTGTATCTGTAACAGGTATTCTTACATAGGACATCTTATTTTCTTCTACCAGTTCCCTCTCATCTTGAACTTTAGTTGGAATTATTTCTTTTTTATCAATATCAAGTTCTTCATTTAATTTGATACCCTTTAACCTTTCGCTTTCATCCTTTAATACCTGCTCCTTAGTAAGTCCCTTATTTCCATTATTTTTTTCTTCTCCTACCCAGCTAACTGCCAAATCATTTATAAAACCATGAGACTCTTCCCTTAAATCTACTACTAATATAGGTACATCACCTATTTCTTCTTTCACCATTTTTATATTCTGCCCTGTAAACTGTGCGCTGCCTGAGGCATTTAGTGAAGATAGTCCTTTTAAATTTATAGATTTACCATAAGTTTTAATGTTATCTGTAGTTTTTCTGAATCTCTTAGGAAGCTTATCTTTCCTTTTAGAGTCTATTTTAAGCTGTACATTTTTATTTTGTATTTGTTTAAGCTGTACATTTTCACTTTGCATTCCTGTAACTTCCTTGGAATATACTATAGGTACTCCAAGTAAAGATACTAGAAACATAGTGCACATAAAAATGCTTAATTTTTTCTTCATACCTTGCCACCTCTTTTTTATTAATCATTCATATATTTTATCCTACTAAGTAAGATTTATTGATGAATAATATCTCTGCTTATTATGTGTATATTTTCTTATTCAATGCTAAAAATAACTATGTATTTTGAATCTAAGGAGGGTATTTTTATGGCTAAAGCAGGAATGAGAAGGCCCGATCCAAGTGACCCTCATGGTACTGAAAGTAATAAAAAGATGAAATCTAATAGAAATACTGTAAAGCCTGTAAAAGAAATCCAGGGAAAAGCTAAAACTGGAAATAAAAAAGCAGGATTAATTTAGGAGGTAATATAAATGACAAAGGACAGTCAGCCTGATAACAAAAAGGCAAGAGCTAAAAAAAGTAAAGGCCAGATACCTATTACTGAAGAAGGACAAAATCATAATAAAAACAGTAAAAAGAACTCAGCAAAATAGAAATATTTAAAATGGGAGAAGTCATTAACAATATATAATGACTTCTCCCTAAATTAATTTATTAACTAAACATTTTAAGCAGCAATGTTGCTATAACAACCATAGATGCTCCGCCAATTCTTGTAGATATTTGTGAAAATGGCATAAGTTCCATACGATTTGCTGAAGACAAGATTGCTACATCACCTGTACCACCAAGGCCACTGTGGCATGCTGTAACTAAAGAAGATTCAATTGGATACATATTTATAAACTTACCAACGAAAAACCCTGATGCCATCATTGATAAAACTATGGAAATACAAATAATGATGTATGCTGGTGTGATTGCTCTAACCAAATCACTAAATGGAGTATATAATACACCAATACCAACTAACAATGGATAAGTCAAAGTTGATGATACAAATTTATATAAGTGATGAACGCCTTGTTCTGTTTCTGGTGGTATCAAGTTAAAACACTTAACTATTGCTGCAGTAAATATCATGATGATAGGTGCCGGTATTCCTATAAATGGACTAGTTAAAAGACCAAATACATAAAAAGTACAAGCAATTAAAAGTCCGCTTCCCATAAGTTTAAAATCAACAGGTTTTTCAGCTTTTTGTTCTGCAAGTATTTCATTATCTTCTTTTGTCTTTACTAACAGTCCATTACCAGTAAGATCTGGTCTCTTTTCAGCATAACGTTTCAATACTCCAGCACTTACTATAGCAACAATATTGCCAAGTACTGCTGCTGGAACTAGTTTTGCAATAAGGAGACTTTGAGGTTGGTGTAAAATTTCTGAATATCCCATAGTTAGTGGCAATATTCCTTCTCCAATTCCTCCATCAAGTATAGGAGCTACAATGTAGAAGAAAGTATAACCTGGCTTATATCCAAATAATAATCCTACTAACATTCCACCTGCAATTGCCACAATAGTTCCTACAACTAGAGGGACAAACATCCTGACAAAACCTTTTATCAGTACCTTCCTATTCATTCCTAGTATACTTCCTACAACCAAGCATGAAATATATAAATATAAGAAGTTAGAATTTTTCATTATTCCGGTAATCGCTTTGATAGATGTTGTATTAAGCAGTTTAAAATATACCATCATAGAAGGTATTATTATTGATAAAATTGCAGCACCACCAATATTTTTTAACACTGGAAGCTTTGATCCAAGGTCTCCGAAAAATGTTCCCAAAACTATGATTATGGCAAAACCACCAATCATATCTGCTGGAAGTTTTTTAGTTACTGAAGCAAAATAGATTATTGCTGCCAGTACAATAAATATTGGAAGAGGTGTAACCCCCACTTTATAATTTACAAATTTTGAAATAAAATTATTATTTTCAGATTTAGGCATGTTAATTGTATCTTGCACGTAAATTCCCCCTTGTTTTCATATCCTCACATATTAAATTCCAAGCAAAGTTTTCGTATGTTTTTCAACCATCTCTGGAGTAGCATCCTTTTTCCTTGCAACACCTGTATCAATAGCAGCTTTTGCTACATATGCAGCTACTTTTGGAGCTATTCTCAAGTCAAAAGCATTAGGTATTATATAGTCTGGTTTCAATTCTTCTTCACTTACAAGTTCTGCTATTGCATATGCTGCAGCTATTTTCATCTCATCATTTATTTCACTTGCCCTTACATCTAAAGCTCCCCTAAATATTCCTGGAAAAGCAAGTACATTGTTAACCTGATTTGGGAAATCTGACCTTCCTGTGCATACCACTTTAGCTCCAGCTTTTACAGCTAAATCAGGAAGTATCTCTGGATTTGGATTTGCCATTGCCATAATTATTGAATCTTTATTCATGGACTTTACCATTTCTTCAGTTACACAATTAGCTACAGATACTCCTAAAAATACATCTGCACCTTTTAAAACATCAGCAAGAGTTCCTTTCTGAAGATTAGGATTTGTTATTTCTGCCATTTCATCCTTAAACTTATTCATTCCAATTGGTCTTTTCTTGTATATAGCACCTTTAGTATCGCAAAGTATTACATTTTTTGTTCCCATCTTTATTAGAAGTTTTGTAATAGCAGTTCCTGCTGCTCCTGCTCCATTTACAACAATTTTTAAGTCTTCGAATTTCTTATTTACTATCTTTAATGCATTTATAAGACAGGCTGATGAAACAACTGCCGTTCCATGTTGATCGTCATGAAATACAGGAATATTACAAACTTTCTTAAGCTTTGATTCAATTTCAAAGCATTCTGGAGCTTTGATGTCCTCTAGATTTATTCCTCCAAAAGTTGGTTCCATAAGTTTTACAGCTGCTACAATCTCGTTGATATCCTTGCTTTCCAGACATATTGGAAATGCGTCTACTCCGGCAAAAGTTTTAAATAAAACGGATTTTCCCTCCATAACAGGAAGCCCTGCACCTGCCCCTATATTGCCAAGACCAAGAACAGCTGTACCATTTGTTACAACAGCTACCCAATTTCCTTTTGATGTATAGTCATAAATGCATTCTGGATTTTTATTAATTTCTAAGCAAGGTTCTGCGACTCCAGGTGTATATGCTAGCGTTAGGTCTTCTTTGTTTTTAACCGGCACTTTGCATTTTAGTGCAATTTTACCTTCATTGTCTTTATGAAATTTTAGTGCAGTTTCTTTTAGATTCATGAATATTACCTCCAACCAATATTTAAATTATAAAAATAATTGCTTTATTACTTTATTTTCAAGTTTATTATAAATTTCATCTTGCAATTTATAAAGTTATTGAAACTTTCTAAATAATTTTGTAACTAAAGTAAGTGAAAACCTTTAACTTAAATTTGCGCAAAGAAAAAACCTTTAGTTTTTAACCTAAAGGCTTTTTCTTAACATATATACTTTTTTATATAGCTATTTTCGATGTCTATGCATTTATATTTATGAATAGGCCTTCCAACAGAGCCATAAATAACTTCCATTTGTAGAGCACCTAGTTTATTTAAAAAGCTTAAATATTTCTTCATGGAAACTCTTGATATTCCAACATACCTTGCAATCTCACTTGTTGAAAATGTATCTTCTTTCATTTCTATTACCTTTGTCCATACTTTTTTTAAAGTATTCTTATCAAGTCCTTTTGGCAGCTGTGGAGATACTTGATTTTCTTCTCGATTATTTAAAATAAGCTGGTCAAGTTCTGTCTGGCTAAGCTCCTTTTTTTGTTCCATAAAATTCTGTGCTTCTCTATAGGCAGATAATGCTGAGTTAAATCTATCAAATTCAAAGGGCTTTATCAAATAATCTACTGCACCGTATTGTAAAGCTTTTTTTATAGTTTGAATATCACAAGCAGCCGATACAATAATTATATCCACTTCTTTGCCTATTTTTCTTACTTGAGATAGTAACTCAAGTCCACTTAATCCAGGCATATATATATCCAATAAAATCAATTGTATATCGCTTGTTTTTAAAACTTTTACAGCTTCCTCAAAGGAATGTGCTACAGCTTTTAATTTAAATCCACCTACCTGACTGAGGTATTTTTTATTAAATTCTGCAACCATAGGATCATCTTCGACAATTAAGACATTAATCATTTAACACCCTCCTCTTTTTCCTTATAAGGTATATAAATTGAAAATAGAGTACCCTTTCCTACCTCTGAATATATCTCAATTTCGCCGCCTAATCTCTCTACACTTTTTTGTACTAAATAGAGACCCAATCCTCTGTCATTTCCTTTTGTTGAATAACCTTTTATAAAAAGTTTTTCTTTCGTATCTTCATCAATTCCAGAACCACTATCATTTACCTCTATAGTCAGAGTTTCTTTCTCATATAGCAATGTTAAATTTATTATCTTTTCTTTGGAATCCTTTACAGCTTCCATTGCATTTTCAAGTAAGTTGCCAAGTATAGTTACAACTTCATGCGTTAACTCAGAATTTTCTGGCTCAGGGATAAAACAATCTTCGCATACTTTTAACTTGACATTGATTTCTCTAGCATAGCTCATTTTACCTAAAATAAATCCAGCAAGTACAGGATCCTTTACATGCCTTATTATAAATCCTATCTGTTCCTGGTATTTATTTGCAATGCCACTTATATAGTGTGTAAGTTCATCATAGCATTTCATATGCAGCATACCTAATATAACATGTAGTTTATTCATAAACTCATGAGTTTGTGCTCTAAGTGCATCTGCATATTGTTTTACTCCAGTAAGCTGTTCTGCTAATACTTTAATTTCAGTTTTATCACGAAAAGTTGATATGGCACCTACTATTTTCTTATTTACTAAAATTGGCGTACGATTGGTCAAAATCTTTATTCCTCTAAGATCTTGCACCTGATCAAATTCTGGTTGGCCAGTTCTTAGAACATGATTTAATCTGGTATTTGGAACACAATCCTCTGCTTTTTCACCAATAAGGTCGGTAATGCCTGCTTTGTCGAATATCCGAGCAGCCTCTTCATTCACCAGAGTAATTCGGCAGTTTTCATCTACAGTTATAACACCTTCTCTTATTGAGTAAAGCATCGCATTCTGCTCTTCTAAAATCTTTGCAATTTTCCAAGGTTCTAATCCAAACATAGTTTTTTTAATGCTTTTGGCAAGCAGCATAGCTCCTATAACTCCAACTATAAACCCTATACCTATACCTAAATATATAATCATTCTACTTTGCCAGACAGCCTGCTGTACAGTGTTTAACAATATACCAACACAAACCATTCCTACTTGCTTGCCGTCTGCAGTAAATATTGGAACAAATGCTCTAAGTGACTTACCCAATGTCCCCTGAGCAGTTGAAACGTATTCATGACCTTTCAGAGCCTCTACATCATCACCACCAACAAAATGCTTTCCTAGCTGATTTATATCTGGATGTGATTTTCTTATACCTTTCATGTCAGTAACTACAACAAATTCTACATCAGTTGATTTTCTTATTTTATTCGCTAGTTCTTGAATGGATTTTTCATTCTTCTTATCACTTAAAGATTCAATTATAGTAGGTGAATTGGCAACCATCTTAGCAATATAGGACGCCTTATTAGATAGATTTTTTTCTGCGTTACTTGATATTTTTGCGCTTATAAGAACATCTGTTACTAATAGAGAAATGGCCACCACGCCACAAACAAGTAAAGTTATAGTGGTCTGTAAAGTTAATCTAGGTTTTTTTATTCTCATATTTCCTCCAAATACTTTATACTCAAATCTATTTTAATTATAACATGTTTTCCATTAATCTTCATATAAATGCTATTTCTGTCATGTGACGACTTATTTTTTCCCATTTTTTAAAAATATTTTTCCCATTTTTTTAATATTTGACTTATAGCAATCTGGGTGATATAATTTAATACTGCATAAGATAATAATTATGCAGTATTAAGTATTCAAACACTTAACCCAACATGGGGGCGCAATGGTTTCGACAGGGGTGTGATGTGTTTGAGAAGCGAGTCGAGGGAACCTGTGGGCCCGCGTAAAAAAACTATAGGATTAAATATAAACGAAAATAATAACGAAAATTTAGCTTTAGCAGCATAGTCTGCTAGCCGTCAGCCTAGACTTCCCGCGATCTAGGGTCTGGCGCCGATAGCGGGAAAACGAGCCTAGGAAAGCTTTGACCTAGGAACGGAATTTATGAAGCTACTGAATTCAGAAGCCTGTCCTTAGGCGTCTGAAGGAGGGAATTTTAAATTAAGGACTGCACTCGGAGATGCTCAAATGTTTCTGCTTTTGGACAGGGGTTCGATTCCCCTCGCCTCCACCAATTAAGTCCACAATTAATATAATAAATTATAGGCATAAAAACATAACTCCAGCTTAGTTTTAGGCTGGAGTTTCTACGTCACTATATTTATTATTCTTTTGCATTTCCATCTTTATTGCTGTTATATAATTGCTTATTTTTAAATATATGAAATATCAATAATGCAGCAAATATCAAATTAAGTATTGACCATATTTGTAAATCCTTATATATAGTTCCTACATTTGAAATTCCTATAATAAAAGCCAACAAATAAAATACTGCTGCCGTAATAGTTACACCTCTACTATTCTTAGATATAATTGCTATAATTCCCGCAATAAGCATACAAAAAGCTAAAAATAAACCTGCAGACCCACTAGCCTCTTTGTTGTTGGCTAATGTATTTCCTACTCCTACAGCACATGATTGAAAAGCCACAATTATAAATAATACAATACTTATAATTCCTATAACTTTTTTCATTCTTAAATCCCCCTTAATTATGTAACTTTAAATATATTGTAACAAAATATTAATATATTGTCTATTTTGGTATATTACTATAAATAAGCAATGGACAATTTGTAAATAAATTATTACAATATTGTTTAGGAGGGGATGTATATGCATAATAATATAATTAAAAAGATTTCTGTATTTTTTATGAGTGTGTTTTTAATATTTGCCTTAGTAGGATGTGGTAATACTGTGAATACAACTTCTAGTAATAAACCTAAACCTAAACCAAAGCCAAAAATAACAGCCCAATACATAGTTGATACTTTGAAAGCTAAAGAAGGTAATTATATGACTGATATAGTCGTAACTACTGCTGATAATGATGAGAATAAACTTTTAGGTAGGCCACATCAATACACAGAAAAAATTAACTGGAAGGATAGCAGAGCAAAAGATTCTCACACTGATTGTACTGTTGAAATCTTTAAAAATAGTGAAGATGCTATAACCAGAAAAAACTATGTAGATAATATTGAAAAAAATATGGCACCTTTAGTACAATATCTGGATCAAAAGAAAAATGTTTTATTAAGAATTGATGGTCGATTAACGCCACAGCAATCAAAAGAGTATACTGACATTTTTGATAAATTAATGCAGTCAAGTACCACCAGCTAAGCTGGTGGCTTGATTAAGCCCTATAAGGGCATGGTACTGGCAAGCGCTACTCGCGCCCTGAATAGACCGCCAATCGCAAAACATTTCCAGCAACCACCCTTGGTGGC
>NZ_LITT01000016.1 GCF_001636845.1 Clostridium ljungdahlii
AATATAAATCTGTTAAATCCATCTCCTCAATAAATTGACTTAGCAAACGCACCGAATCATCATCTGGAATCATGTACTCAATATTTAGTGGAAGTTTTAATTGATAATTTCCACGATTTGAAGTATAATTTTTATGTAAATTAATGTGTTTTGTCATATATTAATTTTACCATAAATCTTTCACTCTTCCGAGTGAGAGATTTATTTTTTTATACAAAAAACTGTCACACTAATTTTTTTAGTGCGACAGTCCCGTTATGCATGCTCTATTTTGAAAGCAAACATACGTTCGCATGTAATAGTATTGTCTGGAATATAGGAGGTACTATATGAATAGTTTTATAGGTTGGATAGATGGAAAGAAACTTTTAAGAAAAGAGATAGTTAAAAGATTTTCTGAAAAATTTAATAGATACATAGAGGTATTTGGAGGAGCAGTATGGGTTCTATTCTCAAAAGACAAACAAGCTAATATGGAAGTATACAATGACGTAAATGGTGACTTGGTAAATTTATTTAGATGCGTGAAATTTCATTGTGGAGAATTGCAAAGAGAGCTTTCGTTTATGCTTAATTCAAGAGAATTGTTTTATGACTTTGTAAGCCAATACAACACTAGGGGAATGACAGATATACAAAGGGCAGCACGATTTTTTATGCTAATTAAGACAAGCTATGGAAGTGACCATAAATCTTATGTATGTGTTAAAAAGGATATTAATGTAGCAGCTAAATATCTTACAGATATTCAAGAAAGACTCATAGGAGTAATTATAGAGAACAAAGATTTCCAAGATTTAATCAAGGTATATGACAAAGAAGGTGCCCTTATATATCTGGATCCTCCATACTATGGTACTGAAAGATATTATCAGAATAAGTTCTCAGAAGATGATCATGTAAGATTGTGTGATTGTCTTAAGAATGTGAAAGGGAATTTTATTCTTTCATATAATGACTGTGAATTTATAAGAGATCTATACAAAAATTTTAATATAGACGAAGTCCAAAGAAACCATAATCTTGTAGGAAAATATGAAGGTAAATATGAAGGTAAATATGAAGGTAAAGAGCATAAATATAGTGAACTGATTATTAGAAACTATTAAAAAATTAAATTTCATAAAATAGGATAAATTTATCCTATTTGCGTTATAATATAAATATATTATAGTTGAGGAGGGACTCAAATGCTTGTTAATACAAATAAAATGATTTCAATATCAGAAGCGAATAAGAATTTTTCCAAGGTAGCAAAAATAGTTGATGAAGATAAATCAGTTGTTATAATGAAAAATAATAAACCTAGATATGTTATTTTGAATTTTGATAAATTTAGTAAAGAGGCATCATCTGAGGATCAAACCCTTGATAAAATTGCTGATAAAATTTTAGATGACAATATAGAGGCGTTTAAGGAATTAGCAAATAGATGAAGTATATAGTAAGATAGAGCAAGAGAATGTAGTTAATTGAATAAAAAGTCATGAAAAAGGTACTTTTTAATAATAAGTGCCTTTTATTTTGGTAATCTAAATAAGAATAAAGGTTACTTAAAAACAGTGGTGTGACTTTGTCTTAGAAACAAATCATATTTACACCATAGTTTTAGATTGATACATATAACAATATTTTATTATAGATAGAAAGCCTTTATAATCAGGGGCTTGCAGAAAATCATATATAATTGTAATATATTAAAAATAAAATTAGGAGTTCGATTCTCCTAGGGACTACCAAAGATGAAAGAATGGCTCAACTACAATGGCTGAGCCATTTCTATTTTTATGTAGTTTACAAAATCTTTAAAATATTAAGAATTAATTTACTTATATGACATCAAATTGTAACAAATCATTTATATACTTGAAACGACGTAAAGAATTGTTTTAATGATAATAGTTTATTCATATGTAGGGCACAAAAGTAAATTAATATCCTGTCTGTGTCTGCGGTTGCAGGGCACGTAAAATTTAAATGCAACCATCACAAGATAGTATATTAATTGATTTCCTTTAAAGCATTCTAATACAAAATAGGCACCTATTATTTAGGGTGTCTATTTTGTATTCTGGATTGCTTCACTATATAGTGGCATAAATAAAGGTAGCTGGCAATTTATTTAGAACATATAAGTTTTTACTGTGACTCTTATAACCTTTTTAGTACGAAATATTTCGAAAATATGATAATATTAACTCATAGGATTGGTATATGAAAGATTTTATGGGGGTGTAAAATGAAAAAGGTAGTATTGGTAATCTTATCTTTGTTTATTATGCTTACAGGTTGTTCTATAACAAAAACACAACAGACTAGTTCGCAAAAACAAGCATCAGAGTCACAGCAGTTATTGCAACCTAAGCAAGTAGTGGAAAATTATTTTAAGTATCTTAATGAGAAGAATAAAAAGGCTTTGTTTACAACAATAACTGAATGGCAGAAGGCGCCAAATGTGGAATGGGGATTTGATGTTCGTGAATATATTAAGCTTATTTCTGTTAACGAAGAAACGAATCCTGTCTTTAAAGAGGGGTATCTATCTAATGGTAGAGGAAGTATTAATGGTGTCAAGAAAGAAAATGTAAAAGTATATAAAGTTGACTATGATGTAAAATACAAAGAAGATGCTATTACAGCTGAAGACAATGGGAAAAATACATCATGGTTCTTCGTAGTTAGAAAAGATAAAAATTCACCTTGGCTTATAGATTCACAAGGCCAGCCTTAATTTTATGTAGAATCAAGAGCTGATGGTAATATGGAAATAGATCTAAATAGAGAAAATTATATTACTATTAGTAAATTTTAAAACTTAATGATAGGTTAATAAAGGCTGTTAGAGGGACAAGTGGCGTAAGAAATTTGGAACTTTTGAAATCATCAGTTGAAAATTCTAAAGCTGCTTTTTAATAATAAGTGTCTTTTATTCTGGAAAAATAGCTGGATTTATACTTCAACTTAAGTTTGTTTTCCCAAAACTTAAGTAAAGAATATATTATACTATTAAAAAACTTCTAATTCGTGCTAAATAAAAATTTATATTGAATAACTAATGGTATTAATTATTTCTTGTTATTGAGAACAAGTTTTGCAAAAGCTTCATATGATGAGTCATCGATTACTGTTACATCCCTTAGTTCTTCAGAAACAGCCCTAAAAAAACATGATGGGAGTGCACCATCATTTAGACAAATTTTAATACAGAGATTACAACCTTGGTCATGATTACGTGGGTTAAACTTACAACTATAATTTTTACATGTACAAAAATCAGTATTAGCCATAAAAAGTTCCTCCTTAAATGAGCAGCACGAATTAGTTAAGTATCAAAGAAAAGTATAATAAATTATAAATGATTACTCAATTATATAACAATAAGTTGTTACCTTTTTTTCATAAAAGGTATTTAAAATACTATATCAGATGTATAAATACTAACTATAATATTATAAAGTGGTTATTATACAATGAAATTATCTAAATGAATTTTGATTCTCACAGCAATGTAATATTTTTATCAATAAGTTTGCAAATCGATGCTTTTACGCAGATGGTAGATGAAAACATGATTAAACAAAGATAAGCACTAGTTAAAGCCAGAGCTTATTCTTATATTATTTACATGATATTCAAAAAATAAATAAATAATTTACTTGTATGACATTAAATCGTAACAAATACCGTATATACTTATAAGTGTCCTAAGGAAATAGCCTTAGCGAAAATGAAAATAATGCATTTACATATATGAAAGAAAAGTGAAGGTAGTTATCCTCCTCGTGTCTGTAGTTGCAGGGCACGTTAAACTTAAGTGCAACTGCCACAAGAAAGTATATAAAATTAGATCCCCAATTATTATTGTAGAATAGGCATCCGTCATCTAGGGTGCCTATTTTGCGTAATAAAAATGAAAATATTAAGAATCAGGGACTTAGTTATATATTGTTTGTAGGAAGTTTTATTAATATTTTAGTTTATTTAAGTTATATGGTATTAGTATTATTTAGGAACAGTTAGTATAATTTTTATAGGAGGTGTACTTTTATGTCAAAGTATAAGGATCTTATAAGTGAAGCTCAAATACATATAGCTGATAATGAAATTGCTAAGGTTGAAAGAATACTAATAAGGGAAACAGGAGCAGAAGAATTAAGGTTTTCATGGTGGAAGTATGAAGGTGAGAAACCCATGTTTATTCCTAGACCACTAGATTTACCAGAAGAGCAGTGGGTTGAATTATTTTATGAAGCAGTAAAAAATAAAGTAGTTACTCAAAAATTTATTAAAGGAATGATAAAGGTTTTAGCTAAAGGATTAGAATAATTTTATTGGTTGAAATAGATTGAGAGTTTTGGAGAAATTCAGGACTCTTTTTTAGTATGAAATATTTCAAAAATATGATAATATTAACCTACGTAATTGGTATATGGAAGATTTTATGGGGGTGCAAAATGAAAATAGCAAAGCTTATGTTAATTTCGTTAGCTGGTGTGTTAGATATGCTTTTAATTGTTGCTCAAATATTAATAACAACCACGAACTTTAAATGGTCACCTTGGTATGACCCTGAAAATGGTATGGGAATATTTATATTGACATTTCAACTAAAAACAATTGTAATTGTTTTATCAATTTTGTGTATAAACCTTATTATAAAGGAGACAAGATTAAATATTAAAATGCTTTTGATAAGCTCAGTAAACCATATTGTATTACTTTTCAGTTTTAGTTTATTAGATGTAAGTTGGATACTATTTAATATGGTTCTTATAGGAATTATAGTAGTATCTATTGCACTTATAATTAAAATATTCTGTAATACTATAAGAGGTTTTTATGTTTGTAAATCGGTGTTTTATGGAAGGTTGAATTTGCCGTGGAAAAAGTAAGTGACCTGTCAAACAATAGTTTTAATTTAGAAAGAAACTTAAAGGAGCAGGGAAATACAAAGTATGATTATATCTTATATAAATAAAAATAAGCACTGGTTAAAGCTGGTGCTTATTCTTATATTATTTACGGGATATTCAAAAAATAAAAATGAAATAATAATTTAAGGGAGGCTGGGCCTCCCTTTTTGTAGCTATACTTTAAATGCTTATTTTCAAAAAATGCATTTTATATGCTGGCCATGAACTTTGGTAGGGTATGTTCAAAGCCTCAAAAGAATGATGAGATATTAGTGGCTTATTGTGTAAGAGTGATGTAACTATTGTAGAATGGAAAATAAAGCCTTTGTTATCTTCAAAAAATATAAGATCGCCTGGTTTAAGCAAAGAAACATTTTGAACTTCTAAACCTTTAGCACCGGGCAAGTGTGATGCCTGATTTATTTTCAAGTACCAGTAAAGAGAATTTGCTACTGCCCAAGATATAAACCAAGTATCTCTATTTATATTTATGTCACTATGTCTATACCACCAAGGGTTTCTAGTACTATAATTCATAGGTGCACCACCGGCGTGTAAACATTGAGAAACAAAATTAGCACAATCACCACTAGTGTTATTATTTGTTAGAGGAAAATATCTATAAGCAGGGTTAGGTTTAAGCGCATATATAATGGCGTATTTTACAGCATCAGCCCTGAAATATTGATTTTGTCTAAATGAGTTCATATTAATCTCCATAAAATTATTTATAATTATATTTTATGTAGCAATAGAATATTTTTTGCATACTAAGACGTTAAGAGTTTAGGATATGTCCAAGGATATTTTAGTACGAAATATTTAAAAAATATGATAATATTAACTCATGGAATTAGTATATGGAAGATTTTTAAACTTAAGTGCAACTGCCACAAGAAAGTATATAAAATTAGATCCCCAATTATTTGTAGAATAGGCATCCGTCATCTAGGATACCTATTCTGCATATAGTAAAAGTAGAGTTGAATTGTTCAATGAATTTCATCCTTTTTTATACTGTAATACTAATGCAATTTAAATTTTTGTTAAATCGTCTTACATTAAAAAGAACTTATTCAATAAGAAGCAGCATATAATTATATTTATTACAATAATAATTACAAGAATTAACAAATACAAGTAAATTTAAGCATTGAAATTGCTATATTTAGCGATAATACTTTCAACACGTTGGTTTATTAAAAGTAAGTAAAAGTGTAAATAGTGTTTTTAAATGGTAAATCAAGTTAAATCTGTTTCGAATATATAATTAGGGGTGATAAAATGAGAGTATATCCAATTATCAAATCTAATAATGAATTTTGTAGGAATTTAAATAGTGAATATGAAAATAGACATAAAAGAAATAATGGGATGGGTATGTTGTTTTATGAAATGCTAGAAAAACATATATTAGAAAATACATATGAAAAAATGGAAAATGCGAAAAAAGTAATAGAAAGTTTATATTAAGTTAAACTAGATGCTCACAAGATTATATTTGTTCGAATAATATGTAGGGGTAAATATTAAATATCGGAGGAATTTTAGTGGGCTATTATGTTGAAGTGGAACCTTGGGTGAAAATTTATGTGGAGGATATTAATCCTAATGGAAATAAAACCATAGTGTTTTTACATGGTTGGCCTGGAAATCATAATTTATTTGAATATCAATTTAATGTACTTCCTAAACATGGATATAGATGTATTGGCATAGATCAAAGAGGATTTGGTAAATCTGATAGACCATTTATAGGTTATGATTATAATACACTGGCGGATGATGTTAGAAAAGTGGTGGAAGCTTTAAAGTTGAAAAATTTTATGTTAGCAGGTCATTCTACAGGAGGAGCCATTGCTGTTAGGTATATGTCAAGGTATAAAGAATATGGCGTATCAAAACTTTTGAACTTTGCAGCAGCAGCTCCTAGTCTTATTAAACGTCCCAATTTTCCATATGGACTTGATAAGAAAACTGTAACTAGTATTATTAGTCAAACATATAATGACAGACCTAAAATGTTAAGTGATTTTGGTGATATATTCTTTTTTCAGCATATAACTAAACCTTTTGCTGATTGGTTCTTAAGTTTGGGATTACAGGCAGCAAGTTGGTCAACTATTGCAGTAGCAAATACATGGATACGAGAAGAACTGTTTAATGATTTATCCTCAATAAGTGTTCCAACATTAATACTACATGGAATTCACGATAAGGTTGTACCTTTTGAATTGGGAGAAGTGCAAAACAAATGTATTAGAAATTCAAAACTCATACCATTTAAATATAGTGGCCATGGATTATTTTATGATGAGAAAGATAAATTTAATGAAGAATTAATGAAATTTATCGAAGAATAGAATTTAAAATTTCTATTAAAATGTTGTAATTAGTAGATTTTGATTAGGCGCCACCAATTATTAACAAATTGATGGCTTTAATATTTTGTGTTATGCAATGTTTTCTATGAATGGTAGTTTTTGTACTGACTTAATCCAGAAGCTATTTTTTCACATTCGTCAAGACAAGTAGAAACTTGGTTTAACTGGGTATTTATTTGATTTTTAATATTAGAATTTTCCACTTCATCTGCAGCCATTTGCAAACCTTGCTGAGCACTTTTCAATGATTCTTTTACTTTATGAATATTATTCCTTGCTTGTGAATTCATATATCAATTCCTCCCTTATCATCTACTTTGATTAATATTATTTACAATATAGAAAATATAATACTAAAATTTTTGATCGAATTCACACTAAGCTATATTGAGTGTTTTACAGACATTTTTGTATTAAAAATAGAAAACCTAAATGAACAAATTAGAAGTTTGATGAATACTTTAAAAGTGGGGCATTGGTATATCCAAAGTTAGATATTTAGAGCATATTATTGAACAACTAAGATAAATTTAAAGTGGAGGAAAATGATATGATTAGCGTAAATGATATTGTAGCCATAGGTGGAGTATTAGTTGGTGTAATCGGAGGTATATTTGGGTTAACACCTTATTTGAAGAAAAGGAATATTAATGTAGACAAGGTATTAAGCACAACAGAACAAGTTTTAACTGCAGCAGAACCACTTATAAAAATTTCAGAGACTTTACCTGCTCTAAAACCTGCTGGAAGTTTGATAGATTGGATAGAACAGAAAGCAAAAGCAGGTGTAAAAGCAGCTGAACAACTATATCATTCAGGAATATTAAAAACTGATGAAGACAGATTTAAGGCAGCTCAGAACACGGTATATGCTGCACTTAAGGAAATTAATGTGGAACCTACAATGAATCAAAGAAAGCTCATTAGTGATTTTATCCAAGAGGCAGTAAATGACTTAGGACATGCTATTCCTACAGAAACTGAAAAAAATGCACAAATTCAAAAGGCTCAGCAAGATTTAGCTGAAGTACAAAAAGAAAATGAAAAATTGAAGCAAAAACTAGCTAATATACAGAATACTGTAACTCCTGTACAAAAGGCTGATACAGCAGCTGAAGGTAATGTATCATAAACAGAGTTCAATAAGAAATAAAATCTAGAGTAGTGTAAAAGCTATTTTAGGTTTTATTTTTGTATATTAACTGTAATGATTTCTTTGCAAAAGATAAATTCTAGAAAAGGAATTTTTAATTCAATATAGAATACTATTTAATACAAATAACAGATAATGTTATTGCCATAAGCTAGGTGACAGTCATATAAGGGTAATACTTAGTATAGTAACATACACTAAATATAAGTAAAGGGGATGGATAATATGATTTTGGGAATTAGTGCAAGCGGCAGAAAAGATGGAATTACCAGCAAGACAGTGAAAGCTATATTGGAAGCAAGTAATTCAGAGTATGAATACATTTCATTATCAGGCAAGAGAATTAATGGTTGTGTTGGATGTACACTTTGCGCCGCCGATAATCAGTGCAAAGTTAAAGATGACTGGAATGAAATAGCAGAAAAAATGTTAATGGCAGATGCAATTGTTTTTGGTGCACCTAATTATGGATGGACTATAAATGCCCTTGGTCATGCATGCTTGGAAAGAACTTTTTGCTTTCGACATAGAGGAGTTTTTAGTCTATCCGGCAAGATTGGTATAGCAGTTAGTTCTAGTTATAGTGAGCAAGGAGCCGGTTTAGTCAATATGATTATAAAAAAAGCTATGATGGGTAATAAGATGTCAGTAGTTGGTACTATATCCGCTCATGGATATTCCCAATGTTACACATGTGGATTTGGTCACAAATGTAGTGTAGGGAATGTGGTTAAGAAACATGGTCCTTTGGATAAAATCGAAAAGAAACATCTTCCGCCTAGTTTTGAAGAGCAGGAAGATACAATCCTTCAAGCTAATAGTATGGGAAAATTATTGGGGTCTTTAGGAGTCTGAATAAAGAATAATGCAAAATAAGCACTGGTTAAAACGGGTGCTTATTTTGCATTAGAAGATTCTAAATTTATTAATCAGTTTTTTTTAGCTGCTCAAGCATGTCCATAATAAGAAATGATAATTGTAATTGAAATATAGTCTGATAGTCTGTAAAGTTTAGTCCTGTCAATTCTACAATTCGATTAAGTCTATATTTTATTGTATTATAGTGAGTAAATAATGATTTAGCAGTTGGTACAATTTCTAACCTATTGGTAATATATGCTTTTATAGTTTCTAGTAACATGTGGTATTTGTCTGATTCTAGCTCTTGCAAAGTTTTTATAGCTGGATGAATCAAAGGTGACAAATCCTTTTGATTGGCATAAGTCAAGAAAACGTGTTGAAGAATAATATCTGAATATTTAATAATGGGTTTAGAAAAATGTAATTTCCAACCGGTATGCAGTGCTTCACAAGCAGAACGGTAACATTCAGGCAATGAATAAAGATTGCTAAATAGCAAGCTAATACCAGCACGACAATTAAAAGAATCTAATAAATTTTCAAAATTAGTCCATTCAAATTCTGTGAATGGTTCATTTGATTTATAATCATAAAGAGCTACAAGGTGATTATCGTAATATACAATGTTATCTCGTCCCAGGAAGTTTTGAAGTTTTCTTTTAAATAGAAAAGCTTTGTCTTTGTCTTGTAAAAGGTCATTTTTTAGTTCAATAACTATCAATATCAAATTATCATATAACTTCAAATTAAATTGGTGTATGCGCTCATTAATTGCATTACGATCATATAATTTTTCATTTAATAGGGATGTTAAAAATGATTCTATTAGGGGAGAACAAGAAGCTTGTTCTGCATGATTATTAGTTAAAAATTGGCAAAGACAATTTCCTATGAGTGTAATAATCTGTTGATCAGTTTCAGATATTGACTTATTATATGCTAATGTTTTAAGATATCCTACAGGAGTATTATTGTATAAAATACGAAAAACTAATTGGTCATGATTTAAAATACCCTTTTCCCATATTAAAAGAGGTTTTTGCGGATATGTTCTTTCATCAGCTAATCCATCCATCATTACAGAGTTAACATATTCTTCTGTTACATATCCTTTAGATAATGTCCATTCCCATAAAGGTTCATTAATAACGGTGTTACCGCCAGCATGAGCAATAAAACAAAGTGAAACATCTACCAACAAGAGAGGATTCCCTAATAACTCCAGGCCTAAATCAAGCACTTCCTGCAAAGTGGAAGTATTCTTATTTAATTGCATAATTTTGAGAGCACATTCAGATACATACATAGCATTATCAAAGTAATCCTGTACTGAGTTAAATAGCATATTAAGGTTTGTACTAGGTTCAACGTAAATATAGTCACATTTATGGGCTAAAGAATCGTATGCAAAAGTGTCACTATCCTTTATCAGTAAAAATGTTGTTGGTACAGTTGTTTGAACAGATGCTAGTTGAGAAGCTTTACCTATGTATATACAGTCTGAATGTAAGTTACTTAAATTGTTATTTAACAAACGAAAAGTACGCACCTCATGATAACATTTACATACGGAAGTTGGTTTAAATTCTGAAAGAAATTCTAATAAGCTGCTAATTTTTACTGCCATAATAATTCCTCCATAATATAGTCTTTATTAAATTATATAGTAAGTAGTGTAAACAAGCAAGATGATAGGTGTCTAAACATGCGATATTATAAAGTATGTTGCAATTTATTGCAAATTAGAGGTAATAGATTATCAATAAATTATAAAAATAAAATGCAATATATTTAATGATAATAATTTAACAATTTCACTTTTAGACGATGCATTGAAAGGTAGGTACGTGATAAAATTAGTTTAAGAAATAACCCTACTGTATGAAAGGAGAGAAATATTTATGGAAAATGCAAAAAGTAAAATTAAGTTAGGAATTTACGGCATTGGATTATTAATGATGGGTGTTATCGGCATTTCTAGTTCTTTATCGACAATAGGAGCTAAATTTCCTGAAGCGTCACAAACGATGATTCAGAATCTAATTTCAATACCATGCATTGTAATTATACCTACAACTATTGTAGTCGGCAAGCTTATGCAAACGATTTCTAAAAAGAATATTGCACTAGCAGGAATTATAATTTTCCTTATAGGAGGATCAGCACCTGCATTTATGACATCTTTCACAACTATTCTAGTTATGAGAGGGATACTTGGTGTTGGTATAGGCATATGTCAAGTTGTTAGTACTGCAATTGTTGCTGATAATTTTAGTGGAGTTGAACAACAAAAAGTACAGGGGACATTACAAGCAAGCCAAATGGCAGGAGCAGCTATTATGGTTTTTGCAGGTGGGTGGCTGACAGAAGTGAGATGGAATTATGTATTTTTCGTTCATTTACTTGCAATCATATCACTTATTTTAGTAGTAGTTATGGTACCAAATACAAAACCGGAAAAAATGACAACAACAGGTGATGTGCAAAAAACAAAGCTTACAAGTGCTACATGGGGATGGGTTATATTCATGTTTATCCTATTTATCAGTGTACAAGTATATTCCATTTCATTGTCGTTTCTTGTAACAGAAAAAAATCTTGGAACTGCTGCAGATTCAGGACTAGGGTTAGCATTCTTTGCAATTGGCGGTATTATTATGGGATTGTTATATGGCAGCCTGGCAAAGAGGACTAAAAACTGTGCAATTGCAGTTGGCTGTTTGATGCTGGCAATAGCTTATGTAGTCATAGCATTTGCTGGAAGTATGATTGTGTGCCATATTGGCAGCATACTTGTTGGTATGGCCGTTTCTGCTGCTTTACCTGGTATTTTTATCAATACAGGGATGTCTGTAGATGGATTTTCAGCAGGTATGGCAATTTCAGTTGTGACCTGTGCACAAAATTTTGGCCAATTTTGTTGCCCATATATTATTAATCCAATTTCCGCATCAATTAGCGGCGGCCACAGTGTAAACTTTATGTGTTTTATCATAGGAGCAATTGTGGCAGCTGCCTTAACTATACTGATGTTGGTTTGGGGTGTTAAAAAAAATAGGCAAGTAATTTAAAAATATACAACTTGGAGGGAGAAAAGATATGTATCAAAAATTATTTTCGTCAAAAAATATTGGATCAATGACTGTGCGAAATAGAATAGTTATGACTGCAATGGGTAACCATTTGGCAGAAGCAGATGGAAGTGTTTCAGAATCAGATGTAGCATTTTATGGAGAACGAGCAAAAGGTGGAGTAGGTCTTATAATCACAGAGTGTGCTTGCATCAATTTAGAAATTGGAAAAGGAAATTGCAGGCAGATAGCAGTAGATGATGATAAATACATTGAGGGATTGAAAAGAATGGCAGATGAAATTCATAAATATGGCTCAGTGGTAGCTGTTCAAATCTATCATCCAGGGCGTCAGGGAATTGCAGTAATTAATGGAAATACAACCATGCAAGCACCTAGTGTTACAGAATGTCAGGTGGTTCATCAACCAACTCATGAGATGACAAAAGAAGAAATTAGAGATACAATCGATAGATTTATTCAGGGAGCTAAAAGGCTGCAGAAAGCCGGAATTGACGCAGTTGAACTTCATGGAGCACATGGTTATATGATTGGTCAATTTTTAAGCCCGTATACGAATAAAAGAACGGACGAATATGGTGGAAGTTTTGAAAACCGTATGAGATTTTTAGATGAAATTATTGCAGGAGTTCGTAAGGAGTGTGGATCAAATTATCCTATTATTGTAAGATACTCAGCAGATGAGTGTATGGGTTATGCGGGATATCCGGAATTAGGAATACATTTAGATGAAGGAGTAAAGATTGCAAAGCATTTAGAGGCACAAGGAGTTGATGCACTTGATGTAAGCTGTGGTATTTATGAAACAATGAATACATCCTGGGAACCAGTTGGTTTTGATCAAGGATGGAAAATTAATATTCCAGCTAAGATCAAAGAGTCAGTTTCTATCCCGGTAATTGGTGTATCTGTTATTCGTGAGCCAGAATTTGCAGAGAAGGTTCTTGAAGAAGAAAAAGTAGATTTTATAGGATCAGCTAGACAATTCTTTGCTGACCCAGAATGGGGAAATAAAGCACAACAGGGAAAAGAAAAAAGTATTAGAAAATGTATCTCTTGCTTGTATTGCATGGAAACATTAATGTCTGCAGATATGGGATCAGCACCTATGGCATGTGCAATTAATTATCAGGGAGGCAGAGAAAATCAGTATGGGGACCATTGTTTGAAGAAAGATGGTAAGGGACATATAGTTGTAGTTATTGGTGCCGGACCATCAGGAATGGAAGCAGCTCGCATATTAGCAAAACGTGAATTCAAGCCAATTGTTTTTGAAAAGAATTCTAAGGTTGGTGGGCAAATTGTATATGCTTCTAAGCCGCCTAAAAAAGAAAAAACAGCATGGCTAATTGATTACCAAAAAGGGCAATTGGATGAACTTGGTGTCGAGGTAAAAACAAATCATGCACCAACAATAGATGAAATAAAAGCATTAAATCCCTATGCAGTATTTGTTGCACAAGGCTCTAATCCTATAATGCCAAAATCTATTCCAGGACTTGATGGAGAAAAGGTTTATACACCAGTAGATATTTTGAGTGGAAAAATAACACTTAAAGGTAAAAAGGTTGGTGTTATTGGTTCAGGCATGACAGGAATTGAGACTGCAGAATTGTTGGGATCACAAGGCAATAAGGTAACAGTATTTGAAATGGCAGATGAAATAGGGCCGGGAATATTCTTTCAAAACCTGATTGATGTTATGGGAAGAATAGCAGAACGTGAAATTAAACTATATCCAAAGAATAAATTGGTAAAAATTGATGGAACTACTGTGACAGTGGAAACGACAGATACTAATGAAATTAAAAATTTTGATTTTGATGCAGTAGTAGTTTCTTTGGGAACAGCATCTAATAAAGAATTGGTAGAAGAAATAAGGAAAGCATTTGACAAGGTTGTATTGCTTGGCGATGCGGCAAAGGCAGGGCGTATTGAGGCAGCTGTTGGCAGCGGATATAAAGCAGCATTTGAATTATAAAAATAATAGGCTAAAAAAGGAGGAAATGATAAATGTTAAAATCAGGAATTTACACACAACTATCACCAGTACTTTTTGGAAATGGAACTTTACAGCAAGTAGGTAAAAAAACAAAAGAATTGGGTATGAACAAAATATTATTAGTAACAGATAAGAAAATTTCAGAAATTGGTTATGCAGAAAAAGTAGCTAATATTATAAGAGAGGAGGATGTGGAAGTTGTTATATGGGATGGTGTAGAAACAGATTGTCCGGATTATACAGTAGCAGCGGCAGCAGCTATAGGTAGAGAAAAAGCAGTTGATGGTATTGTAGGAGTTGGCGGCGGTAGTACGCTTGACAGTGCAAAAGCTATTGCAGCAGTAATTCCAAATGGTGATGAAGTATTACAGGAAATTGTACTTTATTTAACCGGTCAAAAGAATTATGCTGTAAAGCCGCTTACAATGCTATTAATTCCTACAACTTCAGGAACAGGTTCAGAGAGTACCTTTGTATCAGTTATTTCCTCGGAAACAATGCAATGCAAGATTGGACTTCCGTGTCCCCCTGATTATGCAATTGTAGATCCAGAACTTACAGTTGGATGTCCGGCATTTATTACAGCATTTACAGGAATGGACGCATTTTCACATGCCAACGAAGCATTAACGGAAGGAAAAAATACATCACATTCTGATTTGCTAGCTTACGAAGCTATTAGACTAATAACAAAATGGCTGCCAATTGCAGTAAAAGATATAAACAATGTACAAGCAAGAGAAAATCTAGCTTTGGCAAGTAATTTTGCAGGTATTGCATTTAATGAGTCAGGAGTGCATATGGGACATTCAACAGCACATGCTTTGGGGCATATGTACCATATTTCTCATGGTATATGCTGTGCATTAGTAACTCCAGCCATTATAGAATTTGCCGCTAAAACATATCCTGAGAAAATGAAAAAAATTGGAGAAATAATGGGAGTTACTTTTTCATCAGAAGAACCAGAAGCAATTGGAAAAGCAGTAGGTAATGCAGTTAGAAAGTTGTGCAAAGAAATACAAATTCCTTCTTTTAAAGAGCAAGGATTTACAAAGGAACAGATATTAGCGGCAAAACCAATGATTTATAAAGAACCATTATGTATGTCATTTGGAGGAACAATTATGGAACAGGATGTAATTACGACATTAGAAACGTTATATGACGGCTACCAATAAAAGCTCATCGTTTCCTTTAGATTTTGCAAGTATAGTATAGTAAAGAAAAACACTCGATTCAACGGGTGTTTTTCTTTTACTGTTTTAAGGTAGGAAAGATTTGAATTCGTTAGAAAATTTACTTAAGGATATCATAAAAATAGATGTACGTTTCGTATATATAATTAGGGGTGATAAAATGCGAGTACATTCAATTATCAAATCTAATAATGAGTTTCATAGAAATTTAAATAGTGAACATGGAAATGGACATAAAAGAAATAATGATACTGATATATCGTTTTATGAAATGCTAAAAAAATATATATTAAAACGTATTGATAAAAGTAATATTATATTGCAAAACACCAAAAAATAGAGTGGATGTACGTATCCACTCTATTTGTCATACATAATATGTTTTACAATATATTTTCCATTTGTTAATATTTTGCCATAAAAGTATAATCTATGAATATAGAATTATCATTTTTGAAAAAAGTTACTGGTTAGTTCTAATAAAAGATGATAAACTTAGTATAGAATATATGAGTTAAGGAAGGATGAAAGGTAAAATAATGAAAATAGAAAATTTAAAAGTATATGATCTAGAAGAAAGCATAAAAGCAAGTAAATATCCTATGGCAGTAGATACAGATAAATGCAATTCTGATATTACAAATACAGTTAAAAGTTTGGCTAAATCACCTAAAGGAGAAGCTCATGATCAATTTTTGTCAGGAATACGTGTTGCCTTTGATTTAACATTTACTAATAAGGCATGGGTTGAATTGGAAAGATATAGATTTATTACTTTCGTAAGCAGTCAGAGTACAATGCATAGAATATCGAAATTTGATTTATCCAAGCAGTATAATGAATATGTGGACAAAAGAATTATTGATATAATAGAAGAATTAAAGAATACATACAATAAAACTCAGGATAAAGAAGATTATTTAAAGCTTTTATACTCTAATCCTGCAGGATTTGAACTTACTGCAAGATTAACTACTAATTATAGATGTTTAAAGGGTGTATATAGCCAGAGAAGGAATCATAGGCTACCAGAATGGAGAGAATTTTGTAAATGGATTGAAACTCTACCATATGCTAAAGAATTGATAATTTAAAAAGAGCGGCTAACCGCTCTTTTTTATAAAATGAAAAATTTATAATGCAGATATTTAAATCGTAAATATTGGATGCTAATTAAAAAACGTAAATAATATAAGCAATATAGCCATAGGAATAACTGCAAACACAACTAATAATGCAGGTGGTATGTCATCTTCCTGTACAGGCCTATCATTAAGTTTATTTAATTCTTCAGTTGGTGGCTGTACAGTATGATCTTTTTCTATTGATTTTTGTCCTAGAGAACCTAAGTTTGCCATCAATATACACCTCCTTATATTAATTTTATACTTAAACAAAAATTTTCTTTTCATTAATTCCCATTCAAGTATACGTTTACAGGATATCCACATTTTAGTTAAATAAGAAATAGTTTAATATATTTCTTATTTATATTATATACAATTGTTTCCGATTTGTGAACATTATTTAAATTATTTATAAAATTTAATTTCGCCAAATTTAGAATGATTTTTTAAATTATACCCCTTAGAATTTAGCGTGAAATAGGTATCCGTCATTTAGGATGCTTATAGTTATTTCTTAGGATAAAATTCTATTGTAGATATTATATCATATTGAAGATATTTTAAGCTTATCATAATTATGAGGTAAGTTCATTTTGATGAAAAGAACAATAAAATTATGATAACTTCCTATTTAGATAGGATATAATATAATTGCAAGAAAGTAGTGAAAATGGATAAACGGTGTTATATACACTTTTTCCCTACATGACAAGGCATAAGATCATCTTATATAATAGTAACATACTAAAAATTTTTGGGAGAAGGTTAAAAAGTAGTATGAAAAGAATAAATGAAATTTTTAGTGATTATGAAACAGAAGGTAACATAAATGCTGCCATTGTAGAATCTGTAGTCTTAAGTAAAAAAACTAAAACTTTAGAAATGAAAATTAACTCAGATAAGTATATTGAAATAAGAGAAATCCAGCGACTTAATAAATTTATAAGAGAAAGGTTTTCACTAAAGAATTCTAAAATTGCTGTAAAGTATGCTGAAGATACGGATAAAAAACCCATAGAAGATGAGTTGAAAAATATTATATTTTTTGTGGCAGATAAGCATCCTGCTTTAAGAGCAGTACTCTTAAATAATAGTGAATATGAAGTGAATGAAAATACCATAAACTTCAATTTAAAGATTTCAGTATCAGAATTTTTAAAATCTATGGATTATGATAAAAAGATCTCTAAGGCTATAAAAAGCATGTACGGTACAGAATATAAAATAAACTTTGTTGATAAATTGGGAAGTGAAGAATTAATAAAGTTTGAAGAGGATAAACGTGAAAGCGAAATGCTGTTTATTAAGAAGGAAATTAATAGTATACGAAGCAATAATGTTTCTAAATTGCCAAATAAGCCTGTAGAAAAAAATCAGGAAATGAAAACAGAGACCCATAGGAAAAAAGCTAATAATCCATTCTTGATATTAGGCAGAAGTAGTAGTATTAGGGAGCCTGTAGTAAAAATTACTGATATTACACCAGATGAAGGCAGGATAGCTATACAGGGTGAAATATCCAACATGGAGGCAAAGGAACTCCGAAGCGGAAAAATACTAATTTCCTTTGATTTATATGATGGTTCAAGTTCAATGACCTGTAAGGTATTTTGCAAGCCCGGTGAAGACAGTGAGGTATTATCCAGACTTAAAAAGGCTAAGGGTATTAGGCTTTCTGGGAATTCAGGTTATAGCAAGTTTTCTCAGGAAATTGAGATTATTGCCAATACTATAATTGAAACAGAAGGCATGAAGAAAGTTCAGAGACAAGATAAATCTGAGGTGAAGAGGGTAGAACTTCACATGCATACCCAAATGAGCCAGATGGATGCTATGACTAGTGCTACTGATTTAATTAAAAGAGCTATGAGCTGGGGGATGAAGTCAATTGCCATAACAGATCATGGAGTAGTGCAGGCTTTTCCTGAAGCACATAAACTTTTAGGAAGAGATAATCCAGATATGAAGATTATATATGGAGTTGAGGCCTATCTGGCACCGGATAAAAAGCCATCTGTAATAAACCCTAAGGGACAGAGTATTGATACTACCTATTGTGTATTGGATTTGGAAACCACAGGATTTTCGCCAGTAACAGAAAAAATTACTGAAATAGGAATCATGAAAATCAAGGATGGAAAGGTAATAGACACATTCAGCTGTTTTGTAAACCCTGAAAAGCCAATTCCATTGAGAGTTGTAGAGGTTACAAATATAACTGATGATATGGTAAGAAATGCAGAAAACATAGAGCAGGTATTTCCTAAAATGCTGGATTTTATTAAGGATAGTGTTTTGGTTGCACATAATGCTGAATTTGATGTGGGATTCTTAAAGCATAATGCCAGAATTTTAGGTTGTGACTTTGATTTTACATATGTAGATACTTTGTCCTTAGCACAGGAGGTCTTCCCTGATTTTAAAACCTATAAATTAGGAAGAATTGCTAAAAACCTTGGTATAAAGGTGGAAGTTGCCCATAGAGCTTTGGATGATGTGGCAACTACTGTTAAGGTGTTTAATGTAATGCTTGAAAAGCTAAAAGAAAGGGGAGCAGAAAACCTTAAAGATATAGATATATACGGCCGTGATGAGGCAGCTAAAAAAGAAGAGTATAAAAAGCTTAAAACTTACCATGCAATAATACTCGCAAAGGATTATGTGGGATTAAAGAATTTATATAAGCTGGTATCTTATTCCCATTTGGATTATTTTTATAAAAAACCTCGTATATTAAAGAGTCTGTATAAAAAATATTCTGAGGGTTTAATTCTTGGTAGTGCCTGCAGTGAAGGAGAGTTGTATCAGGCAATACTACTGGGAAAATCCGATGAGGAAATTGAAGAATTAGCAAAAGGATACGATTATTTGGAAATTCAGCCTCTAGGAAATAATGATTATTTAGTAAGGACAGAGCAGGTACCTGGTAAAGAATATCTAGAGGAAATTAATAAAAAAATTGTAGCCCTGGGAGAAAAATTAAATAAACTTGTAGTTGCTACAGGAGATGTTCACTTCATGGACCCGGAGGATGAGATATACAGGCGTATACTGGAAGCAGGACAGGGATTTAAGGATGCAGATAATCAGGCTCCATTGTATTTAAAAACTACAGAGGAGATGCTTGAGGAATTTTCATATTTGGGAAAAGAAAAGGCCTATGAGGTGGTAGTTACAAATACCAACAAGATATCAGATATGTGTGAGCCAATTAGTCCTATTTCACCTGAGAAATGTCCACCGCACATAGATGGCTGTGAACAGACTATTAAGGACATTGCTTATAAAAAGGCTCATGAACTGTATGGAGATCCACTTCCAGAAATTGTTCAGTCCAGGCTGGATAGGGAGCTGGAATCTATTATAAAAAATGGCTTTTCTGTAATGTATATTATTGCTCAAAAGCTAGTATGGAAATCAAATGAAGATGGCTATCTAGTGGGTTCTAGGGGATCTGTTGGTTCCTCTTTTGTAGCAAATATGACCGGTATAACGGAAGTAAATTCTCTGCCACCCCACTATAGGTGTCCTAAATGCAAGTATTCGGACTTCTCAGATTACGGTGTTAAAAATGGATTTGACTTACCGGATAAAGTATGTCCTGTTTGTGGAGAAAAGCTAGCTAAGGATGGTATAGATATACCTTTTGAAACCTTTTTAGGCTTTAATGGAGATAAGGAGCCGGATATAGATTTAAACTTTTCAGGAGAATATCAGGCAAAGGCCCATAAATATACGGAGGTTATCTTTGGAAAGGGCACAACCTTTAAAGCTGGAACTATAGGTACTATAGCAGAAAAGACAGCTTTTGGATACGTAAAAAAGTACTTTGATGAAAAAAATATTCCAGTAAACAAGGCAGAAATAACTAGAATTTCAGCAGGTTGCACGGGGATAAAGAGAACCACCGGACAGCATCCGGGAGGAATTATAGTTGTGCCAAAGGGGCGTGAAATCTTTGAATTTTGCCCTGTACAGCATCCTGCAGACGATCCTAATTCAGATATTATAACGACGCATTTTGATTATCACTCTATTGACCAGAACTTATTGAAACTTGATATACTTGGACACGATGATCCCACAGTTATAAGAATGCTGCAGGATATAACTGGGGTGAATCCCCATGAGATACCTATGGATGATAAGGAGACTATGTCTATATTTTCATCTACGGAAGCTTTAGGAGTAACACCGGAACAGATAAATTCTAAGGTAGGAACCTTTGGTATTCCTGAATTTGGTACTAAGTTTGTAAGGGGGATGCTTGTAGATACAATGCCAAAAGCATTTTCAGATTTAATATGTATATCAGGACTTTCTCATGGTACCGATGTGTGGCTTGGAAATGCAAAGGACTTAATTGATGATGGAATAGTTACATTAAGTGAGGCTATATGTACCAGGGATGATATTATGATTTATCTTATCAAAAAAGGTCTGCCACCAAATAGTGCCTTTAAGATAATGGAGCTGGTACGTAAAGGAAAGGTATCGAAGCAGCCTGAAAAATGGGCAGAGTATGAAGCTTTAATGAGAGAACATAAAGTGCCAGAATGGTACATAGATTCCTGTAAAAAGATAAAATATATGTTTCCTAAAGCTCATGCTGCAGCTTATGTAATGATGGCATTTAGAATAGCCTGGTTTAAGGTTCACATACCAAAGGCTTATTATGCAGCATACTTTACTATTAGAGCAAAGGCCTTTGACAGTGAATTTATGATATTTGGAAAAGAAAAGGTTATAGAAAAGATGCGAGAAATTCAAATCATGGGTAATCAAGCTACTCCTAAGGATAAGGATATGTATGATGACTTAGAGATAGTTTTGGAAATGTATGAGAGGGGATTTAAATTCTTACCAATTGATTTATATAAATCTCATGCTACCAAATTTATAGTAGAGGAAGATGGCTTAAGGCCACCTATAAATAGTATATCTGGCATGGGAAATATCGCAGCAGAAAGTATATTTAGTGCAGCACGAGAAGAGCCATTTAGTTCTATAGAGGATGTAAAGAAACGTGCTAAAATTGGAAATTCTGCTGTAGATTTACTTAAAAAATTTGGTTGTTTAAAAGGTCTTCCAGAAAGTGATCAAATAAGCTTTTTTGATGTAATTTAAAAGATAATTAAAAAAACCAGGGATTTAAAATATCCCTGGTAAAAAAATTAATCGAAGAAGGCTAATGTTGAATTCATACAATATTATGTGTAGAATAAAATTATTTATACATTATGCTATTACCTTGTTTCTTCCAGCATTTTTAGCTTCGTATAATTTTTTATCTACTTCTTTTATTAGATCTTCTTCATTAAGATTCTCATCAAATAATGTTTTAACACCAAAGCTTGCAGTGACTTTTATAGAGGCACCTTCATAATTAATTATAGTGTTTTCTATTGCTTTTCTCATTTTTTCAGCAACTTTTACTGCTGTATCTTCACTTGCATTTTTTAAACAAATTATAAATTCTTCTCCACCATAGCGAGCCGTCCAATCTACATCTTTTCTCACAGAACCACTAAGTATAGAAGCAACTACTTTAAGAACTTCATCTCCAGCTACATGTCCATAAATGTCATTTACTTTCTTAAAAAAATCTATGTCTGCCATTATTAATGACAACGGCTTACTGTTTAATAAGCTCTTTATTATGTCAGCTGGAAGTCTTTCGTATATAAATCGTTTATTAAAAACTTGCGTAAGAGGATCTAATACTATTAGTTCATTTATATGATTTACTGCATGGCGTATAGTGTCACTATCTTTATTTTCTATATTTTCTATGACTCCACTTTTAGTTATATCCTTGAGAAGTTCAAGAACTACTGGTAAATTATCAACTTCAACTGGTATAGCGGTGATCATGTAGACTTTTTTGCCAGTGTACTCTATTTTTACAAAAGTTTCTTTTTCATTATAAGCTCTAGCAGAGACACAATTACTACATACTTTTCCCATCCTCCAAAGATTATAACAAGAAGATTCCAATTCATTAACCTTGTTTAACTTTAAATCTAATAATTGTTTTTTTACTGGGTTTACTATCCTAATTACGTCATATAACGTCTCAAATATTGAAATGGTGTTAATTAATGTATTCATACTAATACTTTTAGTACTTGTATTAACTTTTTCCATATTGTTTCCTCCTAAAATAGAGTCCATTATTTTCAATCATATCATAAATATTATGTTTTCTGTAGTAAAAAAACTCCAGTAAATTTTTTAATTCTAAAACTATCTATAATAGCAAACTACCTTATTGCAATTACATACTTGCTAAACAAGAAGTTAATTGAAAGTGAAAAAGAAGATAGCTGGCTGCTACCTTCTTTCATTATATTTAAAAATTTTATATTTGATTTTCTTCAATTATTTTTTCAATTCTGCATTGTATACATCCATAGCAGCTTGAGCTACTTGCATATCTTGATCAACAGATCCGCCGCTTACACCAACACCACCTATAACTTTTCCGTTATATGCAAGTGGATAGCCACCTCCAAACGTGATCATTCTAGAAACAGACTGGACACCAAATAGTGGAGCTCCAGGTTGGGAAAGTTTTGAAACTTCATCTGTTGGAAGCTTAAGAGTAGCTGCTGTATATGCTTTGTTTAATGAAATTTCTCTACTTGCCAGCAAAGCTTCATCCATTCTTTGTTCTAAAATTAGATTACCACCTTTGTCTACTGCAGAGAACCACATTGGTACGCCGATTTCAGCAGATTTTTTCTCAACTGCAATAGCCATTTTTCTGGCTAGTTCAACATTAATTCCATAATCAGTTATTTTAGTACCAGTTATATTTTTTGATGCCTCTGATTGTGTTATTACAGAGTTGCTCTTCAATCCTTCAGCGATTTCTTTATATTTTTTTAAACCAGTCTGAGCTACTTGCATGTCTTGGTCAACAGAACCACCGCTTACACCAATAGAACCAATAATTTCACCATTTAGTAGTAGAGGGAAACCTCCACCAAAAATAATTATATTGCTATTATTTTGTATACCATATAAAGATGATCCTGGTTGAGCTAGAGATGTAAGTTTGCTAGTTGGCATTTTTAGTGCAACGGCAGTATATGCCTTACCCTGTGATATTTTTTCACTAGCCAAAATTGTGCCAGCCATTCTATTAATAGAAATTAAGTTTGCATCAGCATCGTCAATAGTAATATACATGGGAACCTTTATTTCTTTTGCTTTTGTCTCGGCTGCAGTAGTAATTTGTTTTGCAAGGGCTAAATTTACAATAGATCGGCCTATTTTGATATTGGTATTTTTTGCTTCAATTGTTGCAGGTTCTGTAGTAGTTTTTGATTCATTCTTTTGGGTAGTATCTTGACAGCCAGAAAAAGGTATTACTGACATAAGTGATA
Source organism: Clostridium ljungdahlii (assembly GCF_001636845.1). Classification (GTDB taxonomy): domain Bacteria; phylum Bacillota; class Clostridia; order Clostridiales; family Clostridiaceae; genus Clostridium_B; species Clostridium_B ljungdahlii_A. The sequence continues at coordinate 24,123 of NZ_LITT01000016.1, forward strand.
AAATTAATGCAAGAAATGATGTCTTATTTATTTTCATTAATAAGACTCCTTTCTTAGGATATATAAGTTATTTAAAGTTTCAAATGCACTTTTTATATTTTTCCCTTAAAAGGAGTTGAATATGTAGCTAGACAGTGGCTAACGTCATTTATTTTCAAAGATATTTAGATGTTTTTTATTCAAATAATGTTGGCATATGATAGAATAGAATTATAGGCTGGTTAAAAAGTTATTATAAGGTATAGATAAAATAATATGGTAGAAGTCTATTACTAGCGTAATAGAAAATGACAAGGGGGTAAAAGGTGAGAAAAAAGTTTTGTGTAATATTTTTAGCTTTGATTTGTTTAATTGTTGTAGGGTTTAAACTTTTTGTACAGAAAAATTCGCTTTACAGTAAAAATACAACCGAGATGGAAAATAAAAGTATGGATAGTAAAAAAAGATTGAAACAATTGATGAGAAGCTAAAGAAAAAAATAATATTAATAAATTCAGACAAGAATATAAAGGAATGGCAGCCAGGGGATATCATAACCTTTGATCATAGGGAACACATAGCTATAGTTTCTGATAAAAGGAGAGAAGACGGCATTCCATATATCATACATAATGCGCCACCTTATGCTAGAGAAGGTGACGAAATTATGTATTGGATGCCTAAAATAACAGGCCATTTTAGATTCCCAAAATAAAACTTTAAAAATTCAGGGTATAAATCTATTGACATAAGAATTAAGTTATTGATGTAGAAAATGGAAAAGGTTTTGAAATGATAAAAAGTTGAATATAATAAATATTATAGAAAAATATGAATATTAAATTTTATTATATTGCTTTACATATTTGATAAAATCACTGAGAATAAGGGGCTTACTAAAATAATATCCCTGAAGTTCGTCACATCCTTCAGCTATTAATCTGTTGACTTGTCCCTGTGTTTCTACCCCCTCTGCAACTGTTTTTAGGTTGAGAGTTTTTGCCATAGAAATAATACTTGGTGTAAGATTTTTATGATCTGTATTCACAATGTCATCTATAAAAGACTTATCAATTTTTAAATAGTCGGCAGGCAAATGAGTTAAATAACTCAGACAAGAAAAACCTGTACCAAAATCATCTATCGAAATACCAATTCCTATCTTTTTTATTTCAAGCAAGCTTTGTATTGCTTCCTCAGTATTTTGCAATAAAAAGCTTTCTGTTATTTCAATTACCAAATCAATATTTTGAGAAATATTCTCTTTGAAAATTTCTTTAATTTTTGAGACTAAATTATTATTTTCAAATTGTTTTGATGAAACGTTAATTGATAACTTAATATTGATGCCACTGCTTTTCAATACTTGATCAATTCTAAGAATTTCTTCTAATATCCAATTACCAATAGGTATTATCATTCTATTGTTTTCAGATATAGGTATAAACTTATCTGGTGTAAATACTTTGCCATCTGCTGTTTTCCACCTAATAAGGGCTTCAGCACCAACTACTTTAAAGTCATTTCCGTCAAAAATAGTTTGTGGCTGAAGATATAAACTAAATTCATTATTGCGCAGTGCTGTAGTTAATCTTATTTGCATTTCAAGAATTTCGCGGTTTTTTCTTTCAATTTCTTTTGAAGAAAAAGAATATTTTCCTTTTCCAGATTCTTTTGCGTCATACATTGCAGCATCTGCTTTTCTAATTAGGCCTTCAACGGTAGATTCATCATAGGGTGCTAAAGCTATTCCTATACTTACCCCTAAAGTTATTTCCTGGTCAAGTATATTGTAAGGAATCAGTATTTTATCAATGATAGTTTGTGCTGTAGTTTTTACATATTCTTGATTCCCTACGTTTTCAAGTATTACAGTAAATTCATCTCCTCCCAGCCTTGACACAGTGTCGGATTTACGAATATTAGATTTAATGCGGACTGCGACTTCTTTAAGAAGTAAATCTCCAGCTGCATGACCAAGGGAGTCATTAATGAATTTAAAACCATCTAAATCCATAAATAACAAAGCTACTGCTTTTTTGTTGTCATTACCTCTTATAAGTGCTCTTTCAAGCCTTTCATAAAAGAGAGCCCTATTTGGTATACCTGTTAATGGGTCATAATAGGCAAGATTGTGAAGTTTATTTTCTGTCTTTTTTAGTTTACTGATGTCTGTAGAAATAGCAATGTAATTTTCTACTGTTCCATCCGACCCTTTTAAAGATGTTATTGACATCCATTTAGGATATAATTGCCCGTTTTTAGCTTTGTTCCAAATCTCACCTTCCCAATAACCGGTAGCAATTAAATTGTGCCACATATTTAAGTAGAATTTTTTATTGTGACGGCCGGATTTAAGTATTCTAGGGTTTTTCCCAATTAAATCTTCTTTTTTATACCCCGATATTCTCTGAAAAGAATCATTCACTTTAATAATGTTTCCAGAAGCATCTGTCATCAATACACCTTCCATGGCAGTGCCGATTATTCTATATGAAATTAATAAATTATCATTTAATTGCTTAAGGTTGTTAGTGTATTCCTGCATCTTAGTTATATTGTGGAAGGTAAATAATCTGCCAATTTCAGATTTATCTGTATCAAAAATAGAAGATTTATATACCCTATAGTAAAAAGTTTTATTGTTGAAGTTAAAAGTAATTGTATATTCGTTACTTGTATCATTTATTGCAGCAGCGTGTTTTATATCCGGTACAAATTTTAATAGATCATTAATTTTTATTCCTATAAAATTCATACCTTGTTTAATATTAAATTTTTTATTTTTGAAAGACATTATAAGTTCAATGCCTGCTGGATTGATATCTATTATTTTGTTAGAAGAATCTACTATAATAACAATGTCCTTAATATTTTCTATTAAAAGATCTCTGGCAATTGGTACTATTACTAACTTGGTCATATGAAACATTCCCAGGTATAATACAATCAATGTTAATAGTATGCAAATGGGAGTAACATCTATGGGGACTAATTTAAAATTAGAACTAATAAATAAAAAGTTGAGTCCGATTGATATGATTGTACCTATAAAAATAAATGTACTTTGCCTGCGGTATAATTTGGGAGATTTTATTGATTTCATCATAAGAATATAACATCCTGCCAAAATACTGCAGTAGGTATAAATGAGATTAATGTAAAATCCGATATTTGGCACGTATAACAATATGGGAATACCTTTAATATATGACATGCTAATATGTGACATAAATTTGTAGGGTATGTTAGAAGTTAAAGACAATAATGATAATATTGGTATAATAAAAATCAATAAAATAAAGTAAAGATTTTTTCTGTTTTTATTAGCATATTCATTTATTATTAACAGGTAAAGTGGTGACACAAATACTATACTGATAAATTCTATCTTCTGGAATAGAATTGCAATTTCGTTTGTTTTTATATAATAGCTAAGTATTTCCATTAAAAGCCATAAAGAAACAAGCACAGTATTTATGATCAATGGCTTTGTGATGGCAGCATTTTTTACTCTATACAGAAGAACTAATAAAATTATAGAAACTATAAAACTTATACTGAATAAAATTCCATACATGGGCATACTCCTCTAAAATGATCTATATACTGCTTATAATTTATTTTAAGTCATAACATGTACAATTACAAAATTTTTTGTGGAAATTTTATCTTTTGTAGGCATTGATTTAAAGTTAATGAAGTAGTAATAGACACTTTAATTAGATTAGAACAGTAAAGCAAATGGATTTTCCGTCTTCACTTTTAACTGAAATCTTTCCATGATGAGCCTGTACAATGGATTTGGCAATGGAAAGTCCAATTCCATACCCTCCAGTTTCTCTGGACCTTGAGGAGTCCGCCCGATAGAATCTGTCAAATAACTTGTTTAAATTTTCTTTATCAATTTCATCCGTTGTATTATATACTTCTAGCTTTGATCCTTTCTTTGCAGCAGACAAAGAAATTTTGATAGTCCCTTTTTCATTAGTATACTTCACGGCATTGTCCACAAGAGTAGAAACGAGTTGGTGGATACTATCTTCATCTCCATATAATTTTATTCCTGGATTAATATCCATTAGAAACTTTTTATTTTGTGACTCTGCAATGGTCCCAAATGGAGCTGTTGTTTCAAAAACTGAATCACTCAAATCAAAATCAGTAAACACCAATTTAATATTTCCTTCATCCATCTTTGAAAGTGTTAGTAAATTTTTTACAAGCTTATTAAGACGGGAAATTTGATTTCGAGTGCTTGTAATCCATTCACTTTTACCGTGAGTTAGCTCCAGCACATCTGCATTAGCTGAAATAATGGCAAGTGGTGTCTTGATCTCGTGTCCTGCATCAGTAATAAACTGCTTTTGTTTCTCCATATTTTCAATAATAGGATTAATTGCTTTTTTAGAAAAAATAGACACAAGAATAAACACAAGCAAAAGAGTTATTAGTGCAACTCCACAAGAAGTTAGTAAAAATAAAGTAGCCATTTGGATCTGACTTCTACAATCCATGAATACAAGCATGAGGCCATCTGGTTTATTTACTACTATATATTTATAGATGTCACTATATCCGTTAGTTTTACCCTCATCTAGTACTTTATTGGCATATCCTGCTGCATCGGTTGAAGAAACAGCAGCAATATGGTTTGTATCAATTTCTCGGATACTACCGTCTTTATTGACCTTTACTACAAAATACCGTGTTTCAAACTGGGTTTCTGCATTCATTTGAAAACCAAATCTTTGCTCACTAGGCGGCAGCTTTCCTTTTTTATATATTGGAAACTTTCCCTGATTTTCCGAAAGAATTTTAAGGGCACCATTAACTTTACGGTCTATCTGATAAAGATTAACTACGTTAATGGAGCCAAGGAGAATGAATACAACTAAAGCCAATGAACTCATTGTAATCATAATGAATTTTCTCTGTAATTTTTTAATCATTTAATCTCCTCCAATGTATAGCAGGCATCTCTCCTTGAATTAATTTTTACATTAGCACCTAAAGATGACAGCTTTTTACGCAGGTAAGAAATATATACCAACACCACATTGCTTTCAGCTTCCTCATCATATCCCCAAATTCGTTCCATAAACTGTTCTGTGGAAATCAAACATTTTGGATTATTCATTAGCATCTCAAGCATCAGAAATTCCTTGTTGCCAAGTCTTAGAGAGGATTTTTTGCTTGATAATTCATAGTTTTCTTTGTTGAGGCTAATATTTCCTACTTTAATTAAGCTTGGTGTAAACTCGGTTTTTCGTCTGGTCATAGCATGAACTCTGGCCAGCAATTCTCCCATAGCAAAAGGTTTGCTCAAATAATCATCTGCTCCTGTATTTAGTCCAAAAATTAGGTCTTCAATCTCAGCCTTTGCAGTAAGCATCAAAATCGGTGTATGTATTCCTTCTTTTCTTAAATTTTCCAATGTTTCAAGTCCGTTCATCTTTGGCATCATAATATCTAAAATAATCACATCGTAGCTTTTGGATAATCCACATTTTAATGCATCTGCTCCATCATACACAGTATCCACTGAATAATTGTTATGCTTTAAAATGGCAGCCAGTGCATTTGACAATTCTTTTTCATCTTCCGCAAGTAAAATTCTCATATATATATCTCCATCTTAATATTGTATTTCATTTATCATATCCGAAATAGTCTGTAAATTTAAATCTGTTGAAGCAATTTCATCTGCACACCGTTTTAATTCATTAATAATCATCTTCTCATTAGGAATGTTTTTCTTGTATTTTAACTGGTGCTCTAAACTTGCCCAACAATCCATTGCAATAGTACGTATTTGAATCTCACAGTACACCATTTCAACCCGGTTTTCTAGATGCAATGGCACTTGTAGAATTACATGATAACTACGATAGCCATTAGGTTTCGGATTATGAATATAATCCTTTTCCTTAATAATCTTAATATCCTGCTGGTTCTTTAGCATGTTTACAATCCAATAAATATCATCTAAGAATGGACAGATAACACGGATTCCAGCTGCATCATGGATTTCCTTTAAAGCACTCTCTACCGTAACAGGTAAATTTTTTCGCATCAATTTTTCTTTCATACTCTTAGCCGACTTAATCCTCGCCTTACAGTGTTCAATAGGATCTTTACATTGCTTGGCTACTTTGTATTTTCGAATAATATCCAACCTTGAAATAACTTCAATAATTGCTCCTTCTAATAGTATATGAGATTCTTTATAGAATTCATGTTCAGGTGACAGCGTTTCACATTTAATGTCATATTTGGACTGCTGCATCAGGTATTCCTCCTTGCTGAAATAATTGTTTTTAACTTCTGATATAAAAGATAGCATTGTAACCTTAAATATAGGTTAAATTTATAATAGTATAAATAATTTATTATTTGTATTATGGTAGAGTTGCTGAAATGCTTGAATTTTGATAATATAGTAATAAATCTGACAAATGGTCAAGCTATTTCCTATCAATGAATTTTACTTAATGGGAGTGTTACAGTAGGCAGCCATCAGATAAACGATATAGGGGGCAATTAAATGTTTAAAATTCAGAAGTATAATAATATTTCACAAGAAAAACTTAATACAATGCCAAATGATTTATATGAGATTGGGGAAAATTTTGATAATCCAGATGGAATTCTTCTTAGAAGTTTCAATTTACTTAATGCCGAACTTCCTCAAAGTCTTAAAGCAATTGCAAGGGCAGGAGCTGGAGTTAATAATATACCAATAGACAAATGTTCTGAAAATGGAATTGTTGTATTTAATACACCAGGAGCTAATGCAAATGGTGTTAAAGAGTTAGTTTTAGCATCTCTCTTTCTTTCTTCAAGAAAGATATATGGAGGAATAAATTGGGCTAAGTCTCTTAAAGGAAAAGGTGAAGATGTTGTAAAGTTAGTGGAAAAATCCAAAAGCCAATTTCAAGGACCAGAAATTAAAGGAAAAAAGCTTGGAATTATAGGGCTTGGCGCTATAGGTGCAGCGGTTGCCAATGATGCACTTGCACTTGGTATGGAGGTAATAGGGTATGACCCATATATATCCGTAGATTCAGCATGGAATCTTTCGCGAAAGGTAGAAAAAGAGACGAATTTTGATAACTTACTTGCTGAAGCAGATTATATTACTATTCATGTTCCATTAAATAATAATACAAAAGGTATGATTAATAAGGAAAAGTTTGCAATTATGAAAAAAGGTATGAAAATAATAAACATAGCAAGAGGTGGACTAGTTGTAAATGAAGATTTACTTGAAGCAATAGAAGATGGCACTGTAAGCTGCTATATTACAGATTTTCCAGAGGATGAACTAATAGGAAATGATAATATTATTACAATTCCTCATTTAGGAGCTTCAACGCCTGAATCAGAGGAAAATTGTGCAGCTATGGCAATAGATGAACTTAGAAATTTTCTTGAAAGAGGTACTATTAAAAATTCAGTAAATTTCCCAAATTGTGATCTAGAATATAAGGGTCACATAAGGCTTTTAGTTGGAAATATCAATGTTCCTAATATGGTTGGACAGGTAACAACTATATTAGCACAAAATGAAATAAATATTGCCAGTCTATTAAATAGTCATAAGGGAAAAATTGCATACAATATAATAGATGTTGATGGTAATGTAACTTCTGAAGTGTTGGAAAAAATTAAGGCAATCGATGGAGTTGTAATGGTAAGAATTATTAGATAGTTATGCTGTAGTTTCTGATAAACAGAGTTCTTGGCATCAGATGGTATTTTATATATAATGCATCACCTTATACCATACAAAGGCGATGCATTATTAATTAATCACAAAATTGAGAAAAAGTTAAATCAGTTTAAAATAAAATATAATCTATTAATGTAACTTCATATTATCAACCAATATCTGTGAATTTTCAGTAATTTGTGTTATTGTTGCAGATACTTCTTCTAATGAACCGGCTTGAGTTGTGGCTATTTCGCCTAATTCATTTATAGTATCTATTATTACTTTCATATTGTTGTTCATTTCAGCAAGTGCAGAAGAGATCTTTTTAGAAGATTCACTGCTATTTGATGCCAATTTTCTCATTTCTCCTGCTACTACGGAGAAACCTTTTCCGTATTCTCCAGCTCTTGAAGACTCTATTGCAGCATTAAGTCCAAGAAGATTAGATTGTTTTGATATGCTTTCAATTAAATTAATAGCCTCATTGCTTTCAATTATTAATTTTTTTGTTACTTCAGTATTTTCTATAATATAGTTTAATTTTTCAGATAATTTAACAGCATCATTAGTAATTTCTGATATACTTGAGCTTGTTTCTTGAAGAGAGGTCTTTAATTCTGATGTGGACTTTTCAATTTTTAAGATGTCTTCTATATCTGTTGACAAAATTAATACCCCAACAACTTGGCCATCTTTATTAATTGCAGGAATTATGGTAATCTTAGCATCTATACCATGTTCATTTTTATTAAATACAGCTCTAAATGTTTCTTTTTTATTAAAAATGATATCACTGGCACCAACATTTTTAATAAGATTCATATCAGATCTGTCACCGACTTTTACAGTAGATTTTTTATTTTTACTGTCTAGAACATATATACATTTTTCTTTATCCCAAATTGTGATAACTACATTTCCTTCAAGCGCTTCACTTATGACTGGTGCAGTATTAATCAATGATTGAAAAATTTTTTCCATTTATAATCCCTTCTCTCATAATTTTGTGAAATATTTTATTAACAATATATCACAATTTAGGGCCATTTTCTACTTTTAATAAATTGTAGCTGCATTGATTTTAATAGTAGGAGTAGTGGGAACAATATCTTTAAAGAAAGTTTCAAGTAATTCCCAAAACATGTACAATCAAAACATGCAGATTGTTTATAAGTTATCCGATATGAACAGGAATTTATCTGATATAAGGTCAGATACCTTAAAAATGGTTTATCAAAAGAGCGATGCAAAAAGGCAAGATGCTGAAAAAGATATAAATGCCAAAGAAATCAATAATGCCGAATATGTTAAAGTTTTTGATACATTTGAAATGGATGCTTCACAAAAGAGTGCTTGGGAAACATTTAAAAGTCAATTGAAGAGTTATAATGATGAAGTTAAAAATATCAATAATTTTTCATCAAAACAGGATTACGAATCTGCAGAAAGTGAATTGCTAAATAAAGCTACATCTATGAGAGAAAATATGTCTAAAAGTTTAAATGATTTAATAAACTTAAATCTTAATTATGCAAAAAACGATAATCAAGACGATATAAAATTATATAATATGTCAAGTGTAATAATGGCTATATTGATAATTTTTGGATTTGCTCTTGCAATATTGATAGGATTGCTTACATCAAATGACATAAACAAGGTACTTCATGACATACTCAATTTTGCACATAAACTAGAGAAATATGATTTATCATATAAATCTTCAATGGCTAGAAAAGACGAATTTGGAGAAACTGTAGTTGCCCTTACAAATGCTAGAAACAATATAAAAAATCTCATTCACAATATAATGGAAAATTCTCAGGATATGAGTGCAGCCAGCGAAGAATTATCTGCTACTGTTGAAGAGCTTTATTCTAAAACTGAAAATATGCAAAATGCTGTAGACAATATTGCATCTGGAGTACAAGAAACAAGTGCATCTACTGAAGAAATTACAGCATCTATTCAGGAGGTAAATTCGAGTATAAGTGAGCTTTCACAAAAATCTTTAAATGGAAGTAATAATGCAAACCAGTCAAAAGAACATGCTTTAACTGTACAGGAAAGTGGTAAAAAGGCAATCGAACAAACAACAAAAGTCTATAATGAAAAAAGAGAAAAAACATTGAAGGCAATTGAAGATGGTAAAGTAGTAGAAAACATAAAAATTATGGCTGATACGATATCGAGCATAGCACAGCAGACCAATTTACTTGCATTAAATGCAGCAATAGAAGCAGCAAGAGCTGGAGAAAAAGGAAAAGGATTTGCTGTAGTTGCGGATGAAGTAAGAAATCTTGCGGAGCAGTCTTCAGAAGCAACAACTGGTATTCAGGACACTATTTTAAAAGTCCATGAGGCATTTGAAAACCTGTCATTGAACAGCAATGATATATTGAATTTTGTACATATAGATGTGGGTAAAGGATTTGAAGCTTTTGGAAGTATGGGGAATCAATATTATAGTGAGGCTGAATTTGTAAGTAAAACGTCGGAAGAAATTGCAGCTATGTCAGAAGAACTTACTGCAACTATGAATCAGGTGAGTGAAGCGGCACAGAATATGGCAGAAGTATCTCAGAAATCTTCAGAAGATGCATTTGTTATAAAAGAGAGTATAAATGAAACAACACAAGGAATTGAACAGGTGGCTAAAACAGCACAAATTCAGGCAGGCAGTGCTCAAAAACTTAATGAACTTGTACAAAAGTTTAAATTATAATTATGGGCTTGAAAAAAAATATTAAAAGATTTACTATTTTAAAGAACAAAATAATAAATTGATTTAAACCAGATAATAATGTAAGGTTTGATACGCGGCCGTTATTGCAAATTAATATTTTATGAGAGAAGGTAAGATAATGACAAATGCTACAATACGTATGGCAACTAAAGCAGATGCAAAAGAAATTTTGAACATATATGCACCTTATGTGAAGGATACTGCAATTTCTTTTGAATATGATGTTCCATCTATTGAAGAATTTACTGAGAGGATTAATAACATATTGAAAAAATATCCATACATATTAGCGGTAGATAACGATAAGATTATTGGTTATGCATATGCTTCATCATTTAAGGAACGAGTTGCATATGATTGGGCTGTTGAAACTACTATATATTTAAATCAGGATTGTCGAGGTAAAGGTGTAGGAAAAAAATTGTATTTGGCTTTGGAAAAAATATTAAAGAGACAAAATATCATTAACTTGAATGCGTGTATAGCCTATACAGCTACTGATAATGCATATCTTACCAATGGCAGCACGTATTTTCATGAGCATTTAGGGTACAGGAAAGTTGCACATTTTACAAAATGCGGATACAAGTTTGGAAACTGGTATGATATGATTTGGATGGAGAAAATTATTGGAGAGCATTCTAAAAATCCAAAACCAGTTATTCCAATATCAGAGTTGTAGAGATTTTGTTTTGGCTTTCAGCAAATATAATACTACATTTAAAGAACTGCTAAATAATGTAGTGGAAAATCAATCACAAATTTTATTAGTAATAGTGTATAATATTATCTAGGGTTTTAGGGAGGATGATAATATGCAAACTGTAACATTAGGAAAAACCGGACTAGTTGTAAGCAAAAATGGATTTGGTTCACTTCCAATACAGCGTATTTCAAAGAAAAATGCTGTATATTTATTGCAAAAGGCATTTTATAATGGTATCAATTATTTTGATACTGCAAGAGCGTATTCGGACAGTGAGGAAAAGCTTGGAGCTGCCTTTTCTTACATAAGAGATAAGATTGTTATCAGTACAAAAACAGCAGCACAAAATGCGGATGATTTTTGGAAAGATTTAGAGCAAAGTCTTAAAAATCTTCAGACAAATTATATTGATATATATCAATTTCATAATCCTGCATTTTGCCCAAAGTCTGGTGATGAATCGGGACTTTATGATGCAATGCTTGAAGCAAAGAAACAGGGGAAAATTCGTTTTATTGGAATTACAAATCACAGATTGGCAGTAGCAAAAGAGGCAATAGAATCAAATTTATATGATACGCTGCAGTTCCCATTCTGTTATCTTGCAAGCGATGCAGATATAGAAATTGTGGAAGCATGCAAGAAAAACAATATGGGTTTTATTGCAATGAAAGCTTTATCAGGAGGACTTATTACAAACTCTGCTATGGCATATGCATATCTTGCACAGTTTGAACATGTTGCTCCAATCTGGGGTATACAGCGTGAGCGTGAACTGGATGAATTCCTGTCCTATAATGGTAATCCACCAGTTTTGACACAAGATATGAAAAAACAGATTGAACATGACAGAAAAGAATTATCCGGTGAGTTCTGCCGTGGATGTGGGTACTGTATGCCATGCTCTGCTGGGATTCAAATTAATGATTGTGCAAGGATGAGTCTTCTTCTCCGACGTGCACCGCAGAATGTATATCTATCAAAGGAATGGCAGGAGAAGATGAAAAAAATAGAGGATTGTATTCACTGTAACAAGTGTATGAGCAAATGTCCATATGGCTTAAACACTCCGGAACTTCTAAAAAAGAATTATGATGACTACAAGACCTTTTTATAATGCATTTGAAAGAAAATAATAAGTCAAGGGTGCGGCAGATATTTTTTATCCGATGACTACCCACTCTAATGCTCACACTTTTCCAAGTGTGAGCAAAGAGTGGCTGCGTCTCTGGATAACAATTTCTAATCGGTCTCCCTTCTACCGTAAAATCCTTTCAATTTTGCTTTGTTAGTATACATAGCTTTATCAGCTTTGTAAAATGTAGAATATATACTTTCGCTTGCGTCTTTGTTATAAAAAGCATGTCCATAAAGCTTTGTTCTATAACTTTTGCTGCATGAAAGATCATTTCATCACCAGCTTTATGTCCATATTTATCATTAGTAACTTTTAAGTTGTTTAAATCAAACATAACAATTGTTGCATTATTATCTCCATTTACATATTGCCCCATTTCTTTTTCAAATGATGCACGATTTTTAATTTTAGTTTGAACATCATATCTAAATTGTAACTCAAGTAAAAAAATATAATATAACAGCAAAGATATAGATGTACAACTCCAAATTAGTATTATATCTTTGAATAAAAGCTGCAATATGATTCCTAGTACGGGTATAAAAAAAACAGAAATTATAATTTTTTTATCTTCTATTTCATATTCAGCACTATTTTTGATTACAATAATTAAAAACAACACATAATAAAACATACTAATTATAGTGGGTAGTAAAAATAATTTTCCTCGTGCATATTGATTCTGAGCATTGACGAAAAAGATGAAGCCTGCTTTATAGCTTAAAATGCAAATAAAAGTATTAAAATATAAAGGTACTGTTAAAAAGAAATTATGCAAAATGTTTTTCGTATTATCGTTATTAAAAAATAGGAAAAGAATAAAAGGAATTACAGGACTCAACGAAAATCCTAATATGTTAGCTATGCGATAAGGTATCACAAGGATACTATTGCTTGAAGATCCCATTAAAATAGTCGCTATTTCTAAAATTAGTAAAATAATTGTAGTCACCGATGCAGATATGTAAATCATAGTTTTTTTATTATTTATAACAACATTCCTTTTAGCCAAATTTATTGTAAAACAAAGTGCAATAATTGCAAGAATATCTGTACTGATTAATGTTATCATATTAGTCATATCACCACCTTGAATTTTATTTAGGTTTATTAAGATGATACCATAATATTTATATATTTTCATTGCCTTACAGATTATTTTCTCTTTCATGTTTAACTATATCTTGAGCAATTTTATGGGCGTTTTTTGCTATTTCATCTGTATTCATGGTAATAAGCTTTCCATCTATTGAAACTATCTTTCCGTTAACAATGGTCATTTTTGTATAACTTGAGTTTCCAAGGCATACCAATGAAACAAGTGGATCATGGCATCCTGCATATTCAACTCCGCTAAGATCAAATAATATTATATCTGCAGCTTTTTCGGTATCTAGTCTTCCAGTATCAGTTCTTCCAAGCACATCTGCTCCACCTCTTGTAGCAATCTTTAATATTTCATAAGCATTAAGTCCTTTTGTTCCATACTTTAAATGGTTTAGAAGATAGGCACGTCTAATTTCCTCCCACATATTAGAACCATCGTTACTAGCACTTCCGTCGACCCCTATACTTATTTTTCCGCCTTTTCGAACAATTTCAGAAGTCCTGCAGATTCCACTGCTGAGCTTCATGTTGGATGAAGGACAGTGTGCAATACCTGTTCCACTTAATCTATCTATTTCTGCATCGCTAAGATATATACCATGTGCATACCAAACATCAGAGCCAACCCATTCAAGTTCCTCCATAAGTTCAAAAGGTCTTCTTCCATATTTTTCAATGCAAAATTTCTCTTCATCTAGCGTTTCTGCAAGGTGAGTATGCATCATAACTCCTCTTTTTCTAGCTAACTCTTTTGTTTCAAGCATTAACTCTTTCGTAACTGAAAATGGTGAACAGGGTGCTAGTGCGATTCTTGTCATTGCAAAATCATTTACATCATGATACTTGCTTATAAGTCTATCACTATCCTCTAATATTTTATCTTCTTTTTGAACAACTGTCATTGGAGGAAGTCCTCCCTGATCCCTGCCTAAAGACATGGAGCCTCTTGTGGCAGTAAAACGAATTCCTATTTCTTTTGCTGCTCTGATTTCATCATCTATTAGAGTTTGAGGTTGATTGTTTGGAAACACATAGTGATGATCTGAAGTTAAGGTGCATCCGGTTCTTAATAGTTCGCTAAAACCAACTAAAGCACCATAATATACTGCATCGGGAGTTATGTTTTTCCAAAACTCGTACAATCCAATAAGCCATGGAAAAAGCGGTTTTTCTTGAACTTCTTTTATTCCTCTAAATAAGGTTTGATATAAATGGTGATGGGTATTTACAAATCCAGGCAAAGCTACAAGATTGGTACAGTCTATTGTCTCTGTCTTATCAGGTACACTAAGGTCTTTACCTATTGAAGTAATTTTTGGACCTTCTACTAATATGTCTACATTTTCAAGTATTTCATCTTTGTCATTAAATGTTACTACAGTTTCAATATTCTTTAAAAGTAATGCTTTCATTAATAAAACCCTCCTTAAAAAACAAAAAAACCACTTTGAATGAGTATATTCAAAGTGGTTAACTCGACACTGATTTGTACATATTCTAATATTATATTATCAATTTTATAAATATTTGTATAGCTTTTTATTATTTAAATTCCGTAAGATGATTCCAATATCTTCTGGGCATATAATGGCTGCGCAGCCTTAAATTTTTACGTTCCTCTATATTGACGGATTTATAAAAAGTTTTCCAAAGAGCTTCAAATTTGCCATCTGCTGAGTTTAACATTTTAGCATCTTCCTTTTTAAATTCAGTTATGATAGCGGTCTTTTTGTTGTATATGATTGCCAGTTCTCTTCTTAAATCATGAATTATAAAATTCTGGTCGGAAAATCTTTTTGTAAAATGATTGAGTATCAATGGTAAAATATTGTGATCAGGTTCTATAGGAGCATAAAAACTTAAGGGGGCTATTTCTTTAAATCTTACAAATCCATTGAAGTTATGGGCTTCAGAGGTAACTTTTCTAGTATACTTGTCAACTAAAATTATAATATCATTATTTTTAGCCAAATTAATATTTGTACCATATTTATAGCAAAGTTTAAGATACTTTAAAGCAATGGAACTGGAATCTGAAATTCCACAAAGATATAAGTAATAAATATTTGTTAAAACTTTTCTGTTAAGTTTTTTTATGATGCTCTTATAAACTCTATCAAATTTATCGTACTCAGCTGGAATATTTAAAATTTCATTGAGAAATGAAGGTATATAGTCTTTTGACTTTGTTATGATACAATTTTCCCTGCAGCTGTAGGCATAGAAAATAGCTGTAAGTAAACCTTCAAAAGTATCATCATATATATATTCTTTCAAGACAGAACCTCCTATAATTCACCGGTAATTGAGGTGGACTTATCATTTAACAAAAGCAGTTTATTATTCGATGAAATTTTAGGGATAGTTAAATTATCCATATTATCGAAGAAACTTAATTGTTTTCCCTTATCTATTGAATTTAAATCAACTTTAGGAGAAAGAGCTTTCTTAATTCGCATATCATCAAATTTCACATTTCCATAATATCTGCCTTTGCAAGTGATAAAATATTGTGCTCTTTTTATGACTATGCCAAGTTTTTTTAGATCAAAAAAGTCCAATAAACCAATTCTGCGGGCACTTATTATCTTATGTGCACCGCGTATCCCAATTCCAGGAACCCTTATAAGAATGTTATAAGGAGCCTTATTTATTTCAACAGGAAATAGATGAATATTATTTAAGGCATAGGTTGTTTTAGGATCAAAGTTGATATCAAAGTTAGGATTTTTTTCATTTAATAATTCTTCTGCTTTAAATCCATAAACCCTCAGCAGCCAATCACCTTGATATAGTCTGTGCTCTCTTAAAGTAGGTGGAGTTTTAATATCTGGAAGATTGGGACTACTATTAATAGGAACATATGCAGAATAGTAAATCCTTTTTAGATCAAATTTGTTATATAAATTTTCTGTTAAATTCAGTATATTTAAATCATTTTCTTTTGTAGCTCCCACAATAAGCTGGGTGCTTTGTCCTCCAGGAACGAATATAGGTGAATTTTTATATTTTCCACGATCATACTTATTTGCAATAATATTATTTTTAATATCTCCCATAGGTTTAAAAATATCATGCTTATTTTTTTCAGGTGCCAATAATTTAAGTGATTTTGCTGATGGCAGTTCTATATTTACACTCATTCTGTCTACAAGGGAGCCTGCCTTTTTTATAAGGTCTTTGTCAGCTCCGGGAATTGCTTTCATATGAATGTAACCCCTGAAGTTATATTCATTTCTTAGTTTATAAGCAACAGTTGTAAGTAGTTCCATGGTAAAGTCGGCATTTTTCACAATTGATGAACTTAGAAACAGGCCTTCTATATAATTACGCCTATAAAAATTCATGGTCAGATCTACAATTTCATCGCAGGTAAAAAAAGCTCTTTCGATATCATTGGATTTTCTATTGATACAATAAGAACAATCATATATGCAGCAGTTTGTTAAAAGTATCTTAAGCAGAGATACACACCGTCCATCTGGAGTAAAACTATGGCATATACCACTTACATCTGCTGAACCAAGACTGCCTTTCTTTGAATGTCTATTTGAGCCGGAAGATGAACAAGATACATCATATTTGGCTGCAGAAGATAAAATCCTTAACTTTTCACCTATTTCCATACTTCATCACCAATCTTTTCACTTTTATGAATTAATTATAACTCATTTTTTATTACAGAACAAGTGTTCGTAAACTGAAACTAGGAAAATGTATATGTGATGAATTTGTAATAAATCTTTTTGTATAACATTATAGAAAATAGCATGTTAGAATTCAAGATTTTAAGACTCAAGACTTTTTGTTTAAATAAGGTTAACCTATGATAGAATATAGATATAGGATGGTGAGAAAGCTATGGAAAAAGAATTTAATGTAACAGGGACCTGCATACCTGAAATGCATTATATGGTAGACACATCTAATAAACTAAAAAAAGTTATAAGACTTATAGATAAGGGAAAATATTTTATAATAAATAGACCAAGACAATATGGAAAGACTACAACACTATTTTTACTTGAAAAAACTTTAAATAAAAATGAAGATTATTTTGTTATCTCCATAAGCTTTGAGGGCATAGGAGACTTGATATTTGAGGATGAAACTAAGTTTTCCAAAGGCTTTTTAAATATATTAAAGAGAACTGTGGAGCTAGAAGATTTAGAAATTGCAGCTTTTATAAATGAAGAAAAGGAAAATGTAGAGAATTTAGATGATCTATCAAGCTTCATAACACGACTAGTAAAAAACATAAATAAAAAAGTTATATTAATGATAGATGAGGTAGACAAAAGCAGTAATAATCAACTGTTTTTAAGTTTTTTAGGAATGCTTAGAAATAAATATTTGCTTAGGAATATGGGAAAGGATTACACCTTTTATAGTGTAATCCTGGCGGGAGTGCATGATGTAAAGACTTTAAAGGTTAAGATACGACCAGATGAAGAGCATAAATATAACAGTCCCTGGAATATAGCTTCAGATTTTGACGTGGATATGAGCTTTTCTTCAAAAGAAATAGAGACGATGATGGATGATTATGTAGAAGACAAGAATGTTGAGTTAGATAAAGAATATTTTTCAGAAAGGCTTTATTATTATACTTCAGGATATCCTTTCTTAGTGAGCAAATTGTGTAAGATAATAGATGAAAAGATAATGGATGAGGACAGATTAGTATGGGACAAAGATTACATGGATTTAGCAGTGAAAAAAATCTTAATGGAAAGTAATACTAATTTTGATAGCCTTATTAAAAATATTGAAAATAATGATGAATTAAAGAATTTAGTAAAGAGAATTATACTGGATAATGATGAAGTAACTTATGTAGCTGACAATCCAGTAATAAATATGGGAATAATTTATGGAATTTTTAAAAATGAAAATGGTAAAATAAAAATCAACAATAGGGTATATGAACAGAGAATTTACAATTATATGAGTTCACTTGTAGAAATTTCAGTGAATATAGGTTATTACAATCAAAAAAGCGGCTATATAAAGCAAGATGGAGAGTTAGATGTAAGAAGAATTCTTATAAAATTTTCTGAATTTATGAAGCACGAATATTCAGAGAAGAGGCAAGCATTTTTAGAAGCAGATGGAAGACTATTATTTTTAGCATTTATAAATCCTATTATAAATGGAACAGGATTTGCATTCAAAGAAGTGCAGGGTGGAGAAGAAAAACGTTTTGATATAGTTATAACCTATAATAAAAAAATGTATATATTAGAACTTAAAAGGTGGAATGGTGAGGAGTATCATCAAAAGGGTTTAGTACAATTAGGAGAATACTTAGAGCAATATGGACTAGATGAAGGTTATCTTTTAATATTTGATTTTAGAAAGTTAAATAATGAATTAGGAAAGTTGAAAGAAGCGGCTGTAACTATAGGGGATAGGAAAAAGAATATAGTAGAAGTCTATTGCTAATGTAAGGTGAGAGAAAAGGGCATCTAGTTATTGGGGTAACTAGGTGCTTTTTATCCGATCGCTACCATTGCTAACACCCCCATCTTCTTCAAAGTGGGGGGAATAAGCACTGCTACGCGCCTGGATAAGTTCTTCTAAGGTTCAGATGGAGGAAAGACATTCCTTATAAGCAAATTCCACCTGAACCTAAGAATCACTTGATAGTTTAGGAAGGTGTTAAAATTCCAGAAAAAGCTATACCTATAGCTACAGCTGTACCCTTATCTACTAAAAAAGGAAGCCTACTCCATTTATTATATTCATATATGCATAAGCCATAACAGTGCTTTGCTAAACCTTTGAGAAATTTCAGTGAAATGACCACCATTATTCCATTCTAGTATTATGTTTTCTGTAGATACAAGTTGTTTTGACAATATAGAAAAGGTCTTTTGAGTACAATCTCCAACTTTAGCCATACGCTGATTTCGACTGCGTTCTTCACTCTTGCCAAGAGAGAGGTATACTTTTGCAGCAGTATTTATAGGAGAATTAGAACTTATGAATTCAATCCACCCATCATACCATAATGAACCAGATAAGCTTCCTACTTTTCCGAAGGTTCCAAATAGATAAAGACTGTATAAAGTTGCAAGTCCACCTAGGGAATATCCAATCAGTACAGTGTTTTCAGGTTCAGTTTTTGTCCTGTAATGTGCATCTATAAAAGGCTTGATAACCTTAGTAAGGTTACTTAGATATTCATATGCACCCCCACTAAAGTCTTCTCTGTCCTTTGTTAAAGCTGGTGCAGGCCATGGAGAAAAATCATGATTCCAATTTTTTGATTTAATATTTATAAGTATAAAAGTACTGCAGTCTACATCAAAATGAGGCTCTATAGAATTTATTATTTCTTCTATATTGTTATCTCCATTCATATATACAACAGGATAGTTAACATCAAGTATGTTGTAGTTAGGTGGAAGGTATAGTGAACAATGATGCTCATTTATATTTAAATTTTGTATAGTTCCGTTCATGTCTTCACCCCCTAGAATATTTAAATTTATAATTATTAATTTACAGTAAATTATGGAGAAGTACAAATTTTTTCTGGTTTATGAAGAAGCAAGACAAAGATTTGGAATATCTGCTTTCCTATGAAAGTGGGGATGAGCGCTGCTGCGCGCATGGATAAGTTCTTCTAAGACTCAGATGGATTAAATTTCTAAATGACATTTAACGAGCTTGTTCAGGAAGAAGGTATTCCTCATAGGGAAATTCCATCTGAGTGTAAGAATCACTTGATGTAGTATAACCATAATTTAGAGGAAATTTAGTTTTTTTGTAGAAATATATTTTGTAGAAATATATATAATAATTAAATTGTGGATATACCTGGAGTAGGGAACATGATATAGCTAATATCTATAGTTAGAATTTGATCTAATTTTATTAAATGGATTTGAAGAGTTTTAGAATAATGAGTTGTGAACCCATACCACAAATAAATGCTAATGCTATTTTATTTATGAAAAGAGAACTGGAGACTGACATGTTTAATTATAAAAGAATGAGAGAAGAAATAAAGAAATTTAAAAACATAAATGATGTAATTAGGTTTGCTAAAGTACATTATAGCAAATTAACAAGAGCAGATAGAGCAGAAGTTTTTAATGAAGTTATACAAGATAGACAAATTTATGTAGAAAAATTTAGATTTTCGTTGAGGCTATCTATAGAGCTAAGCTTCATATTTATGTTATATAAGATTAACTCTATTAGAATATTTAGTAAGTATAAATTTAGTTTAGCTGAAGAAAAAGAAATATTTAAAATTATAGTAGAGAAAATCTATGAATTGGGTTGGTCAAAAAAATGGTTCAACCACTACTTTTGTGAATAATTAAAAATACCATTAATTGCATTACCAATGTACTGGCAAAAAAATTGAAAAGCATCCGATATCTCCTTTATGATTATCTTGCAGAAAAAATCAAAATAAGG
>NZ_LITT01000017.1 GCF_001636845.1 Clostridium ljungdahlii
GTTGTTCCGCCAGGAGCACAGCTGGGTAGCCAAGTTGGGAAGGGATAAACGCTGAAAGCATCTAAGTGTGAAGCCCACCTCAAGATAAGATTTCCCATAGCGTAAGCTAGTAAGACCCCTCGAAGAACACGAGGAGATAGGTCAGAGGTGTAAGCAGGGCAACTTGTTAAGCTGACTGATACTAATAGGTCGAGGGCTTGACCAAATAAAAACGAAAGAAAAAAGTTTACTGTGCAATTTTGAGAGGACAGAGTAATTTGAACTCTTAAAAGATAATATAAAAGAAAATTGATAGAAATAGCAATTTTCGATAATAGATCTGGTGGTAATGACGTGAAGGTAACACCCCTATCCATACCGAACAGGAAGGTTAAGCTTCAGAGTGCCGATGGTACTGCAGGGGAGGCCCTGTGGGAGAATAGGTCGCTGCCAGGTAATAAGGATCTTTAGCTCAGTTGGTTAGAGCAACCGGCTCATAACCGGTGGGTCCGGGGTTCGAGTCCCTGAAGGTCCACCATGAAAAGAACTACATAGTTTTATGTAGTTCTTTTATTTTTTGTCCGTATTATGGTACACTTTAAATAGTGTATTAGTTGGAGGAGATTTATATTGATATTTTATAGAATAAAGCAATTTTATTGGGCATTAACTTCTAGAATTAATGAACAGGATAGTAAGTTTATAAAAAATATTTTAAGTATAGAAGAATTAAAACTATTTAATAAGCTGTCCATAAATGAACAAAAGCATTGCGTAAAAGTAGCATATGATGTAGAGCGTATTTGTAATAGTAAGCAAGGTAAAGTAGATGAAAAATTACTACTAAAGGCTGCTCTCTTGCATGATATAGGCAAGATACATAGAAAGCTAAATCTAATAGACAAATCATTTATAGTATCAATGGATAGAATTTCAAAAGGAAAATTAAGAAAATTTTCTCAAAAGCCAAAGATAAATGTATATTACAATCATAGTAAAATAGGAGTAGATCTATTAAAAAAGATAGAGTATAATAAAAAGTTATTTTATTTGATAGAAAATCATCATAATAACAATATTCATAATAATAATTTGGAGTTAAAGATATTAAAGTACTGCGATAAAAGAAATTAGACTTATAAGTCAAATTTTTTTAAATTTATAAGTATTTTATGTGTATAAATTTATTCCAATTTTTATGATATAATTAATGTATAAGTGTATTAGTGGAGGTTAAGATGGATTCAAAAAAAAGGAGAATATATATTGAGGAAATTCTTAAAAAAAATGATAAACCTCAAAAAGGGCATATTTTGGCAGAAAAATTAGGGGTTACTAGACAAATAATAGTTAAAGATATAGCAATTTTAAGGGCAGAAGGTAAAGATATAATAGCAACTCCAGATGGTTATCTGATTCCAAAAGCAGAAAAAAATTTAGTTAAGGCTGTAATAGCAGTTTCACACGAAACAAGCAAAATAGAGGATGAACTTAAAATTATAGTTAAATTTGGTGGTAAAGTACAGGATGTAATAGTAGAACATCCACTTTATGGTGAAATAAAAGGTATGCTTATGATAAAAAATTTATATGATGTTGAAAATTTTATAAATAAAATAAAACAGTATAAAGCAGAACCATTATTGATATTAACAGGAGGTGTTCATTTACATACTATAGTTGCAGAAAACGATGACATAATTAAGAATATAAAAAGGGAATTGAAGGAGAAAAAATATATGATTTCTGACTAAGCCATAGCTAAGATTTTTTATATTTATAAAAGAGGTGGTTTTATTATGAGAAGGAAAGTGGCAATAGGTATTTTTATTTTAGTTTTAGTACTGTGTATTTCATTTTTAAATAATATCGTAAATTTCGCAATAAATATACAATGGTATAAGCAAGTAGGATACTTATCTGTTTATTTTACCAAACTTGTAGCGGTATGTAAGCTTATGATACCTTTATTTATTGTAAGCTTTATAGGAATATGGTTATATTATAAAAGCCTAAGGATAAGCATTATAAAGTATAGAAAAGTTGTTGAGGTAAAAAGTAGTAAAGTTAAAATTGAGAGAAAAATAGTTCTTTTTATTGATTTAATTGTGTCTTTTTTAGCTTCTTATGTATTTGCATCAGCTTATTGGTATAGAATTTTACAATTTACAAATTCAGTACCTTTCAACAAAAAAGACCCAATTTTAAATTTAGATATTTCTTTTTATATATTTAAATTGCCACTTATACAATCTATATACAGTGCACTTGTAAGCTTATTTATTTTATTAGGATTGATAACTCTTTTTACATACTTTATATTAAGTATGAAGGATAGATTTGTATCACGAAGTTTTAAGAAAAATTTTGGTAAAATAAATATATTAGATAGTGGGCTTACTAGATTTGCAGGAAAACAATTGGCAGTTTTAGCTGCTCTTATAATATTGTGTATATCAATAGGGTATATTTTAAAGTGTATTAGCCTTGTTTATAGTCAAAATGGAGTAGCATTTGGTGCAAGTTATACAGATGCTCATGTAAGTTTGCTGTTCTACAAAATTATTGTAGTAGCATCTTTTATTGCTGCTATAGTTATATTTATTAGTATAATTAGAGTTAAAATTAAACCTATAGTGGCATCTATAGTTGTAATAATAGTTTTAATTATAAGTGGAAATCTAATGGCTTTTGTGGTTCAAAATTTTGTGGTTAAATCCAATCAAAAAACTTTAGAAAGTCCATATATAAAATATAATATAGATTATACTCGTAGTGCATTTAATATTGATAATGTGGATGCTAGGTCTTTTGAAGTCAAGGATGATTTAACTTCAAAGGATATAGAAAATAATATGGACACGATAAATAATATAAGGATAAATTCTTTTGATCCTACACTTGAATTTTATAATCAAGTTCAAATTATAAGATATTATTATAACTTTAATAATATTGATATAGACAGATACAATATAAATGGAAAATTTAATCAAGTTTTTGTAGGTGCAAGGGAAATAAACAGCAGGGCAATAGATCCAAATACATGGCAAAATAGGCATCTTATATATACCCATGGTTATGGAATAGTTATGAATAAAGTTAATTCAGTAACTTCAGAAGGACAGCCTAACTTTGTTATAAAGGATATGCCACCTAACAATTCTACTGATATAAAAATCCAAAATCCAAGAATATATTTTGGTGAAAAAACGGATGACTATGCAGTAGTTAATACTAAAATAGGTGAATTTGATTATCCTAAAGGAAGTAATAATGCAACTAATATTTATAATGGAACAGACGGAATAAAGTTAGGATTTTTAAATAGACTGTTATTTGCAATAAATCAAAAGGATTTAAATTTTTTATTATCTAGGGATATATCAAAAGAAAGCAAGATACTGATAAATAGGAATATAGTTGATAGAGTCAATAAAATAGCACCTTTTTTAAACTATGACTCAGATCCGTATATAGTTGCAAGTGGAGGAAAGTTATATTGGATATTAGATGGATACACTGTTTCAAATAGATATCCTTTTTCACAACCTCAGAATGATGTAAATTATATAAGAAATTCTGTGAAGGTTACTGTAGATGCTTTAAATGGAGATGTAAATTTTTATATAGTGGATAAAACTGATCCTATAGTAAAGAGCTATGCAAAAATATTTCCTAACTTATTTAAAAATATAAATCAACTATCACCTGATATAGTTAAGCATTTTAAGTATCCAAAGGATTTGTTTAATATTCAATGTAGTGTACTTGGAAAATATCATGTAACAGATCCAGGAGTATTTTATAGTGGAGAAGATTTATGGGAAGTAGCTAAGAACCAAAAACAGGTTAGTGGCGAAAAGAATCTAATGGAGTCTCCTTATGTTGTTATGAAACTTCCAGGTGCTAATAAAGAAGAAATGATATTGCTGCAATATTTTAATATGAGAGATAAGGACAATATGGTAGCTTTATTTGGAGCTAGGATGGATGGAAAAAACTATGGAAAGATGATTCTATATAAATTCCCTCCAGAGAAGACGATATACAGCCCATACTTGTTTAAACAAAAATTGAATCAGGATACGACTATATCTACTCAACTGTCACTTTGGAATAAAGATGGGTCTAAGGTTCAATTTGGTGATACCATGATAGTTCCTATAAATAATTCTTTGGTTTATATAGAACCTATGTATCTTAGAGCTAGTGGTAAAGATAGTATACCAGAGATGAAAAGAGTTGTAGTATCTTATGGTGATAAAATAATATTAGCTGAAAGTATAGATGATGCTTTGCAGCAGATATTTAACTATGAACAAAATAATCAATTACAAGGAAATAGCACTGCTCAAAGTCAACTAGTGCCTACTAATAACGACAATCAGGAAAAGATAAAACAGGCTAAGAGTTTGTACGAGAATGCATTAAATGCACAAAAAAATGGTGATTGGTCAGGATATGGAGATAATATTAAAAAACTTGGAGATATATTGAATTCACTAAGTAAATAGAATTTAATACAAAGTAGTAGAAACAGGGCTATTTTTAGATTATTAAAATAAAGATTTCTTTGAAGGGGAGATTTAACATGGATTATGATGTGCTTATATTAGGTGGGGGAATAATAGGATGTGCAATTTCCTATGAACTTTCAAAGTATAATTTAAATATAGCATTGATTGAAAAAGATTATGATATTGCTAATGATGTAGCGCCTATAGATTACTCTATAGTGTATGATGGATTGGAATGTGAAGATATATCATTATCCAAACTTGAATTTGCTGGCAGTAAGATTATGTCTGACTTGGCATCTAAGTTTAATATCTTCTTTGAGAGGAAGGGATACTTACTGTTAGCAGATACTAAAGAAGGTGAGAAAAAGCTAATTTGTATGTATAATAAAGCTTTGAATAGGGGCATGGAAAACATACAGCTGTTAGATGGAGAAGAAGTACAGAAGGTAGAGCCGAATTTAGAAAAAAATATAAAGAAAGCTATTTATTCTAAAAATACGGGGATTATATCACCCTATGATTTAGCTATTTCTTATGGTGAAATTGCTTGTGACAATGGGGTCAATTTTAAATTAGGGGAAGAAGTTTTGGATATAGAAAGTATATCCAAAGGGTTCAAGGTAGTGACCAATAAAAACAAATTCACATGTAATATGGTACTAAATACAACCCCGGGTAAAAATTATAGTATAGATAGAGAAAATAAGGTAAATCGAAATGTAAAATATTTAAAATATTTTTCCGTAGAAAAAAAATTAACCAAACCCTATAATAATATAATTTCTACAATAGGGGAGAGGAATAATAAAACATATATTATCCCTGGAAAAGAAAATAAATTGTTAGTAGGATTAAAGAATGATAAAAAAATAAGTTGTGAAGAGGGACTACAAAAAATAAGCGGTTTTATAAAAAATTTATCAGAGGAAAACATTAATGATTTTTATGACTCACATTTTTATGATGATTTTTTAATTATAGACGATAGTTTAATTGATGAAGATTATATTAAAATAATAGGAAAACATTATGGTCAGGTTACAATGACACCTGCAATTGCAAATATAGTGTGCAAGACAGTAGTAAACAAACTAAATTGCCGCTTGAAAAAGGATTTTATGGATAAGAGGAGGGAATTCTATAAATTTAGAGAACTTTCTAATGAGGAAAGAAAAAAATAATAAAACTAAATAGGAAATATGGAAAGGTGATATGTTATTGTAATAAGGTAACAGAAGGTGAAATAATAGATGCCATAAGTAGACCATTAGGGGCACGTACTATAGAAGGTATAAAAAGAAGGACAGGTGCAACTTTTGGGGATTGTAGAGGGACTAGGTGCCTTTATGAAGTGGCATCAATTCTTGCAAGGGAGACTAATAAAAAAATGACCGATATAGTTAAAGATTCTAAAAATTCCAATATCATGGTAGGTAGAATAAAGGAGTTTGATAAAATGTAATTGGGGGAGTTAGAATTGATAAAGGAGAGTGCATGTACTAAATTCGATAGGCAATGTATAGTTAGTAAAGATAGACAGGATATTAATGAAAATTTGAAATTAAAAGAAGATAATAAGTGTGATATATTTACTACTATAGTTAGAATAAAAGGGTGTAATTGCAACGTAGTGTCAGTAAAGAGCTCTAAACCACTAGATAAAAGCCTGTGGCTTGAATGCTCAAAAGTTTTAGCTAGAATACATGTTGGGGCGCCTATAAAAATTGGAGATATAATTTGCAAAAATATACTAAATACGAAGGTGGACATAATTTGTACTAAAAATGTTAATAAAATTACAAAATAATTTCAAATTTACCTTTATTATTTTTAATATCTTGGTTATAATAAGTAGTGGAAATATATTTAGTATATATGTAAATTTAGCATTAGAATAAAAAAATATATATTTAATTAAAAATTAA
Source organism: Clostridium ljungdahlii (assembly GCF_001636845.1). Classification (GTDB taxonomy): domain Bacteria; phylum Bacillota; class Clostridia; order Clostridiales; family Clostridiaceae; genus Clostridium_B; species Clostridium_B ljungdahlii_A. Next base: position 6,428 of record NZ_LITT01000017.1, read on the forward strand.
CTGATGAAGAGGTTAGTAGCTTTAAAGTGATTTAAGAGAGTCAGTATCTTGGTGCAAGCTGATATCATAATATTGTGAATCCACCTTGGAAGTACTGATAAAAGCAGTTCGGTAATGCCGTTATAAATTAGAGAGAATTAGCATTAACTTGTTAATTAAATAGGGTGGCAACACGGAGTCTTTCGTCCCTTTGGGGTACGTAAAGGCTCTTTTTATATTATAGGAAACTATATAGATGATTAGGGAGGATTTATAAAATATGTTAGATTTAAAAAGAATAAGAAACAATCCAGAGGAAGTAAAAAAACAACTTTCAAATAGAGGAGAAGATTTCGATCCAGCAACTATCGATGAAGTAATAGCTTTAGATGAGAAGAGAAGAAAAATTCTAGTTGAAGTAGAAGCTTTAAAGAGTAAAAGAAATCAAGATTCAGCTCAGATAGCTAAAATGAAAAGAAATGGTGAAAATGCAGATGATTTAGTTGCTGAAATGAAACATGTATCAGATAACATAAAACAATATGATACTGAATTATCAGAATTAAATGGAAAGATAGAGTACATAATGCTTAGGATACCTAATATTCCTAATCCTGCAGTTCCAGAAGGAAAATCAGACGAAGATAATGTAGAAATTAGAAAATGGTCAGAGCCTACTAAGTTTGATTTTAAACCTAAAGCTCATTGGGATATAGGTACAGATCTTGATATACTTGACTTTGAAAGAGGTGGAAAGGTGTCAGGTTCTAGATTTACATTTTACAAAGGATTAGGAGCTAAACTTGAAAGAGCTATAATAACTTATTATTTGGATTTTCATACAGAAAAGCATGGATATACAGAAATATTACCTCCTTATATGGTAAATAGAACTAGCATGACTGGTACAGGTCAGCTTCCTAAATTTGAAGAGGATGCTTTTAGAATATCAAATAATGATTACTTTTTGATCCCAACTGCAGAAGTACCAGTAACTAATTTTCATAGAGATGAGGTTTTAAAAGGAGAAGATTTGCCATTGAAATATGTCGCATATAGTGCATGTTTTAGAGCAGAGGCAGGATCAGCAGGAAGAGATACAAGAGGAATAATAAGACAACATCAATTTAATAAAGTTGAAATGGTTAAATTCACAAGACCTGAAGAATCTTATGATGAGCTTGAAAAACTCACTAATGATGCGGAAGATGTGCTTAAAGGACTGAAAATTCCATATAGAGTAGTTAGAATATGTAAGGGAGACTTGGGCTTTACTGCAGCACTTAAGTATGATATAGAGGTTTGGATGCCAAGTTACAATAGATATGTAGAAATATCAAGCTGTAGTAATTTTGAGGATTTCCAGGCAAGACGTGCTAATATAAAATATAAGGAAACTCCAAAAGACAAACCAAGGTATGTACATACTTTAAATGGATCAGGAGTTGCTATAGGAAGAACAGTTGCAGCTATTTTGGAAAATTATCAGCAAGAAGATGGAAGTGTTATAATTCCTGAAATATTAAGACCATATATGGGTGGAAAAGAAGTAATAAAATAAAATTATTTTAAAAAATACAATATTTTTAAAATAAGATATTGTGAGAGTATTTTGGGTATATTGAGAGATATAATGAAATAATTCATTATATCTCCTTTAGTATACTAAATACAGAGAAAATTAAATGAATTATTAGGCTTATTTTAGATAAAAAGTAGTTATATTGAATTTTTTATATAAAAATTCAATATAAAAGATAAAAAAATGTTGACATATATATAGACTGTTGTTATAATAATACTTGTCATGTTGGTCTAGGAAAGATGGTCGAGTTGGTTTAAGGCACCGGTCTTGAAAACCGGCGTACGGGTGACCGTACCAAGGGTTCGAATCCCTTTCTTTCCGCCATATAATAATTATATTTAAACGTAGGGCATGGAGAAATACTCAAGTGGCTGAAGAGGCGCCCCTGCTAAGGGCGTAGATCGGGTAACCGGTGCGAGGGTTCAAATCCCTCTTTCTCCGCCATTATAATTTTAATGATGGTTTAAATATAGTTACTTGAGGAAGTTATCCAGTAAAGTGGTTACTTCTTTTTTTATTTACTAAGATAGGTATATAAATTTTAACTTGATATAGTAAATAGCCTTGATTTTAATTGGTATTTGTGTTAATATAACACTGTTAATTTGCGTCAGTAGCTCAGTTGGATAGAGCAGTTGGCTACGAACCAGCGTGCCGGGGGTTCGACTCCTCTCTGACGCACCATAATCCATTCCAAACACTGACTTTCAGTGTTTTTTATTTTATCTAAAATTAGATTTTACCACCTTTTTTACCCCTTATAGCTTTTTATAAAATAAAATAGGGTTAATTTTGCACCCATATTTGAATATGAATCATCTAGTTATGTTATAATATTTATATACTTGTGGTATAACATTAGTAATAAGAGGGTGGATTATGAATTTAGTCTGCTTAGTAAAATTGTATAAGTTAAATAATAGATAGAGTTTGAGGAAGCCTATCTATTATTTTTTTTGGAATTATTTATGTTTACTTTAGTATTTGATGATATTTTATCTACTGCATTTATTGGCATTTAGACATTTCGTTTTCCAAAGTGACGAATCTATCACCTAAAAGTCACACAGATGTAAGTTGAAGGTTCTATTATATAGGTAAAACATGAGAAAGGGGTGTAACAGCATTTATGAAAAATTAGTATTAAAAACGTAAGTATGACATATAAAACAGGAAAAAAGGCACTAAGCAATATGAATTTGGAAGTGAACAGCCCGAATTTTATAGGGCTTTTGGGTCCCAATGGTGCTGGAAAAAGTACCTTTATGAAACTATTAGTATCGAAGATAATACCAACAGCCGGCAAAATAATTGTTGATGGTAAACCAATCCAAAAACACGAAAAAGAACTCAGAAAGCAGCTCGGGTATTTGCCCCAAAGCTTTGGTTTATATGACGAATTAACAGTTTATGAATTTTTGGACTACATGTGTGCATTAAAAGAAATTAAAAACAATGTGAAAGATATTATCAGACAAGCTATTGAACAGACTAATTTGCAAGAAAAAAGAAATTTCAAAATTAAAACTCTTTCAGGCGGTCAGAGGCAGCGTGTTGGTATAGCGCAAGTATTACTTGGAAATCCTGAACTTATCATTTTAGATGAGCCTACAGTTGGACTTGACCCAGAAGAAAGAATTAAATTCAGAAATGTATTTTCACAGACTGCAAATGACAAAATAGTATTACTTTCCACTCACATCATCGATGATATACAAGCCATTTGCAATAGAATTATAATTATTAATAACGGTACGATTTTATTTGACGGAACTTCGCCGGATTTAATAAAAGCTGTACACGGACGTGTTGGTTTTATTGAGGAAAAGGATAACGAGGCTTTAGAAAAAAGAATTGGAGGTAAGTATATAATAACATCCAAATTGTTTACGGGTAATGGCATATCTTGTCGTGTTATTGGTAAAAAAATAGAAAGCTCTATTCCACTTATCGAGCCTACTCTTGAAGATGCGTACACATACGTCATACATAATGGGGGTGTCCATTAAATGAGAAATACATTTCTTGTCCATGAAACAAAGCGGATTCTGAAGTCCAGGTTTACTCAAATAATAATCTTACTTGCGTCATCTTCTCCTCTGATTGGTGCATTGCTCTCAAACTATATTAGCGAAGATATTAGCAATTCAATATTTGGAATAAATAGCTCTACTCTTTTATCTCAAACAATACTTTTTCCCGCAAAGATAGGAGCAATACTTTCAACTCTTGCGTTTATTGCACTAACAGTTTTTGAGTTTGACAAAATACTTAGGTTTAGAGTCAATTATATAATTGAACCAATATCAAGTTCTATAAAGATACATTTAACCAAAATTACAGGATTAATGTGTGCTGGTTTTATTTCAACGGTTGGTTCAATGATAATTATGATCCCCCATTATATATTTAACGTTGGCAGTCTAAGCAATTTTAGTTATTTACTGCTCAGTTACACCTTAATAATTTTTGGCTCGATTGTACTAACAATTCTTATGACTGCAGGATTTTACCTTACATTTAGAAACGTTAATATAACCTGCATTATTATGCTTTTAGCGGTGCTTTTTGGTTTCTCTTTTTGGAGTATTTTTCGTTTTTCAAAATGAACCAATTTTCAAACCAATTTCGCTTACGGATATTGTGTCAGTATTGATTAGTGGTAAAAAAGAAACGCCTGTAAACACCAATGTCATAGGAACTTCAAATATGTTTGTAGATTTTAAGATAGAAAAAGATAAAAATTGTGCTAGCGGAGCTTATTGTGAGGAACTGCAAAACGGTACTGATAAGCCTCAAAATGTATATTTTGAATTAGCAGACGATTACAACATTAATGAGATCAAGTTAGACAGTGTAGACATAAACTACACACAGGTTTCGTCCAAGATTTTGAATAGTGCAAAACTTAGCAACGTTTTTGAAATAAGCATTCCCAAAAACACTAAAGCTAAATTAAGCATAAGGTATTCAGGTACACCGAAAGCCATAAGTGCAACTAAAGATTTTTCCCAAGGAATCAACAAAAATTATATAAGTCTAGGGAAGGCTAATGAGATCACTCCTGTTGTTTATGTTGAACAAAAGGATAGGATTATTGGAGGAACAATAAAAATAGACTCAAAGTTTACAGTCATAACTCAGGGAGAAAAAAATCGCAAAATTTCTGAACACGATGGTCTTACTGCTTGGAGTTTTTCTTGTGATAAATTAAGTGATTTATCTTTGAAAGCCGGACAATATGGAATATTTGAAAGAAATGTAAGGGGCACAAATGTGGAGTTTTTCTATCCATTGGCTGCGAGAAAAGAATTTGAATCCAGAGGAAATGACACTTTAGATATATTCTCATTCTTTTCGGAAAAATTTGGGCCCCTAGGCAGAGATAGTCTTAAAGTAGTCGTAACATCAGGAGTACAGGGCGGAGGTGGATTTCAAAGAGGAAATATTTCTTATGTTTCCGAAGATTGTTTAAAGAAAAAATCCAACGTGGATTCATCGCAAGCCTCTTCTTCTGACACTTTTGCTTTGCTCACGCATGAAATTGCTCATCAATGGTGGGGCACTGGAATAGATGTATCTAACGCAAACAGCCATAACCAAATAGATAAAAATCACGATGAATGGTCAGATGAAGCTTTTGCGGATTTTAGCACTTATTTATTTTTGAAAAAGAAATTTGGAAAAGCCTATGCAGAAAATTTATTGGTGAAAAAGTGGAAAGAAGGAGCAAATGAATTGAATCGAAACTTTTATCGAAGAAATCCTGAATACATGAACAAATTATCAATGCTTCCAAAGTATTACGTCTCATTATTTTTAAGAGGTGGTGAAGTTTATGGTTTGGGACCACTTGAAGTTTACAATGTTTATAAGCAGATTGGTGAAGAAAAGTATTTTAATTCCATGAAAGTTATTTACAAAGAATATTATGGTAAAAAAGATAAAAAACTATCTTTTTCTAAGTTTTTAAATATTACTGGTGTCACAAAAGGAGGTAGCCGTCAATGGATATAAAAATTCTTAAATACGAGCTGAAAAGAATAATTTTTTCAAAAATATTTATGATAACTTTCATAATTGCACTTTTATTTTCAGTGATTGACCTCTATACAGAAATAATACAAGGTGTTTCTGGTATGGCACCTTTTTCCAAGTGGAGTTATTGCAAGTTTTTGTGTGATATAAATACGATTATGTTATTAATTCTAATGCTTTCTTGCACAGGACTTTTTTCTAGAAACGAACAAAGAGTAAGAGAAATTACTTCATGTACGTCTTTACCACAGAAAAAGTATTTGGCTACAAAAAGCTTTGCCCTGTTTATTTCTTACTTAATTATTGCCATATGCTGTATTTTGATAAGTTTGGTGTTTTACAAGACAACTTTTAATTTTACAGATTTTCAAAACTTTTTATCACCGATCTTAATAATACTACTTCCCACTTTTGTGTTTGTTTTTGGAACGAGTATGTTTTTAGGCAGCAAAAGCCAAACGTTGCTTTATGCTTGGATTCCAATTGTTTTGATCTTGTCACTTATAAGTTTTAACAGTTCACCTTTTATTGATATTTTCGCCAAAGGATATGTGACTTATATGCCTACAGTTCTACCAGTTGATAGTCTCGGTGAACCTGTTTTTAGATTGTCTTTAGATTTTATAATGAGTAGGCTTACATTTGCTCTAGTAGGAATGGTTTTATATGTGGCTTCATTTAAGAAGCTTTCTGGAAAACCTTAAAAAGTTAGTATAAATCTATTAAGACAAAAGCTAATTTTTGTGTGGTTAGATCTGCTGAACAGCAGAAAGTAAAAAGTTTATATGTATGCAACCCAAATAGCCTTGATGTTGTTTTATATTCAATTTGTATATTTCCGTTAAAGGAAATATAATAAAATTATGGAGGTGCTATGCGTGGATTATATAACAACAAAAGAAGCAGCTAAAAATTGGAAAATCACAGACAGAATGGTAGTGTACTATTGCTCTGCTGGACGGATTAAAGGAGCTGAAAAAATGGGAAATACATGGCTTGTGCCTGCTCACGCTAAAAAACCGGCTGACGGACGATATAGGAGCAGTAAAGCAAAGGGTGGTGAAAATAAATGAAACGGATATTTTTGGTTGAGGATGATAAGACAATCGCCAGAAACCTTGTGCTTTTGCTCCGCTCGGAAGGATTTACAGTTACTCATGCCCCTACGCGTAGTGATGCTATTGCCATGCTTGCTGGAAATAAATTTGACCTGGCGCTTATAGATATTTCTTTGCCTGACGGAAATGGCTTTACAGTTTGCACGGAAATCAAAGAAATGCAGGATGTTCCCGTTATCTTTCTGACGGCTTCTGGTGATGAAGCGAGTGTTGTTACTGGGCTGAACATGGGCGCAGACGACTATATTACCAAGCCTTTTCGTCCACGTGAACTTATTGCACGAATTAGAACCGCCCTGCGAAAAAGCGGACGTTCTCCATCGGCTTTTGAAATCTGCGGGCTTCATGTTGATATGGCAAGCGGTGTTGTGAAAAAGGATGGCATCGAAGTTTTTCTTTCAGCATTGGAATATCGATTGCTTCTGGTATTTATTAATAATCCTAAAAGTATTATCACAAGGAGCAGGTTGCTTGACGAATTGTGGGATGCTGCGGGCGAGTTTGTTAATGATAATACATTGACTGTATACATTAAACGACTGCGGGAGAAGATAGAGAACAACCCAGCAAGTCCGAAAATAATTCTGACCGTTCGTGGGACTGGATATAGACTGGGGGACGGGTATGTTTCGGAATAGAGAGTTTAGAAAGTTTGCTATTTTGTTCTCCTTAATAGCTGCAGCTGCTGTTACGTTGGAATTTGCAATTAATGCAGCAGCTGGAATTCTTGCCATTGCTTCTGCCACCACCTTTGGAATAGCGTTTTTTGCATTTACCAAAGCCCGATATAAAAGCATTGCACAAATTTCAGATCAAATTGATATTGTGCTTCATAATGCTGATCATCTGTATATTTGTGAATTAGATGAGGGCGAACTTTCCATTCTGCAAAGCGAGGTAACAAAAATGACGCTGCGTATTCGGGAGCAAAATGATGCACTGAAAAAAGAAAAAGAACATCTTGCTGATTCGCTGGCCGACATAGCTCATCAACTCCGTACCCCTCTCACATCCGTAAACCTCATTCTATCATTATTAGAGAATAACCCTGACGAAAATGAACGGAAAGCATTGATACGGGAAACAAAGGAATTATTTGTGCATATGGATTGGCTGCTTACTTCCCTTCTCAAATTATCCCGCCTGGATGCAGGCATTGTGGTTTTTAAATGTGAACAGATAGATGTGAATACTTTGATAAGCGCTGCGATTCACCCGCTTTTGATCCAAATGGAACTGCACGATATTGTTTTGCAAATAGACGTGCCGAAAGGGATAATCATTCAGGGCGATTCTGGTTGGCTTTCGGAAGCAATCCAAAATATCATCAAAAATTGCATGGAAAGTGCAGGCGATGATGGGAAGATTGAGATTATCGGCATGGACAACCCATTGTTTACCGAGATCACCATCCACGACAGCGGCGCGGGCTTTAAAAAGGAAGATTTACCCTTCCTGTTTGACAGGTTCTATCGTGGAAAAAACTCAAGTGCCACAGGATACGGGATTGGATTGGCTCTCTGCAAGATGATTATAACACGGCAGGGTGGGACGATTACCGCCAAAAATCACTCACAGGGTGGTGCCATGTTTGACCTTCGTTTCCCAAAGTGACGAATCTCTCACTTTAAAGTCACAGAGATGTAAGTTGAGAGTTCTATTATATAGGTAAAACATGAAAAGGGAGGCTCACATAATGGAGTTTTTAAAAATTGAAAATTTATGCAAGGTCTACGGCACTGGTGAAAATCAGGTTACTGCGCTTGACCATGTTTCGCTTACAATAGAAAAAGGAGGATTTACTTCAATTATCGGTTCCTCTGGCTCTGGCAAGTCCACTATACTGCATGCTATCGCTGGTGTGGATGTGCCAACAAGCGGAAAGATATATTTAGAGGGTCAGGATGTATATGCACAGAACAATGAAAAACTTGCCATCTTCCGCAGGCGTCAGGTTGGACTGATTTATCAGTTTCACAACCTCATTCCCACTCTGAATGTTGTGGAAAACATCACATTGCCTATACTAATGGACAAACGAAAGGTCAATAAGAAGAGGTTGAATGAATTGCTGGAATTGCTTGGGTTAAAGGGACGAGAAACACATTTACCCAATCAGCTTTCAGGCGGTCAGCAGCAGCGTGTTTCCATAGGGCGTGCTTTGATGAACGCTCCGGCGGTAATGCTTGCGGATGAACCCACGGGTAGTTTGGACAGCCGAAATGGACATGAAATTATAAAGCTGCTTAAAGAAAGCAATAAAAAATACAATCAGACACTTATCGTTGTTACACATGACGAAGATATTGCCCTGCAAGCAGATCGCATTATCGGTATATCGGACGGCAAAGTAGTGCGAGACGAGAAGGTGAGACCATGAACATTTTCAACAAAGTTACACTTCAAAGCATGAAAAAAAACCGTACACGAACGATTGTAACGGTAATCGGAGTTGTACTGTCCGCTGCCCTGATTACGGCAGTTGTCACTTTTGGCGTTTCTCTGCTGAACTATATGTCAAACGGTGAGGCTCACAAATATGGTGGCTGGCACATCAAATTTGAGGATGTGGATCCTTCTTTCGCAGCGAAGCAGGTAAGTAACAACAAAGTTGAAAATACCACATCATTTAAAAATATTGGCTACGCAAAACTTAACGGTGGAAAAATTCACGACAAACCGTATTTTTTTATCGCTGGATTCAGCAAGAAAACATTTAATGCCCTCCCACTCACATTGTGTGCCGGCAGGTTGCCAAAAAACAACAGAGAGATTGTTGTTCCTGAGAGAGTCGTAATAAAAGACGGCGTTAAGTTACGTGTGGGTGACACACTTACCCTTGCTATTGGAAGCCGCATGAGTGGAAACAAAAGTCTTGGTCAACACGACCCTTACATTTCCGGGAAAGAAACCCTTGTGCCAAAAACAGAGAAAACTTACACAGTGGTCGGTTTTTGCGAAACGCCTCACTTTGATGAAGATTCTGCGCCTGGATATACCGCAATTACAACTTCAGATGCAGCAGATACGGCAAACAATATCAGCTTGTTTGTCACGCTAAAAAAACCGTTTGAGGCTCATACTTATGCAAAAAATACAGCTGGAGGTCATGCTTACATCTTTAATAGTGATGTGCTGCGTTTCATTGCTCTTTCAAACGATCCGAGCGATAAGGTGTTCAATGCATTTTTGTACTCAGCCGGTGCTATTGTACTCATCATCATTATGATTGGTTCTATTTTTCTGATTTATAATTCATTCAATATCTCCTTGAACGAGCGCACACACCAATTTGGGATTCTCTCATCGGTGGGAGCCACCCCAAAGCAGCTGCGACATTCAGTGCTGTTTGAAGGACTTTGTATCGGTGCCATTGGTATCCCGATTGGTGTTTTCATTGGCATAGTCAGCATCAAACTTGCGATTGGCATCGTCGCCAAAAACTTCGCAAACGTTCTTTTCGCAAATGTACCTTTGACATTGACAGTGTCCGCTCCCGCAATCATTGCAGCAGTAGTGACCAGCATGATCACAATCTTGATTTCGGCAGATATTCCAGCTCGCAAGGCTGCCAATATGCCTGTTATGGAGTGTATTCGCCAGACGAATGATGTCAAAGTCGAATCAAAAGCTGTGAAAACGTCAAAACTTGTGGAGCGCATTTACGGCTTGGAGGGAACTCTTGCATTAAAGAACTTTAAGAGGAACAAAAAGCGTTATCGCAGTATTGTGCTGTCACTTGTTTTAAGCGTAGTGTTATTTATATCGACCAGTGCAATGGTAATAGATTTGAAACAGGTGTCGGCGGGTGCAAAAGAGGTTACTAATAGTGATGTCGGTTTTGGCACACATGATATGAAAGACAGCGAAATGCTGCAGCTTTATAACAAACTAAAAAACGTCGATGGTGTTCACGAAAGTTCGTATCAAGTTGTTATGAATTATTTCTGTGCTGCCAAGGGCAGTGATCTTTCAGACGCTTACAAGAAATCTTTAGGTTCACATTCGCCAAACGAAACGGTGAATCTGCCAGTGCAAATTCAATTTTTAGATGACAGTACCTATCTGAAGATTGTCAAAAGTTTAGGTTTGCCTACAGATAAATATACCGGACAAAATGCGAAATTAATCGGTGTTGCCAAAGTGGACAGCCACGACAATCAGAAAACGGCCAGCCAAATTCCAAATGTGTTCAAGAGTTCTGCCAGTAATTTTACCATTTTTCCCAAAACAAATGGCAAGCCGGAGATGAAACAGGGATATAATGTAAGTATTACATTTATGAACAATTTTGTGCCACTTGATACACCTCCTATCTTAACAGACATAAGGCAAAAATCAGGTGGAATTTATGTGACTGCCCCATATTCACTCAAGGAAAAGTTTAATGCCACTGTTACTCCTGCAGATATTATAACTAAGGGCATGACATTTCAGTCAAAGAACCCATCGAAGTCATCGGATAAAATGAAAGAGATAGTTCAGGATATGGGAATTACAAGCCCGTACATCCTTTTGAATATGTCTGGAGCGCTTGATCAGAGCCGCAATATGATATTCATTGCCGATGTGTTTTCCTATGCTTTTATAATTATGATTTCGCTGATTGCAGTTGCCAATGTGTTCAACACAATTTCCACGAACATCAAGATGCGCAGACGTGAGCTTGCCATGCTTCGCTCTGTTGGAATGTCCGACCACGATTTCCAAAAGATGATGAATTTCGAGTGTATCTTTTATGGCATGAAGGCGCTGCTCTTCGGGCTTCCTCTGGCAATCATATTATCATGGATCATGCACAAAGTAATGAGTGGCGACAGTACCCATTTTGTAATGCCGTGGGGTAGTATCGGAATCAGCGTGTTCGGTGTGCTATTTATTGTGTTTATTACAATGATGTATTCTATTAGCAAGGTAAAGAAAGAAAATATTATTGACGCGCTTCGGGATGACATGGATTGATTCAAAGCTGATATTGACATTGAAAATACGGCGGTATCTTATGAGGTATCCCCGTGTTTATTTTATATTTACTCCGCTTGCTCTTGGTTCTTATTGGGCAGTCACTAATTTGGTAAAAGGTTTCGAAAACAAAAAATGGGAGATATGCATTCTTGTTATTCTTTATTTAATATAATACTTAAAAAGTGAATAATTTACTAAAACGCCATAAAGTTTTTAAGGTAATGCGACGTTTCAGTAAATTCATTTAAATAGCATTATTGGTGCTGATAAGACTTAATTCAAATTAACAGCATCAATTTGTTCTTTTGCCTTTAATAATAATTCAATTGCCAGTTTGTTTTTTTCTTCAGTAGCTCGGAAAGTTGGAATACTTATGCTGATGGCTGCAGATGTTTTTCCTTTTGAGATCAGGGGAACAGCATAGCAGCGTAAAAATTCTGTTACTTCTTCAACTTCTGTTGCAAAATGAGTTTCTCTAATCTTTTTTAATTCCTCTTCTAAAACAGAAAAATCCGTTATAGTATTTTTGGTAATGGGTTTTAAGCCATCAGAATAAAGTGTTTTTATTTCTTCAATACTGTATTCGCTTAATAGGGCTTTTCCTAATGCCGTACAATAAGCAGGTATTCGTTTCCCTACATATGAAATAAGTCGAATATCAATATCTTTTATAGGATCTTCTTTTAATATATAAAGTACATTGTTTCCATCAAGAATACCCATTTGACAGGTTTCATTGATATTACTGACAATATTCTTCATTATTTTTTGTATAAAATCTAACATATTTTTATTTCGTGAATAGGATGCTCCGATACAAAAAGCGGAAATTCCTATTGAATATTTTAGAGAGTTTTTTTCAAGAGAAAGAAAATTACGTTCTAACATTGTCTGGATAATAGGATAAAGAGTGCTTTTGGGTACATCAATTGCTTCAGAAATCTCTGTTAACGTTAAGCCTTTAGGCTTGACTGACAAAAGATTTAATATATTTAACACTCTTTCCGTTGGTTTATGTGTCATATTTACAACCACCATTCAAATTTTTATAAAACTTTATTATACAATAATAATTATAAATGCCTTATTAGTAATATTCAATCTCCATTTACACATATAAAAATAAATATTTCTATAAAAGCACTTCGATTAAAATATCAAGAAAAATGTCTCTATTTTTTTAATTTTACAACAATACCGAAATATTACCTTGACATGACAAAAAATTGTGATATTATTTAATTATAATATTCGTATAAACAAATATGTTTTGTATATACGAAAAGATAAAAGGAGGAACAATCTCATCAGTCATTAAGGTATCACTAAAAATTTTAAATTATTACTTAAGTATGGATAAAAGCTTTAACTATTTTTGTGAATTATTAAGTAGTTAAACTAATTATTTAAAATATATGTAAACAATTACAAATTAGACTTTGAATTTAGTCTAATTGTTACTAAGGGGGAAAACACATATGAAAAAAGCTAAATTTATAACACCTGTTGTTACTGCATTTGACGCTAATGGAAACTTAGATATCCAGGCAAATAAAAATATTTATGACTATCTCATAAGCGCAGGTATAGATGGTCTGCTTATTATGGGCAGTTCAGGTGAGTTCTATGCCATGTCTACTGAACAAAGGAAGAAATTAATTGATCTTGTTACTTCCTATGTAAATAAAAGGACAAAGGTTATTATCGGGACAGGCTGTATGACAATAGAAGATACAATTGAACTTTCCAATTATGCCATGGATGCTGGAGCAGATGATATTATTATTATTAGTCCATATTATTTTAGTCTAACGGATGAAAGTTTGGAATTTTACTATGGAAAGGTAGCTGAATCTGTAAAAGGTAATATTTATTTATATAATTACCCTGACAGAACAGGACATGATTTATCGCCGGAATTAACACTTAATTTACTGAGAAAGCACAGCAACATTGTTGGTTATAAAGATACAGTATCCGAAATGGGACATACTAGAAAATTAATCCAAACCGTACAGAATGAGTTTCCTGGTTTTGAGGTATTCTCAGGGTTTGATGAAAACTTTGTTCGTAATATTCTTTCTGGTGGCAGCGGATGTATTAGCGCACTTTCCAATCTTTATCCAGAGATTTTTGTAGATTGGGTAAAAGCAGTTAATGAGAAAAACATGGATAAAGCAGCTGAAATTCAAAATTGTGTTGATAAGTTAGCAGATTTATATGAAATTAGTAAATGCTTTATTCCAATTATAAAAAAAGCCATGATGTTAAAAGGCCTGGATATTAAAGACTACTGCAAAACTCCTCTTCTTCAAGCGAATGAAGAACAAACCAATTCAATTAAAAAGCTTATGAAAGAGATCAATCATATAATATCAAAATAATCTACTGCAGTTTCTTAAAAGTTACTATACAAAAAGATTTTTAAATCATAGAGAGGAATGGTTATTATGTCGTTAAAATCAATTTATGGTGAAGAAGACTCATCTTTATATGAAATTCATACTCACGCAGAAGGACCCAAAGGTTCACTTCCACTTACTCCGGAATTGCTAAAAGATTCACCCAGCGGAAATATATTTGGAATGACTTTAAATGCTGGTATGGGATGGGAACCATCTAAACTCCTTGGCGGTGATGTGTTGATACTTAGTAATCAAGGAGGAATTCGTGATAATGATGGTACTCCAATTGCTGTAGGGTTACATACAGGCCACTTTGAATTAGGATTACAAATGAGAGCAGCAGCTGAAGAAATAAAGAAACTTGGAGGTGTTCCTTATGCTGCATATGTAACAGATCCATGTGATGGTCGTAGTCAGGGTACAACTGGAATGTTTGACTCTCTTCCTTATCGTAATGATTCGGCAATAGTATGCCGCCGTTTAATTCGTTCACTGCCAACACGCCGTGCAGTAATGGGGGTAGCTTCATGTGACAAAGGACTGCCTTCCATGATGATGGCACTAGCATCTATGCATGATTTACCAACTATTATAGTTCCTGGTGGTGCAACACTTAAAGCTATAGATGGGGAGGATGCAGGAACTATTCAGACTATTGGAGTCAGATTTGCAAATAATGAACTTTCATTAGAAGATGCTTGCCGACGTGGATGTAACGCTTGTGCTTCTGCTGGTGGAGGATGTCAATTTTTAGGTACAGCCGGCACTTCTCAAGTTATTGCTGAAGCACTTGGAATAGCATTGCCTCATTCTGCTTTAGCACCTTCTGGTCAGCCAATATGGAAAGAAATCGCTAGACAATCAGCTAAAGCAGTTTTGGATATGGCAGACAATGAAATAACTACAAAGGATATTATTACAGATAGAGCAATTGAGAATGCTATGGTAGTTCACGCTGCTTTTGGGGGATCGACAAACTTGCTTCTTCATCTCCCAGCAATTGCATATGCTGCTAACTGCAAAATTCCTACTGTGGAAGACTGGGCAAGAATTAATAAGAAAGTGCCTCGTTTAGTGAGTGTTCTTCCTATTGGACCAGTTAATTATCCAACAGTAAGTGCATTCTTAGCAGGTGGAGTTCCTGAAGTTATGCTTCATTTAAGAAAACTTGGTCTGCTGCACGAAGATGTTCTTACTGTTACAGGAGAAACACTTGGAGATAACCTTGATTGGTGGAAAAAATCCGAAAGACGTGCTGAGTGCAGAAAACGTCTGCTTGAAGTGGATAAAATTAATCCTGATGAAATTATCATGAACCCAAGCCAGGCAAAAGAAAGAGGATTAACATCAACAGTAACTTTTCCGGTAGGAAACATTGCACCTGAAGGTTCAGTAGTAAAATCAACGGCTATTGATCCATCAGTTATAGGTGATGATGGAATATTTAGACATACTGGAAAAGCTAAAGTTTTCACATCTGAAAAGGCAGCTATTAAAGCACTTAAAGATGTGGGAAAGATCAAGGCTGGTGACATAATGATTGTGATGGGCGGAGGCCCAATGGGAACTGGAATGGAAGAAACATATCAGTTAACTTCTGCTTTAAAACATTTGTCTTTTGGTAAACATGTTTCTCTAATCACAGATGCACGTTTTTCTGGTGTTTCTACAGGTGCTTGTTTTGGACATGTAGGTCCTGAAGCATTAGCAGGAGGTCCTATCGGAAAATTAAGGGATGAAGATGTTATTGAAATAATAGTTGATACTAATAAACTTGAGGGATCAATTAATTTCATTGGAACTGAAGACAACAAACTTTCTTATGAAGAAGCAGCTAAAGTATTGGAATCACGTAAGCCTCATCCATATCTTAAACCTGATCCAGATCTTCCAGATGATACAAGATTGTGGGCAGCACTTCAATCTGTCAGCGGTGGAACCTGGAGAGGAAGCGTATATGACGTGGATAAAATTATTGAAGTTCTTGAAGCTGGTAAAAAAGCGTTAACTAAAAAATAATAAATCTTTTATGTTTAAAAACTAAAGAGGTTAGGGGGAGTATATTATGCCATTACTAATGGTAGGGTTAGGTGTATTATTCTTAATTATATTAATTTCTAAATTTAAATTAAACACATTTCTTTCACTGCTGATTGTTTCATTTGCTGTAGCTTTGGGTTTGGGAATACCTCTTGGAAAAATTGTTTCAAGCATCGAAAACGGTATGGGTGGAACGCTCGGCCATATTGCTTTAATATTTGGTCTTGGTGCCATGCTTGGTAGATTAGTTGCCGATTCAGGCGGAGCACATCGTATTGCTATGACTTTAATTAACAAGTTTGGTGTAAAACGAATTCAGTGGGCTGTTGTAGTTGCTTCATTTGTTGTTGGTATAGCAATGTTCTTTGAAGTAGGATTAGTTTTGTTAATTCCAATTGTATTTTCTATTGCAAGAGAATTAAAAATTCCTCCAATATATTTAGGCATTCCTATGCTTGCAGCTTTATTAGTAACACACAGCTTTCTACCTCCACATCCAGGACCAACAGTAATAGCTGGAGCATATGGAGCAGACATTGGAACAGTTTTATTATATGGTATTATTGTAGCAATACCATGTGTTATTATGGCAGGACCATTATTCACTAAGGTTGCTAAAAAAATTATACCAAGTGCTTTTGAAAAAACCGGAAATATTGAATCTTTAGGCGAACAAAAAACATTTAAAATAGAAGAAACACCTGGTTTTGGAATTAGTTTATTAACGGCAATGTTTCCTGTTATTTTGATGATGATTTCCACAATAATTTCAATGATACAAAAGACAGCAGGAATTAAAGGAAATTCGTTTTTTACTATTGTTAACTTTATTGGTAATCCAGATACTGCAATGCTTATATCTTTAATAGTTGCAGTATATACAATGGGAATAGGAAGAAAAATTCCAATTAAACAAGTGGGAGCTTCCTGCTCAGCTGCAGCTGCATCAATTGGAATGATGATCTTAATTATTGGTGGCGGTGGTGCTTTTAAACAAGTACTTATTGATGGAGGTGTTGGTAAATATATAGCTACGTTATTCAGTGGAAGTGCTATATCGCCTATACTACTTGCATGGGTAGTTGCAGCAATCTTACGTATTTCTTTAGGGTCTGCAACTGTAGCGGCTTTATCAACATCAGGTCTAGTTATTCCAATGCTTGCTAGCTGCGGACATGTTAATTTGGCTTTAGTAACACTTGCAACCGGATGTGGAAGTGCAATAGCCTCTCATGTAAACGATGCAGGATTCTGGATGGTTAAAGAATATTTTGGTTTCAGTATGAAGGAAACATTTTCAACCTGGACTTTATTATCAACCGTTTTATCAGTAACAGGATTAATATGCATTTTGATATTGAATATGATTGTCTAATACTAAGTAGGATCTAAATAATTATTTTACTTAGTAACATCTTATGTCTAATGTCATCAGCTTAAGAATATTTAATAAAACTTAACACTGATAATGCTCCCCTTGGAATCTAAATCCTGTGATTCCAAGGGCTTTGTATTTAATCACATTTTGAACACCTAGAACATATTATAATTTCGTAAGACTATGAAAGAAAGGAACAATATGTATAATAATTATAGAAAGTATCCATGTGATGATTGCATTAATACACAAATGTATAATGCTTATCCATGTCCTTTGTATGACCCAAATTATTTGAGACAATTTAATGATCCCTATATTCCTTTTGATGATGAAATTGAGGATGATTCAAGATTTGAATCTTCACAATTATCAAGGAGTAATGGATCAATTCAATTGAAGGATTATGGACCACAACCCTTTGTAGTTAACATTAATAAGGCAGCTAAACAAAATAATACTTTTCGTACTGCTTTATGGACAGGAAAACATCTGCAAGTTACATTAATGAGCATCAATGTTGGTGATGATATTGGCTTGGAAATTCATCCAAATGTTGACCAATTCATACGTATTGAAGAAGGCCAGGGACTTGTTAAAATGGGAAAAAGTAAATACAATTTGAACTTTCAGAAAAAAGTATATGATGACTTCGCAATAATGATACCTGCAGGTACATGGCATAATGTTATCAACACAGGCAATAAAGCTCTTAAAGTATATTCTATTTATGCACCTCCTCAGCATCCACGAAATACAGTTCATGTCACTAAAGCAGATGCACAAGCTGCTGAAAGGGATTAGTACTAATTACGTAAAAAAGTAAACAATTATTTTAACACTGTATTATTCAAAAGAATTTTACGGTGTTTTTTATGTTTGTATTTTAAATATATCCTTGAATATGGTATAAAGGATGAATAAGTAAAAGTATGTTTTATGTCATAAGACAAAGTAAAGCACAAAAACACAGGAGTATATTTTCTAATTCTTATATAATGATTTTAAAAGGAGATGAGATCTTTGGAGACAATTAAGCTGCTAAATAATACACTTGAGTATATTGAAAACAATCTAGATATGGAACTTAATATAGAAGATATATCAAAGGTTGCATGTTCATCACGATATCACTTTCAACGTATGTTTTATGCATTAACAGGGGTTACTGTAAGCCAATATATAAGAAATCGGAGGCTAACTCTTGCCGCAGAAGAATTAGCTTCAACAGATAAAAAAGTTATTGATGTGGCATTAAAATATGGTTATGAGAGCCCAGAAGCGTTTACTAAAGCATTTCAAAGGCTTCATGGAATATCTCCATCATTTTTAAAAAAGTTTAATGGAAAAATTAAAGCCTTTCCAAAAATCTCATTTCAAATATCAATAAAAGGAGAATGTGAAATGATTTATAGAATAGTAGAAAAGGAAGCTTTTAAAGTTTTTGGAATAGGTTTTATGACAACTAAAGTTAATGATGCCGCTTATAGAGAAATACCGAAATTCATTAGTAAGATTTTTGAAGATGGAACACATGACAGAATTAATGAAATATTAGGTAATCCTAAAGGTACTTTGTTGGATGGATTTCATTATGACTTTAAAGAAGATGGTACAAGAAAATATATGATGGGATATGAAATGCCTAAAACTGAGATATCAGATGAATTTACCATACTTGAAATACCTAAACTTACATGGGCAGTATTTGAAGGTCATGGAATTACACCAGATAACTTGATTATACAGGACATATGGAGACGTATATATTCCGAATGGTTTCCTTCTTCTGGATTTGAACAAGTGGAAGGCCCATGCATTGAAAAGAACTTTTGGAATGGTAAAAAGCAAGAGGAATATAAGTGTGAAGTATGGATTCCTGTAAAAAGAAAATGTATTAATTCATAAATCCCCTTAATATTAAAATCATGGAATTTTTTTAGTAAGAGGTTGGACATTTTAAATTTGTAGATATAACTAAAGCAGATAGCCTTAACTATCCGCTTTAGTTATATCTATTCTACTATTAGTAAGTAAATTTGGTTCCTATAGTCTCGCCCATAAGTATTTTGGTTTCATACCCTAAATTTGATTGTTTTAGCAAATCTTTATCCATAGTTACTTTGTTCTGCTCAAAAAATAATATAACTGTAGAGCCACCGAACTTAAAGTAACCTTTTTCATCACCTTTTTTAATAGTTCCTTCAGGTAAATAGGTTTGAATTATAGAACCTACGCAGGTAGCACCTACTTCTACATAGAGTATATCACCGAAGTTGTCTGAATGAAATATGCTCCACTCTCTTTTGTTTTTACAAAAAAGATTAGCAATATTTTTTAAGGCAATTGGATTTACAGAATAGTAATTACCTTTAATTTTATGTGTAGATTCACATATACCAGAATCTATAAAATGAAATCTATGGTAATCTGTAGGGCAAAGTCTTAATATTAAACAGGTACCATTTTTAAACTTTTTAGCTATTTGGGGATTATCTATTAAATCAAAAAGACTATATGTATATCCCTTAATCTGAACGATTTTGTTTAAATCTATATTTTCATATATCATTAATCTTCCATCTCCGGGAGATATTAATATATTTTTGTTACTATCAATAGGTCTTGCAGTATCTTTGAGAGATCTTGAAAAAAAGTCATTAAAACATCTAAAATTTTTATAGTTTTCTCTAAATTCATTTATATCTATATTGAAATCTTTTATAAATGGACTAATTTTCTTTTTGCTGTATTTGCTATTGCAAAAGCTCCCATATAATTTAGAAAAAACTTTTTTCTTAATTATGAGTTCTAATAATTTCATTCCACAAGGGGAAGAATAAGTCCAATTTAAATAAGTTCCTCCTGCTACTTTTTCTGTTTCATATTTTTTATTTTTTCTATCAAAATACTTAATCATTTTTTCCTACCTTAAAACATTTTATTTACAGCTTATTTTAACACTATAATGTTAATATAGAAATAATTTTTGTAAAATTAATGTATTAAAAACTATTGAGTTATTTTAATAACAAAAGTATAATGTAAATGAATATAATTGTACTGACCAGTCAGCAATTATATAATAAAAATCTGGAGTGGTATTAATGAGTAATACTAAAAGAACCATTTTTGAGTCTGCTATAAAAGTTTTTTCCAAGAATGGATACAGTGGTGCTACTATGGATGCTATAGCAGCAGATGCAGGAGTAGCAAAGGGAACATTATACTATCATTTTAAAAGTAAAGAAGAGATATTTAAATATATTATAGAAGAGGGCATGAATGTAATAAGAAAAAGCATAGAAGAGGAATCCAAAAATGAAAAGAACCCTTTAAACAGAATAAAAATTGTATGTAAAGTTCAGTGGGGATTAGTTTATGAAAATAGGGATTTCTTTAAGGTGGTTATGAGCCAACTTTGGGGTCAAGAAGTAAGACAATTGGAATTAAGGGAATATATAAGAAAATACATAGTATATATACAGTCCTACTTAGATGATGCTATGGAGAAGGGATACATAAAAACATGTAATTCTTCATTTTTAGCATATGATTTATTTGGGACAATTTGTTCTGTTGCTGTTTATGAATTGATAAATGAAAAAAACAAAGATTTAAATGGAATGATAGATAATCTTATGTATAGAATTTTAAATGGAATAAAAGGAGAGATCCTAAATTGAATCTCTCCTTAAAGTTTTCCAGATTTAATTATTGAAATTATTAGAGTAATACCGATTACTATAAAAAATAAAAAATTTATAACATGCAGTAAAGGTATGGCATGTATTTTTGGACCTATATTTGAATTTAAAATTAAGGAAGAACTTATAATCATAGAACATAATATAAGTGAGATAGAAAGTCTATTTACCATTTTATTTAATTGATTTAATGAATCATCTATTTTATTAAATTTTAGTTGAATTTTAGCTCTTCCATTTAATATGCTGTCTATTAATTCTACGGTTTTCATAGGAAGTTTGAAAAAATTTTTTGTGAAGTTACAAGAATCTATAAGTATATTTTCTAGATCAAAATTTTTCAAAAAATAAAATTCATTATTGTTTTTCACAAAGGGTACTGCTATATCTAAAATTTCTATGTCAGGAGCTATTTCAGCTACTAAGCCTTCTACTATAATTAAGCTTTTTACTAATAATATTAAATCCCTAGGTAAAGTGATGTTGTTGTTTTTTGCACATTTAAAAATTTCTGTTAAAAGTACGGAAATTTTTATGTTTTTGAGAGAAGTGAACAGATAATTTGACAGAAATAATTCTACGTCTTCATACAGTTTATTTCTGTCTGTTAGTTCTTTTTTTATACCTATGGACATAATTACGGATACAAGCTTATCTGTGTCTTTATAGGCAATGGACATAATTGCATCGTTTAAGAGTAATTTTAATCTAGGAGAAATGGTACCCATTATTCCAAAATCAATAAAACATATTTTGTTGTCTTGTATCAATAAATTACCTGGATGGGGATCTGCATGAAAGAACCCATCTGTGAAAACTTGTTTAAAAAAACATAAGGCTAATTTTTTGCCTAAGTCCTGTAAGTCGTAATTCCCTTCTTCCAATTTTTCCATATTATTTATTTTAAATCCGTAGACTTTTTCCATGGTAAGTACTTTACTTCCACATAAATCTTTTATTATATAGGGAACATAACAAAATTTTACGTTTTTGTTTAGTTCTTTAAATTTTATCATGTTGTCTGCTTCAAGGTTGAAATCTAGTTCTTTTCTAGTTGAAGAGAGCAGTTCTTTTAAAGCTTCTTCTGGATCTATCAGTGTATCTTTAAATTTGTTTTTAGTAAATTTCATGATTTTATACAATATGGATATATCTGTTTCCATTTTTTGTTTTATATCAGGTCTCTGCACTTTTACAATGACTTTTTTCCCATTTTTTAAAGTTGCATTATGTACTTGTGCAATTGATCCAGAGGCTATAGGATTTCTTTCAAAATATAAAAAGCATTCATTTATATTTTCATTAAATTCATTGAAAAATACTATATCTATATCTTCATACTTCTCTGGAAGTACATCATCTTGGAGCTTTGAAAGTTCTTTAATGTAGGACGAAGGTAATATGTCTGGTCTTGAACTAAGTATTTGGCCTATTTTTATAAAGGTAGGTCCAAGTTCCTCAAAAGCCTTTCTTAGATTTTCAGGAGATTTATTTTTATTAGGACTTTTAGTTTCTCTTAAAAATTTAAAACCATACTTAGCTAGTACCTTCATTATTTCTTTAAATCTTTGTGAATATATTTTTCTCATAAGTTATCTCAAATGACTAAAGCCTAAATTGGCTTTAGTCATTATTGTTTTTATTTTCAAGTTTAGTTAATCTATCATTTATTGATGTAATATCTTCTTTGGAAGCAAAGTTCATGTTATTTAATATAGATATAACTTCATTTTTAGTTAATGGCTTTATTTGATCTTTTTTGGCTAAAGCATTTTTCTTTAATTCTTCGGATAATTGTTTTCCCTCATCTACTGTTATTTTTCCTTTCTCTACCATTTCGGAAATTAAATTTACTGCTTTTTCATAGGTATATGCAGCTGAACCTACCCCAGCTAAGAATAAACTCTTTAATTCATTAATCATATTTTTCCTCCCTTATAATTAGGTTATAATCACTAATATATTTGATTTTTCAATTATTAAATAAAAAAAATTGACAATTATTATAAACTATAATAAAATAGTTAAGTAGCGATTATATATATGCGCTCGTAGCTCAGTAGGATAGAGCAGCGGTTTCCTAAACCGCGTGCCGGAGGTTCGACTCCTCTCGGGCGCACCATAAGTCTTGTAAATATTATATTTGCAGGACGTTTATTTTATGAGGATTTTCATTGCTTTTTATAGTATATCCTTATTTTATATTTATATTTTATTTATTCAATTTATATGTGTCATAATGCAATAAATACTTAAACTTTTGGGGTATTTTATGAAAGACTTTATGCTGGAAGCCATAAGGCAGGCAAAAATAGGGTTGAAATTAGGTGAAGTTCCAGTAGGAGCTGTTATAGTAAAAGATAATGAAATAATATCAAGTTGTCATAATTTAAAAGAGACAGTTGGAATTGCTACTGCCCATGCAGAAATGCTTGCTATTCAAAATGCGTCAGAGATACTTAGTAATTGGAGATTGACTGGCTGTAGTATGTATGTTACTTTAGAGCCGTGTCCTATGTGCGCAGGAGCTATATTACAGTGCAGGATAAACAAACTGTATATAGGCACCTTTGATCCTACTATGGGGGCTTGTGGCTCTGTAATTAATATATTACAAAATAGGCGTTTAAATCGTTGGGTAGATATTCAGTGGATGTATAATGAACAGTGCAGTGAAATGTTAGAAAAATTTTTTAAAAGTAGAAGGTAATATGGAGAGATGTCCGAGAGGTCGAAGGTGATTGACTCGAAATCAATTGTGCAGTGTAAAACCGCACCGGGGGTTCGAATCCCCCTCTCTCCGCCATAATGTAAATAGAGATATACCTTAATTACGATTGTGATTTAGGGTGTTTTTATGTGCAGAGTTTTGTGATAATTTGATTATGATATATCATGCTTTTTGTGATTTAATCTAAATCAAGTTATAGGCAGAAATTTACATATAAATTTTTTTATAAAAAGTGTTGAAATCTTATTACTTTCATAGTATAATACTGATTGTTGTGGTGGTTTCTAAACCATAAAACTTAATATAAATTTATTTCATGAGTAAACCTGTGGAGAGATGTCCGAGTGGTTGAAGGAGCACGCCTGGAAAGCGTGTGTAGGGGAAACTCTACCGGGGGTTCGAATCCCCCTCTCTCCGCCATTTTAACTTTGTCGTGCTAGATGGGGAGTTAGCGGTGCCCTGTAACCTGCAATCCGCTATAGCAGGGTTGAATTCCTAGCTTAGGCTGTAAAATGTGAGGTCTGGCCCATAAAAGTGGCGTTGAGAACTGGATCCCACGCAACGGAAACTCATGAACCCCGTCAGGTCCGGAAGGAAGCAGCGGTAAGTGAATATTTTCGTGTGCCGTGGATAAACCTGGTTTGAGTTAACTGTATGGGTAACGCTTATAGTTTACTAGACGAAGCAAGGTGCACGACTTTAATAATGACTGAAAATTAAAAGATACCATAAGGTATCTTTTTTGTTATACGATTAAAGATAGGTTATAATATATGAAGGAAGGTGATAATATGCCTTATACTGCATTATATAGAGAATGGAGACCTAAAACTTTTTCAGATGTTGTAGGCCAAGATCATATAACAGTTACATTGAAAAATCAAATATTAAACCATAGAATAGCACATGCATACTTATTTTCTGGAACAAGGGGTACAGGAAAGACTTCTACGGCGAAGATACTGGCAAAAGCGGTAAATTGTTTGAACCTTCAAGATGGAGAACCTTGTAATGAATGTGAGATGTGCAAAAAAATAAATGCAGGTATTTCAATAGATGTAATTGAAATGGATGCTGCTTCCAAAAGAAGACTGGAAGATATTAAAGATGTAATAGAAAATGTAAAATATCCTCCTCAGGAGGGTAAATACAAAGTTTATATAATGGATGAAGTTCATATGCTTACTCAAGAAGCAGTAAACGCATTTTTAAAGACTTTAGAAGAACCACCTCTAAACGTAATATTTATTCTTGCTACTACTGATCCCCAGAAATTACCTGTTACTATACTTTCCAGATGTCAAAAATTTGATTTCAGAAGGATAAAAAGTTCAGAGATATTTAATAGATTAAGATGTATAGTTAGTGAACAGGGAATTTTTGCAGATGACAGAAGTCTAAATTTAATAGCCAGAATATGCGATGGAGCCATGAGAGATGCACTTAGTATATTGGATCAGGCAATATCTATGGGAAATGGTAAAGTTGAATACGACGATGTAGTTAACATGTTAGGTCTAGTTACTAATGAGAATTTATTAAAACTTACAGACAGCATAATAGAAAAGAACGTAGAATCTTCTATGAGAGTAATTGATGATATAGTTTTAAGTGGAAAAGATATATTTAACTTTATTAAGGATATGATAATTCACCTAAGAAATCTTTT
The DNA here is from genome assembly GCF_001636845.1 of Clostridium ljungdahlii. Lineage (GTDB taxonomy): Bacteria > Bacillota > Clostridia > Clostridiales > Clostridiaceae > Clostridium_B > Clostridium_B ljungdahlii_A. The sequence continues at coordinate 32,043 of NZ_LITT01000017.1, forward strand.
AATGGTAAAGGTGTCTAATAATCCAGAAGATGTACTTGATATGTCAGAAGAAAATATAAATCTTTTAAAAGATCAAGCACAGAAAATACGTGTAGAAGAAATAATGAGAGATATAAGAATACTTCAAGATGCCCAGGAACAATCTAAATGGACTAAACAAAGCAGAATTTATCTAGAACTTTCAGCTATAAAGATGTGTAAAATAGAGTATGATACGTCAAAGGAAGTAATGCTTGCAAGATTAAATAGATTGGAAGAAGCTTTCAGGCAAGGAAAAATTAAAATATCAAATGAAAAGATTAATTCCAAGGTGGAAAAAGAAACTGTACTTAAAAAAATAGGAGATACCTATAGAGAAAGTAGTACTGAAGAAGATAAAACGAAAAATAATTCATCAAATGACGAAGCACAGACAGCAAATAAAGAAAATATATATTCAAAGATAACACTAGACATAGTTAAAAAAAGTTGGAAAGATATACTTGAATCACTTAAAAGTAAGCATCAAATGGTTTTGTTTGCAGCACTTACTACAGGAAAAGTAGTTAAATGTGAAAAAGGTATAATAACTATAGAGTATGGTAAAGAATATGCTTTCCATAAACAGAGGCTGGAAAAGAATGAAAATAGAAAAATAGTTGAACAGGTTTTTTCAGAAGTGTTGAAGGAAAAAATTATGATTAGATACATTATAGAAGACGAAGTGGAGGATGTATCTGTATCCAAGGAGAAATTATTAAAGGATACATTTGGGGAGGATATAGTAGAAATATTTGATGAATAAATGTAAAATAACCTTAGATAAAATTTAATAAAAATATGGTATAATTAAATATATATTAGTTAATTGAGGAGGAAATATACTATGGCAAGAGGTGGAGTACCTAATTTTGGCGGCGGCGGAAATATGAACAATTTAATGAAGCAAGCCCAGAAACTTCAAAAACAAATGGAGACTATGCAATCAGAACTTGAAAATAAAAAGTTTTCTGCTACTGCTGGCGGTGAAGCAGTTACTGTATCAGTAAATGGTAAAAAGGAAATAGTAGATATAAAAATTAAACCAGAAGTTGTAGATCCAGAAGATGTAGAAATGCTTCAAGATCTAATTTTGGCTGCATGTAATGAGGCACTTAAAAATGCAGAAAAGGAGACTGCTTCTGAAATGAAAAAAGTAACTGGTGGACTTAATATACCAGGAATGTTTTAAGATTATGGACCCCATCTTATTGATGGGGTTTTAAATTGAGGTGATACTATGGATTTTTATCCTGCAGCTATTGAAAAATTAATAGAAGAGTTTGCAAAGTTACCGGGAATAGGCTATAAAACAGCTCAAAGACTTACCCTTTATATATTGAATTTACCGGGTGATGAAGTAAAGGAGTTTGCAAAAGCTTTAGTTAATGCAAGAGGTACTATAAGATACTGCTCTGTTTGTGGAAATTTTACAGATTCAGATCCCTGTGCTATATGTTCAAATCCAAATAGAGATAAGAGCGTAATATGTGTAGTAGAACAGCCTAAGGATATAATGGCTATGGAAAGAATTAAAGAGTACAATGGTGTTTATCATGTGTTGCACGGCAATATATCACCTATGGCAGGAAGAGGACCTAATGATATAAAGCTTAAGGAACTTATAACAAGAATTAATGGGAATGTAAAAGAAGTCATAGTTGCAACTAACCCAAATGTAGAAGGAGAAGCTACAGCTATGTATATATCTAAAATATTGAAACACCTTGGAGTGAAGGTAACTAGAATAGCCCATGGTATTCCTGTTGGTGGAAACTTAGAATATGCAGATGAAATTACTCTGTCAAAAGCACTAGAAGGTAGAGTGGAGATATAAAATAAATTATAATGCGTTTAAATCAGGATTCTTTAATAATGTATATTGACGTTAATTTATGTCAATTATTAAAATAACATACAATTTAGGAGGATTCTGATTTTATGAACAAGTATAATATAATCAAATATTTGTTGGCAAAAAATTCGAAGTACACAAAAAATCAAAAAAAATTATTAAATGATATAAATGAAGCTAGGGAAGAGTTGGAAAGATGTGCTATATACTTTGATACCGTGAAAGATCCACACTTGGTTGATTACGCTATATATATGGAAGAGGCAGCAAAATCAAAATATATGTATTTATTAAATGAAGTAAAGAAAAATGGAATAGATTTGAATTACAATAGTATGTTTCCTAATTTAAAGGAAAATAAAAAATCATCTTAAACAAAAATTTTTAGCTTATTCCTTTTATTAATATTTTTTAATTGTTAGAATATAAATTAGATAGTATTTATGTTAAATTTTTTACTATAAGAAAAATGAGGAGGAATAAGCAATATGTTAACAAGCGATATGTTTCAGTATATAGGATATTTTTTAATTGCCATATTAGGACTTTATGTGTTAGTAAAAGTATTTTCATGGCCTTTAAAAATTTTATTTAAACTTATTATAAATGCTGTACTTGGTGTAGTACTGCTAGTTATAGTGAACTTAATAGGAAAATACTTTTCATTTAGTATAGGTATTAATGCAATTACAGCACTTATTGCAGGATTTTTTGGAATACCAGGAGTGATATTTCTTATAATATTTAAACTATTTCTCTAAAATTTTTATTAATAAACCACTTTTTATTTTTTAAAAGGGTGGTTTTATTTTGATTAACATAAATTTGGCTTTATTGGAGATGGTGTATTGATATTTAACAAACAAATAGTAAAGGCTAGGTTTATTAGTAGGCCTAATAGATTTCAAGCCTATGTAAATATAGATGGTGTGCAATTAATGATTCATGTACCTAATACAGGAAGGTGCAGGGAAATTCTCATACCTGGAGCAACAGTAATTTTAAGGGAAGAAAATAACCCAAATAGAAAGACAAAGTACGATTTAATAGCTGCCTACAAAGGAACAAGATTAATAAATATAGATTCCCAAATTCCAAATAGAATTGTAGATGAAGCACTAAAAATGAACAAAATAAGTTATTTTAGAGATTGTAAAAACATAGAGCGGGAAAAAACTTTCGGAAACAGCAGGTTTGATTTTAAGTTATTGGATAAAGATAATAAGGAATATTATCTTGAAGTGAAAGGAGTTACTTTTGAAGAAGATGGAGTTGCCAGGTTTCCAGATGCACCTACAGAAAGAGGAAGAAAACATTTATTGGAATTAGTGCAAGTAAAAAAATCTAATATGGGTGCTGCAGTTTTATTCTTAATTCAAATGGAAGGTATTAAGTGTTTCAGGCCTTACGACGAAATTGATAAAAAGTTTGGAGAGTACCTTAGGTATGCTGATAAAGAAGGAGTAAAAATTCTTGCTTATGATTGTTTTTTAGGTGAAAATTTTATAATATTAAAAGATGAAATAAAAGTATGCCTATAAATAAAAAAATATTATTTTAGTATATATTTTATAATGTACTCACTAATTTTATAGTATAATTAATATATAAATTTTGGAAAATTTTATTTGTTCAGGTTAAGGAGGTGTAGCTGCTTTATGAGGCAGTGTGTATATGAAATTTAAGTATTGTCCTATGTGTGGAGGAGAGTTAGAAGAAAAATACAGCTGGGATGAAGGGGGGGTACCTTATTGTCCTAAAGATGATATAATGTATTTTGATACTCCAAGACCTTGTGTAATAGTTGCTGTAATAAAGGAAAATAAAATATTGTTATTAAAACAAAGTTATATATTTAAAGACTCTAAGGTTTTATTGTCGGGATATGTTACAAATGGAGAAACAGTAGAAGAAACTGTGCATAGAGAAGTATTTGAAGAAGCAGGACTTAAGGTAAAGGATTTAAAATATTTAGGGAGTGAATATGTAAAAAATAACAATAAAGAAATAATAATGCTTACTTTTATGGCGAAGTATGATGGTGGAAATATAAAAAAATCTGCAGAAGTCGAATGGGTAAATTGGGGATATATAGAAGATGCACTGTGTGAAATGAAAGAGGATGAAATTGGGAAGAGAATAGTTAGAAAGGTTTTAAAGGAATTAGGTTATACTGGAGAAAAAGCCTATAGATGTGATAATAACAATTGTCAAACAGATAGTTAAATATAAGGAGGGGAAAACATGGCTAAATATATACCGCAAGTAGATGGAATTGAAAGAAAGCATATGATTAGAGTACCTGAAGTTATTAGAGAAGCAAGTGGAATAAGAATATTTGGAAAAAGGCTAAAGTCTTTTTTATTCACTACGGATGTAGCTATTATAAAAAATACGGATGCAGATGCAGTTATTGCTGTATATCCTTTCACACCGCAGCCTCTTATAACACACGCAATTATTTTGTCCGCAGATATACCTGTTTTTTGTGGGGTTGGAAGCGGAATTTCAACAGCCAAAAGAATTTTAAATTTAGCATTAGATGCAGAATTTAAAGGTGCCATGGGAGTTGTTGTAAATAGTCCTACATCTAATGAAGTCATAGAACAAATGAGGGATAGTATAGACATACCAATAATAGTAACTATAGTATCTGAATACGAGGATGTACAAAATAGAATAGAAGCGGGAGCTACTATAATAAATGTATCTGGAGCTGAGGAAACTACTAAAATAGTTAAAAAAGTTAGAAGTCAGTATCCTAATTTTCCAATAATAGCTACAGGAGGACCTACAGAGGAAAATATAAGAGAAACTATACGTGCAGGAGCTAATGCTGTAGCTTTTACGCCTCCTACTTCAGCTGAAATCTTAAGACAAATTATGATTGAACATAGGAAAAAATATAAAAATATAAGACCAGAATAAATATTTACAGTATATTATAGGGAGAGGAGTAACTACTTTTATTTTAATTATTTAAAAATAAAAGATTAAATTAGTATGAAGGGTATTTTATATTATTTTAGTGGTACAGGAAATACCAAGTGGGTGGCGGATAGATTTAAGGAAAAATTTCAGTTTTATAATGTAGATATAGACTTAGCGTATATTCAAGCTGTAGAAGAGAGAGAAATAAAAAATATGATTTTATAATCATTGGTTTTCCTGTACATTGGAAATTACCACCCAAAATTGTAACCAATTTTTTAAACAGACTGAATAATACAAAAGGAAATATAAGGGCTATAGTATATTCTACACAAGGTGCTTCGTCATCTTCAGCTTCTTGTTTTGTTGCAGGATGTTTAAAAAAGAAAGGATATGTACCAGCTATACAGATTAGCATAAAAATGCCTAATAATTTTTACTTCTTTATAGGTAAAAAATATAATGAAAGTGAAATAGAAAATTTGCTTATTTCTGTTGATAAAAAGATTACAAATATAGTAGAAAGTTTTATAAAGGGGAGGATTGTAAAAGAATCTAATTCTTTAATAAGGCTTCAATTTAGTAAAGTACTGCACAACGTATTTAAAGGTAGGGTACCTAAATTATCTAGAAATATATCATCAACTAAAGATTGCGTTAAATGTGGGTTATGCCTTAGAAACTGCCCTCAAGGCAATATAACATTTGAAAATGGACATGCAGTTTTTCACAGCAAATGTATTTTATGTCTGAGGTGTATACATATATGCCCAATAAATGTAATAAGATATAAAGGTAAAAAAATTGATCAAACTCAAAAAAATATCATACAGGTATTAGATCTGAATAAATAAATTTTTAATATTGAATTACACAAATAGCTTCTAACAATTTTAATGTTAGAGGCTATTTTAGAATTAAATTTTTTAGCTTGGGGATAATAAAAATACAATATTTTTCAGGAGTGAGTTTTATGATTTCAGCCCAAGATAAAAGAATTGTTGCAGAAAATTGTAAGGAATATGAATCTAAAAATAGTATTCTGGGATTGAAGGTAAGCTATATCTCAGGAAGTTGCAGTAATTGTGTGAATTTTGTAAATAACAAATGCAGTAAAGATTTGCTTTACAAAATTGAACAAGTGATAAGTATGAATTAAATTTAACAGTGAAAGGGGCAGCTAAAATGGGAAATATAGGGCAAATGATAGGTGTTGCTAACTCTTGTCCAGGGTATGAGAAAAAGGATATTTCATTTAATTCTGGCATAGAAAATTCTGACACCAAAAGCTGTACTAATTGCAGAAACTTGCAAAATGGCATATGTATTAAGGATCTCTATGACAAAGTCTTAACCAGTTTAGACCAAACATAGTTATTAAAAAATTATTTTTTTAATTTTAAAAATAGGTATTGACATATAAAAATATAAACTATATAATGATACCAATGAAAGACAAACGTTAGTAAATTTGATATTGTTCTATGAAGAGAATAGTAACATAAGTTAGGTAATAGAGAGTCAGTGGAAGGTGCAAACTGATACCAATGCTTTTGTGAATCCACCTCAGAGAATTATTATGATGAATAATACGGAAAAACCGTTATTTTAATGAGAGAGTTATATTATTATATAACTAATAAGGGTGGCAACGCGAACCAATCGTCCCTATGTGGGATTTGATTGGTTCTTTTTTATTTATAATGAATTCTCATATGTTAAGTATTTTGCTAATAGTATTTCAAATTTAATATTATTCTATGAAGAGAATAGTAACATAAGTTAGGTAATAGAGAGTCAGTGGAAGGTGTAAACTGATACCGATGCTTTTGTGAATCCACCTCGGAGAATTATTATGATGAATAATACGGAAAAACCGTTATTTTAATGAGTGGGTTATATTATTATAACCAACAAGGGTGGCAACGCGAGGCAATCGTCCCTAAAGGGATCTGGTTGGCTTTTATTTTTTACAACATGCGCTTTATTAATGTAAAACTTTAAACTGTTAAATAACGTTAGATTATTAATTAAATAAATTTATTTGGAGGTAAAAACATGCATAAGAAATTATTTATTCCTGGACCAGTAGAAGTTAGAGAAGATGTATTAGAGAAAATGGCTACACCTATGATAGGACATAGAAGTAAAGAAGCTTCCAAGCTTCAAAGAGACATTAGTGACAAAATGAGAAAAGTATTTCATACAAAGGAAGAAATTTTACTTTCAACATCATCTGGAACAGGACTTCTGGAAGGTGCTATAAGATGTAGTACAGCTAAGAGGGCAGCAGTTTTTTCAATAGGAGCTTTCGGAAAAAGATGGCATCAAATTGCGGAATGTAATAACGTACCAGCAGATTTATACGAAGTAGAATGGGGTAAGGCAGCGGATGTCAATGAAATAGACAAAGCTTTAGCTACAGGTAAATATGATTCACTTTGTATAACTCATAATGAAACTTCTACAGGAGTTATGAATCCAATAGAAGAAATAGCAGAAGTGGTAAAAAAATATCCAGATATAGTATGGTGTGTGGATACAGTTAGCTCTATGGGAGGTACTAAAATAGAAGTAGATAAGCTTGGCATTGATATATGTTTGACATCGAGCCAGAAAGCTTTAGGACTTCCTCCAGGAATGGCTATATGTTCTTTTTCGAAAAAAGCGGTAGAAAGAGCAAAAAATGTAAAGTTTAGAGGGTATTATTTGGATTTACTTTCAATATATAATTATATACAAAAGAAAGATTACCAATATCCATCTACTCCATCTCTTTCACATATGTTCGCAATGGACTATCAATTGGATAGAATTTTAGAAGAGGGGCTTGAAAACAGATATAAGAGACATTTGGAAATGGCTAATTATGTTAGAGAATGGGCTAAAAAATATTTTGAATTATTTGCAGATGAAAGATATCTTTCAAATACTCTTACTAATATAAAGAATACTAGGGATATAGATGTAGCAGAGCTTAATAAAAAATTAGGTGAAAGAGGATTCCAGATATCAAATGGATACGGAAAATTAAAGGGAAAAGCATTTAGAATAGCTCATATGGCTGATTGTACTCTTGATGATATAAAAGAACTTTTGGAAAATATCAATGACATATTAGGATTATAAGTTTTAAGGGGGCTAGGGAAATGATAAAAGTATTAGTTAGTGATGGAATGGAAAAAGAAGCTTTAAATAAATTAATAGAAGATGGTTATGAAGTTGTAGACAAACATTTTGAAGAAGATGAATTAAAAGAAAAAATAAAAGAATTTGATGTAATAGTAGTTAGATCTGCTACTAAAATGAGAAAACCACTTATAGATGAAGCTAAAAAAGGTAATTTAAGACTTATAATAAGAGGGGGAGTTGGAGTAGATAATATAGATGTAAAGTATGCTACTCAAAACGGAATAACAGTTAGAAATACTCCAAATGCCAGTACTGTGTCAGTAGCAGAGCTTACTATGGGCCATATATTTGCAGTATCAAGATATATTAATATAGCCAATGTAACTATGAGAGATGGAAAATGGGAGAAAAAGAAATATAAAGGCGTAGAATTGTATGGAAAAACATTGGGGCTTATAGGATTTGGAAGAATTGCAAAAGAGGTTGCAAAGAGAGCAGCTGCTATGGGAATGAAGATAATATATACAGACATTCTTGGTATGGCAAAAGGATATAATAATTATGAATTCTGTGAACTCAACGATTTGTTAAAGAAAGCAGATTATATATCTGTTCATATACCTTTCAATAAAGAGCAGGGAGCTGTAATAGGAGAAAAAGAATTCAACATTATGAAAGATGGAGTTTTTGTAATAAACTGTGCAAGAGGCGGAGTCATAGACGAGAAAGCTCTAGCAAAGGCATTAAATACAGAAAAGGTAGCAGGAGCTGCACTGGATGTATTTGAAAATGAGCCTAAACCATGTGAAGAACTCTTAAATAATGATAGAGTATCAGTAACACCTCATATAGGTGGTTCAACAGTTGAAGCTCAAAAGAGAATTGGAATGGAAATTGTAGATATAGTTGAAAAATGTTTAGATAAAAATTTGGTTAATGCATAAGGAGGACTAAAATGGCAACTTTAAAAGCCTTCAAAGCCATAAGACCAAGGGAAGATGCAGCTTGTAAAATAGCTGCACTTCCCTATGATGTTATGAATAGTGAAGAGGCAAGAGAAATGGCAAAAGACAATGCATATTCTTTTTTGCATATAGATAAAGCTGAAATTGATTTAGATAGGAATATAGATCCTTATGATAAAAAGGTATATGAAAAGGCAAATGAAAATTTGCAAAACATGATAAATAATAATTTGCTTATAAAAGATAATAAGAGAAATCTCTATATATACAGATTGATTAGAAATGGGAAGGCTCAGACAGGTATAGTAGGATGTACTTCTATAGATGATTATATTGATAATAAAATAAAAAAGCATGAATTTACAAGAAAAGACAAGGAACAGGATAGAATAAACCATGTTGATACTTGTGATGCAAATACAGGACCAATTTTTTTGACATATAGGCATAATGAAAAAATTAATAATATAGTAGATAAATGGACTAATGAAAAAAAACCGGTTTATGATTTTATAGCCGAGGACGGCGTTACAAATACTGTATGGGTTATAGATGATGACAAGGTAATAGATACTATTTGTCAGTTGTTTAATAATATAGACAGTCTTTATATAGCAGATGGCCATCATAGGACAGCTTCTGCAGTTAAAGTTGGTATTAAAAGAAGAAAAGAAAATCCAGGTTATAAGGGAGATGAAGAATTTAATTTCTTCCTGTCTGTACTTTTTCCAGATTCAGAGTTAAGCATTATGGATTATAACAGAGTTGTAAAAGATTTAAATGGCCTTACCCGTGATGAATATATGAATAAGATTTCAGAAAAGTTTAATGTACAAGAATATGAAGGTAAAGATCCTTATAGACCGTCTAAGAAACGTACTTATGGTATGTATTTAGATGGAAAGTGGTATGAGATTGAAGCAAAAGAGGGTACTTATGATCCTTGTGATGTTGTTGAAAAGCTAGATGCTTCTGTCCTTCAAAATAATTTATTGAATCCAATTCTTGGTATAGACGATCCGCGTACAAATCCTAGAATTGATTTTGTAGGAGGAATAAGGGGACTTAATGAATTGGAAAAAAGGGTAGACAAGGAGGGAGAAGGAGTTGCTTTTTCCATGTACCCAACTACATTAGATGACTTAATGGGAATTGCTGACGCGGGAAAAGTAATGCCTCCTAAATCCACCTGGTTTGAACCTAAACTTAGAAGTGGTTTATTCATTCATGAATTAAAGTAAATATTATAGAAATTCTTAAGTGTGATTTCAATTTTGTTAGTATATTTTATATAAGTTAAAATTTAAATTAGAATCACTATAGGTCGTTAACTCCATAATATTAGGATAATATTAAATAAAGCTTCAGCCTGGTTAGGTTGGAGTTTTTATTTAATGGAAAGATTAGTATAACTAGTATTAAGGAAGAAAAAGCATTTTTACTGATAAAATAATAGCCATTTTTTATGTTATAATTAATTAAGAAAGTTTAATTTTAAATTAGTATATACAAAAATATAAGAATTAATTTTTAAATTGGAATTTCTATAGTATTGATTTAATTGGGAGAGGTAGAAATGCTTAAAGAACAACTTGTAACCATTAGTCTAGTTAGTGGGAGTAATAGTGAATATATAATAAGGGATAACTGCGGCATAACTTTAGGACGGACGTTCATAATTGAAATTTCCTCTAAAAATAAATGCTGTATGCTTAGAATAAAATTCTATAAGTGGGGGGAATCTAGTTACAGGTTGCTTAAAAATTCACTTAGCATATTTATAGAAATACTTTTTAAAAATGCTAACTTAAATAAAATAAATATATTAGCAGATGAAGATATAAATATAGCTGCATTTACAGATTTAGGATTTGAACTTGAGGGTATAATATCAAATAGTATTAAGTCTGATTCTGGATATAAGAATGAAATATTATTTGGATTAGAACTGGATAAATTTAAAAACATAAGCATTAGTAGGGGATTACATATAAAAGGTAGCAAGATAAATATTTCAGTACTAACGCCAGAGAGTGCAGAAAGTGTACTAAATTATTATATAAAGAATAAAGATTATTTGAGCAAATTTGAACCTGACCGTGAAAAAAATTTTTATACTTTAGATATTCAAAAGAGGATTTTAATTGAAAGTTACAGAGAATTTTTGAGCGGCAAAAGTGTGAATCTTGGAATATATAAAGATAAAACGTTTATAGGAAAGATACAGATATCTAATATAGTTATGGGAGTATTTAAAAGCGCATTTGTAGGATATTCTATAGATGAAGATGAGCAGGGGAATGGATATATGAAAGAGGCACTAAAATTAACTCTTGAGTATGCCTTTAATGAAATGGACCTTCATAGAATAGAAGCTTCTACATTAGTGGATAACATAAGATCCCAGAAAGTTCTTTTAAGTTGTGGGTTTAAGAAAATTGGATTGAATGAAAAGTACATATTTATAAATGGAAAGTGGCAAGATCATTTAACTTTTAGTAAGATTAATCCCAGAGGATAATAATAAAAGAAAGTAAAGTTTGCTCCTTAAAAGCAGGAGTTTGTAAGTATAAATTACATAAACATATCCATGTGTATCTTTATATAAAAAATGTAGAAATAAATAGAATATAGAAGTATTAGTGATATAAACTTAAAATTTTTAAGTTATTATAGATTATAGAACTTTAGCCTGTGGTATAATAATCTTCGTTGTCTTGAGAAAAAAGATTTCAGCCAATATATTTTATAAGAAATAAAAAACATGTTGACAGATTAAAACTCAGATGATATACTATAAAAGCTGTCGAAGTGAGACGGCAAAATGATCCTTGAAAATTAAACAGAGGAAGATATAAGTATAACTTATTTAGAATAAACCAGCAATTCTTTTGAGCTGCGAGAGCAGCTAAAAAAGTAATTTCGTAATTTTGTGTATTACATTTAGTAATATACTAAAATTGATAGTAACGAGTACAGCGAGGAAAATGCTGAACGAGGAGCGGAACTTACTAACGTAATTGAGCACCACAGTGAAGTATTTGAGGTCGCAGGGCGAAGTTAATATCAATTTTCTAAAATCAATAATAACGAGTAGTTCAAGGAAAGCCTTGAGCGAGGAGCGGAGTTTACTTAAGTAAATGAGCACCACAGCGAAAGGTTTGACGCAGAAATGCGAAGTTAGTATTGATTTTTAACAGAGCCATAAAAACTTTTAAATTAAGAGTTTGATCCTGGCTCAGGACGAACGCTGGCGGCGTGCTTAACACATGCAAGTCGAGCGATGAAACTCCTTCGGGAGTGGATTAGCGGCGGACGGGTGAGTAACACGTGGGTAACCTACCTCAAAGAGGGGGATAGCCTCCCGAAAGGGAGATTAATACCGCATAATAATCAGTTTTCACATGGGAATTGATTTAAAGGAGTAATCCGCTTTGAGATGGACCCGCGGCGCATTAGCTAGTTGGTAGGGTAACGGCCTACCAAGGCGACGATGCGTAGCCGACCTGAGAGGGTGATCGGCCACATTGGAACTGAGAGACGGTCCAGACTCCTACGGGAGGCAGCAGTGGGGAATATTGCACAATGGGCGAAAGCCTGATGCAGCAACGCCGCGTGAGTGAAGAAGGTTTTCGGATTGTAAAGCTCTGTCTTTGGGGACGATAATGACGGTACCCAAGGAGGAAGCCACGGCTAACTACGTGCCAGCAGCCGCGGTAATACGTAGGTGGCGAGCGTTGTCCGGAATTACTGGG
>NZ_LITT01000018.1 GCF_001636845.1 Clostridium ljungdahlii
CTCCTTTAAATCAATTTCCATGTGAAAACTGATTATTATGCGGTATTAATCTCCCTTTCGGGAGGCTATCCCCCTCTTTGAGGTAGGTTACCCACGTGTTACTCACCCGTCCGCCGCTAATCCACTCCCGAAGGAGCTTCATCGCTCGACTTGCATGTGTTAAGCACGCCGCCAGCGTTCGTCCTGAGCCAGGATCAAACTCTTAATTTAAAAGTTTTTATGGCTCTATAGAAAATTGCTATTAGCTTCGCAATACTGCGTCAAAGCTTTCATTGCGGTGCTCATTTACTTAAGTAAACTCCGCTCCTCATTCAAACTTTTCCTTGTCTTGCTCGCTACTACCAATTTTTAATATATTACATTTTAGCTTGTTAGCAAAATATAATACACTATTCTTACGAAATTACTTTTTTAGCTGCTCTCGCAGCTCAAAAGAATTGCTGGTTTATTCTAAATAAGTTGTACTTATATCTTCCTCTGTTTAATTTTCAAGGATCATTTTGTCGCCTCATCTCGACGACTTTTTTAGCATAACATATTTTTTTAATAGTGTCAACACTATTTTAAACACTTTCAACAAATAATATGAGAATATCAGAAAACATCTGATATTCTATATGTCTAAAGAGTTGAATTTATTCAGTTGTATACTGGTTGCTCTGCAGAAATACGAAAACTTTTATTACAATTTAAATAAGCATAAGTATTTCCACCAATGCTTATTTAAAGATTCTATCCAATAGCTACCATCCGTAACACTTCCATCACACACAATGAAAGCAATTCACACATCAATCATCATCTCTTAAAACATTTAGATTTTTTCCTTCCATAACCCTGTTCATATTTCTAACAGCACACATTTTTCCACACATAGTACATGTATGTTCATCTTCTGGTTTTGATTCCTCTCTGTACCTTCTTGCTTTTTCTGGATCTATGGATAAATTAAATATTTTTTCCCAATTAAGCTCTCTTCTAGCTTTACTCATGGCATCATCTAAGTCTCTTGCACCTTTTACTCCCTTTGCAATATCTCCTGCGTGAGCTGCAATTTTAGCAGCTATGATTCCTTCTTTCATATCTTCCAAGTTTGGAAGTCTTAAATGTTCTGCTGGAGTTACATAACATAGGAAATCTGCTCCTGAAGATGCAGCTATTGCTCCTCCTATAGCTGATGTAATATGATCATAACCAGGAGCTACGTCTGTAACTAAAGGTCCTAACACATAAAATGGTGCATTATGACACAATTTCTTTTCTAACTGCATATTTGCTTTTATTTCATCTAAACTCATATGTCCTGGTCCTTCTATCATAACTTGTACATTTCTCTTCCAAGCTCTTCTTGCAAGCTCTCCTAAAGTCATAAGTTCCTTAATCTGTGAAGCATCTGTAGAATCTTTTATAGCACCTGGTCTGCAGGCATCTCCCAAACTTATAGTTACATCGTATTTTTCACATATATCTAAAACTTTGTCAAAATACTCATAAAAGGGATTTTCTTTTCCATTTAGTTCCATCCATGCATATATCAAGGCTCCTCCCCTAGATACTATGTTCATAAGTCTTTCATTTCTCTTAAAAACTGCTGCAGTTTCTCTATTTATACCTGCATGAATCGTCATAAAATCCACACCATTTTGCGCATGTTTTTCAATCACACCTAAAAGTTCTTCTTCAGTTATATCTTTTAATTCTTTGTCATAAAATCCCACTGCATCATATATAGGTACTGTACCTATCATGGCAGGTGACATTTCTACTAGGCTAGTTCTAAATTCTTCAGTTTTTCCAAAGCAGCTTAAATCCATTATAGCTTCCGCTTCCATTTTCAAAGCTACCTTAACTTTTTCCAATTCATTATCTATACAGTTGCAATCCTTTGAAATTCCCAAATTTACATTTATCTTAGTCTTAAGTCCTTGTCCTACACCTTCTGGATCTAATGCATTATGATTTTTATTAGCTGGTATTACAACTACACCCTGCGCAACTAATTCCATTAGTTGCAATGCCTCCATGTTTTCTTTAGCAGCTACTCTCTCCATCTCTTTTGTGATTATGCCTTTCTTAGCAGCGTCCATTTGTGTTGTGTAATTCATTTAAAACATCTCCCTTAACATATTTTTTTTAAAATTATGTTAAATAAAAAAGGAGGAGATTACACATCTCCCTCATATCCATCTTTAATATAATAAAAAAATGCAACCTTATAAAGTTGCATTTTAAAACTATATAAAGCTCTTCCCTACGCTAGAATTATCCAGATCAGGTATGAGGGTCAGAACTAACAGTTCTATCTCAGCCTATAACATAGGCCCCCCTAGATTATTTAATTTTACGTACAAATCATATCATAATATAGTTAATTTTTGCAACTATATATTTTTATATCTACAATTCATAATAAACAGTTTATCATAGAAAATTTATGTTACCAGAAAAATATTCATTGTCTATAACAGTATTAAATATTTATAACTTTAGTAAAATATAATATAAGTATTATCGCTCCTATAAATATTCTATATACAGCAAAAACTCTCATTGGTTTTCTCTTCAAAAAATTTATAAACTTTTCTACTACAACTAATGCTACTATAAATGAAACTATAAATCCAACTGCCAGCGCAATAACTTGAGGAACATCCATAGCTACCTTTACTTTTATAAGTGACCATCCTGATGCTGCTATCATAGTAGGTATAGCAAGGAAAAAGGAAAACTCTGCTGCAGCTACATTTGTAAGTCCACTTATCCATCCACCCATTATTGTGGACGCAGATCTAGACATTCCTGGCCAAAGTGATAGACATTGAAAACATCCTATCTTAAATGCTTGTACAATATTTATATCTTCAATTCTATTTGTACTATTTCCTCTCCTGTATTTGTTCTCCATATATATCATGAGAAAACCGCCAAATACTAATGCACAGGCAACAGTAACCGGATTAAATAATTTGCTTTTAATAATATCATTGAAACGCAATCCTACAATAGCAGCAGGTATAAAAGCAACTAAAATAGTAAACCAAAGTTTAAATCCCCATTTGCCAGGTTTAAGATTTTTAAGCGAATTAAAAATCTTATCCCAATAAAGCACTACTATAGCAAGTATGGCACCTAGCTGAATTACTACTTCAAACATATCTATATAAGCGCCATTATATGTTGGTGCTTTAAAGTTTATCAGATTTCCTACTATTATCATATGACCTGTTGAAGATATTGGCAGGAACTCTGTTATTCCCTCGACTACTCCAATAGCAGCAGCTTTAATAATAAATAATAATTCCATTAACTTCACTCCCTATTAAATTTATAAACAAGTATTATTATACTATTACCGTAAGCTTTTTCACAGCATATATATTATTAATAATTTGTTACATAAGTAAAATTATCTTTTATTTCATATACAAATAAAGGATTTAGTGATGAAAATAAAATCAACTCATCACCAAATCCTATTTTTTATATTACTAAATATTTATATATAAATTTCACTTAAATTAGCTATAATAAACAATTTAAGCTTTAGGTCCAGCTTCTGCTATATCTTCGGAAACATCTTTAAACTTCTCAAAGTTTTTACTAAACTTCAGTGCCAGATTTCTCACTGTTTTATCATACGCTTCTTTATCTTGCCATGTATTTCTAGGGTTTAATATTTCATCAGGTACACCTGGACATCTTGTAGGCATCATTACTTTAAACACAGGATGTTCCACAAAGTCAACACCTTTGAATTTTCCTTTCAAAGCTTCTCTAATCATAGCTCTTGTGTAGGAAAGTTTTATTCTATCTCCATTTCCATATCCTCCAGATAACCATCCAGTATTCACTAAATATACCTGAGTATTATACTTGTCTATTCTTTCACCTAACAGCTTTGCATACACAGCAGGATTCATTAACATAAAAGGTTCACCAAAGCAAGAGGAAAAAGTAGCTTGAGGTTCAATTATTCCTCTTTCAGTTCCAGCTATCTTGCTAGTATATCCAGACATAAAGTGATACATTGCTGCTTCCTTAGAAAGTCTTGATATAGGTGGCATTACACCAAAAGCATCTGCAGTTAAAAATATTATAGTCTCTGGATTTTCTCCTACACCACTTTCTTCTATATTATCTATATAATTTATAGGATATGCTGCCCTTGTATTTTCAGTATATCTACCATCATTATAATCAGGTACCCTATTCTCATCTGCCACTACATTTTCAACTACAGTTCCAAATTTTATGGCATTGTATATCTGACTTTCTTTTTCCTTATCAAGTCTTATAGTTTTAGCATAACATCCGCCCTCAAAATTAAATACACCTTCATTAGACCATCCATGTTCGTCATCACCAATCAGCCTTCTTTCACCATCTGCTGATAAAGTAGTTTTTCCTGTTCCTGACAATCCAAAAAATAAGCAAGTTTTGTTATCTTGTCCTATATTAGCAGAACAGTGCATAGGCATGACCCCTTTTTGTGGAAGCAAGAAGTTCATTACTGAAAATACTGATTTTTTTATTTCTCCTGAGTAACTGGTTCCCCCTATTAATATAATTTTTTTATCAAAATTCACTAAAATAAAGGCATCTGAATTTAAACCGTCTTCTTTCCCCTTAGCCTTAAATCCAGGTACCGATATTATGTTAAATTCAGGAGTAAAACACTTTAAATTCTCCTCCGTTGGTCTTCTAAACAATTGATTTGCAAACAACGCCTGGGATGCTCTTTCGCATATTACTCTTATAGGAAGGGTATATTTTTTTAAAGCTCCAACAAATCCATCAAACACAAAAATGTCTTTATCACTTATATAATTTAAAATCTTATCATACATTCTATTAAAAATATCTTCTTCTATAGAAAGATTTACATTTCCCCAGTTTATTTTGTTTCTAATGCTTTCTTGATTAACTATAAATCTATCTTTAGGAGATCTTCCTGTGTACTTTCCAGTATTAATCATAAGAGCTCCTTTATTTGATAAAAACCCTTCTCCCCTTTTAATTGAAAATTCCGTTAATTCTGATGGTGATAAATTTTTATACATATTTCTATATTTATTAATATTTAAATATGATAAGTCAATGTTCATGATGTTTCCCCCTAAATTAGTTTATATTTATATATTACACCATTTATAGAAAAATGCAATAAAAAAATTATTTTAAATTTAATTATAAAGTATTTTATATATTATACCTGTAATAATACATTATATACTTTGTATATTTTTATATGTACTATATTAATTCTATATATTTTTTAATATAAGCTATACTTTTTATTTATAAGTTAGGTTGATAATGAATTTTTTCTATTTGAACTTGCAAAACTACTCGGTAAATTATTCAGATATTATAATTTATTTAACTATGTCTTTATATTATAATTTTAACATTCTTATATATACCCTCATAAACATACATTCTTTTAAATGTTTATTCCCACATTCTATTATCCGGCCTAAGAAATGCAGTAAATTTACAACTTTTTAATGTAAAAATTATAATATTGTATTATAATATTAAGAGTTATTTACTTGCTCGTGTATTTGTTGTGTACTATAATAGACTTCAATCTTAAATTTAGAGCCTATAGACTTATGACAAACAATATGTAAAGTAAATAAACAAATGCTTTACTTAAGTTGAAGGTGGTGTTAAAAATTAACATAAAATCTTTTTTTAGTATTATTATTTCCAAGATCGTAATAAAATTATCAAAATTTTTATTTAAAGGAGGAAGTAATTTTCCTGGAAAAGTTGCTTTAAAATTAGATAAGAATATTCTTAAAACCATATGTAAGGATTATAAAATTATACTTATAACAGGTACAAATGGTAAAACTACAACTACAAGTATGGTCTACAACATGCTAAAGGATGCTAAAAAACGTGTAATTACAAACAATACAGGTGCAAATATGCTGACAGGTATAGTTTCATGTTTTATAGAAAATTATTCATTTAAAAAATGTAGTGAGACAAACTATGCAGTTATAGAGTGTGATGAAGCAAATGTTCCTTTATTTACAGATTATATAACTCCAGAAATTATAACTGTAACAAACTTATTTAGAGATCAACTTGACAGGTATGGAGAAGTTTACACTACATTAAACAAAATTCTAAAAGGTATCAAAAAAGTACCTCTTTCAAATTTAATACTCAATGGAGACGAATCTCTTCTTGGAGATCTAAATTTACCAAACAGAACTATTTATTATGGATTTAATTGTTCTCCAACAAATAGAAAAAAAGTAGATACTAATGCAGATGCCAAGTTCTGTAAGAAATGCAAAAATCCTTACAAATATAATTTTCTTACATATAATCATTTAGGCGATTACTACTGTGAAAAGTGTGGATATAAAAGACCTGAATTGGATTATACTTTAGATGAAATAAAAGATCAAACTCCAGATGGATCATTAGTAGTAATTAATGAGAAGGAATATTATATAAATCAACCAGGTACATATAATATGTATAATGCCCTATGTGCTTATTCTATAGCAATGGTTTGTGGAATATCTACTTCCTGTATATGTGATTCTCTAAAAAAACAAAAGAGCAGTTTTGGAAGACAAGAAGTCATAAATATAGAAGGTAAAGAGGTTAAAATTATCTTAGTAAAAAATCCTGCCGGTTATGATCAAGCTATAAATACTTTAAGCCTTGACAACAGGACCTTTAACCTAGCTGTACTTCTAAATGACAATTATGCAGATGGAAGGGATGTATCCTGGATATGGGACGTGAATTTTGAAAAGCTGTCTTCACTTGATATAGATAAAATAATGATTTCAGGTATAAGACTTTATGACATGGCTGTAAGATTAAAAGTAGCAGGATTACCCCAAGATAACTTTATAATTTGTAAGCACTATGAAAATCTAATTGATGAAATAAAAAATTGCAAATCAAATACAGTATATGTATTAGCCACTTATACTGCCATGATAACTTTCAGGAAATTTCTCAATTTCAAGGGATATATCAAAAAGCTGTGGTAAAATATTAGAGAACTAGGGAGTGTATCTAAAATGGAATTAAACATATGTCACTTATATCCTGATTTATTAAATGTATACGGAGATTTAGGAAATATACTCATATTAAAATATAGGGCACAGCAGCGGGGTATAGATATAAATGTATTTAATATATCTCTTGGAGATCCCTTTGACAGCTCTAAATATGACATAACTCTTTTTGGCGGTGGCCAGGACTATGAACAGTCCATAGTATCAGAAGATCTTGTCAAAAATAAAAGAGAAGGCATCGTAAGTTACATCGAAGAGGGTAAAGTATTTTTATCAATTTGTGGAGGCTATCAACTTCTTGGAAAATACTACTCTACACCCGATGGTCAAAAGTTGCCAGGTCTTGATGTACTTAATATATATACAGAGGGCGGCAGCAATAGATTTATAGGAAATACAGTTATATATAACGAAAAATTTAAGGAAACTTATGTAGGCTTTGAAAATCATTCTGGAAGAACTTATATAGGAGATTTAGAACCTCTTGGAAAAGTAATTGTAGGTTATGGTAATAATGGGGAAGATGGATACGAAGGCTGCATATACAAAAATTGTTTTTGTACTTATTTTCACGGTTCTCTCCTTTCTAAAAACCCTGAATTAGCAGATAGATTTATATCTACAGCTATTTCTAAAAAATATGGTGATACAAAACTTGACCCTCTAGATGATACCTTAGAATTAAATGCTAAAAAATTTATAATAGAAAGAGAAACCAAAAATAAATCTAATTAATTTACATCTTTATGTAGAGTTTCTAGTTTGAAAGTTTACTTATATCAGCCATATACTAACAAATTTCATCACACTAAAAACTTTTTATAAGTCTAAAGCTCGGTATTTTGAAAATCTAAAGAAGCTTATATAACTCGTACCTCAAACATATATAAGCTTTTAAGATTTTCTAAAATACCTCGCTAAGACTTATAAAAAAAGTTTTTAAGTGTGATTTCCGTTTTGTTAGTATATTTTATGTATAAGTTAAAATTTCAACTAGAATCACTCATATATAGGGTTTTTAACTAATAACTTAAATTATACATTAATTGAAATCTACTGATTTCAATGGCTTAACTATATGAATAATTTAATTTTAAACTTATAAACCCTATAGCAGTTTCTAACTTAAAAATAAAACTTATATGCAGAAATATTTTACAATAAACAAACACATTTAAATATTTTGTATATAAGTCTTAGTAGAAAATTTTTTAAAAAACTTAGGTCTTTTGAATTGTTCGAGGTACGAGTTTTCAAAAGGCCTTAGTTTTTATAAATTTTCTTCTTAGACTTATCAAAATATTTAACCGTGTTTGTGGTTGTAAAAATATTCGGAGTATAAGTTTTATTTTTCGTTTAGAAACTCTCTATAATTTTAGTCATCTATTAATGATTCCTTTATCTGTCATTCTAAACTCTTCCTCTAAAGTTATATCATCAAAAGTTCTAAAAACAAAACCTTCTTTTTTTAAATAACTTATAATGTCTGGCAGTGCTTCTACTGTAGAAGTTTTATAGTAAGAATCATGCATCAAAACTACTGCAATTTTTTTATTCTTGCATCCATTTATTACATTTTGTTTTACAATATCTTTGGACACAAAACGTTTATCTGCATCCCCTGAGACCACGTTCCAATCTACATACTTCATTCCGTTTCCCTTTAAAGTCTTCTTTATAATATTTAAATTGCTTACGCTTGCTGCTAAGTTATCTGACCCACCTGGAAGCCTCACAAATACTATAGAATCTTTTCCTGTTATATTCTTTATTACATTTTTACAAACTCGAAAATCCTCTAAGTATGCATCCAAACTGCTGTACATCTCTTTATAATTATGAGAATATGTATGCACTCCTATACTCATACCGCTGTCACTTAGCTGCTTTAATATAGAAGGATTTTCTTTTGCCTTTTCACCTACTATAAAAAAAGTGGCTTTTACTCCATTTTGTTGTAATATATTTAATATCTTTGTAGTGTTATTTACAGAAGGACCATCATCAAAAGTTAAGAATACTTCTTTAGAATACGTTGGTGCATTATCTTTAGCTAAAACAATATTCTTTCTCTCTCCCGTAAAATTATATTTTACACAATCCCATTTACATATTAAGCTTATACAAGCAATTACAAATAAATAGATAAAAGTACCATATATGATTGAATAGACAGGTTTTTTCATAAAAAACACCCTCTTTTTTAATCTTCTATCATATATGGTAACCTTTATTTTAATAAATAATTATAGTTTTTCTATTTTAAACTTATCATCTTCATAATCTACTCTTACCCTGCAGCCTGTATATATATCTCCATTAATTATCTTCTTTGCAATAGATGTTTCCAGAACGCTTTCTATATATCTTTTTAAAGGCCTTGCTCCATAAACAGGATCATAACCTTCTTGTGCCATAACTTCTTTTGCTTTTGAGGTTATTTGTATAGATATATTTTTCTCCTTAAGCCTATTTTCTATATCCCTTAGGAATATATCTATTATGAATTTAATTTCTTCCGTATTTAGGGGTTTAAACATTATTATATCATCTAGTCTATTTAAAAATTCAGGTTTAAATTTAAATTTCATATCATTCATTACTTTGTCTCTTACATCTTTATCTATTCCATTACTACTTTTGTTCTGTAATAAATAGCTGCTTCCTATATTAGAAGTCATAATTATAATAGAATTTTTAAAATCAACTACCTTACCCTGATTGTCAGTAAGCCTTCCATCATCTAATATTTGAAGGAATATATTAAACACATCTTCATGAGCTTTTTCTATTTCATCAAATAATATTACACTATATGGTTTTCTCCTCACTGCCTCCGTAAGCTGACCTCCCTCGTCATATCCTACATATCCTGGAGGAGCTCCTATAAGTCTTGAAACAGAATATTTTTCCATATACTCTGACATGTCTATTCTTATTATGTTTTCTTCACTATCAAACAGTGTCCTTGCTAAAGTTTTTGCAAGTTCAGTTTTACCTACACCTGTAGGTCCTAAAAATATAAAAGAACCTATTGGCCTTTTAGGATCTTTCATACCCGCTCTTGCTCTAAGTACAGCATTTGAAACTGCTGTAACTGCTTCCTTCTGGCCTATAACTCTCTTTGCAAGTTCATCCTCTAATTTTACTAATTTCTGTCTTTCCCCTTCTACCAATTTTGAAACAGGTATTCCAGTCCATTTAGATACTATCTGAGAAATTTCCTGTTCTGTAACTTCTTCCTTTAACATTGCAGCTTCATTGTTTTCTTTAATAGATTGCTCTTTTTCATCTATAGTACTTTCCAGTTTGGGAATAACACCATATTTTAATTCTGCAATTTTATTTAAATCATATTCCCTCTCTGCTTTTTCAATTTGTCCTCTTGCTTCATCCAACTGTTTCTTTAAATTTCTAACCTCAGTTATATTTGACTTTTCCTTTTCATATTTAGCAGTCATTTCATTATCTCTGTCTTTAAGATTACTAAGTTCCTTTTCTACTGACTTAAGCCTTTCTATAGAGGCACTATCTTTTTCTTTGGAAAGAGCCTCTTTTTCAATCTGAAGCTGAAATATTTTTCTTTTCACATTATCCATTTCAGTTGGCATACTGTCAATTTCAGTTCTTATCATAGCACAAGCTTCATCAATTAAATCTATAGCCTTATCTGGAAGATACCTATCTGTTATATATCTATCTGAAAGCTTTGCAGCAGCCACAATAGCAGAATCATGAATTCTTATGCCATGATATATTTCAAACTTTTCCTTGAGTCCCCTAAGTATAGAAATAGAATCCTGAACAGTAGGTTCATCTATAACCACCGGTTGAAATCTTCGCTCTAAAGCCTTATCTTTTTCTATATATTTTCTGTATTCATCAAAAGTAGTAGCGCCTATGCAGTGCAATTCACCTCTTGCTAGCATTGGTTTTATTAAATTTCCAGCATCCATAGAACCTTCTGTTTTTCCAGCTCCAACTATAGTGTGAATTTCATCTATAAAAAGCACTATTTTTCCTTCGCTCTTCTGTACTTCTTTTAATACGGCCTTTAATCTTTCTTCAAATTCTCCTCTAAATTTGGCACCAGCAATTAATGCTCCCATGTCTAGGGAAAATATTATCTTATCCTTTAAGCCTTCTGGTATGTCTCCTCTTACAATCCTCTCTGCCAAGCCTTCGATTATAGCAGTTTTTCCTACTCCTGGATCACCTATTAGTACAGGATTATTTTTAGTTCTTCTTGAAAGTATTCTAACAACTCTTCTTATTTCTTCATCTCTACCTATAACCGGATCAAGTTTATGTTTTTTTGCCTCTTCCACAAGATTTCTGCCATACTTGGCAAGTGCCTCATAAGTTCCCTCTGGATCCTGAGTTTCAACCCTTTGATTTCCCCTTACCTGGGACAAGGCTTCTAAAAATGCATCCTTTGTAATATCAAATTTCTTAAGTATGCCGTCTACGTCAGAAGAGTGAACTTCCATAATACCAAGCATTACATGCTCTACACTTATATATGAATCTTTGAATTTTTCAGCTATCTTTTCTGCCTTCAAAAAAATATCTTCAAATCTTCTAGTTGCATAGACGGAGGAACTTTGTGCTCCTTCTCCCAGTACTTTAGGCATCTTGTCTAAAACATCTTTAGTTTCATTTACCAGAGATTTTAAATTTACAGACATCTTTCCAAATATATTTGGAATGAGTCCATCTTGCTCAAATACTAAAGCTGAAAACATATGAATCACATCTACCTGTTGATGATTATATTTCACTGCTGTAAGTTGTGCTTCATTCATTGCATTTTGAACTTTTATTGTAAGTTTGTCTATGTTCATAATAAAAATACGTCACGCAAAACTTAAAACAAGTTTTAACGCAGCTCCTCCCTTCTAAACCTCTTTAGATTAATTTAATTCATTGGACAACAAAATATAATTTTTTCAGTTTTCTAAGTAAAACTATAAAAAATTATATTTTTGTTTTAAATCAATAGCAATATTAAAATATTTAAGGGCCTCTTGAACCTTTTTCATATCATAATACATACATCCTATTTCCATATATCTTTCATATATGCAAGTATTTGTTTCAAATTTCGATAGAGCATCCAGCGAAAGATTCATATACATCTCCCCTTCAGCTAACTGACCTTTTTTTATAAATACCAACGCTTTATAATAGTATGCTCTTTCTATAAGAACTATATCATTTAACTTTATAGAACAATCTAAAGCTATATCACATATACCTTCAGCTCTATCCCAAATTTGATTTTTTATCAAAATGCCTACTATTTTGATTACAAAATCAGCAAATTCCACCGCATACTCTTTAGGATACATATTCAGTGCTTCATTTATATAAAATACTGCCTTTTCACTCATATTTAAAGTAAACATAGCTTCAGCATATTCAACCATAGATATTGATTTATCTTTTAAATTATCTTTATAAAATTCATTTGCCTTTTTTTCATATACTTTAAATTTTTCAGTATCATTTTTTAAAGAAAGTATTGCTAAAACATGATATACTTTTGCTTTTTTTATGTCTCCATCTACCATATCTATCAATTTTGTAATCCCATCAGACAATTCATAAGCCTTTTCATAATCATTAAGAGCAATAAAGCAAGTTATTTTATTATATGTAATTTTTAATATTAGTTCATTACTACCAGTTTCTGCTGCAATGACTAACACATTATCATAATAGTTTATAGCCTGTAAAAATTCTTTTGCTTTAAAAAAATATTTGCCAACATCCATATAATACAGGATTGCTTTTTCTTTAGAAAAATTTCTTTGTAAATATTCATAATACTTTACAATTATACTATGCAATTTTTCTAATTCACTTTTTTCTAGATAATAGTTAAATAAGAGATGCATTATCCTAAAACATATATTATCATATCCATACCGTTCAGCAAATTTAAAATTATATACTAAATTTTTTTCATAACTTTTCCTATCTTGTTTTTTCTCAATATCATCTATATTTTCTATTATTTGATTTTTTATATCTAATTTCAGATACTCAAAACTAACTTCAAGTTTATCTGATAAAAACTCTAAAATCCAATCTTCTGGCTTTATTTTATCATTTTCAATGCAGCTCATTTTAGAAATTGATATTTTACTATTACACAGTTCCTTCAAAGTATATCCCTTATATATGCGTGCTCTTTTAACCTTCTCTCCAGTAGAAAGTATCTCCATAATTATCACCTGTTCTATTTAATACTCTTTTAATATTCCAATCCTTTTAAAAATTTCAACACCTTCACTCAAATACTTAGCTGCTTCCTTATCCATCTTGATGTCCTCATAGAATTTCCCAAGCTTTATTGATATATCTGCAGCTTCTCTAGTATAATGCATTTTTGTCGCAAAGTTCAATGCATCAATTAATGTATTTTCTGCTTCTTTTTTATTACATTCAATCATATTTATTCTAAATTTCATCATATAATAATATACTAGTGATTTACTATTTTTTTCGTCTATCTTGTCCCTTATTTCTTCTAGAACTTTCCTTGAATTTATAACATCCTTTAATTTTATATAATTTTCACATATATTTATAAGTGTATCCACAATCTTTCCATCTTTACACCTCATTCTCAATTCTTTTGCCTTATTTAAATGTATAAATGATTCCTCAATATTATTAAACTCTCCAAAAAGTTTACCTAGATTGTTTTCAATTTTTGCAGTATTTATTACATCTTCTAATTTTCTATATACATTTAATGTTTTTTTAGAATACTTTATTGCATTATTTATATCTCCCTTTTTATTATACTCTTCTGCAAGCAAAAATAAGCTTTTAGCATACTCTTCCCTATCATCTATCTGCCTAAACTTCTCATTTGCCAGATAAGAATAGTTTATTGCTTCTTCCATATTTTCTAATTTAAAATTTATACAGGCTGTATAATAATATATTTGTCCAAGCAAGAAATCATTTCCTATATTATTTTCCTTATATACATTTTCTGCCTGCTGCAAATAACTTCTGGAAGCATGATATGATTTCATACTTATTGTAATCTTTCCTAAATTTATAAAAGTTTTTATAATTTCTTCATATTTATTATTTTTTATAAAAACAACATTAGCAGACAATAAAAGCTGTTGAGCAATAGGATATTCTTTTCTCGCCGTATAGATTGTCCCCTTTAAATATAAATTTTTTGCTTTTTCATATTGTAGGGAATACTTTTCTGAGTAGTATATAGCCTCTTCAATATATTTTTCTGATTGACTCAAACTTCCACTTATTATATAAGATTCAGCTATATTTTCAAAATAAGTACATATTTTTTGTGCTTGAGTTTCTTCTGACTCCATTAAATATTCAATGGAAGTATTCAATTCCCCTGCTAAATATTCCAACAAATCCATACTAGGATTTGACTTCCCTGATTCCACCAAACTTATTTGTCCAGGTGTAATTCTATCCCCTGCCAAATCCTTCAAAGTCATATTGAGTTCTTTTCTTCTTCTCTTTATTTTTTCTCCTAAAGAAAGTATTTCCATCATTCACTCTTCCTTTATTAATCACAATTTTTGTTTCATGTCTATCTGTTCCAATATGTTACATCTTTTTTAATATATAAAAAAATAAAAGCTATACTTTGGGATAACAATATCTAAATATTACATATAATTGAAATTATATGTAATACAAAGATCTTTGTTTAGGATAATTTTTAAACCACATTAAAATATTATTTTATATTAGTATCATTATAACATATTTTTAATTATAAAATAAAAACTTTAAAAAATAAAAGCATATTGCCATAAACCTAAACAATATAGTCTAAATCAATAAAAAAACAATGTAAAATGTACATCTTTATTATTAAAAGTGTACATTTTACATTGTACTTGTTAAGCTCCTATGCTATCTCATCCAATTCATAACTCCACCATACATATTTCCTGCAGTATTTCTTAAGTATCTAGAAGTTTTTCTTATCATTCTCTTTTTAGATCTATCTAATTCTGGTACTACCATCATTCCTACTGCTGCACCAATTACTGCACCTGCTACAAACTTTCCACGCATTTTGCTACACTCCTCTCTTTAAAAAATGCTTTTTCTTTTACAGAACTATGATTTTTTATGTTCTTTAGATAGATTATGCAAATTTATTTTTTTTAAACAGCTTAATTTTTACATTTTCATATATCAATAACTTTTATATTTTTTTCACCTTTAGGTGCAATTTTTAATATCTCATTCTTTACTTCATCATTAGCTGTCTTTATCTCATTATTCATTAACCATTTTTGAACACTTTTTTTTGATTCTATTTGTAACTTTTCCTTGCACTTTTCATCTGCCAATTCATTAAACAAATCCCCAGTATGACTATCTACTTTAACAAATATAACCTCAATGTTTTTCATAAGCTCGTTCATTTCTTCGTAATATTTTATAGATGAGGCTTCTTTTCTCTCCCATAACCCAAGGGCATGCTTGCAGGTTCCTTCATAGTCGTGGAACAGAACAACTTTTTTCTCTCCCTTAGACAGAGCATATTGTACTCCTCTAACAGCTGCTTTTAATTCTCCAGATATTTGCCTTATATTTTTACCTTCTTCACAAGAATGTGCATCGCTTTCTATATAATAAACTACATTACCTTTAACTGCCACCAATGCATAAGAATACATTTCCGTTGAAATGTTATAACTTCCATCCACATATACATGCAAACAATCTTTAGGATAGCTTCCCTCAGACTTTTTTAAAAGCTTATCCTCTCCTTTTAAATATTCCAAAGCTGAATTTGTATCTTTAAAGCTCTTATATGTAGCACCTTTAACACCTTTAACACATTTCAGACATTCTCCCCAGGTGTTTACTATAATATTTTCAACTTTTTCATTTTTTTCAAAATCATATCCTTCTTTTATAGCATATACTTTCTTAACCATATCGATTTACGTGTTATATTAATCCCTTATGTAACACTTCTCCCCTCTTTTTCTTTTCTTTCAGATGATTTGAATACATTGCTTAGCTGATTTAAAACCTTAGAAACATTTGCACTTCCAATTATTTTTGTAATATATTTTACTGCCTCTCTTGTAACCAGAATTATGTTTTCCTCACCCTGCCAATTTTCAATTATAATTTCTTCTGGTATTTCATCTATTATAGTATTAAGTGCAAAAAACGCCAGAGCAACATCATCTATTTTCCCAACAAAAGGTATAAAATCAGGTATTATATCTATAGGACTTGCAAGGTAAGCTATTACGCCTGACAGCATAATCTTAACCTTTATTTTAACCCTTTTGTCCTTAAATAATCTTATAAATAACATTATAATATCCGGTACAAGCATCCCATACTCTACGATTTTTTCATATTTTTGCGGCACTTTACTTACAACTTTTTTTCTAAACTTATGATACTTATCTAGAATAAGTATACTTCTTTTCTTTTTCTCTATGTTTGGAAATTTCTTTTTTTCCTCATATCTTATATCTTCTGCTTCTACCTCTAGTGCCCTAGGAAGTATTCCTACTTTTTTTAATTTGAGATTAAAGTAAGGTATAAGCTTTACTGCCAGATCTAAATCCACTCTTACTGTATCCCTGTCCACCTCTACCCCATAAGGGGAAAAGTTATCTAATAACTTCTTAAGGACAATATTTTTTACATTCTTAAATATCTTAAACTTATACACACGTACATCAAATATTTTTAAATTTATTATGTTGTTATTTATATTTCCTATTCCCATCTTAACTTGAAAATTTACAGATATTTTGCTCTTATATGTCCCCTCTATTGTTATTATTTCATTTATACTTATCTTTTCTATATTAAGTCCTTCTATATTCACATACTCATGAACTATACCAAGTATGTCTTGTTCTGTCAAAATGGCTTTTCCAAAGGACACCTTCATATATAAATCTCCTCCCTAAATTTACAAACTTCTTATTATAAAGTATACAGTAAATTAAATTTTCTGCAATAAACAATTCTAAAATTACTATACTAGTTCCATAAATTACTTTAGCAAAATTTATGATTTTAATTAGACTAATTTATAAAAATATTATAATATCATTATATGATTTTATAAAGTTTCGTTTGTTTTTACAAGATTTTACTATAAAACTTATAATTTTAAGCTAATTAATATAAATCACTATAGAGAATCTATCTCAAGAAAGGAGAACTTAAATGAAAAAGATAAAAAATAAGTTTATAATAATTCCTATTTTAACCTCTATTTTATCTCTTTGCATGTTACTATTTATGAATTATAGTAACAGCTCTATACCCTATAAGTCATATATTTCGTTTCAAAAAGATGTATCAAAGAAAATAGTTTCGACAGTGTATATGACAGATTCCCCAAAAATAAGAGTAAAATTAAAAAACGGCAGCATATATGATACGGATAATCCTAGAACCCCTAACGCTAAAGAAGTACTTTTAAACGATGGAATAAGTGTATCTGAGCAATATACTGTAAATAACAGGCAGGCTTATCCTACTGCTATACTTATAATTTCCATTATGGCAGCTGTTTTTATGGCACTTAAGTTTTCTAGCAAATCTTCTAAAAAAATAGTATCTCTCGATTCCTTAGATGCTTCTGCCATAGAAGATTCTAATTGTAATTTTAAAAGTGTAGCGGGAAATGAGGAAGCTAAAGAGAGTGTCCAGGATATAGTTGATTTCTTAAAGAACCCTAAAAAATATACATCTTATGGTGCAAGAATGCCAAAAGGGGTTTTATTATTCGGTGAGCCAGGAACCGGAAAAACTCTCCTTGCAAGAGCTATTGCAGGTGAAGCAGAAGTTCCATTTTATGCCGTTTCAGGCTCTGATTTTGTACAAGTATATGTAGGTGTAGGTGCCAGCCGTATAAGACAGTTATTTAAAAAGGCTAAAAACAATAAATCTGGAAAAGCGGTTATATTTATAGATGAGATAGACGCTATAGGTAAAAAAAGAGATGGCTCAGGAAGTACCGGAGGCTCTGATGAAAGAGATCAAACTTTAAATGCTCTGCTTACAGAAATGTCTGGATTTAATGAAAAAGAGGGAATTGTAATAATAGCTGCTACCAATAGGTTAGATATGCTAGATCCTGCCCTTTTAAGGCCTGGAAGATTTGACAGACATATAGAAGTAACTCTCCCTGACGTTTCTTCAAGAGAAAAAATTATATCCCTCCACTTAAAAAATAAACCTGTAGACAATATAGATGTACACGAGTGGGCTCAAAAAACTTCTTACTTTTCAGGTGCAAAAATTGAAAGCTTAATAAATGAAGCTGCAATACTTGCCTGTAAAGAAGATAGTACTTATATAGAAAACAAGCACATTGATAAAGCTTTTTCCATAGTACTAACAGGTTATGAGAAAAAAGATAGGGATTATATAAAAGATATAGACAAAAGAATAACTGCTTACCATGAAGTAGGCCATGCTTTAGTATCCTCAAAAGTACTTCCAAATGAAAAGATTTCTAAAATAACAATTATTCCAAGTACTAAAGGAGCTGGAGGTTATACATTAAGCATACCTGAGGACAAGCTCTATCAAAATAAAGATTACTTGCGTAAAAGAATAATGGTACTTTTAGGTGGAAGAGCTGCTGAAGAAGTTATCTTTGGGGCAGATTACGTAACCACAGGTGCCTATAATGATCTTCAGCATAGCACAAACATAGCCTTTAAAATGGTAACTCAGTATGGAATGGGAAACACTTTAGGTCTTTTAAATATGAGGGAACTATCAGATTTAAATATAAATCAAAATGAGATTATTAAAGAGTGTAAGTGTCTTACAGATTCAATATATAATGATGTAAAAAATATTCTTATTGAAAATAGGCACTGTCTTAAAGCCACAGTTCAGTTACTTATGGAAAAGGAAACCTTATTTTCAAATGATTTAAAAGATTTATTTATTTAACAGTTACTCACCTTTCGCACATACAAAATTTTAAATTAATACAAAAAATTACGAAGCAACTTTTTCAAGAGGACAATTGACAGAGGACAGAGGACAATGAAGGTGAGTTTTCCTCCTTACGTCAGAAAACTAATTTATTTTTAAGCTTGTTTTGCTAATGCAAAACAAGCTTAAAATTTATATAAGTCAACAATATTTGGCTTTAGCGAAATGAGTCATTAAAAATTTAATTAAAGATTTTTCGTAGTACAGCGGAGAAAAATCCTCCTCCACTGTCCTCTGTCAATTGTCCTCTGTCCTCTCAAAAATATTGCTTCGCAATATTTTTAAACTGTGAAAGTTAAAACAATTACTTATCGGGCAATGTTCTTATTTTTACATTGCCCAATAAATATGTTATGACTACTCCTCCTACAAGTCCTCCTAGGTGCCCAAAGTTATCTACATTTGCTATAGAAAATCCTATTACAAGGTTTATCACGATTATAGATAATACATTCATAAAAAATTCTTTACCAATTTTATGTTTCATTTTTATAGCAAATACCAATGCTGCGCCTAAAAGTCCAAATATTGCTCCTGAAGCTCCTACTGAAATAGAGGACGAAAACATAAAACTAAATACCGAAGAAACTAAACCTGATATAAGGTACAGCACTATATATTTAACTTTACCATACACTTTCTCAACAAAAGAACCCATTATATAAAGTGAATACATATTTACTCCTAAATGAACTATTCCAGCATGTAAGAACATACAAGTAAAAAGTCTATAATACTGTCCTGAAGCTATAAGTGAATTAACCTTAGCTCCCATAAATACAAGTACATTTACATCACTATCAAATATATTTCCAGAAAGGTATGCAGTTACTGCATATGCAGCAACATTTAAAGCTATTATGATCCACGTTACAATTAGGTCTTTTATTTTATATATGTTTTTTGACTGCTTATTTGCTAAAGTACTTTGTTTTACATAAATCATACAATTATATATTTCTTTAGCTAACTCCTCCAAATCAGGAGTATACAAAGTTATTTGATTCAAATAAGGATTTAAAAAAATTAATCCACATTGTGGATTATCATTTTTATCCACTGTGGCATGTACTTCCCTATCTAACACTATTTGTATAAGTCTTACACTTTTATTGTCAAACAGCTTTTTTAAACGTAACTTTATATCTTCTGCATTTACATTTCTATAACTTTCCACCCTAGAAAAGAAAACTACCTGCATAATAGAATTTTGTTCTCTGCATAACGCCCATCTACTGCATATTCCATTTATACCTTCTAGCTCTATAATATTAAAATTATAGTTTTTGCATAACTTATCTATTAAATTATCAATATATGAACTCATATTTTTCTCCTCAAAAAAACGAATACACAGTATATTATCATAAATATTTTGATATCTATAACACACTGTGTAACTTATTTTTCCCAACTTAATTCTATATTATACTATTTCTTTTACGATTACGCTTAGATTTTTAAGTAAATCCACTTCATAACCTGATATATTAGCTCCAGTTTCAGGATCTTGTAATACCCTTATCACCGGTCTATCAGGAAATCCTCTGTTTTGTCTTACAATATATCCTTTAACTCCATTTGATAACTTAACACAGCATCCAAGTGGATAAACAGCAAATGTATTTTTGAAATGGGATACTATTTCCTGGTCAAAACTACTTCCACTGCCTGAAAGTACGAGTTCATAGGCATCATTAGGGCGAAACTTTTTTCTATAACACCTATCATTACTAACAGCATCATATACATCACATATACAAACCATTTTTGCAAAATTTGTTATCTGCTTATCCGTAAGTCCATAAGGATATCCTCTACCATCAACTCTCTCATGATGCTGTTCAACTATTTTAATTATAGGACTGTATGTACCAAAAGTTTTCATTAAGATTTTTGAACCGTGTAGGGGATGCTTTTTTATTTCAGCGAATTCTTCATCTGTCAACTTGCCACTTTTATTCAATATCTCTATAGGCACCTTCGTCTTTCCTATATCATGTAGGATAGCTCCCACGCCAAGTTTCTTTATATCAGATCCATTATATCCTGCGGAAATTCCTAAAAAAGAAGCCATAACACAAGTATCTATTGAGTGAACAAAAGTATAGTTGTCATATGTATGTATGTCATAAAGACTTTTATTTACATCTCCAACATCAACTATGTAATTAATCATTTCTTCTACTGTTTTTAAAGATTGTCTTAATCCTCTTTCATCATAATTATTCAAATTTACCATTACCTTTGACATACTTTTCATAGTGGACTGTTTAAGCTGCGCCAATTTTTCATCTTCTACATAAACATCTTCTAATCTTTCATCTTCTACATATACATAAAATACACCTAATTTTTTTAATTTATCTATATAATTACTATTTAACTTTACTCCTGCTCGTAATAAAACTTGTCCTTCACAGGTTAATATGCTCTTTCCAAGTATATCTTCTTCCATAACCCTATCTATAAATTCCAGTCTCATAATTTCACCCCAATAAAGTTTTGCATTGTAATGTTTCTTAATAAAATAATACCATACAACCGTAAAAATTTAAATAATTTAAAATTAAAAATAGACTTAACTTCCACATAAATCCTAGCTCTACAAAATATTTTTCTAAATAAATAAAAACGGGTATTTACTTATTTTGTAAATTTGTATATTATAATATTGAAAGCATTATTTCCATTATATGGAGGAAAATTATGAAAAAATTTATTATTCTATTTATAAGTATTTTACTTACTATTACAATAGTAGAAAAAGTATATGTATCATATAAGTGTAGAGATATAAACTATGCAGTCAAAAATTATTTTACTACCGGCATTTTTAATAAATATAAGCTGTGCAACATGGGGGATATAAATATGTATTTTTCCAATGGAACAGTTGCATTTATTAAAGTTTCTGGTATGTCTGCTAAAATGCCCTACGAAAAACTAGAATATACCGTATTTATACAAAAAAACACTAGAGGAGTGTGGAAAATAAAAAAAGTATATCCCGCACAGATAACTTTAAAATAAAATTTTTTAGTTTTTACTACTTTTTCTCTTTCTACAATCTGCACATATTCCATTTAATTTAAAATCCAGTTCTTCATCCTCAAATACAAAGCCCGTTTTGCTTTTTATAATTTCTTCTATTTGCTGCATAGGACAGTCTATTTCTACTTCTTTATGACATATTTTACACTCCAATATATGCTTATGCTTTTTTCTCATTATAGCATAACTATATTTATTTTCGCCCAAATCAAATTTTCTAACAATTTTTTTATTTTCAAACAATTCTAAGGACCTATAAATAGTGGATAAATCTACATTTATGTTTCTCTCTCTACACTTTTCAAATAAATTATCAACAGTTATAGCATTTTCACTTTTAGATAATATATCTAAAATATTCAATCTTGCCTTTGTAACTTTTATTCTACATTTTCTCAAGTACTTTTCTACATCCATAAATTCACCCCAAATTTCACTTAAAAAACATCATTTTAATACCAAATATAATAAGTATTACTCCACCTATATAATCTGCATATTTACTTACAATATGTATTTTCTGAAGGTACTTCGAAATAAAAAAAGCAAATAAACACATAATAAAGGTAATTAAGCCTATAAACACAGTACTAATAAATAGATCCATCCTATTTGCTATATTATTTAAAGTTGTAAATCCTATTACTAGTGCATCAATACTTACTGAAATTCCAAGCACTAGAATCATTCCTGGTTTAATGAGTATGCATTCTCCTTTACTAGCAAAACCTTCTTTAACCATAAGGACGCCTACTATAGATACTAATGCTCCTCCAATTACCTGGGGAACAGACGCAATATATGTATTAAATAGAAAACCTGCATAAGCACCACATATCGCAAAAAAAAACTGAAAAAATCCACATGAAAAAGAAAGTTGAAACTTATTTCTTCTCTCCGCTGCGCCATTCAATCCCACACACAGTGAAACGCCAAAGGCATCTAAAGAAAGTGCCACTGCAATCAAAAGTAAAAAATAAAATTTCATATTATTTTCCTTTCGCAATTAAAATTACTTATAATAACTTACTTAATTTTACTTTATTATTTTTCTAATGTCTATAAGTTCACTTACTATTCATATGTATTTTTTTGGAAAATTAAGCATATATCCATTACATTTAAGCCATTTTCTTCTGTTTTTATATTGTGGAATTATAGATTCTACCAATTTCCAGTAATCTCTAGAATGATCCATATGTACCAGATGGCAAAGTTCATGCACAACTACATAATCTATAATTTCCATAGGTGCCATTAATATTTTATAATTTAAATTAATATTACCGTTAGAGGAACAGCTGCCCCATCTAGTCTTCTGACACCTAATTGTTATTTTTTGGGGATAGACATTTAGATTCTTGTAATAAATATCCACCCGTTCTCTAAAAATCACCCTAGCCCTTTGTTTATAAAATTCACATATGCTCTTTTTAATATTTTCTTCATTTTTTAATAAAACAGCTTTGCCATAAACTATAATTTTATCTTCTGCAATTTCTACATAACATTTTTTTATGTCTGCCTGTCGAACTTCTATTTTTAAAAGATTCCCCATCCATAAAAGCTTTTTTCCATCTAACAGACCCGTAGACTTCATGGTGTAAATTCTATTTTTTGTAATTTTTACATTTTCCTGTATCCATCCCATTTTATTCTCAACTATTTTCTCTATAGATGGATAACTAACATTAAGAGGTGCTATTATATATACTTCACCTTGTTCATTAATTTTAATGGTTATATTTTTTATATTCTTCTTTATTACCTTATATTCAAATGAAGAAAGTCTATGAGTTGTTTCCATTTTTCACCTTTCATTAGTTTTTAACAGTAACTGGCTTTATAGTGTCATTAACCTTTATATAGTAGGTCTTGCCTTTTTCTAATTTTTCTTGTGGCACAATAACTATTTTGTTATCTTCTACGCTGCCTATTTTAAAAGCAACCCTTTTACCAGTAGTGCTATTTATAATTTCCATATTTACTTTATCCTTTATATCAGAGCTTATTTTTTTATTAAAAATTACAGTAAATGCTTTATCCTGTGACACCTGCTGCATTGTATCTAAAACCTTATCTTCTGGATAAAAAAACTTATACATATTGCTAAAGTATTCCTCCGGAACCTTTGCCCATCCATCTTTAGTGCCTATACAAATTTGTGATCTATCTATATTATTCACTATATACTTAAAAGCAGACCAATATTCCTCATTTTTAGCAATACTTAAATCTATATAAAAATTTTCATTACTTATTGTAACCTTTAAAAATCCTCTTTCGTCTGTTCCATCTTTACATTGTCCCGACAATAATTGTGCTACTGCTAAGGAATTCTCATTACCTGTATCAAAATCAGGCTTTATTCCTACTTTTTGTATTGTATTACCTGCAGGGGAATAAAATTTTTCTACAGTTAACTTCAATGCTCCTCCATCTGAAAGGTCAAACATCTGCTGTGCCACACCTTTTCCATAAGTAGTATTTCCTATAAAAAAAGCTTTTTTATAATCCTTCACTGCTGCAGACAGTATTTCTGAAGCACTAGCAGTATATTTATCTACCAAAAATATAGTAGGCTTGTCTATTATATTTTGTTCTTCTCCTGCTAGGTAACCTATTTTTTTACCGCTTTTATTTTCAACTATAAGTGCTAAATTTTGTCCTATGAAATTTCCTGCTACATTTAGGGCAGAATCCATATATCCTCCACCATTATCTCTCAGGTCTATTATGTACCTTGCAGGTTTATTTGCTTGAAGTTCTTTTAATTTTTCATTAAACTTTTGTGATGTGTCTTCTCCAAAAGATGCTATGTGAATATATGCAGTATTACCATCCAACATTTTTCCATCTACTATTGGAATACTCACCTCTCCCCTTTTTACAGAAAAACTTAATACCTTGTCCTGCCTTTGAACTACAAGATTAACATTTGTATTTTCGTCTCCTTTAATATATGAAGAAGCTTGATCAAGTGTTATATTGGCAAGTGAATGGGAATTCGCCGAAATTATAATATCCCCTTCCTTAAGTCCCACACTTTCTGCTGGAGAATTTGCAACTACAGAATCTATTTTTATCCCTGAAGGAACTTGAGACATATATATGCCTATTCCATAGATTTTATTATTTATGGAATTTAAAAAATTTGTTTCTTCATCTTTAGAAAAATACTCAGTATATGGATCATTAAGTTTTTTCAGTGCTTCATCTATACTAGATGCATTTAATACCCCGTCTGGTATATTGCCTACATAATAAGTTTTAATATCGTTTTTTACTTGATTTAGTACTTGTGACGAGTCCGCTGCCACTGCCGTGAATGAAAAGCCAAGTAAAAAAAACATAGTCCAAAATACTACAAATAATTTTTTTGCATATAATCCCATATCTAATTTTCTCATTGAATTAGTATTTAGACTCCTAAACTTACTTCTCATATAATAATCCTCCCAAAATATTTTATTGTTATAGGGTTTCCAATTTAAAATTTGAATTTATTCACAGAGATATTTTTACAATAATGAAGTACATTTAAATATTCTTTACTTAGACTTATCAAAATATTTAACGGACTGAAGGTTGTAAAAATATCCGGAGAATAATTCAACTTTCAATCTAGGAACTCTATAATTAATGAAATAATTATATCATTATTGAACATTTACTTCCATTGCAATTTTTAAGATCTTTATTACTTTTTAAATTATTTACAATATCATTTTCATAAATTTACTGCTAAGTATATTACAAACATAATCACATACAATTCTACATTATTTTGTAATATATTATCTACAACAATTTGCAATATTGAAATAGCAATTCATTTATTATATAATTAAATTACATCATGAATTATATTAAATTTATCATTATAATTACATAATAAAAGGAGCTATAACATGAAAGAACAACTTTCTCCAATAGAATTGCATAAAAAACATATAAAAACTGCTACTACAATTTTTTTTATAGCATTAATATTAGCGGTATCTATAATAACCTATATCATATCATCCACTTAAAATAAAAATGGCTGAACCATAAAGTTCCGCCATTTTTATTTTGCATCTACATAATAACTATTTAATTTCTTTAGTCGAGATATTAATTATTTATCCTAAATTTAGTTATATTTTTCTTAAGATTTTCTGTCATACTTTCAAGGTTTTCTGCAACCTCATATACTTTATTTGCAGACTTACTCATTTCAGTACTGGAAGCAGCTATTTCCTCAGTAGATGCGGCCATCTCTTCTGCAGTAGCTGAGGTTTCTTCTACACTACTCACTATTTTATCTTTGCTTTTTTCTAGATTGTCTACAGATACATTCACTTTTTGAATTTTAGGTATTATATTATTAACTGCATAAGTTATATTAGTAAAAGCTTCTACAGATTCATTTATAGAGTTAGTCTGATTTACAATTTCATTGTCCATCTCTGAAGTTTCCTTTACTATGTCTCCTATTTTATTAGAAAGCAATTTAATTAAACTATCTATGCTTGTAGAAGACTCCTTAGTCTGTGCAGCTAATTTTCTTACTTCCTCTGCTACAACTGCAAAACCTTTTCCAGCTTCTCCAGCTCTAGCTGCTTCTATAGCTGCATTTAAAGCTAGTAGGTTAGTTTGATCTGAAACACTGTTTATAATATTAGTTATGTCATTTATTTTCAGCACATTACTACTAAATTCCGTTATATCGTCCTTAAACATTTTAAAAGAATCATTTACCTTTGTAATAGACCTTTCTATATTAGGCAGTTTCTCACTATTTTCTTTTGCCATACTGTCTATTTCATTAGAGTTCCTATCTATTTCATTTATATCCTCGACTATCTTAGACAATTCATTGCTAAAGGAATCTATAACCTCATTTACAGCAACTAATTCTTGTGCCTGATTTGTATTTGCCCCAGCCACCTGGTTTATAGTCTGGGATACATCACTTGAGGATCCAGATAATTCTTTAGAAATCAAAGCCAAGTTATTTGATTCATCAACTATAGTTTTAAAATCATTTCTAATAGTATACAACAAATTATTCATAGATTTTCTCATACTTTCTATACCTTTGGCTAAAATTCCTCCTTCATCTTTATAATTCAAGTATTCTCTAGGAACTTCTTTAGTAAAATCTCCTTTTGATAAAGTGTTCATATACCCTGCAGAATAAAGTAATACTTTAGTTA
Source organism: Clostridium ljungdahlii (assembly GCF_001636845.1). Taxonomy (GTDB): domain Bacteria; phylum Bacillota; class Clostridia; order Clostridiales; family Clostridiaceae; genus Clostridium_B; species Clostridium_B ljungdahlii_A. Next base: position 27,332 of record NZ_LITT01000018.1, read on the forward strand.
TCTTAGATACAAAAATATTTGCTGCTATGACAGACAATATAGCTATTAGTACCACAATAATACCTATGCTTTTAAAAACTTCAAATATCTGATTATTTATTACACTTTTACTAATGCCTATAAAAAACATTCCCAGTACATTTCCTTCATTATCCTTGATTGGTTTATATATTACCTCATAGGGTACATTCAATATTTTTGTTTCTCCCCTAAAGTCTTCTCCAGATTTCAACACTTTATTTGAGACCTCAGATAAAGCTTTTGTATTTACAGCTCTATTTCCTTTGTTCATTACCGTCGTAGAAATCCTTGTATCTTTTAAGAATATAGTAACTTCTTCACCTGTCTCCGCTTTTATAGAATCTACAAATTTAGTGTCTCCACTTATAAGTTTACTTCCCTTGTATAACTTTCCATCTTTTTCTTTCCATGCTCCACTGTATTTTTCATCTAATAACTTTAAAGCCATACCAGAATTTGATTTCAATTGATTGGAATAGCTTTCATCTGTTATATTACTCAAATTATGGTGTACTAATATAAGAACTGAAGCATTTAAAATCAGAATGATACATACTATTAAAAGATTTATTTTACCCCTAACTTTTAGATTTTTCATTTACACTCCCCCTAAAAATATAAATATAATTTTATGAAAACGTTTATTTAATTTATTTAAAAAAAGTCAGAGCACTGCTTCCGACTTTTTGTCCTGCTTTTAATTTCTTTAATCTTAAATAAATTAAAAATTTATTCATTTCCTTTATATACTATTATATCAAAAATTTAAATTATATTCTACATTGCAATTAAACTTATCAGTGAATCTTATTTAGTAGCTTTCACAAAGTTCATGGAAATGTTATAGTAGGTAATCATCAAACAAGATATAGCCCTATCTTACTTGCTCAAAAACACTTTTGACTATAGGACCACATAATGGCTGCCTTCCTTTTCTTTTTTTAAACTTATACTGTTTGAAAATCTAATTTGCCTGCTGCATGCAGTTACTGTAAATATAGATAAGACTATGAAAATACACCATAAAGATTTACATTTTATAAAATTATACCTCTAAGACAAATCCATATTATTTAATATGTTTTTTAACTCCCTCAATTCCTCTACAGTTAGGGTAACTCCCTTTCCCATTTTGTCATGTTCTTGTGACCAATCTCTTATATCATATTTAGCAGTTCTATCATTCCAGCTAACTAAATTTAATTCTTTCTTCCATCCTTTAGGGGATTCTGATAATACTCCTTTATTCTCTTTTATTTCATATTTTATACCTGCCATTTTATACACCTCTCAAAATCGAAAAAATTATTTTCTATATTATACCATAATCATAAAGTATTCTCCATTTGGGAATTCCAATCAAAAATTAAACTTCTGAGTATACGATTCTCAGAAGTTTGATTTAAATTCAATAAAAATCTCTATTTTCGTATCTGTCCTTCTCCATAGATTACGTACTTTGATGTAGTAAGTTCATTTAATCCCATAGGCCCTCTCGCATGAAGCTTCTGGGTACTTATACCTATTTCGGCACCAAATCCAAACTGCTCACCATCAGTAAATCTAGTAGAGGCATTTACATAAACTGCCGCAGCATCAACTTCATTTAAAAATCTTTGAGATGCATTATAATCATTCGTTATTATAGCTTCAGAATGTTTTGTTCCATATTTATAAATATGATCCATTGCTTCATCTAACGAATTCACTACTTTTACGGCCAATATCAAATCTAGAAATTCTGTATCATAATCTTCTTCTTGTGCTAGTTTTGCATAGGGAATCAATTTTTTCGTTTCACTACATCCTCTTATTTCAACTCCCAAACTTTTTAAAGTTTCTCCCAAATGAGGCAAGAACTTTTCAGCAGCATTCCTGTGTACAAGCAATGTCTCCATAGCGTTACAAACTGCTGGTCTTTGAGTTTTTGCATTTACCACTATATTCTCTGCCATATTTAAATCTGCACTTTCATCCACATAAACATGGCAATTTCCTATACCAGTTTGAATTACAGGAACTGTAGAATTCTTTACTATGGAATTAATAAGTCCCCTGCCCCCTCTTGGTATCAGCACATCTACATATTCGTTAAGTTTCATCAAAGTTTCCACTGCTTCTCTTTCAGTTATATCTATAAATTCAATAGCCCCTTCTGGAAGTCCTGCACTAACAGCAGCTTTATTTATTATATTGTATATAGCTGCATTAGAGTTTATTGCTTCTTTTCCTCCTCTTAAAATAACTGAATTTCCACTTTTAAGACAAAGTGCAGCAGCATCTACCGTTACGTTTGGCCTAGCTTCATATATTATTCCTATTGTTCCAAGAGGTACTCTCACTTTTCCAATACGCAGTCCATTAGGCCTTTTCCACATCTTAGACACTTCTCCAATAGGATCTGGAAGTGAAGCCACCTTAACAAGTCCACCTGCCATAGAATCTATCCTCTTTTGGTTTAATTCAAGCCTGTCGATAAAAGCTTTATTTTTACCTGACTTTTTTGCATTATCAAGATCTACCTTATTAGCTTGTAAAATAAGTCCTTTATTGTTTTGAAGTGCCTCTGCCATGGCACCTAAAGCTTTATTTTTTAAATCAGGACCCATATTAGATAATATTCTTGCAGCCCTATTTGCAGTTTTAGCTTTTTCTACAACATAACTATCTATATCCACCTCTATAAGCCTCCTTCTATTTTTCTGCTTCAAATAAAGTTCCAATTTCTTTATTTGAAACTATATCTTCTATAACAGCATCTTGGGACCCATTTGCTATTATCATAGATATCCCCGATGACACTGCTATTTTTGCAGCCTTAATTTTAGTATACATACCACCTGTTCCAACATTACTGTGAGATCCCTTACTGCAATCTTCAATTTCCTTTGTTATTTTAGGAACACAGCTTATTAATTTAGCATCCTTATCCGATTGAGGATCAGAACTATAAAGTCCATCAATATCTGAGAGCAGGATGAGGATATCTGCATGAATGGTCTTTGCAATCAAAGCCGAAAGCGTATCGTTATCACCAAATTTTATTTCCTCTACTGCAACTGCATCATTTTCATTAACTATGGGTATAACTCCACGTTTTAAAAGTGCTGTGAAGGTATTTTGGGCGTTAGTATAATTGTCCACTATATCCAGATCATTTTTTGTAAGTAAAATCTGAGCAACTATTTTGCCATGTTCTGAAAATATCTTTTCATATGTATTCAAAAGTATTCCCTGCCCAATAGCCGCAGCAGCTTGCTTTTCACATATGTCTTTTGGCTTTGTTTTAAGTCCCAATTTCAAAAAGCCAACACCAATAGCTCCGGAAGTTACTAAAACTACACTTTTACCTTGATTTTGCAAATAACAAATTTGTCTTACTATTTCCTCTATTCTATACAAATCCAAAGCTCCATCTTCGGTTATAAGAGTAGAAGTACCTACCTTAACTACAACTTTTTTAGCATTTTTTAAATATTTTTCTCTAATGTTCATTTTTTACTCCCCACAATAATTTAACTTTTACATACTCAACCTTTGCACATATTATGAATTTTAAAACGCTTTAATATTATTAAAAGGGTATACTCTCAAAATAACGTGTCCTCTTATATCTTTCAAGCTTATTGGTCCAAGTATTCTGCTGTCAGTACTGTTTCCCCTATTGTCTCCAAGTACAAAAACATATCCTTTAGGGATTACATATTGTGTAATAAGAGAATTAGGTTCAGTAATAGTTCCTTTAGGAAGATAATCTTCTGAAAGAAGCTGTCCATTTAAATATACATTTCCATCTTTTATTTCAACTTTATCTCCAGCTATTCCTATAACTCTTTTTATATAATCATCATTATTTTCGTCTTTAGAATAAAAAGTAACAATTTCTCCTCTACTTATATGACCGGTTTCAGTACTTACTTTTTCCAAGAATACAGAATCCTTATCATGAAATGTAGGCTGCATAGAAGGTCCTATCACAGTTGTTCTTGCAAAAACATAGGTCCTAAATGTCAATGCAAACACAACTGCCAATGTAATATAAAATATATATCCGCCTATATTCTTTAAAACTCCCTTATGTTCCATTTATCATACTCTCCTTCAATATCACAAAAATTATAATTAACATTTATTATAGCATAATATAAATTAACATACAGTTAACTTTATATAATATCCATTTAATTTCGAAAATATATACTAAGACTGTCAAATGGAAAATTAAGTTAGGGGGAAAATATTATGAAAAAAAAATACTTATCAATGGTAATAGCTGCACTTATTGCTGCCACATCAACAATAGCTCCAATATACTCAGTTCATGCGGCTTACGATAGTACAACTATTAATACTAATTTAAATTCTACTGTAAAACCTGATCACGTTACTTTAACCTGGACTAAGGACCCTAAAACTACACAGACAATCACCTGGAGAACTAGTACAAATGTAACTAAAGGATTAGTTCAATATAAAAATTTGGCTACCGGAGAAACAAAAACCTTCAATGCTGCTAAACAAGATTTTTCCACATCAAGCACTGATATAAACACTGGATATATGAATTTATTTTCAGCTACCTTAGAAAATCTTACTCCAGGAACTAAGTATAGTTATATGGTAGGAGATGGCCAAAACTGGAGCACTGAAAATACATTTAAGACAGAATCAAACAAAGAAGATGACGTTAAATTTATTGTTTTTGGGGATTCTCAAAGTGGAAATGCAAATGTTCCAAATTATGCTCCTTGGAATAAGACAGTTCAAAACGCCTATTCTAAAAATAAAGATGCAGATTTCATGATAAATATGGGAGATTTAGTTGAAAAGGGCCAAGATTATAGACATTGGAATAACTGGTTTGATGCTGCTAAAGGAGTTATTGACAATTTACCTGAAATGCCAGTTCAAGGCAATCACGAAACCTACAATGCAGTTGGCTGGGATTCAACTAAACCTAAATATTTTACAAATCAATTTAAAGTTCCGATGAACGGTCCCGATGGTTTCAAAGGGCAAGTATATTCTTACGATTATGGAAATGTTCATTTCGTTATGTTAGACAGCCAAGAGGAAGAGGAATCTCCAAATAATGATGAATTTTTAAAAAAACAAGCGGTATGGCTTGATTCAGACTTGACTTCAAATAAAAAGCCTTGGACAATAGTATCCTTCCATAAGACCCCATACTACAATAAAGCTTCAAGAGCAAATGTAACTTTAAAAAATATAATATCACCTGTATTAGAAAAACACCACGTAGATGTGGTTCTAAATGGACATGATCATGCAATGTCGAGAACTTTTCCTATTAATAATGGAAAATACTATACCGATTATTCTAAAGGAACTGTATATTATGTAACTGGCAGAAGTGGAGCTAAGTATTATGGAGATTTATCATCTAAAATTTGGGATGCATTCTTCTTTGATCCACAAGACATGCCTTGCTATGAAGTAGCAGATGTCAAAGGAAATGTACTTACGATAAATGCTTATAAACAAGATGGTACCTTAGTAGATTCCTTTGTACTAGACAAAGATCATCCTCAAAACAGCACAAAAGTAGTTCTTCCAACTGCATACAATGTAGATATGAATAATAAAGAACTAGCAGCCATAGGTGCTGATCCAAGATTAATTATATATGGAACACCAATTGCATTTGGAAGTAATCAAGCTGAAATCATAAAGGGTAAAGCTTATGTTAATCCAAGTTATATAGCTATGTACTTAGGTGGAAGCTATGATTCAGCTTCAATGAAATTGACTATAGATAAGCAAACTTATAGTTTTAATGCTAAAAACCTTTCTCCTAGTAAAAATGTGAGCTTAGATGCTTTAACTAAGGCGGGTTTTAATTGCAGCTATAATACCCAATTTAACATGATTATGATAGATAAGTAGAATTTCTAACTAAAAAATAAACTTATGCGTAAGAATATTCGGAGCATAAGTTTATTTTTCGTTTAGAATTCCATAGAAACTTTTTCTATTTTATGCGAATCTTGACATTTGCATTAGTTCCTAAAACCAATCCCTTAGCCTTATTGAACTGAATTTTAACTGGTACTTTTTGGTTTACTTTTTCAAACTTACCATCTTTATCTTTAGAAGATTGATTTAAACCATTTTGTGATACTAATCCAATGGATTTTACTTTTCCATTAAACTTTTTACCATTAAATTCATCCAACTTAACGGTAACAGCTTGACCAACTTTTATATTTTGAATTTCTTTTTCATCTATATTTGCAGTTACATAAACATTATCTTCATCTGCTAAAGTAGCTATAGTTTGACCAGCTAATTTAAATTCTCCCTGAGTACTCTGCTTTTTCACAACTATACCACTTATAGGAGCTCTCACTAAAGATGAATCTATACTTGAATCCGGGGTATTCGTAACTTCCTGTCTGGCCAATATCTCATCTTTATTAACTTCATCGCCCTCATTTAAATCAAACTCTAGTAATTTACCTTGAATTTGAGTATTTACATTAACTAAATCTGCACCCACTACTGCATCATTTGTTGAAATATAATAAGTGTTTTCATACCAAAAATAAGATATTATACCGCACAATATTACTGCAATTCCTACTAATATTCCAATAGCTGCTATTTTATATTTCTTAATCATACTAACTATTTTATTAACCATGCTGTATCCCCCCTTTTCACTACTCTAATCCGATTTCCGCAAACATACCTGGTTTCAAAGATGGATTTTTACCATTTATACTAACCTGTACTAAAATATCTGAACTTTGCGGCTCTACCTTAGAATTTATGACAGTTACTTTTCCTTGGAAATCCTGATTTGGAAGGTCAGGTACCCTAATAATTACATTTTGGCCAACGTTAATCTTATTTAAAATGTAAGATGGTGCATATGCATTTACATATAACTTATCAGAATTAACTATTGAGATAAGCGGTTTACCTGGATAAGCCATATCTCCAACATTTACATTTTTAGCACTAACTGTTCCTGCAATAGGTGATGTAACAGTAGCATTGTTAAGCGAGTTTTGAGCAGCTTTTAATGCAGCCTGTGCCTGATTTACCTGACTTTGATAAGTACTTATATTGGACGATGCAGAACTACCTGTTAGGCTTGTACTATTATACGTACTACTTTGTGCACTAGTTAAATTTGAATTTGCAGCATTTAATGCATTTTGTGCTTGATCAACTTGATTCTGAAGATCTTGGGTATCCAATTTTATAATAACTTGTCCATCTGTTACTTTTGTCCCTATATCTACAGATACTTCTGAAACCCTTGCCGAAATGTTTGAAGTTATCTGAGTATCTTCATTTGTTGTAATCTTTCCTCCCATTATGAACGAACCCTTGTCATTCTGTTCATTAGAATTTGTAATTGTCTTTGTAGGAGCTGAATTTTTATTATAACTACAGCCACCTAAAAACACCCCCATAACTACTAAACAAACTAAAATAATTTTTTTCATTTCCATCCTCCTCTTATGTAGGCACTGTAAAATAACTTTTTAACATTTTTATTATAAGCTTAATGTTGTTTAAAATAAAGAACTTTAGTCTAAAACTTCAAAATAAATTAAGTAAGCATTTCATCCAATATCCAACAAATCTTCAACTTCATTTATACGAAGGTTTCTAATCAAAAAATAAACTTATACTCCGAATGTTTTCTACAACATTCAGCTCGTTAAATATTTTGATAAATCTAAGTAAAAAATTCTAAAAAAACTAAGAACTTTTAAAAACTCGTACCTCAAACAATTCAAAAATTCTAAGTTTTTACGAATTTTTTTCTAAGACTTATATACAAAATATTTAAAAGAGCTTCATTATTGTAAAAACATATCTGCGTATAAGTTGATTTTTAAGTTAGAATACCTATATTCATAAAGTTAAGAAGTGATAATTAAAAAAGTAACTCATCCTTATTGTTGCTAATTGTAGAGTAAGATATATAATTATATCAACAGAACTATACAATTTCATAATACCATTTAAAAAATTTCTGAAAGGGGATTAGTATATGATTAAAATAGGTAATAAAACAATTGAAATCAAAAAAGGAGATATAACAAAAGAACACAGTGATGCCATTGTAAATCCTGCAAACAGCAGACTACAACATGGAGGCGGCGCAGCTCTGGCCATAGTCTCTGCTGGTGGATTTGAAATACAAAATGATAGCAATAAACTTATATCAATAATTGGAAGTGTTCCTGTTGGAAAGGCAATTATAACATATGGACATAAGTTACCTGCCAAATTTGTTATACACACTGTAGGCCCTGTAATGGGTGAAGGCAATGAAAATGAGAAGCTTAAAAAAGCTGTAACAAGTGTGCTCAATCTGGCAGAGTGCTATAATTTACATTCTATATCCATTCCAGCCATAAGTTCTGGTATATTCGGCTTTCCAAAAGATAAATGTGCAGAAATACTTCTTGGAACTACTATAGAGTTTTTCAAAAAGAAAGATACAAGTTTAAATAAAGTTGTAATGTGCAACTTTGACGAAAAAACCTATAACATTTTCCTGGAAAAATCAAAAAAATATCTACTTAAATAAAATTAGGCTTCCTTTTTGCCTTGATTTTATTTTATGAACCAAATAATAAGTTACGTAAAAAATAAAAATTCCAATCAAACTTCCCAAAAAATCTATGAGTACATCACTTACAAGAGAACTTCTACCAGGCACAAACATTTGATGAAATTCATCTGTAACAGCATAAAAAAGACATACAAACATTATGTATATTAAAGCTTTTGCCCCTTTTACATTAAATTCAAATAACACTCCACTAACTAAAATAGCAAGTATAAAGTACTCAAATGCATGGGCATTTTTCCTTATAATTAAATTCAGCTTCTCTTCTCTATTTTCTGTAGGATGCACATATGCGCTTTTAACTTGCTCTTTTTGAGTCTTAATTTGAACATTGCTATTTAAATCCTTACTTAGAATTTTGTTTTCCTTGATTTGCCTGTACTCTTTTCTTAAATTGTCCAATATGTTATAACTTCTTTGGTTAGAGATATCACCATTATTTGATGAGTTATAAAATATAAATCCCATCCAAAGAATACATAAAATAATCAAAATTATCTTTTTAATACTTGTCACCTTCTTTGTCTTAATTCAATTATTATACCTCAAATTTAGGTAGCAATCACCTTCTATTTTATATTTAAATGAGGTATAATTTCCTATAGTAACACTATTATGTATTAAAGTAAATTTGCTGAATGGAGGAATAATATGTCATACACCAAGGTTAAGTATGAAGATATAAAAAAGCTGTGTAATTTGGTTTTTGAGAAATTTGGATTCAACCAGAAAGATAGTGAAACCATAACTAGCGTTTTACTTTTGTCAGACTTATATGGAATTGAATCCCATGGTATTCAAAGACTAGTAAAATACTACAGTGAAATAAAAAGCGGCCTTATAAATATCAATTCTGAAATGAAAATAGTAAAGGAAACACCTGTATCTGCGACAATAGATGGCATGGGAGGTATGGGACAGCTCATTGGTAAAAAAGCCATGAATCTGGCAATTAAAAAAGCTAAAACTTCAGGAATGGGGATGGTAGTAGTTAGAAATTCAAATCACTATGGTATTGCAGGCTACTATGCCAAAATGGCTGAGGAGGAAGGACTTCTTGGAATTTCAATGACCAACTCTCCAGCTGTAATGGTACCAACCTTTGGAAAAGATGCTATGCTTGGTACAAATCCCATTGCCATATCTTTTCCAGCTAAACCCTACCCATTTTTAATGGATATGGCTACTAGCGTAGTTACTAGGGGAAAAATTGAAGTTTATAATAAAAGGCATGAACCTCTTCCCCTTGGCCTTGCTTTAAATAGTGACGGTGAAGATACTACAAATCCTTTAGATGTATTAAATAATGTAAGGGAAAATTTCGGAGGCGGACTTCTTCCTCTTGGAGGATCAAAAGAATCAACTGGAGGACATAAAGGTTATGGATTTGCACTTGCAGTTGAAATGTTTACAGCAATTTTGTCTGGAGGATTTACCGCAAATAAAGTTAGCTTAGATAGGGAAAATGGATCTGGAACATGTCATTATTTCTTTGCAGTGGATTATGGTATATTTGGGGATAAACAATCCATTGAAGAAAGCTTTTCCAGTTACCTGAATGAACTTAGAAATTCAAAAAAAGCAAAAGGTGCTGCAAGAATATATACTCACGGTGAGAAAGAAATAGAATCCTATAAGGATAAAATGGAAAATGGAATTCCAGTAAACGACACTACTCTTAAAGAAATATACGACATATGTGACTACTTTAGCATAAAAGCTAGTGACTATGTAACTAAAATAGTATAATTGTACATTATTAAAAAGGGGGCAATATTTTTGAATTCAGAAATAATTGAAAATCTAAAAAAAATTACTGGGGCAGACTGGGTTACAGATGATCTATCCCAGATGCAAAGTTACTTGCAGGATGAAACGGAAGCTTTAATTCGTGTTGAATCCTCAAAAGATTGTGTGGTAGTTAAACCCGGTTCGCCAGAAGAAATATCCAAAATACTAGCATATGCAAATGAAATCATGATACCTGTAATTGCTAGGGGCGGTGGTACAGGTGTATGTGGTGCGGCAGTTCCCATAAAACCAAGTATAATCTTATCTCTGGAAAGATTAAATAAAATCGTGGAATTTGATAAAAAGAATCTAATGATTACAGTGGAGTCTGGTGTAACTTTAGCAGATTTACTTGAAGAATTAAACAAACAGTATAAATTATTCTTCCCAATACATCCCGGCGATGAAGGGGCACAAATTGGAGGAATGGTAGCTGTAAATGCAGGAGGTACAAAGGCTGTAAAACATGGGATTATGAGAAATCATGTTAAAGCTTTAGAAGTAGTTCTTCCTACGGGAGAAATAGTCACTTTAGGTGGAAAACTAATAAAAAACAACATGGGTTATGATTTGCTTCAAATGATGATTGGGAGCGAAGGAACTCTTGGCGTGATCACAAAAGTAACTTTAAAATTATATGCAAAAAATAAATACACAGGTACTCTCCTAGTTTCCTTTGATTCAAGAAGGGATGCCTGTGACTGCGTTCCCAAAATACTTCAAGAAGGAATTACACCTTTAGCCATTGAATACATGGACAGACCTATTTCAAAAAAAGCTGCAGAACACCTTGGGACTAAATGGCCTGCATCCAAAGGCTCTGTGGATTTAATGCTCATGCTGGACGCTAAAACTGAAGATGAACTTTATGATACTAGTGAACAAATCGTAGGAATATGTGAAGAACATAATGCAGTAGACAGCATTATAGCTGAAACTTCAAAGGATCAGAAGGAAATTTTAGCTATAAGGAGCAATGCCTATACTCCTTTTAAAGACCATGTAGCTGATGGGCTTGACATGGCAGTTCCACCATCCGCAGTGCCTGATTTCTTTGACGATATATCGGCTTTATCTGAAAAATACCATACTGAAATTCCAGCAGTTGGCCATATAGGAGATGGTAATATTCATAATTTCATACTAAGTGACAATGGTAAATTGCCTTCTTACTATGAAGAATTTAAACAGGAAATGTACAAAATTGCATTAAAATATGGTGGAACAATAACTGCAGAACATGGAACTGGAAAAACCAGAAAAGAATACATGCCACTTCAATTTACCAAAAGAGAAATTCAAATTATGGAAGGCATTAAGAAAGCATTTGATCCTCATGGGATTTTAAATCCAGGTACTATAGTAGATTAAGAATAAGGGGAGAACAAGATCCCCCTTATTTATTTTTCAAGCCTATCAATGTTTTGCAAATGCTGCTTACATCTTCATTGGGCAATCCATCAAGGTCATCTAACTCTTCCTTAATGGTATCTAAAACCTTGTATTTAAAATTTTTACGTACTCTTGTAAAATACTTCTCTAATCTAGTGTATTCAAAATATCCTTTATTTTTACCACCGCAAGTCCAATAGAATTATCACATATTCCATAATATATATATAATTCATCTCCCCGCAAAATACAACCACAAGGAAAAATAACATCTGAAAAGAAACCCGATTTTTCATAGTTCTCTTGAGGTTTAAGAATGGGCTCTTTACTTCGTCCAACAACTTTTTCCGGGCAATTTGCATCAAGTAAAAGTGCTCCCATAGAATAATGTTCCATATCATCTACCCCATGGTATAATTCAAGCCATCCTTCATCTGTTTTTATAGGAGGTACCCCTGCCCCTATTTTTGCAGAATCCCAGGAGTTTTCTCTAGTACCTGCCACTATTTTGTGATTTCCCCAGTTGATCAAATTATCCGATTCAGATATCCATATTACAGGATTGCCGGTACTCTTTGATACCGGCCTATTTAATGCAAAATACTTTTCACCTATTTTTTCTGGGAAAATCACTGCGTCTTTATTTTCAGTATTAAAAATATTACCTAATTTTTTATAGCTTCTAAAATCACTAGTCACAGCTAACTCCACTACAATACCATACTTAGATACTGCGCTATAAGTCATATAATAATTATCGCCTATTTTAGTTATTCTTGGATCTTCAACTCCAAAACTTTCATATTTGTTTTCCGGGAAAATAAAAGGAACCTCGTCTATTTTAAAATTTACACCATCGCAGCTTCTTGCAATTCTTATATGTGACATGGAAGTAAGATAGTTAAAATCAACACTGCTGTCTACTTTTTTTATAACTCTTGAATCACTAAAATCATAGTTTTCATCTTTTTTATTTATTGTTAGCAATTTAAGTTTATTATTTCCATCTAAAAGGGGGATTCTCATATAATCTTCCGTTTCCTGCTTAACTCTTTCAGCTATTCTCAGAGCTAAAACCACTTCTCCGTTACACTCTGCTGCTCCTGGATTAAACACCCCTACAACCTGAAGGTCTTTACTGGAGGGAATTATATCCCTGCAGGTTATAATTGGATTACCTTTATATCTTCTTATATCCATTTTTCCTCCTATAAATTATCGAAGTATAATTCTGGATTCTTATTCATATAATCATAAAATGGATTATCTATTTCAAGTGTCTGTGCTTCAATGTCACTTATCCCTGCATACAAAATGGCTTTCTTACCTTTAAACGTTAGTCCTCCACTAAAGACTACATCATAAAGTGTTTCATTTTTACTAGGTCCTGGCAAAAAATCATTTCTGCTTGCAATTATCTGTACGTCTTTATATGCCATGGAATTTATATCCAGTACAAAAGTCATGGAATAATAGTGCTTCATTCCCTTCTCGTCTACTTTCGCTATATGCCCTAAAAGTCCTATATTATTTTGATCAATAGGATATATGCTGTTGATTCCTCCCCATTCATCATCATTAAAAAAGTCATTTAAAATAGGGGCATCTTCAATAACTCCCATACTCAAATCATTTAATCTTTTAATCTTTGCAAAGCCTATCTTTCCTCTTCCACCTTTAGCTCCTTGAGGACGGGTTAATACACCTATTGTACCATCTTTTAGCTCAGTTATGCGTAAATCCTTCATTCCTTCAGGTCCTACAAAAAAAAGTTTGAGATGAAAAATGTCCTTGCCTTTATATATCATAGTTCTCCATATAAGATTATTAGGATCATTTATATCATTAAACACTTCAACTCCACCTACTACCATTTCATTACCTATCTTTGTAAAAAACGGATCTTCCAAATTCATAATAGGTGATTCTATTATATGACACCATGCATCTTCATACTTTTCAAAAAAAAGAACCATGGAATCGTTGCTTCTCTTTGATTCAACCCTGCCAGCTATCACTGTTCTACCATTGCTTAAAAAGGGAGCTGTTATATTATAGACATCCTTGTTGAATATTCCTATAAATTTAACTCTCTTGGCTATTTTTTTTGCTTTTTTATTATCATACTCCTTCAGTAATTTATCACAAGTAACAAGCATATTTTCACCTTCTTAGTTTTAATTAACCTAATTATATTATAATTCTTATTTTTTCAATTTTCTATATTTTTACCAAAATAAAACCAGAAAGCATAAGGAAATTCTTCTTTAGTAAGATTTGTAATGATAACCTCATAAGTATTTTCTGATATAGGAAAACGAACTACTCTAAAGTTTATTGGATAAGTTCCTTTATCGCCAATATGTTCAAAAATATTGTAACTTTCGTATCCCCTATCAGCTAATATTATAGTTTTTTCTTTAATGTTAGAACGGTCCACCATATATAGATGAGTGTGATGAATGTGGTTACGTAAGAATTTCTTATAATTCTTACAGAAACAGGCATCGTTCTATAGCTTGTTTCAGAAATTGAGCAATTTTAATGACTATCATCATGTGAGTTTATACTCAAATATGATAGTTTTTATCGGCTCAACTTCTGAATCCAAACCTATTCATTTTCACAATGTTATTTTTTCTTTGGCTGTGGCTTCACAATATAAACTTTTCCTGTCTTGGGGTCCAAAACGGCAGATCCTACACTGCCACTTGAACTTTTATCTTTCATCTGCGTAGTTAATTCTTTCGGATTATTGATCTTTATAAGCTGTTTTTGGTTTAAAATGACCACCAAGTTTTTCATGTTTATATTCCAGAAAATCATAATTGAAAGTAAAAGTCCGCAGATAAAAACAAGCATAA
>NZ_LITT01000019.1 GCF_001636845.1 Clostridium ljungdahlii
TTTTCCCACTAAACTTCGATGAAAAAAGTGGTATTCAATACCATCATTTTTTTGGAAAATTTTCGCCAAGGTTTCTTAGAATTGACGCAGAAATGCGGGGTGAGAGGGTGTGTTTTCGTCAGGGTTTGATGGGTGAGTACATAGTAAGAACGATTTTTTGATGTTAAGGGATTTTTATGAAAAAAATGGTTAAACATGACATATAATGATATAATATACTATATATTTATATTTTAGGGGGAGCTCAATTGGAAAGAGATTTTAGATATTTGAGAGACAAATATGGTGATGCAGGTGCCCGTGAAGTATTTGAAAAGATATGTGTACAACTAATGCAGTTAAAATTTAAAGATGCTTATCCTGTCGATGTATCACGGGGAGACGATGGCATAGATATTTTTATTGGAGATTTTTCAGATAGTATTGATGTATATCAATGTAAATATTTTATCGATGGAATAGGAGATTCTCAAAAATCTCAGATAAGAGAATCATTCAACACTGCAGTATCGACAGATAAGTACAAGCTTAATAATTGGTTTTTATGTTTACCATGTGTATTAAATGAGAAAGAACATATATGGTGGTGGAAATGGAAAAAGAAAATGGAGGATAAGTATAATAGAAAAATCAAACTATATGATGGAAGCTTATTGATTACACAATTAAAAAAGTATAAGTTATATGATACTTTATTTGATAATGAAACAAAAATTTTATTAAACCAGATATTAGAATATCTGCAAGACAAAAAAGGTATTATCGAGAAGTAATATATGAAATGGATGATGTATCGGAATTAGAATATGATGATTGCATATTTATAAAAAAACTTGAATGTGCTAATATCTATGAAAATGAAATTTGCAAAAAAGAATTTTTTAATGCTGAGATAGCTAAAAGTATAATTGAAAGTAAAGGTAATCCAGATGATTTAAAAATGTATTCACAACTAAAATCAAAAATAAAAAGTTTATGGTATCCTCAATATATACAATATGCTCAAGAAAAAAATGGTAATATTTTATTAGCAAAAACATATGAAAGAATAGAGGAATTAGATACCACAACACTTAAAGCTACAGATGATATTTCGCTTATTGCTAAAAAGGGAATGCTACATCAGCTTTCGGATGAATGCAAAGTAGGGTGGTTAAAAAATTATGAAGAAAAGTTAGAAAGTTATTTAAAGAAAGGGGAAAATGATATTGGACAATCAGAATAATTCTTTAATAAGTAATATTATTATGGATTCAATTAGAATATTAATTCTTATATCAAAGTTTGAAGTAAAAAAAACATTTAAGTTAACTATGGATAAAATAATGCTTTATGATTATTACATGAAATTTCCTAATACTATGATAAATACAAATAACTTAAATGTTAATATAAAATATGATTTTTATGAGTATTATTCTTTTTATCATTGGAAACCAATAGTAAGTGAGTATAATAAAGTTCTTAGATATTTAATATCAAAAGGTTTTATAGAATGTAATTTTGATAAAAAAGTTTCTTATTATATGATAACTAATATGGGAAATGAATTTTTAGGAAAATTAAGCTCAATGTACAAAGAATCCTTGGAAGTCTTATCAGATTTCGTCAAGAACAATATTTCTAAGAAAAGTGATAGTGAAGTTGAAAATGAGATATTAATGAAAACCGGTATCATAAATAGATTTGGGGGTGAGGAATATGGGAAAACAGTTTAAATTAAAAAAACTTTCATTAATAGGTACACGAAAAAATTATGAAGTTATATTTAAGGATGGGTTAAATTATATATCGGGTCCAACTTCAACTGGCAAAACTTCAATATTAGAGATGATTAATTATGCGTTGGGTTCGGAAAAACATAAAAATTATATTGAGATTGGACAAAGCTGTATAGCAGTTGAGCTTGAGATTGAAATAAAAGATTGTAAATATAAAATTAGAAGAAAATTGTTTGAATTTAATGAACCAGTTGCAGTATTTGCTTGGAATTCTCAAAGTAATACATTTGAATTGTTGGATACATATGAGATTGATATACCAAGTAATCCTAAATCATTATCAGCTTTTCTGTTGGAAAAGCTTGATTTGTCAAATATAAAAGTTGCAAAACAAGAATTTAGCTTTAGGGATTTATTTAAATTTTCATATTTAAAACAAACAGAAATTGACAATGAAAATATTATGGGTGAGAAGAATTGGCAAACTTCAATTAAAAGAAAACCAACATTTGAAATAATTTTTAATATGTACGATAAATTAGTGGCCGAACTTAAAACAAGTTTAAAAGTAAAGAATAAAGAATTAAGGGAACTTCAAATTAAAAATAAAGGAATTAGTGAATTCTTAGAGCGAATAGATGTAGTTGATTTAAAAACGTATTTCAAAAAACGACAATATGCAGAGAGCAATATATTAGAGAAGCAAAAACAGCTTGAAGATATAAAAAGAACAAATAATACTAATGATGAAATTTCACTTAGCCTTCAAAAGAGAATTGTAAACTTAAAGAATAGTATTGAAAAGATTGAGAAAGACATAAGTGACCAAAAACAATATTTAAATAAATTACAGATGTTAAAAAATCAGTATATTAGTGAAGTACATAAAATCGATTTTATAATTGAAGGTTATAAAACACTTGATAAATATGATTATATTTTGTGTCCCAGCTGTTTACAGCCTATAAATAAGAATGATGATTTGCATACATGTAGCCTATGTGGTAGAGAAAAAACTGAGTTAAAAATAGATGAAATATTACAGTTTAAGCAAGATAAGAAAAGATTTATTAAGAAGCATAAGGAATTAGTTGAATTTATAAAAAGGGAAGAAAAAAATTTGCAAATTCTCATAAAGAAAAATTCTGGATTTAAGGCTGATTTGTTAAATTTAGAGAAAGAGCTATTGTATTTACAAAAAGACTATGTAAATCCGTATATCGAGCAAATCGAACAACTAAATTATGAAATTGGTGAATTAAATAGAGCTTTAAGAGAATTAGATAATGACCATAACTTATTTATTGAATTAGATAGAATAAATAAGTTATATGATAGTAAACAGCAGTCAATCAAAGATTTAAATGAGAAAATAAAAAATACTGAGAATAGTTCTGTAAATAGAGACGAATTAATTAAGGATTTGTCAGGGTTATTAAGTGGAATTTTGGATGCGTTTGCTTTTCCTAAATTAGAAAATGCATATATTGATGAAAAAACTTATTTACCTTATGTAAGAGGCAGGTTATATAGGGATTTAGGTAGTTTAGCCAGTGTTACTTTGATAACAATGGCATACTATTTAGCAATTACTATTAAGGCAAGAAAAGAAGAATTCAATCATTTAGGGTTACTTATAATTGATTCTCCAAGAAAAAACTTGGGAGCTAAGGCAAGTGAAGAAGGCTTCAAGGATGAAGAAATATTTAATTCAATAGTTAGATGTCTTATAAAAGTTGGTAAGGATTATGAAGAGAGTATTCAATTAATTGTTGTTAATAATGGTTATCCAGCCTTCCTTGATAAGATTAATATTATTAAAGAATTTGATGGAGATGGTACAAAAGGACTACCATATGGATTAATAGATGATATTAAAAATTGATATTTATTATGTTGAAAATTATATTTTTATATGAAATTAGATTTTTGTTTGAGACATCTGTGTAATTTTAATAAAAAATATTTAGAGAGATATAGTAATATTAACATGCTTAAAATTGACATAAAAATAAATTTAAGGAACAATTAAAAATTATTAAAGAACTATATTTAAAATAAAGGCTATGTTTTAACATAATATTGAAATGTTACGAAAATTAACGGGTGAATATCATTCATCCGTTAAAACGTTTTACAAGAAAAATCCATTTATATTATTTCGTTTGGATATAGATAATACCAAATATTAATTACTAATGCAATACATGTGACTGCTATAATTCCTGCTGCTACAGGCAATGTTATTCTCTGAGAAAGTTTACTAATTATATAAAATATAATTGCATCATTTAACATAACAACTAATACACTTCTAATAATAAGTTCTCTTAAAATATTCATAGTATTAACTCCTTTTTATAAAATACCATACTAATAATGTAACATATTATAGTTAATCTATACTTTAATTATACAAATATCGTTTTTTCCCTTACAAAAAAACGATATATAAAATGGATAATATGTATATAATATATAAGTTTAAAAAAGAGAAGAGGATTTTATGCAGAACCAAGGAAAAAAATTCGAACAAGATTTTTACAATAGTTTTCTCAGCTCCCACAAAAAGGTGTTTATATACCGTTTAAGAGATTCAAGCAGTGCATGGAATATAGGCGAAAAAGGTAGATTTACCATAAGCAATATGTGCGATTTTATTGCATTTTATAAAAAGTTATTGTTGTTAGAATTAAAAAGTTTTAGAGGAAAAAGTTGTCCTTTTACCAATATAAAAAAACATCAAGTAGTGGAAATGTATAACAGTCAAAAGAATTGTGATGATGTAAAAGCATTCTTTATATTTAACTTTAGAGATTTAAAAGAGACTTATGCTGTTAATATAAATTATATATATAATATTTATACAGAGAGGACAAGAAAGAGTGTGTCTTTAAATTTTTGTAAGGAGAATGGTACATTAATAGGGCAGGAAATAAAAAGAACAAGATATAGCTATAATTTAAAGAAGTTTTTAGAAGATATTGCTTAATTCATAGCAGGATAAACCCATGCTTTTTATTCCTAATTAATAGTTTCAAGTTACTATATTCTTCTATCAGGTAAAGAAATTATTTTAGATAATGTCATTTCCTATAAGTGATTTTGCTCAAAAAAAGCAATGTTACATATAGGAAGAGGCATTTTTTATTGTTTAACTTTAATTTCTATGGGAGTAGTATCCATTATTAAATTCAAATTAAGAAATAAATTATAAATTTGAGGACAAGTGTATATGATATAAAAAATAATAAAAAAGGAGTTATTTAAAAGTAACTACTATAAAAAGAGAGGATGAATTTAAATGGAAAATACCCAAGAAAGCTTTGGAAGCCTAATTAAATACCTTAGAAAACAAAAAGGAATGAGCTTAAAAGAGCTCTCAGACATTACCAATTTAAGCTGCAGTTATATTAGCAGAATGGAAACGGAAGAAAGAGTCAACCCTACCATATATTGTATACAAAAATTGATGGCCGCACTAAATATAGATATAAGTACCATAGAAAATCTTTTCCCTTTTTCACCCGAAGAGAAGATTAAGAAAGATATTGATACAATCGAAGATTTATTGTTAAATGAAAGATATTTATTTGGACAAAAAGAGGCGAGCATAAGTGTCAAATTATCTTTAAGGGAATTAATAAAGATACTTGAGGAATATGTTACAAAGGAAGCTTGTGATAGAGAAGATGAAACTAATATTTTACAACAGGCTGATAACCTTAAAAAAGAAATAAGAAAGTCTATATAAATAAGAAACGTATAATAATTTTAACTTCCACATGGTTTTACACATTTGGAAGTTATTTTACTATGGAGGAGATTGAAATGAGCTTTGACGGAAGTAGGAGAGAATACTTATATTCGATTTATATAAAGAAGAACCCGACAGAGTTGTCTGAAAAAATAGGAATAATCTTAAGTGAAAATGATATTATGTTAGAACGTGTTTATGTTGATAAAAATTTTAAGAGACGAGTTGATATAAGTGCTGCAGAAAAAGAAAAACAATTATTTTGCGAGATGCAGTTGACAAAATCCGATGAAATACACTATAGGCAAATTGTAGAATTAATAAGTTTGGCAAAAAATGATAAAAGTACATTAATAGCTTGGATAGCTACAGAATTTACAGATAAGTATATAACAGAATTAAAGCAATTAATTATTACGAATTCTAAAAAAAACATCGAATTACTATTTCTAATTATTAATAAAGATGTTATTAAGCAGCTTGTAGAAATAAATAAATGCAACAAATATAAACAGATAGAAATGCTTAAACAACTAAATAATATTAAGGAACATTTTTTATTAATTAGTAGTATAAAAAACTATTATAATGTAAGTAAAGTAAATAGTGTAAAAGATGATATTAAGGTCATGTCGTATAAACAAAAAATTTTGATAAAAATTTGCAAAAGACTGAGACAGGATTGTAGTAATCAAGGTAATGTTTATCAATATAAGGATGTTACAGGAAATTGCTTTATTATGGGAACGGGATATGGTGGAATAGACTATAAAGTTATGGCAGATAGAAGAAATCGCATTGGCATTGTTTTGGCATTTAATAACATAAAAAGTAAAAAAGCCTATTACAAGTTAAAGACAAAGCGTGAAAAGATTGATGACGAGTTTGATTTTATGCTGGATTGGAATGATGAATATAATCAAATAGCTACATTCTTAGCACTTGGATGGTTTAATGATAAAGAAAAAATAATTTTGATATTTTGTAGAATTGTTAAGCGATATCTATACTGCTTTGATAAATATTTAGAAGAAGTTTTAAAATAATATTTAAAAAGTATATAAAATAAAAATCAGTATATACGCTGATTTTTATTTTATATACTTTTTTGTGTATTATAAGATACATTTTGTAAGAAAAAAGTATAAAATAAAATGTTTTTTACAAATTCGACAGAAAAATACAAAACATTTATTAAATCAATGCTATAATTTAGTTAAATAGGAAATAAATTTTTAATAAAATACTAATTAATATAATAATTGAATAGGGGGACATTATGAAAAAACCATTAAATAAGAACATTTTAATAGCTATATCATTTTTAGTTGTTGGAATATTAATCAGTTTTAATTCAAAGGTGAGTGCTGATGCAACACCAACAATAACAAGAATAAATGGAAGTAATGTATATGATACAGGCATTAAGGTAAGTCAGAAAGGATGGACAACCTCAGATAATGTTATTTTGGCAAGTTCAGCAGATTTTCCTGATGCATTATCTGGTACATCTTTAGGTATAAAAGTTGATGCACCAATACTTTTCACAGACACAAACACTTTTAGTGATAATACTTTAGCCGAAATAATCAGGTTAAAAGTAAAAAATGTTTACATCCTTGGGGGTACTTCTTCAATATCACAAGCAGTGGAGGATGAAATTAAAAGCAAAGGTCTAACAGTAGAAAGACTTGGAGGGTCAGATAGGTTTGCTACAGCAGTACAAGTTGGAAAGGCTGTTGAGAAAATAGGCAATTCTAAAACTGTATTTTTAGCTAATGCATATAACTATCCTGATGCTCTTTCAGGCTCAACCTTTGCAGGAAAAACAGGAAGTCCTATACTTCTGACAGATGGTAATTCTCTTAACGAACAAAGCAAGCAAGCTTTAAAGGACTGGGGAATTGAACATGTAAATATACTGGGAGGGGAATTCGTTATGTCTTCCAATATATTGAATGAGCTTGTGGATATGGGCATCACTGTTAATCGTTTTGGTGGAACTGATAGATACCAGACTTCTCAAGCAATGGTTAATAATTTTGCTTCTTCTACAGAAGGGCTTACTTTGGCAACAGGAAAGGATTTCCACAATGCTCTTGTAGCTTCTGTATTGGCAGGTAAAATGAATTACCCTCTAACATTAATGGACAATGACTGTAGTTCAACAGAAAAAAGTTTTGTTGAAAATAAAAATCTTATAATTGTTGGAGACTATGGTTTAACTGTAGATGAACCAGGTTATACTGGCAGTCAAATAAAACAAAAGTTATATAGTTTAGGTTTCTTTGATAAAAGAGGAGGCATGGCTTTAAATAAGTATGGTTCGCAAGGAGTAGATGAGTATGATGGTGTAACTTATTCCACATATCACGATAGCAGAGATATAAATATATCAATTTATGCAAGCAATTCAGAAATAGATACAAAAATACACACCATGTTAAATTGGATACTTCCTACTAAAGGAGATACTTTATTTTCTATATTAGAGAATCCCAATTTGAACTCTCAAACTCTTGAATTGGATGGAAGAACTATTTCCATAACGGTTCAGCCTGCTTTTATAAGTATAAATTTTGGACCAATTAAGTAAAGCTAAAGATATTAGTTTTAGAATTAATTCTTAACTAATATCTTTTTCTTATTAGTATTATTATTGTATATAACTACTTTAATTAAAAATATATAGATGATTTTAAGGTAGATTAGTTAAATTTTATAACATAATCAGGATTCCCCCTACCTGTAAGCGGCAGCATAGGTGGGGGATTTAGTAAATTTCAGTAGGGGAAATAGATACCTCCACTGAAATATCGAGCGAAGCGAGTTCACAAGACACTCAACCAATATAATAGATAAGAAAGAATGGTGATAAAATTGAAAAACTATAAATAAAAATTTATTAGTAATAAAGGTATTGGCACTTATGTTTTTATTTATACTAATATTAATTGCATATCCTATAAAGGTTTATGCGGCAACCGGACTTATTGAAGATTATGATGATTCTAAATACTATAAGTAAAACAGGAATTCCTACAGTAATGCACTTTAATTCAAATGGAAAAAATCAATTAGATTGGTACGATGGTAAAAGTGATATAAGCAATATGGTGTTTTTGGAACAATATAAACATCTTAGATGGTATTCACCTGTTCCCATTCTTGCTGAGGCTCAAATGTCCAATACTTGTACTTTATGCTAATATGTATGAAAATGTATATAATTATTCAAATGGAGATAGGTTTAAGCCTTTTTCAAAACGTATAGTTAACGATGTTAGTGAGGCAATGTAATTTATGGTGTTGGAGTAACAAATAATTGTGAGCGATATAAAGGAGTAAACGGAGAATGGAGATACATGGGGTATTCAAGTTTAGGTAATGAAATAAGTAACCCATATTTTCCACCAGACCATACATCAAATGCAACGCCAGGAGATTATGGATATGATTTATCCCCTTGGACTTATTCATTAGCATGTCCAAGTGGAGACACTAAGTGGGATAATCCAGATGACGATGCATATTATCCCGTAAAACTTGATGCTTTAAGAAAGCTAATACAGCAAGAACCAACGATGAATGCTACGTGTGCAGAAACTTGGGCAAAGTATCTTTCATTAAGAAGTGACCCAACTATGACAACAGCAGTGTTTGTTGGTTCAATAGGTGGCGGAACTTATTATGGAGACCTTGTTCTTCGTGAAAGTGACAATGATATAAGAAATTTAAGAATAGTTTACGAAGTAGTTAAAGATAAGGAGACAGGAGCTATTCTTGGAACTTTTACAAGAAATGCACATAATCCTGATAACTATATACCATCTGTAGCAACTAATAAAAAAAAGTTTTTAATTTACTTAAGAGCTTAATATAATATATTAATGTTAGATAGGAGCTTTAGTAATGTTTTATAATGAGGCCATAAAGGTTTGGAGAAAAGGAAAAACAAAAACTATGTTAAATAGGTTTTTTGTGAAGTTTACATATTCGTCTAATAAAATAGCAAATAATGAAACCAGGCTTCGAGATGTAGAAACAGTTTTTAAAGGGGAAAAGGTTACTACTTTTGAAGTAAATAAAAAGACAATTAAAGAGATAGAAAATCATAGGGATTTTTGTAATAATATTTTACATTTAGCTGAAGAGAATAATAGGAAATTGTCTATTGAGTTAATTAAAAATGTTCATTATTCTTTAATGAAGGATTGTTTTACAGAAGAATTATTATATAAAGGAGAAAAACCAGGAGAATTTAAGAAAGATGATTATATCGTTAATTTAACTAATGCAGATGTATCTTCATTAAAAATTGAGAAAAATCTAAACTTATTGATTAGAGCGATTAATGATGTAGATATTAATAAAAGTAATGTTTTAAAGATAGTCGGCTATTTTATATGTTCCTTTCAAGTCATACATCCATTTGCTAATGGTAATGGAAGGGTAGGAAGAGTGTTACTCAACTATTTACTTATAGGAAATAATTTACCTCCAATTATTATTTTTGAAATTGATAAGGAAGAATATTATTTGGCATTAGAATACTTTAATAATAGGAAAAATATTAGTAAAATGGTGGATTTTCTGGATGAACAGGCATATAAGACGTGGGTTAAAAATTATAATATTAAAAAGAAGAATCTTAAAGATTTTTTGGATAATTAATATTAGTAAACTGATTGTTTTTAAAAATCTAAATAATATTTGAAAAGTATATAAAATGGAAAACAGTGTATATGCTGATTATCATTTTATATACTTTTTTGCGCATTATAAGATATATTTTGTAAGAAAAGAGTATAAATTAAAATGTTTTTTACAAATCCGACAGAAAAATATAAAATATTTATTAAATCAATGTTATAATTTAGTTAAATAGGAAGCGAATTTTTAATAAAATATTAATTAATATAATAATTTAATAGGGGGGACATTATGAAAAAATTATTAAATAAGAACATTTTAATAGCTATATCAATTTTGATTGTTGGAATATTAATCGGTTTCAATACAAAGGTGAGTGCTGATTCAACGCCAACAGTAACAAGAATAAATGGAAGTGATGTATACGATACAGGTATTAAGGTAAGTCAGAAAGGATGGACAACCTCAGACAATGTTATTTTGGCAAGTTCAGCAGATTTCCCTGATGCACTGTCTGGTACATCCTTAGGTATAAAGATTGATGCACCAATACTCTTCACAGAAACAAACACTCTTAGTGATAATACTTTAGCCGAAATAATCAGGTTAAAAGCAAAAAATGTTTATATCCTTGGGGGTACTTCTTCAGTATCACAAGCAGTAGAGGATAAAGTTAAAAGTCAGGGCTTAACTGTAGAAAGACTTGGAGGGTTAGATAGATTTGCTACGGCAGTACAAGTTGGAAAGGCTGTTGAGAAAATAAGCAATTCCAAAACTGCATTTTTAGCTAATGCATATAACTATCCTGATGCTCTTTCAGCATCAACCTTTGCAGGAAAAACAGGAAGTCCTATACTGCTTACAAATGAGAATTCCCTTAATGAACAAACCAAGCAAGCTTTAAAGGATTGGGGAATTCAGCGAGTAAATATACTGGGAGGGGAATTCGTTATGTCTTCCAATATATATAATGAACTTTTGGATATGGGTGTAACTGTTAGTCGCTTTGGTGGAGCTGATAGATACCAGACTTCTCAAGCAATAGTTAATAATTTTGATTCTTCTACAGAAGGACTTACTTTGGCAACAGGAAAGGATTTTCACAACGCTCTTGTAGCTTCTGTATTGGCAGGCAAAATGAATTACCCTCTAACATTAATAGATAATGATTGTAGTTCAACAGAAAAAAGTTTTGTTGAAAATAAAAATCTTATAATTGTTGGAGATTATGGTTTAGCTATAGATACACCAGTTGTAGATGCACCAGGTCATACTGGTAATCAGATAAAGCAAAAATTATATAGTTTAGGATTTGTTGATAAATATCCTAATGTAGTTTTAAATAGATATGGTTCAAAGGTGTTAGATGACTGGGATGCAGTTTCGTATGGTGTAGGTTCTGGAGATGTTGATATGGGACTTGGAATTATGGCAAGTAATCCAGAAATAGATGCTAAAATACATACCATCTTAAATTGGATACTTCCAACTCAGGGAGATACTTTATTTTCTATATTACAAAATCCTAATTTAAAATCTCAGACTATTGAACTGGATGGCAGAACAATAACTATAAAAGTTGAACAAACTTTTATAAGTATTCTTTTTAGTCCAATTAAATAAAAATTAGAGATATTAGTTTTAGGAATAATCCTTGACTAATATCTTTTTTTATTTAATTTTTCTAACTTGGTATTTATATAAATATGGTATTAATAAAGCTTTTAGAGTAAGTAAAATGATACAACGTTAGGAAATTTGGTTAATAATAAAAAAGAAGTTTTAGAGAGGTATATAAATGAGAATAATCAATATTAGTGTTTACAGTTCAAACAAGTTACTAATCGAGTTATCTAATGGAGAACATAGAATATTCGATATATCTAAATACTTTGATGGAGAAGTATTTAAAGCATTAAAGGATGTTAATGAGTTAAAAAGATTTAAGGTTGAGTTTGAATGCATAGAGTGGATTTGTGGAGCCTCATTAAGCAAAGATACATTATTAATTAAAAGCATAATTAAGGAAAAATAAATTAAGTATGGATACGACTAATTCGTTGTAAAAATTGCTTATAATGTTGATGTAAAATCGAGCTGCATTTGGTAAAATAGATATGTAGTTATAATAAAAAAATAAATGGATTTATTTATTATAGCAAAGAAAGTGCAAAAAAATGATAATAAATTAGAACAATTTGATATAGATTTAGCTGAGAGATTAAAAATTATAATAAATTAAGTTTAAGAAAATAGGAGGAGTTAAAATGGCAAGTATTCGAGGAAAATATAAAGGTAAAGTGGCAACTAATGAAATAAGAAAGGAAACCCGTACTATCACTAAAATTAACCTTAAATCTGAAGTTGAAAAGGAAAATGAACGGATATTAAAATTAATGTGGGAACTTTATGGAATACACTTCGATTAATATTTATAACAGTACTTACGCAAAAACTAAAATCTAAGATATATTAATAGTTTTAGATTTTAGATGCTTCTAAAGAGTTGTTGATACGAGGCTTTAGAAAGATTTAGTATTAATATATGACAGATACATCTAAAACATTAATAATTAAATTGGATATCTTTATTATATTTAATCTTTATATTACAATTATATAAACTTGGCAAGGTAATTATAAGCTTTTGAGGGTCCTATAATGTTTTAGTTATAGTTTAAAATATTACTCTAAGTTAAAAAAGGTGAAGAGGTGTAAACTATGGAATCATTGGAAACATTTAATTTAAACGGAATTGAAAGCAAAATTGAAGTGGCTGAGAATTTTGCAAGAATGAAGATGGCTGTAGATATAGGTATAAAAATGATAGACTCGAAGTATGATGATAAAATAATTGCAGAAATAACAGGATTAAGTCTTGCAGATGTAAAGAGTATGAAACCTTAGAAAAAAGAGAAGCCTAATTCAATATTTAATAGGTATAAATATTGAATATTCATGTATAAAAATAAATTGTAAGAATATTCACAACTACCCCCGAATCATAAACCTATATACTGCTAAAAAATAAACTCTATTTTATGGAAAACAAGAATTAAGAGCTTTAAGTATATAAACAATAAATAATATATAAATAACAATATGTGTAATACATAAATACTTATGTGATATAAAATATTTTTTGTTTTGAACACCTTAAAAGATAAAACATAATATGTACTATAAAACATATATGATATTCGAGTGTATATACTCTTTTAAGAACTTATATAAGAAGAAAGGTATAAAGACATTAAGAAGCCTATATAATTAATCATATAGGCTTTAAATTGAATATTTTAATAATGAATATATAATACTTACTTCACAGGTATATATATGTTCTACTAATAATAAATTCACCAACATGAAAAAATAGTAATTGTTAATATCTACAATTACTATTTTTTACAATCAGTATTTTATTTTCATACAAAATTTTTATAAGTAAGAGTATAATTATGTAAAAAATATTTTGAATTAAATTGTATATTTTTACATGACATGTTACATATATTGTAGATAATTATATGTAATATAATATTTGAATACGAAATAAAAACAAAAATTGTTAAGTTTAGTAACAAGTTATGTAATTTTACATATGTTAAGTAATAACAAGTTACAAATTAATTCCTGATTTTGGTAAGACTTGCTACGACCGTTTAATTATATAAATCTCCTAAATATTTTTATAAAATTATAAAAAATATAAAATATGAAGGAGAAAATGAATAATGCCATTATTAGAAGATGAAATTATTAATAAAGCTAAGTCGGTTGATTTAAAAAGCTTTTTAGAAAGCCAAGGTTTTAATTTTATTGAAGAATCTACAAATAACTATCGTTCTAAAGAAGAACATACTCTTGTAGTTACATATAAGTATGAGACACCTATATATTTTTGGTATAAATATGGTCAACAAGGCAATATTATAAATTATGTTATGTCAAATATTACAAGCAATGATTTTAGAAAGGCAGTCAAGTATTTATTAAAAGATAGTATTAATAGTACAAGACAAACTTTATGCTATAAAAAGAATTCTGCAGAAACTAAGAGAGCAAGTATAGATATTAAATATTCTACTAATGAAATTAAACATGTATATGGTTACTTATGTAAAACGAGAGGGATAAATGCTAAAGTAATAAATGAATTTATAAGTAAAGGACTATTAGGGGAAGATGAAAGGCATAATGCACTTTTTTTACATCTAAATGAAATGAATAAGGTAGTTGGAGCAGATAAGTGTGGCACAAATAGTTATATTAATACAAGATTTAAAGGTGTTGTGTCAGGTTCTAATCAAAATTATGGATTTGCATACAAAATTGGTACTAAGTTTAAAAATCTTATGGTGTTTGAGGCACCAATAGATTTAATATCATATTTTCAGATAAATCAAAGCATCTTGCATAATTGTTTACTATTATCTACTGGTGGCTCAGCTAAAATAAATATAATTCAAACATATATAAGTATATATGAATCAATTGACACTATTTGTGTTTGTACAGACAATGATGATTCAGGTCATAAGGCTTATATGAATATTAAAAATCAATATAGAAATTGTAATGTTATGGATGGTAGGCAAGAGTTGCGAAGCAAAGGAGTTAAGGACTTTAATGAATTGCTTATGAAAAGATAATAAAATCAAAAGAAAAAGAAAAAATATAATAAAATTTGGCTCATATTTTTAAAAGATGTGAGCTTTTTTTAGTTTGATTAAGACATTTTTGCTGATATTAAAATTTCAATAAGAAGACATGTAATTACTTTATTTTTCTTTTTTCTTCCACTGCTTTTTTTATTTTATAAGGATTTATTCAATATAGTGACAATTTTACTAAGAATAAGAAGTACTCGGACTTTGTAGAACATCTAAAACATAGAAATGTGTTTAATTAAAATTTATAATTGGATAAAAACATTCAAATGATAACGTGGTTAGATATATAAATATAAAACAGAGTAATTTTTTATAGGTAATCGTTCGGAGAGGTAGAATAGGAGAAATTTTATGGATAGAGTTAAAAGAATTAAGAAAGCACAACAGGCTGTTGGTACAAACAATAAATATAAGCAATATTTTATTAATAATAAGGAATATATAAAAAGATTATTAGCTGTTAATAAAGACGTTTCTACAGTAGATGAAGCAATGGTACTTATTAGACAAATAGATTTTAGATATATTTTTGGGTTGGATGTTTTAATGGAAAAAACCTTTATGTGTGAATTTATGTATAAGGAACAGTGTAAATCTTTTGCTTTTAAAACTGAAAAAGAAGCAGATAAAGTTATAGAAAAAGAAAGTGTAAAATATACTGGTAGAGAAGTATGCATATCAGGCTATGAGAGGTTTGGAATGAAAGTTAGGGAACTAACGATAAAAGGAGATAATTTAGAAGCATGGGTAAGCTATAGTATTAATAAAAATAAATATTTATATATGGTTGGCGACAAAACTAAAGAAAATTACTGCGCTAACATTGATTTTGATGTATTAGATTTGTATCAAATTTTTATAGGTTGTGATATTAGAAAAGTTATACAGGATTTGAGTAAATTATTAGAAATAAGGATAACGGAACTTGAAATAATTAGAGATAAATATAATAGATGCAAGAAATTTATAAAAGGTAACTTAACTAAAGATAATTTTCCAGCCTTATTTGAATTGATATCTGTACATATAGCTAAATTAGAAATAATATTAGATGAAGGTATAGAGAAGCTCTATTGGCATACCAAAAGTGAAACAGGTATGGCATTTTCTATGTCACTTCAATATATTGCTGGTATAATGAAGAAAAGTAAAAGTACAATAAATCCCGTAATTAACACATTTGCTTTACTTGGTTTAATACAGAAACCAAATTTAAATCAAGTAAAATATACTAAATGGAATAGAAATGAAATAACATATTTTTATATTCCAGAATATAATCAAGAGTTGTTTGAAAAGGGAGAACAATTAGCAAAAATAATGCTTTATAGCGGAAAACGTACCACTGCAAGTTGTTTTTCATATATGATTTGTAAAGCTAAATTTGGAGAAGAAGTAGCAAATTTAATATTTAAAGATAAAGTGATAAAGGCAAGAGCAAGTTAGTGCTTCTGCCTTTTTTATATTTAATAAACTCGAACGAGGTAGAACAGCTTATCTATATAAAGAATATTGCTTATATGCCATAATCAATTTGTAACTAAAGAAAAGGAGAAGTTATAAATTGAATGAAAAAAGATAATGTAAATAGAAATTTAACAATTAAGGAAAAACTTATATATGAGTTTGGCGATATTGGGGAACAAGTAGTAGATGAGTTAATTGTAGATTATGGTATGGATATAACAAATATGGTTAATGATAGAGCATATATATTAAGTCATTATGCAATCTCTTTTAAGGTAATAAAAGAGATAATAGAAAAGTGCAGTGTTAATAAAGATGAAGATTACAAAAGTAGAAATATTGTTGCAGCTGCAATTATTTACATTAATGAGTGCATGGCTAAAGAAGGGCATGTATTTACATATAAAAGCGAATTAGAGGATAGGCTTAAAGAATTAGGGGTATTAAATGACGAAAAATTATTAGATAAAATATTAGATTTTTTAAGTGCTGAAAATGAAATAGTTTTGTATAGAGATTTAAATGAAAATACTTGTATATATCTAAGCAGGCTATATAATTCTGAAGTTAAACTTGCGGAATTAATAACTAATTTTGTAGAAGAAAATAAGAAGATTAATTATGATTTAGATAAGGTTGAGAAATTTATAAAAAGTTATATATCAAAAAATATTAGATTAAATAATTTACAACAGAAAGCAGTTAAGATGTCTCTTTCTAATAAAATAACGTGTATAGCAGGAGTAGCTGGCAGCGGGAAAACAACAGTAATAAAAGCAATTGTAGAAGGATTTAAATATTTAAAATGTAATAATATCCAACTCACTTCCTTTACTGGAAAGGCAGTCGAAAGAATGAGCTGTATTACTGGGGTTCAAGGTTCAACTATACATAGATTATTAGGAATAGAAAGAGAAGATAACAACAATTTTCGAAGTATTAAAGCAGATGTGCTAATAGTAGATGAAATAGGAATGATAGGGTTACAGTTGTTTACAGATTTGATGATTAGTGTGAAAGACAACAAGAATATTAGAATTGTAATCGTTGGGGATAAATTTCAGCTGCAATCTATTGACCCTGGAAGTGTACTAAAAGATTTAATAAAAAGTGGGGTAATCCCTGTGGTTTATTTACAAGACGTTGTTAGACAGCAAAAGAATAGTTTAATAATTAGTAATGCAAATAAAATAATTAAAGGCATAGGCATAAATGGTGAAAAGTCTGGAATATGGTTAAAGAAGAATGAATTTGAATTTATAAATGCAGATGGAGAAAATATTAAGGAAAAAGTAATAGGAGCAGTAGAGAAATTACTTAATAAAGGGACAAGTATATATGATATACAAGTAATGTCTCCTGTTAAGAAAGGAAATAATGGTGTAGAACAATTGAATAGGGAAATAGCTAATGAATTTAATCCTATCCAAGAAAGAGATATTTATAAATTGGGGATATTGGACCCAGTAATTGTAGTAAGAAATAATTATCGAAAAAATATATTCAATGGACAGAAAGGAATAGTTAAAAAAGTGTTGAGAAATATGACTGAGATAGAATCTGTAACAATTGATTTTAGTGGCAAAGAAATAACATTTAAAAAAAATGAAGTTGAGGATATAGAGGTGGCATATGTTTCTACTGTACACAAAATGCAAGGCAGTGAATCCAAGGTAATAATAATGATAGTAGATAAGGAACATAAAAGAATGTTAAGCAGAGAATTATTATATGTTGCAGTAACAAGGTGCATTGAAAGGATAATAATAATAGGGAATAAGGATACTTTTAATGAAGCGGTAAAAAGAGTAATTAAAGAAAGAAATTCATTATTGTCAGATAGAATAGAGGAGAATATATGTATACTAAAAAAATAGGGAATTTTATGAGAAAGTTGAAGCAAGTTTTTATATAATAGCTTTTGGATATTCTAATGAATGTCACGCATGGTTAGATATGATGAAAATTAGGAGATATATAGACCAGTAAACATACTCACAAAAAGATAATTTTACTTGGATAGGTAAATATAAAAAAATATTAACAGTTTCAAGTTGATATTGACAATAGTTGACGAAACCAATATCATTTATAATTGAGGAGTGTGTGTACTACAATGGAAAATGAACAAATTAAAAATGAAAATAATAGTAGTAATATAACATTTGGCAGTATTATCCGAAGAGAGCGGAAGAAGAGTGGAAAATCTTTAAAGGAAATCGAAAAAGAGATGACTGTTAAAGTTAAAAAAGTTAAGGATGGAAAAGAAGTTATTGAGGAAGATGCCTTAATTACAGCGTCTTATTTAAATAGGATTGAAAATGAAAATCGAGTTAACGTATCTTTTAATTTGGTATGTCTACTTATAAAAAAGTTTAATTTAGATTTAATTGAAGTGTTTAAAAGTTTTGGATATGGTGATATAATAGCTAACAATATGAAGCAAAATAGCATAAAGCAAGATGATATTGAAACTATTTTAAAGGAAACTAATTTTGAAGCTCCAATTATAATAGACGGTAAAGAAGAAAAAAAGGTACTTACAAACAATGAAAAAGATATGATAGCAACAATTTTAAATGATGTATTTAAGTATGGAATATCAAATGAAGAAAGTATAGTATATGTTTTAACCAAATTATTAAATGATATGGATTGCTATAAAAAAAGTAGAAAAAGGTTAGCTGATGATTTAAAAAAGATATAACTATTTTGGTAGTTAAAGTTGCATTTATTATAAACTTGTTGATATAAAACTATAATAGAAATCTTATAAATATGGAAAAACTAATATAAAAGGAATGTAAATATCATATAAATTTACATTCCTTTTGACTTAAGTCATTTAATTTGTGCTTTGATTATGGATTTTGCTGACCAACATATATATGAAAAAAGTTTTTAAAAAAAATGTTGACTTAAGTCAATAAAACGGATATAATATATATATCGGAGTTAATAGAAAACCAAAAATAAAAGAAAGGGAGTCTAAAGATGAAAAACTATTATAGTAATGATATTAATAACTATAAGAGCAACCAAAGGAGCTGACTTAATTTACAATGTGAATATAGACAAGCTACTTGAAAAAATATATAAATTTGATTCATTTAGGAGCTTTACTGTAATAAGAATGGCTTTTGAATTTTGGAGCAAAAGAAAAAGTATTTTTGATGTAGAAAAATTATTAAAAGAAATATTTGGAACAAAATAGCAAAAAATTAAGTTAACTTTGCCAGGTTAACTTAACCGCTAAAATAAAAATAAATTATAAACACACAAACATTATAAATCAATATATAGATAATTTCAATAAGATTTCAATAAGAATGGAGGATTTTAATGATATGAAGGTTATTATAAGTAATAACGCTAAAAAACATATGAAAGTTCATGAGACTGATTTTGTAGTTAATTGGAAGGAGTTATTAAAAAAGTGTGAGATTGAAGGAAAGTTTGATAGTTTAAATAAATCCTTTGAAATAGTAAAAATCGAATTTGAATATAACATAGGGTACTGTAAGTGCATACAGACAAAACCAGAAGATGAAATAGTGTTTGCTAAGAGAACAGGCAGAGAGATTTATTCCAGGCTTGTAAAAAATAGAAGAGCTGAACTTGTAAAGTCAATTGTTTTTATTTTAAACAAAAATAGAAATAATGATGAAGAATATTTTTTGATAACTGCTTTCCCAGCCAGCCAAAGTTTTAAAGAGCCAGAAGATTTAAACATTAAGTCAAAAAATGAATTAAAGGAATGCTTACAATTTTGGAAAGGGCATGCACTTATATATGATGAAAACATAATAGATATTGATAGTATTAAAGACTATTGTCCATATAAGAATTTGTATATTGCAGTTGCATAATGATGGCTTAAGTGATAAGAAAGTTAAACTAAGATGAAAAGGAGAAAATAAGAATGGATGAAAAAAAGAAAGTAATAGTAAAATATCTTTTAATGAAGATGGAAGAAAAAACAGTATTTTATTAGGTGGAGATGGACAAGAAATTCAAGAGATTGAAGCTGAGGTTTCAGAGAGAATTTTGAAACTTGCTAATGTAGATACTAATGGAAATATATATTTAAATATTGGATTTATATTTTCAGAGTATAAGAATCATTTAGAAAATATACTTGTTGATTATATTAAAAAAGAGGATGAATGTGGAAAATATTTAACAGAAAAAATGAGGAAAAAGCGTTTTGATAAAGTTCAAGAAGTTAACGAACTGTTGACTTGGGAAGAAAATAGAAGAGAAAATTTAAAAAAATTAGAAGAAAAGTATCAGCCATTTATTGATGAAAGAGATAAAAGAGAAGAAGAATTTAGAAAAGAAAGAGAGAGAGTTGAGGAAATTAGAAGAGAACAATCTCTAAGAGAAAGAGAAGAAGAGGATAAACGCTTAAAAATAAAAGAAGAGAACGAACGCAAAGAAGAACTCAAAGAGTTAGAAAAAGAAAAGAAAAAAGAAGAAGCATTTGGTCAAGAAAGAGATAAATGGATTGCAGCATATGGAAGTCAGTATTTAAAACAAGCTATAAAATTAAAATATGATGTAGATTCTAAGTATGTAATAGAGAGAGCTAAGAAAGAGTTTCCTGATTATGATTGTGACATAAATGATAATGCAGGCTGGAGTGAATGTTGTAATCCAACTGAGAAATCTATTGAAGAAGTAGTAAAACTAATAGAAAATGGCAATGAGGCAGAAATAGTATGGCTTACAAATCCAGCTGATTCAGATTATCAAGATGATTTTCAAGAGAGAGAGGCTATAGCTATAATAAATTACTTAGGAAAATATGACTTAATTAAAAGTATAAAATATTAGATATACTAATGTTTTGGGGATTAATTAAATAAGATGGATTGCAGACTATGAAAATTGGCATCAGAAGTAGTTAAAAAGTTAATTCAGAATAAAATTGAGCTTTCAAAATACAAGACACTGTTCTTTATTATTTTACTTAATAGAAAGATATTTGTTAGAAATTCAGATTTCTTAATAATCTTGCAAATACATATATCAGAATATTCAGTATATTCATATTGCGAATATACTGAATATAAGAAAATAATTAATTAGAATGAAGATGAATGAACTATATTCATAATTATTTGTATAGAGAAAGGTTGAATATAAGAAATGGTTAAAAATAATATAAATCAAATTTTAAGAATAGATGGTAAGAATGTTTTTCTCGAAGTTATGAATAATGCTTTCCAAATCAACAAAGTACAGATAAATTTTGTTAAATATGATTTGAAACTTGAAAAAAATAGCAGACAGTTAATAAACATTTCTTTATATATAGATATTGATAAAATATTGATATTAGCAAATGACATATTAAGTGGTAGGTTAGCTGCATTAGCTAAACAGGCAAATAACATAAAAGAAAAAAGTGGGTATAAATACTGCAAAGAAATTTATGCCGATATTGGAGGAGTGTCAGCAGTAAAATTAAAAGAGCGTGGAAAAGAGCGGCCAGATGGAAAGTGTCTATTTAGAAGATTTAAAATAACACCTGGTGATAAGGTAAATTGGATTTTTTCTGGAGAGATAGGAGCAGGAGAAGAGAGTGAAACAGGACTAATTATTCCTCAGGATAAGCCAGAAGAAATTGTTAGAGTACCTTTGAATGATGAAGACTTAAAGAAATTTGCATTAGTATTGAAAAGCCATATTCAGGCGTACTTAACATCGCTTTATATAAAAGAGTAGAAAAGAATAAACAAACTAAAAAACAAAAGCATAGGAGGAATAATTTATGAAAAAAGTAATAGTTGAGAGATTAGATGAATCTACAAATGATATAAAAGAATATGAAGTTATTGCAGAGGAAGAGGCTATAGAAGCTATTGATGATTTTAATATAGCAGAAAATGTAGTTGATAATTCAATCTATGATTATGGCTATACGGTTGAAATAAATCTGAAAACAGGTGAAATATATGCAGGCATAGATGATGGAACATTCAGCCTGGGAGATACTACTACAATTAGATGCATTTATCACCAAGACGCGTATGATGATGGTCCTTTCATTGGCGACTCTATAAGAAACGAATATTGTGAATTTGAGGCATTTAACGAACAATATCAAGATTGGGTTAATGGAATAGAAAGAAAATATGACTATGAATTTAATAGTGACTATTATAATGATGAATATGAGGCTTTTATTGTTGAAGTATTAGAGGAAGATATTTATGAGTTTAAAAGAAATTATTATATAGAAACATTTGAGTTTGAAATGGGGATTCACTTTGACATCTATGAAGATACCCATGAATTTTACGAAGAAGCTAAAGCAATAATAGAATTGTAAAATAAATGTAATTTAACAATTTTATAAATTAATCCTGTTTAATTTGATATGAAACTTATAAAATATAGAAGTCTTTCATATGCAAGTTAAGCAGGATTTAATCATTTTTATTGAAATTTAAGTATGGCATTGAATTATATATTATTATACAATTGCAACTTTATTTACAATATTCATTATTAGTTACAGCAGATAAACTACTTACTATAGACAATAAGATATAGGATTGTGATAAAATGTAGTAAGTTAGAAGATTATTAGTTTTATATTAAATATATATTTTAAGAGGAGAAAAAGATTATGGAGAAACTAACATTACAACAATTAGAATCAAAGCTTTGGGAGTGTGCGGATGTTCTTAGAGGAGAATTATCAGCGACCCAATACATGGACTACATATTTGGAATGTTATTTTTAAAAAGGATGAATGATGAATTTGTTTCCGAAAGGAAGATTAGATTTAATGAGTTTAAAGAGGAAGGTATGGTTGAAGAAGAAATAGAAGAACTTTTAAATGATTCGTCTATTTATGAAACTTTCTATATTCCAGAACAAGCAAGATGGGATAAGTTAAAAAATTTAAATTTAAATATAGGACCCGAACTTGATAAAGCGTTTAAAGCTATAGAGGACGAACCTAAAAATAGTGAACTTATAGGAGTTTTAACTACGGTTAATTATAATGATAAGGAACGTGTACCTGATAAAAAACTTAGCCAATTGTTACTTATTTTTGATGGTATGAATCTTTCAAATAAATATCTTGAATCAGAAGATATTTTAGGAGACGCTTACCAATATTTAATTAAACAATTTGCAGATGAAGGAGGCAAGAAGGGAGGAGAATTTTATACTCCAACAGAAGTAGTTAGGGTAATGGTTAATTTACTGAAGCCACAAGAAGGTGATAGAGTGTATGACCCAACTTGTGGTTCTGGTGGTATGTTAATTCAGAGTATTCGATACATAAAAGAGCATAGTGGAAATTACAAGAATGTATCTCTTTATGGCCAGGAAATAAATCTTTCTACCTGGGCAATTTGCAAAATGAATATGTTACTTCATGGAGCAAAAGGAGCTGACATACAAAAGGGAGATACCATAAGAGAACCTAAACATACAGAAGGTGGAGTTTTAAAGACATTTGACAAGGTTCTTGCCAATCCTCCATTTTCATTGAAGAATTGGGGACGTGAAGAAGCAGGTGTTGATGAGTTCCATAGATTTTCTTATGGAGTACCACCGAAATCTTATGGAGATTTAGCATTTGTATCTCATATGGTGGCAAGTTTAAATGTAAAAGGTAAGATGGCGAGTGTAGTGCCTCATGGTGTGCTTTTTAGAGGTGGAGCGGAGCAGAAAATAAGAACAGGATTTTTAAAAGATGACTTAATAGAAGCTGTAATAGGATTACCTCAAAATATATTCTACGGTACAGGTATTCCTGCAGCTATAATAGTTATTAATAAGAATAAGGATGAAGATAAAAGAAAAAAGGTTTTATTTATAGATGGAAGTAATGATTTTGTTAAAGATGGAAATAAAAATAAGATTAGAGACGAAGATATAGATAAAATAGTTAAAGTTTTTGATGAATATAAAGATGTAGAAAAATATGCAAGCGTAGTTAATTTAAAAACTATAGAGGAGAATGATTATAACCTTAATATTAGCCGATATGTTGATACTACAGAAGAAGAGGAAGAAGTAGATATTGACTTAGTTTTACAGGATATCAGAGAATTAAAAATGAAGATGGCAGACTCAGAAGAAAAACTTAACGGATACCTTGAAGAGTTGGGATTTGAGATTATTTGATTTAAGCGGCAAGTAAAAAAGGTTAAAAGTAAGGAGGTAAAGTTTGAATGAAGTGGAATGAGGCGAGAAAAGTATATCCAAATAAATGGCTTTTATTTGAAGCTATAGAGGCTTGTTCTGAGGGTGGTAAAAGAATTGTTGAGGAACTTTCAGTTATAAATGTATATGACAACGGAAAAGAAGCTCTTAAAGAGTATGCAGAGAAGCATAAAAAGGATAAAAGTAGAGAGATGTACGTTTATAATACTAAAAATGAACAATTATTAATAGAAGAAAGAAACTGGATTGGAGTGCGAAAGAATGGTTAAACTTGATTTGAAATATGGACTTCCATTTTGCACAGTTAGTCTTTCTTATAATGGAAAAAAGATAAGTATTGACAATGTACTTTTAGATACTGGTTCAGGTGGTACTGTATTCAAAATGGATGTAGTTGAGGAAATAGATATAACAATAGAAGATGATGATGTCATTGAAACTATTTCAGGTGTAGGCGGTTCGGAATTTGTATATAAAAAAGAGGTAGATTCAATAGCTTTAGGTGACTTGGAGCTTCATAATTTTAAAGTAGAAGTAGGAGTTATGGATTATGGCTTTGAGATAAATGGTATATTGGGAATGGATTTTATGAAAAAAGTAGGAGCGATAATTAATTTAGATGGAATGAAAGTAACTAAAGGTAATAGGTAGGTGATGGCAGTGAAAAAAGTTAGAGCAGGACTTGATTCAGATAAGAAAGAACAAATAACAGAGAATAATGAGAATGAAGTTAAGAATGAAAAGTTAAGATGTAGAAGTGGATATAAGATGACTGAATTAGGTGAGGTACCAGAAGAGTGGGAAATTAGGAAGTTTGGTGATGTTCTTTCATTTATGAAGAGCGGGTTATCAAGAAATCTAAAGGAAGAGGATGTTGGAATTCCTTGTATAAGGTCTAATAACATGGTAAACGGAAAAATTGATAAAGCTGATTTAAAATATTGGTTCTTAAAAGATGATAAAGGTGCCAATATTGATGATTATGTATTAGATGATGGCGATATATTAGTGAACTTTATTAATAGTATAGCTCAAATTGGAAAAACATGTATTTATAGAAATATTGGTAGAAAATCAATTTACACAACTAATATATTTAGAATTAAGGTTAATACACAGTTAGTAGATAATAAGTTTTTTTATTATTATACTCAAACTAATAAATATAACATGGATATAGGGTTAATAACTAAACCAGCAGTAAATCAAGCAAGTTTTACATCGGTAGATTTTAAAAACATAATAATACCTATCCCTTCTATTAAGGAACAACAAAAAATCTCATTAATCATATCCTCCGTAGATGAGCAAATAGAAATAAGTGATAATCTTATAGAAAAAACGAAGAAACTTAAAAAAGGGCTTATGCAGAAGCTTTTTACAAAAGGAATTGGACACAGCAGATTTAAGAATACGGAGATTGGGAGAATACCAGAAGAATGGAGTTCTGAATGTAGCTTTATAAATATAAAATCAGGTTTTGGGTTTAAATTAAATGAATATGTTGAAAATGGAATACCATTAATTAGAATTAATAATGTTATGTACGGTAAGATTACAGATGAAGATTTATGCTTTCTACCACAAACATATTTAGAAGAATATAAAGAATTTGTACTTAAAAAAGGAGATATATTAGTAGCTTTGAATAGACCAGTTACAAATAATCAGCTAAAAATTGGTAAAGTGGTAAATGAACCTGCGATTTTATATCAAAGAGTTGGTAGATTAGAAATGGATTTAGAAAAATATAATCCGAATTTTTATTTCCAATATTTGCAGAGTGACTATTTTATAAATATATTGACAAGTTCACTTGTAGGTTCTGACCAACCATATATAAAAACTTCTGAATTCTCAAAAATATATTTTCCAGTACCAACATTTGAAGAACAACAAAAAATATCATCAATTCTATCCTCTGTAGACGAACAGATAGACCAATATGAAGCTAAAAAAGAAAAACTACAAGAACTAAAAAAAGGACTTATGCAGAAACTCTTGACAGGAAAAATCAGAGTGAAAGTTTGTTAAGTGACAAATGACAAGAGATAAGTGACAAAGTAAGAGTGATAAGTGACAAGTTAAAAATCAATGGTAAAAAGTATAACTTGAAACTTAAAACTTGTCACTTGAAATTTGTCACTAAAAATGGGGGGTGTGAGAAAATGCCTAACTTGGGTAATGAAGAAACTCTTGTAGAGCTTCCTGCAATCAAATACATAAAAGATATTTTAAATTATGATTTTATACATGGAAAAGAATTAATTCCTGAGAATGGAGAACGAGATTCTTTAACTGAGGTTATATTAGTTAAAAGGCTTGGAAATGCATTAAAGAGATTAAATCCATGGATTGATGAAGGAAATCTTCGTAAAGCTGTTAGATTTTTAAACAGACCAGAAAATTTAGGTACAAGTCTTTTAGAGATAAATGAAAAGCTTTATGATGCTATAGTAGACTTAAATTATACTGTAGACCAGGACATTTATGGCAATGGTCAAAAGAAACCTCAGACAGTACACTTTATTGACTGGGATAGTGTTGATAATAATGATTTTTTAGTTACAAGGCAATTTGAGGTAAAAACTCAGTTTGGAAAGTCTATTTTTCCTGATATAGTTGTTTTTGTTAATGGAATACCTGTAGTTATACTTGAATGTAAGTCTCCTTTTTTAGAAAAAGCTAAAAATGAAAATATAGGTAAAAAAGAAGCATTTGAGCAGCTTAAAAGATATATGAATGAGAGAGATATTAATGTTGTGGAAGGCAATCCAAGGCTTTTCTATACTAATTTTTTTACTGGTATCTTAAATAAGTATCATGCTTATGTGGGAACAATCAGCTCAAAATACAATCACTATCTGGAGTGGAAAGACCCTTATCCATTTAGCAAGGATAATGTAAAAGATGTAGATGATTTTGGACAAAATTTATTTATTCAAGGTTTATTAGAAAAGAAGAATCTTTTAGATATAATGAGAAATTTTTTAATATTCGAAACTGATAATAATGTAACTGTTAAAAAAATCGCCAGATATCAACAGTTTAGAGCTGTTAATAAAGCTATTCATAGATTAAAAAGTGGAAAAGATTCTCTATCAAGAGGCGGAGTAGTTTGGCACACTCAGGGTTCTGGAAAATCTTTGACTATGGTAATGCTTGCAAGAAAGATAAAAAGAACTAATGAACTTTCTGATGCTACTATAGTTGTTATAACAGATAGAATTGATTTAGATAAGCAGATATATGGAACATTTTTGAGAACTTTATCTAAAATTACTACACCAGAGAGAGCTGATAAAATATCAGTCATGAAAGAGCTTTTATCAAAGGCCCAACCTAAAATTATCATGACTACTATTCAAAAATTTGAAAGTGAAGCAGAAGAAAAGGAAGTAGTTGAAAATGCTATAAAGGTTAGGAAAAAGTTTGCCAAACCATATGAAGTTTTAACAACAAAATCTAATGTTATTGTACTTTCTGATGAAGCTCACAGAAGCCAATATAAAGATACAGCAGCAAATATGAGAACGGCTCTGCCTA
Source organism: Clostridium ljungdahlii (assembly GCF_001636845.1). Lineage (GTDB taxonomy): Bacteria > Bacillota > Clostridia > Clostridiales > Clostridiaceae > Clostridium_B > Clostridium_B ljungdahlii_A. The sequence goes on from NZ_LITT01000019.1 coordinate 28,015, forward strand.
ATGCAACTTTTATTGGATTTACGGGTACTCCTATAGATAAACAGGATAAATCAACTCCAAGAACTTTTGGAGGATACATTGATAAATATGGGATTAAAGAAGCTGTAGATGATGGTGCTACTGTAAAAATAGTATATGAAGGAAGAAGACCAGAGCTCCATATAAAAGGTGAAAGTTTAGATAAATTGTTTGATGAAGCTTTTGAAGATAAAAGCGATGAAGAAAAGGAAGCAATAAAGCAAAAATATGCTAATAAAAAAGCAATAATTGAAAATGATGATAGAATTAATGACATTGCGGTAGATATACTTAAACATTACAGGGATAATATAATGCCTAATGGCTTCAAAGCTCAAATTGTATGTGCAAGCAGAGAGGCCTGTGTTAAATATTATAATGCTTTAAAGAAACATATGAAGGAAATTATAGGTGAGGATTTAGGGGTTAAAGTAATATTTTCTGGCAAGTTAAACGACCTCACTCATTTAAAAGAACATTTTACAACCAAAGCAGAGCAAGAGGCAATAATCAGTAGATTTAAGCAGCCAATAGAAAAGGACAAGCTGTGCTTTATTATAGTAAAAGATATGCTCTTAACTGGGTTCGATGCACCTATAGAGCAGGTTATGTATTTGGATAGACCATTGAAAGAGCATAATTTATTACAGGCTATTGCAAGAGTAAATAGAACTTGTACAATGAATATTAATCGTAAATTAGATGATAATGAAATTAAAAAGGAAAGTATTGTAAAGCAGTGTGGTTACGTTGTTGATTATTATGGTGTATCTGATTATTTAGAAGAAGCTTTAGATATTTTTGATAAAGAAGACTTAGGTGAGCCAATGCAATCTATGGAGGACTTATATAAGGAAATGCTTTCTTATAGAGAAGATGTTATGAATATGTTTAAGGGTAAGGATAAAAACAATCTTGATGAATTAATCAAGGGATTAGAACCGCAGGATAAGAGAGCAGAGTTTGAAATTGGATATAAGCGATTTTCAGGTGCAGTAGAGGCATTACTTCCGTCACATGCTGGAACAGATATTTTAAATGATGTAAAATGGCTTGGTTATATTAGAGCAGGAGCTAAAGCAAAGTATAGTCCGCAAGAAGAATTGGATATAAGCGATTGTGGTGAAAAAGTGAGAAAAATAATAGAAGAACATTTGAAATCTCTTGGTGTAATTCAGTGGATAGAACCAATTACATTATTTGAAGATGATTTTAAGACTAAAATTAATACTTTAAAATCTGATGAAGCTCAGGCTTCTGCTATGGAACATGCTGTTAAACATGCCATTAGTGTAAAGATGGATGATAACCCAGTATTTTATACAAGCTTATTGGAAAAACTTCAAAAGATACTTGATGAAACTAAAAATGATTGGATTGAAAGAAAGAAGAAGCTTGAAGAATTTATTGAAAGAGAAGTTGAAAAAGGTACGAAATCTCAATCAGAAAACTTAGGTTTAGATGAAAAAGAATATGCCTTCTTTGAAGTAGTAAAAAAATATATTGAGAGTGAAGAGCATCGAGATGATGTTGTTAAAGAAGAAGCAGAAATTTATATAAGCAATGAAATTATAGAATTGTCTAAAAGTATAGCCGTAGATGTGCGTAAAGTAGTAGTAGATAATTATGTGGTGGACTGGACAAATAATCAGACTAAAACTTCTGACATAGAGAGGGCTATATTTATGCTACTTAACAAGAAGTATTTTAAGCAGATACCACTTAAAAGTAGAAGGAATATGATACAACCTTTATTAAACTTAGCTAAAAAACACTATTCGATAGTAGCAAGTGATAAGTGACAAGTGATAAGTGACAAGTGATAAGTGACAAGTGAGAAGCGGCGAGCTGCAAGTTAGAAGTTAAGGGGATTGATGTTTGAATTATGAAATTGAAGTTTAAATATGGAACAACGGATATAGTATTTAATGTAGTATTTAAGAATAGAAAGACGATGGAAATAGCTATAGAACCACCTAATATTATCACTGTTACTGCTCCAATAGGAACAAAAGAAGAGGAAATACTTAAAAAAGTTGAGAGCAAAGGAAGTTGGATTATCCAAAAGATATATTCTTTTAAACATATGCAGTATAGGCATATTGAACGGGAATTTGTTAATGGAGAATCCTTTATGTACTTAGGAAGAAATTATTCACTACAAATAGAAGTGAATTCAGAGATTAAAAAGACAGAAGTAAAGTTGTATCGTGGTAAATTTATAGTTAAAGCAAGTAATAAAAATGATGAAGATATTAGAAATGCTATGGAACAATGGTATAGGGATAAGTCCGAGGACGTAATAACTTCAAGAATTAAATACTATCAGAGATTTTTTAATATACAGCCTGTGAATATTAGAATTAAGGAACAGAAAAAAAGGTGGGGAAGCTGTACATCAAAGAATGAATTACTATTTAATTGGAGATGTATAATGGCTAAGTCTAATGCCCTTGATTATATAGTAGTCCATGAAATGTGTCATATGTACCATAAAAATCATTCAAAAGAGTTTTGGGAGTTTGTAGCTTCTGTACTTCCAGATTATGAAGTGAGAAAAGAATGGCTGAAAAATTATGGAGTTAGGATGGATTTATAGAGTTAAAAAATAAAATTTTAAAAACAGGTAAAAATAATTATAAATTGCTTCAAAATCCAGGAAAAGTTATAGTATTAAAGTATGTTAGTATGTAATTTATATAAATATCAAAGAAAGATGGACATGCTTTAGTATTGTCCATCTTTCTTTTGATATTTATTAGAATAAATCATTAATTAAGGATTTGTCATCTTCTGTAAGTGAATTTATTACATCATTATTTGTAATTACTGGAGAATTATTATTTGAAGAATAGTTATTTTCTTTTAGAACTTTCTTTATAATCTCTTCAATTTTACCTTCAAACTCTGGATTTAGGATATCTTTATTATTCATTTTAGACCGTATAAGTTGGCAGATGTAGTTACTTATATTATCCTTTGTTTTTAAATAATCATATATATCTTTATTACATTTGGAAAAACTGATAGATAATTTCTTAGTTAGCATGTTTTACCTCTAAAATATTTAAGAAAGATAAACAATTAGAAAATTGACCATCTTCTTCTATTGTTGCAAGCGGATATTGATTGAGTATATAATCCTTTAAGAGCAATGCCCCACCTCCACAGAATACAAGATTCATATTATTAAATGTCAAACCTCTGCTTCTGCCATAATTAAATATTTCAGATATATGATTAATAATTAAATTTTGAATAACTTTTTTGCTTTCTATTTTCTTTATACCTGATATATAAAGACATCCATCATTTTTTAATATCTCTTCTACATCATCATCGCTTACCAGTATTCCATATGTAGAGGTTAAGGTTTCAGCAATTTTTGACCTTAAAACATTGATACCAGAGTTAGAGATATTCATGCTATTTAATTCTGGAACTAATTTATTAAATGTGCAATAATTTATGTTTAAAGAGCCTATGTCTATAACAGTAACTCTATTGTATTTAAAGTTATTTGTATGAGCATATAAACTTCCCATACCTTCTGGTAAAATTAGTAAAGAACTAATTTTAAATACATAGGTTGTTCCATTAACTTTCATCGAGATTATATTATTATTATTTTGCATAAACTTTTTATAATTTTCTTTTAATACATTGTTTTTATATCCATTAATGGGTATGTTTAGAGCTAAATCTATTTTAGGTAAACCATACTTTAAAGTGTCTGTCTTAGCAATTATTTTACAAATTGCAAGGTATACACTTAATTTGTGGTTTATTGTATGTTTTGTTATTTGGTAGTTGCAGGAGCTTTCGGAGACCATGTCGCCTATAAGGTAAGATTTTCCTTCAAACTGAACTAAATATGAGTTTGATGTTATGTCTACACCTAAATCAGAAATTTCTTTAATCTTAGTTCTAAAAATAACTTTTTCAATTTTATTTCTCATTTTAATTATTGCTTTTGTTGCAGATTTGCCAGAATCCACTGCTATTAATAATTCTTTCATCTTTGCTTCCTCCTATAAGGGTTTAAGTATTTTTATATAATATACAGTAGAAGTATGAATTATTACTAAATAATCGTGCTAAATAAGTTTAATGGGAGCGAATAAGAAGGAATAATTCGTATGATGCAATATTTGTTTATATGCAACAACAATATTGGATAATTTTTGGTATAATTTATATATAATAAATTATCTTTAAAGAAAGAAGGTAATAATAATGACAAGTATTCGACGAGATAAAGTAACAACTAATGGAAAAAGAAAGAAAATAACGGTTCCAGATGATATTCTAAAATCAGACCCACTCCTCAAGAAAAATGAGCTAATATTAAAATTACTTCGAGCACGTTATAGGATATATTGGTATTAGCAAAAGGAAAGTATTCAAATTATGATGACATGGGATAAGTTGTATGCATAATTTGAATCTTACAGGAAAAGAGCATGAATAGAGAAAAATTAATGAAAATAATAGTATATATATCTAATATACTTATAGTCATTTCAAAAGTAGAATTGTTTTTATGCTGCTTACTTACCAGCATTGCTATTGTTAGAGAACAAGTGGAAATTGTTGTATTTTTATTAGAAATGATTGGTTTGTCTATACTTACATTACAAATAAGCAAATATTTAAAAAACTATTTTAGCAGAGAATAGCAAATAAATAAATTGATTTCCTAAAATAGTTTTTTAAATAAATATGAAAAAATTGGGAATAGTTTGTATTTATAATATCTGAGCTTCTTCAATTAATTTATTTTTTTTGAGAAGATAATATTCTACAATGGATTTTTGGTCTAAGACTTCTTTATTTAGATTTCCTAAGCAACTTAAATTATTTGCAATTCGTTGATTTACCTTAGCTATAGCAGATTTTAAAGCTTTTTCTTTACTATCAAATATATTTTTGTTGTTAATATCGAACTTATTACACTCAACTTCCTGAATAATAAAATTTTTAATTTCCCATGCGTTCATTTTATCAACTTCCAATCCATGCTAATATAAAGATTTATAATTAAATAACAAAAATATAAACCCTACTTATTGTTTTAAATAAAAAATAAGAAAGGGTTTATATTTTTTACACACATATTCACACACAACGTATTCTTAAAGGTTAGATTTTCCTAACTTAATATTTATTATATCAGAATTCTATTAATAAATCACGCTCAATATAGTCAATATTGTGTAAAACTGAGAGTCTTTCAGATTGAGTATTTAATTGTGGCACTGACTTACCATATGAAGATGTAATTAATTTGTAGTATAGAAAAAGTATAGGATTATACAGATGCCTTTTGACTTAAAAAATATAAGTGTAATGAAAATAAAGAAGAAATAGCATGTTATAAATTGCAAAAACAATAAAAAAAGATTATAATGAATGGATACAAATTACTGTAATTAAGCTATATTATAGTAATTAAATCAAGTGAAATACTAAATATTGATGTTAAAAATTTTAATTTAAGATTTAAATACTATTAATAATATCGTTTGCCCAGGTCGTAGGTTCGATTCCTGCACTCCCTACGTTCATAATCATAAGTATTTGTGCTATTAAGCAACTTAGTGATGCTACAGTTAAAATTACTATTGGTAACTTAATTGCAACTTGCAAGGAAGAATACGGAAGGATATGGTGCGTTATGAATATTATATTTACAATTATAGCTCTATGTGGCGTTTGCGGGGAGTTAGCTCAGAGGTAGAGCATGTGATAAAGTAAATCAGCATAGAGCTGAATCAAAATACAGCACCTAAGTGAAATGGTGCTTTTTTTATACGCATAATTATATATTAGAATTTAAATTTGTAAAATATATCATTATGTATTATTTGGTTATACATAAATAAGTAGATAAGATTATTGGGTAAAATAGTTCAAGGAATTTTAAAATTAGGATTTGTTAGACTAAAGTAGGGATAAACAGTACTCACATACTTGTAAATTTAGTCGTGTGAGGTTATCCATAACGTAGAATAATATAATTTTTTAATCATTTGATTAAAAAAAATAATAAAAAATTAAGAAAGGTAGAGTTTGCGAATTTTATTATTTTCGCAATTAGGTAAATAAAATATGATTTTTTATAGAGGAATAACAGTTGAACCAATTAAAGCAAATAAAATTATTGAACATATAAAAACAAATGGAATTACAGGTGAGGAAGCAGTTTCTTATTCTGTCCACGATGTAAAAGGCAATATATCAACTCTTTTAAATAATTCTAATCTTAATTTAGAAATGACCAGACCTTCGAGAGTTATTCATACTAAGGATGGTCTTTATAGAGAATATATAGATTCTAATAATTGTGTTTGTTGTTCAAGTGATATAAATACCGCAAGATATTATGCAAACATACACAACAAAAGTAAGATTAATACAAAACCATTGATAATCAAGTTTGAAATGCCTATATCAGAAGTATACATAGACGGAAGAGATTTTCTTCATTATGCATTTGGCAAAGATGACATAAATAAGGTTCTTCCAATACTCGAAGATTTATATGGTTCTAATATTATAGACTATTATAAAAGAGCAATTACGAAAAAAGATATACAATATAGAGCTGCTATTGTAGACCTTGTTTGTCAAGATGAAAGTATTATTACTGACCATTATAATAATGATAAGTGTATAAAAGGTAGATATAATACAGAGTTTAAATCGGCGTTTATGGTAAAAGCCCCTATACCTCCAAACAATATTATTGAAATATTACAGGAGGAATATCTACAACCTAACACCATAGCTTATAGCATATCAGACTTATATAAGCTATGTTAATAATAATAAGGATATGTCCATTATAAAGTGTGTTATATATTTTTAAAAAAGAATTTTAAGCTTGTAAGAAAAGCAATGGATGAAGAAAATGGTAGCCTTAAATTAAGAAATGTTTATAAAATAGGATAAGAGGAAAACTATTTTTATAAAGAATAAACTGGAATAATAAAGATAAGTGATTTTATAAGAGTTGAACTAAAAATACAAGATATAGGTGGGAATGATTTTGAATATTATTCAGTTATTAAGAATGGATAGATTTGATACAAATAAAAAAACAATGCTGATTAGGCATACAAGTGGAGAAGTTTATGACATTAATGAGATTTATGAAAATGGGGAACTGCTAAATTATCAAAGTGTTCAATCACAGGATGTTTTTAAAGATATTCAATATATAGTAGCGTTTATAGCCACAAGAGGTACGAAAGCTAAATTTGTTGGAATATATGAAATAATTAGAAAATCTAAAGTTAAAGATGAAAAAGGGACAACTAAATTTGTAGAAAATTTAGGAATAGAAAACTTCTATACAGATAATAAGTTTTATTATGAACAAAAAGAAACAACTTATCTTTCAGATTTAAAAGATAGATTGATAATTGAGTGGGGAAAAGGAACTGTTAAGTGGCACCAGAAATTACGGAAAAAAGAGGTGGTTGAAATATTACCAAAGGGTTATTATGACAATTTTCCAGGATTTGAAAACATTATTTTAAAGTATAATGAATTAAAGAAAATTATAAATAACCCAGATGCTAATAAAGAGTGGCACACAATGTTATCGTCGGTAGCGGGAATTTATTTGATTTTAGATAGATTAACTGGTAAGCAATATATTGGCTCAGCATATGGAAAGGAAGGTATTTTAGGACGTTGGAAAGAGTATTGTAAAAATGCAGATGGAGGTGATAAAGTATTATTGAAATTGTTAAAAAATAATCCTAATTATAGTAAAAACTTTCAATATTCTATACTAAGAACACTATCCAAAACTATTACTGAGAAGGAAGCAATTTCTATAGAAGCAATTTACAAAAAAAAATTAGGCAGTAAAGCATTTGGACTAAATTTAAATTGAAAATATATAATTATAAAAAGTATAGTAGAAAAGGATAGAATAAAATGAATTTTAGAGATTTGGTAGAAAAAATATATAAAAATAAAGAAAGTGAAGTAAATAAAAAAGGCATAGAAGATGCAGATAGGACAAAGTTTAGTAAAAAAAGTATAAAAAAGAGACTTGAAAAAATTTATAATAATTTAGAAGATAAAGATAATTTCCTTAGCAGATTTCCGATACAAATATATAACGAAGAGATAAAACTTAAATTAATAGAGTATATATTTAATAAAATTGAATGTTGTGGACAAAGACAAATAATTCATAATATAAACAGAAAGATATTAGGCAAAGGCAAAAAAACTACCATAGATATAGATTATAAGAAGTTTTATAGCTATTATAAAGATAGTGACAATAGTAATGATGAAAATGCATACTTAAGCTCATATGAAAGGTTTATTAATATTAATAGAGGAGTGATTAGATTAAACCACAATATAATTGATAAAATAAATGAAGTAATTTTTTATAATTCTCAAGTATATAAAGAAATTAGAACTGAAAACAATATACTTAAAGCAATGGGAATTAAGAAAACGAGACAAAATGCGTTAAATGAAGTAAAAGCATATACTAAGTTAATATATGATTCATGGATACAAGCTTTAATATACATAATCATAACTAATAAAGAGATTCTTAATAAAAATGATATTATAGATGAACTATTAACTCTACAAAATAACATGGTTGAACGATTAAAAGAAGTAGAGAAAGAAAATATCAACAAATATTCAAAAATGCAATTCAATAAGGAAGACGAGAAACTTATATTTGATTATGCAATAGAAAGATTTGATATATTTGTTATGTGGATGGAAGAAAGTAGTTATTGTACAGAGTATGTTGATATTTTAAAAAATTTAGAAAAAGAGATGAAGGAAAATCAAGATATGTTTAGACCTATAAAGAAAGAATTTGAAACAACTAAACATATGAGAATAGCAGATAGTGATAAATTGAAAAATATTATTTGCGAAGGACAAAAAGTTTATCAGTATAAACAAAAACTTGAAGAGACAAAAAAAGCTATTAATATTTTTAAGAAATATGGCGGACGTAATATTGATGAAAAAAACGTTCGAGACTTAAAGGTGTTTTTTAGGGAAATCTACATGAATGATAATAAATATAGTAAGAGGTCAAAAAAAGCAATTGGGATAATGAGAGACTATTATGCTCAGTTAGATTCAAAAAAAATTGAAGTGGAAGTATTTGAAAAAAACTTAGATTATATTTTTATTAGGGAGAAAATAAACAGAGGTTTTTTTAGAGAAAATGATTTAAGTTACGTATATATATTGAAAAATGAAATACAAAAAAATGCTATTAATTTATTTTTAGAATTATATAAGTTATATGATGAAACGTTAATTCTTGAATGGTGTAATAGACTAAATAGTATTTTATTTAACAATTTAATTTGTTTACTTAATGAAAAAGCAAAATTTTTAGTATAGTTTTTTTGCAAAACTCATTCCTTAAAAGTTGTTTTAATTTAGGTATAATTTAATAAAACATACCATGATTAGTATAGATGCAATATTTATAATAATTATAATTAAAATAAAAAGGGAGTGTTTGCATTATGGAAATGTTAAAGGGAAGAATTGTTGAAATCGAAAAAAATGTTCATACAGGAGTTTATATAAAACAAGGAGTTAAGGAAAATAAACAGTATGAATATGAAAATAATCCTAAGACACCAGGAGGTAATGGTACTTATGCAATTGGACACGAATACTACGGTACGACAATAGATGTCAAAGTATATGTTTATGACTTAGATAAATGTTTTTCTTGGGATATAAAAGATTATATATTAGTAGTCAATAATAAAAAAAGAATTTCTGAAAAACTATTAAATTATGTTATTAAGAATAATAAAGGAAAAAAAGTAAAGTTGCAAATTGATGGACAATATATTGGCTTTTACTATTCACAGTTGGAAGTTGCATGTAATTACTGAATCCTGCAGTTCCCCAACAAAGCTTGATGTCATCTCCTCAGTGGTTAAGATTAATCCAAATCCTAAAACGAATAAAAAATTATAATTAAATATAGTAAATGACAAAAATATAAACTCTACTTATTGTTTTAAATAAAGAATAAGAAAGGGTTTATACTTTTCACACACAAAAACATTCTTAAAGGTTAGATTTTCCTAACTTAATATTTATTATATCAGAATTTTATTAATAAATTACTCTCAATATAGTCAATATTATGTAAAATTAGGAATCTGTTAGATTGGTGTATTTAAGATGTGGTGTTTGAGGGGAGTTAGTTCAACGGTAGAGCATGTGATAAAGTAAATCAGCATAGAGCTAAAATCAAAATTATAGCATCTTTAAGATGCTTTTTTAATATACGTAATTAAAAAAATGCGTTGCCTATCTTCAACACAACATAATTGGAAATATGTTGTTTTAGAGGTGGTTTTGGTGATAAAATTTATATGTAAGTGATACATAATTACTATAAATAAGGTTAAATTTAAGTGCAACATAATTACAAGGAAGGTGGAGACAATATTCGATTTAGATAAATTTAAAAAATATCTTTTAAAAGAACGTAAAAGTGAAAACACTATAAAAAGTTATATCATTAACATAAATGAATATATTAAGTGGTTTAATGATAGTTATGGATTAGAAGTTACAAAACTTTATAGAGAAAATGTATTAGATTATAAATCTTACTTATTAAATATTAAAAAGTTTAAAGGAAGGAATCTAAATGCAAGAACAATTAATGTAAAGTTAAGTTCATTAGTAGCTATAAATAAATTTTTAATAGAGGAAGGTATTCAGCAAGAATTAGTTATTAACAATAAAGATACAATAAAGGTACAACAGGAATATGCTAATCCATGCATAGTGGAGAAAAAAGATGTAGAAGCTTTTAGACAAAAAATATTAGAGGCAGGAGAAAAAAGGTTATATGCTTTAGCAACTTTAATGTCATATTCTGGATTAAGGATAACAGAGTCACTTAGCATAAAACTTGCGGATATATGTTTGGAAGGGAAGGAAATTATCATCCGTAAAGGTAAAGGAAATAAGCAAAGGGTAGTTTATATAAATACTAAAATTGTTGAAGCATTAAAGGCTTACGTGAAAGTAAGAAGAGATGACAGTGAATTTTTATTTGTTTCCAGAGAAAGTAAAAATTTAAGTAGGTCAGTGGTTAATAGAGAGTTTAAAAAATATAGCAATGTTATAACGCCTCATATGCTTAGGCACTATTACTGCAGCCATGCACTGGATATGGGATATTCTGTGGCTGAAGTCGCATATCAAGCGGGGCATAGAGATACAAGAACTACCCTTATCTATACAAATCCATCAAGGAAGAAGCTTAAAGAAATGGCAGAATTACTATAATGATACAATATAATAATAGAATAGATAATGCACTATGGTAATCCCTTTAAAAAAAAGTGGGTTTTTTTACTATAGTGCATTTTTTATTCTTTTTTTGCCATAAGTATAACAATATTAGAGTTAAAGATAAGCTTAGGCTATGTTAAAAGCTTTAATTTTTATTTTATGTATTAGAAAGAAGTGAAACTATTGAGTTTAAAAGTAACAACATTTAGTAGCAAGGGAAGAGTTACAAGGATATATGGATATAAAACTAAGAGAATTCATCATATTCAAAGTGATAATCAATTAAGGGTTTTTCTCATATTGGAATGGAATGAGAGTGTTAAGGATATTGAGGAAAATGTAGAGCTTAAAGACTTGGAAATTATTATTAATGATGTAGAGAATTTAAGATTGGACAAATTTACAGATAAGGAAACAGGAAAGTTATATCAGCTTCATACTAATTTTTTGGTGACGATTAAAAGAAGTAACATAGAAGAACAGGTTGCAATATCAGTTAAGGGCTTATCAGAACTTAAAAGAAAAACTGTTATTGAAAAGATGGAAATTGAGAGAAGATATTGGAATAGTAAAGGAATATTATTTTATGTAGTGACGGAAAAGCAGATTGATAAACAATTTGTAGATAATATTAAGTGGGTTAGAGAAACGTTAATGGATAGAGGTATAAAAGACAAAAGAGAATTAGCAGAAAGCTTATGCTATTTTTTACAAGAAAACAGAGAAAGAAAGCTGAATGAAGTTTTAGAAAAGTTTGATACTAATGTTGGAGCTAATGAGGGAACTGCTCTTTTTATCTTTAGGTATTTGATAGGAATAAAAGAGATTGCAGTAGACATGGAGAAAAGTATCAATTTAGATGAAATAATTTCAATTTTGATAAAATTTTAGGTTGTTGAGGTGATGACTAATGCTTTTTAGAGAAAATATGATATTTAAATTAGAAAGTGAGGAGTATAGAATTGTAGGAAGTGATTTTATTAGAAGAAATATTTTTGCTATTGAATTATGTGGGCAAGTTAGATGGCTAAAGTGGACCCCTTTGTCAAGACAATTTTTTAGTATATTTATAGTTAGGTCAATAAACATGTATTCTAATAAATTATCTAATAATATTTAAGATTACTTTCCTTTAGATATTCTCAACTTGTAGGTAAAGATTATGTCAGGGACTTGCCATCGTAGATGGTGCATCAGCATCCTTGATATCATCTTTATCTACAAGTATTATTTTTAATAGGAAAGTAACCAACTAATTACTGAAATATATTTCAGCTGGGGTTTTATAGTCAAGGCTCTGGTGGGGTCTCTTATAATTATAATATTTTAAATAATTATTGATTCCTGTACGTGCTTCACGAGGGCTTTCATAATCTTGCAGATAAATATTTTCATACTTAAGGCTCCGCCATAACCA
>NZ_LITT01000020.1 GCF_001636845.1 Clostridium ljungdahlii
CCTCCCTATGATATTTTAATTTTTGCGATTGTCAGTCGTTCAAATTATATCATAGGGGGTTTTTATTGTTCAGAGCTTAAGCCCTTTTATCCACCGGCATTACCGGTGGTTTTCTTGACAATAAAAAATGGAGCTATACATAATATAGCTCCATTTATGATTCCTGACTATTATATAATTTATCTGCCACAATGTCAGCAGAGTTCTCCATATATGTATGCTGCATGTCTAGTCCTATGATATAACCTACTTTAGGCATATCATCAATTATATGCTTAACCTCATGTATAAAAACGTGATATTGAGTTTTATAGCTTATATTACATTCATATAAATATAAAAGATTAAAGAGGAATTCATAATAGTAAATTACTGAGGACACTTTTATTTTTAATGTTATTAACATACTGGGTAGTTAAATGAAGGTACATCTGAAAGTATCCTTAATCATGTAGCAAATTTCTTAGATGTATATCAAATCGGGTATAGTTCATATAATGTATAAATAGGCAAGCAGTAATGAACATTATATTATTAATTAGCAACTATTTGAGTAATTTCATATAATATTAATTTATTTAGAAGGTGAATGAGTATGGCAATAAGACCACAAATTTTACGTGCAGGAGATACAATCGGAATAGTTACTTTAGGAAGTCCATTATCTGCAAATATCATTAATGCTGGTATACAAACTCTTAAGAATATGGGCTTTAATGTAATTGTAGGAAAATATGTGTATTCTTATAGTGGATATATTGCAGCCACAGAACCACAGAGGGTCTCCGATTTGATGGAAATGTTTAAAAACCCTGATGTGAAGGCTATTATACCCTCAAGAGGTGGAGTAGGTGTTGCAGGTATTATACCATATCTTGACTACAATGTCATCGCACAGAATCCTAAAATTGTCACAGGGTACAGTGATGTAACAATTTTATTAAATGTTTTGTATATGTTGGCTAACTTAATTACTTTTCATAGTCTCCTTTTAATAGACTTTAAATCGACTACTCCTGCATACAATATGAATCAGTTTTTCACTGCTACGTCTACACTTACCTCACCAAGGAAACTTGAAAATCCTCCTGGAATGCCTCTAATAAGTAGGGTCCCTGGAAATGTAACGGGGGCTATCGTAGGAGGTAACCTTACATCCTTTGTAGATAATCTTGGCACCCCATTTGAAGTTGATACCAGAGGAAAGATACTCTTAATTGAAGAAGTTAATGCACCTATTAATACGGTCTACAGGCATATAGAACATTTAATATTAGCAGGTAAAATTAGGGATTGTGCAGGTATTATTATGGGTGAATGCACAAATTGTGAGCCTGCATATGGTAAGTCATATGAAGATTTAATTAATGAAGTTATGGTGCCATTGAATAAACCTCTTATGACAAATTTAGCATCAGGACATGGCATATACAAGATGGCTATACCTATAGGTGCTCAAGCTAACCTTAACACTTATAACAATACATTGACAATACTTGAACCAACAGTGCATATATAAAAAGATAGTAACGTTTTTAAATTATTATGGAAGCTCATAACTATTTTATTACATAAGATTATTCACGTTATAAATCTTTCAATAAAAGCTCATGCAATAACTGTATGGGCTTTTATTGAAATAATATTAAGTCTATAACTTATTAAAGTACAGTCTATTTAAATACCTTAACACGGTCTTCTAATGGTTGGAACTGTTTTTCATCTGGTTGTGCCGTTGGCTTTCCGAATGGCATTTGTGCAATTAACTTCCAATTGCTTGGTATACTCCATTCTTTTTTTACATCATGTTCAATAAGTTCGTTATAGTGTTGTAGTGATACTCCAAATCCTTCGACTTCTAATGCAGTCCAAATAACAAATTGGTGCATTCCACTTGCTTGTTGAGACCAAATTGGGAAGTTATCTTTATAGCGAGCAAATTGTTGTTGAAGAGACTCTATTACACTATTATCTTCAAAGAATAAAACTGTACCATATCCACTTTTAAATGAATTTATTTTATTTTCAGTATCACTAAATTGATCGGCTGATACAACCTTTCTTAATGCTTCTTTTGTAATATTCCATAATTTATCATGATGATTTCCTAATAATAGAACTATCCTTGCACTTTGCGAGTTAAATGCGGATGGGGTATGTTTAACAGTATGGTCTATGATTTCTTTAATTCTATCGTCTGAAACTACAGTTTCCTTGCCAATTCCATAGAATGTACGTCTGTCTGCAACAGCAGTTAAAAAATCTTTTGACATTTAATCATTCCTCCAACTTATATGAAATTTTTCTTTTTTATTATTTGTAAAGAGAGATCAGCATATTCTTATTTAATATTATCTGATTAGCTTTAGTATTAAGAGTATAAAATAGGTCGAAATGTTTTTATTATACGAAATAAATATAAATATAAAATGGAGCTATAATCTTGTAGCTCCATTTATGATCCCTCACCATTATATAATATATCTGCCACAATATCAGCATCCTGTTCCATATACATATACGTATATTGCACGTCAAATTCTATGATATAACCTATTTTAGGCATAAATTTTACAGTTCATGCTGTTATTTATATAAAGACAATGAATTAAAGAGAGATTCACAGTTGTAAGTTATTGTGCAACTTCAATAGCAATTTATTTCTGTTCTTTAGTTTGTTCATAAATTATTTATACGCTCAGAAATTGTGGTGAAAACTATAAGTTTTAAACATTAATTTTTAAAATACTTTGATAGCTGTTTTATACGGTATCCTACTTAAAAATTTAGCACTTTCATCAGAAATCCTTAAACCATATCCTAATTCTTTTTCGGATGAATAAAAAACATGTAGACCATCGATTTGAGTAAAGTTCTTCATCGTTACTTTATTAAATTTTATCTCTTTACCATGGAGTCCAGATGCATACTCTCCTTTATTAACCTTTCCTGAAAGAATATCAAAACACTTAATTTCTTTCCATTTACCATTTATTTTTTGATAAATTCTACATAAATGATCAGAAGAATTTACTGATATATAATAGTCAGTATCAGAGACAGGTTTAATTTTATCCTCTTTACTAAGTTTATTTAATAATTTCATATCTGCTTTTCCAGTTACAGGTAAGTTATTTGCTTTTTGGAACTGTTTTATAGCTAATATTGTATCATAACTAGATAAATTTCCATTTGCATTTAAGTTATAACCTAAAGATACAAGTTGTTCTTGAATATTAACAGACACTGGACTAAATCCATTTTTGTCATCTACAGAAGTATTATTAACATACTTTAATAATACTTTAGCGGTTTCAGGTCCAAAGATACCATCAACATTTACCCCTAATTTTTTCTGTACACTTTTAACAGCATCTTCTGTAAATTTCCCATACACTCCATCTTCTGCAAGTCCGGATCCGAAATATAGATTTAAAGTACCCTGTATATGTTTAACAATATCGCTTTTATCGTTTAACTTAACAGTTACTGTAGAATATTCATTATAGTTATATGTAGTTACTTTGGATATTTTAGTAGTTGTTACTTGCTGAGCATGTACAGATTGTCCTACTAAAGTTATTCCAGCTGCTATTGATGCTACTATCAATAAATGTTTTGTATTTTTCATAAATTTATTCTCCCCTAACACATTATGACTAATATATTTTTTATTTGACGATTCACTTTGACAATTGTCTACAAATTTTACTTTATAAATAAATTTTTTAAAAAATAAAATCGAATTTTAATCGTACATATTTACAATACGTAAGCTATTAATGCTTTTGGGGGGTATCTATAAATTTTTATGATAAAAAAGTCTTAAGTTACAGTACTTACGCAACACAAAAAGAACATTGAAAAATCAATAGCTTTAAGCACTTAACTTATCCCAAATGGTTGTTGCTATAAGGTTTGTAGCATCATTTACCTGTTTACTTTTACAATCTTTTGATGCTAAATTAATAATATAAAGAACATTATTAACTTTTACTTGAATAAATTCTTGTAAG
Organism: Clostridium ljungdahlii; assembly: GCF_001636845.1. Lineage (GTDB taxonomy): Bacteria > Bacillota > Clostridia > Clostridiales > Clostridiaceae > Clostridium_B > Clostridium_B ljungdahlii_A. Next base: position 4,017 of record NZ_LITT01000020.1, read on the forward strand.
AAGGAGATAGTTTCACCAATTGTGTTAAGATTATTTTTTAATTGCAGTATGACCCTTACCCACTTTGATAGACACGAGGAACTCGTGTTATATTAAAAGTGAAAGGAATGGTAGAGTTATGAAAAAACAATATAGTGTAGAATTTAAAATTGAAGCAATAAAAAGATTAGAGAAATCTGGAGAATCATTAAATAAGATAGCAACAGAATTAGGAGTAAGACCAACAACAATGCATGGATTGGTAAAGAAGTATAGGGAATCACCTGATACACCTTTTCCTGGCAGTGGACGTCTTAAGCCTGAAGATGAGAAATTAAGAAGATGAGAAAAAGAAATTAGAGATCTTAAAGAGGAAAATGAAATATTAAAAAAAGCGGCAGCCTACTTCGCCAAGAACCTAAAATAAAGAGGTTTGAGTTTATCAAGGCTAGTTGCCATAAATACAGAATAGCAAAGCTATGCAAGGTTTTAAGCGTGTCAAGAAGCAGTTGCTATGCATGGGATAAAAGACCTGAAAGTCAAAGATCAAAGGAAAATAAACAGTTATTAGAACAAATTCAAACAATCCACAAGGAAAATAGAAATGTATTCGGTTCTGTTAAAATTACTAAAATAGTAAATATGAAAAGTGATAAACCTATTAATCATAAAAGAGTAGAACGTATCATGAATGAAAATGGCATAAAATCAAGGGCTTCAAAGAAATTTAAGGCTACTACTAATTCAAATCATAAATTTCCAGTAGCAAAAAATATTCTTAATCGAAATTTTACTGTGGATAAACCTAATGAAAAAATGGTTAGTGATATTACATATCTGTGAACAAATGAAGGATGGCTTTATATAGCAGCAGTAATGGATTTGTGTGGACAAAGAATAGTTGGTTTATCTATGAATGAAAGAATGACAAAAGAATTAGTAATCAACGCATTAAATGACGCATATCAACGTGCAGGAAGGCCAACTGGTGTTATTCTACATTCGGACAGAGGGTCACAATATTGCTCAAATGACTACCAAAATTTAATAAATAAGTATGGATTTATATGCAGTATGTCTCGTAAAGGTAACTGCTGGGATAATGCTCCTATGGAATCATTCTGGGGTAAAATGAAATGTGAATGGCTTTATGGAAATCACTTTAAAACACGTGAAGAAGCTCGTGCTGCTGTATTTGAATATGTTGAGATATTTTATAATAGGCAAAGAATACATGCTTCTAATGGTTATGTAACGCCTGAAAAATATTATAACAATTTAAATAAGAAATCAAAAGCAGCATAAAAATTAAAAAATTATGGTAATCTACAAAATAAAGAGATATTACGAGTTTAAGATGTCTATTTTATTGGGGAAAGGTCAGTATTAGAATAGCCCTTCAAGACGTTACTCTTTCATTCGACTTTTCAGATTATCAGTTCTGCTAATTCAATGAAATTAGTAGCTAATCTTTTCAATTAGCAACGTGTCGCACCACCGTACTATTCAATTTTTCCTAACCAATTTGTAATATATTTGTATTATGAACGTAAAAACGCCGTAAAATTTTTAAAATAATACGGCATTTCAATAAATTATTAGCTTTTTAATTGTTACATGAAATAGGAAAATGGTTCACCAATTGCCTTGCAATGTTGTGAATTATAGATTAATCGTATATTACATTTTTCCCTTCATCACTTAACTTTTTTAAAGATGAAAGCATATGATTTATTTCTTCATCAGAATGTCTTTCCCATGAACTTAATTCTGCTATTATTTTCAAAGAAGATTTAGACCTATAAGAACGTGTTGGATTTCCAGGAAATCTTTTGTCAGTTAAGTTCGGGTCATTTTCAAATTCACCTAATGGTTCTACAATATAAATTCTCTCTTTTGATTTAGATATAGCTAATTCGGCACCCCATTTTGCAGCATTTAATGTTGCAGTAAAGTAAATGTAGTTAGATTTTTTATTTTGGTAATTTGATAAGTGTTGTGGTTCTAATAAATCTCCAGTTTTTAGTTCTGCTTTAGTACCATGAAAAAAAGGACCATTATCTAAAACATCTTTTTTGTCATTCATGCTGATACACTCCTTTTATATTTCTAAATTTGTGTATAATATTATAGTATCCAAATCACAAAAAATTGATGAACAATAAATTGCTCTTGCGTCACAAGATAAAAATTATCCAAATTAAAGTTATATATGTTATTTCTGTTTTGGTTTTTTCTTAATGCAAATAAGTTTTTCAACGTCTAGCAATTCACTATCATTTTCTATCCGATAATGCATCCAACCCCCGTCACCGCAAGGATACCGGTTTTCCCATAAATCTCTTGTTTTAGGAAGCATATTGTCTAACTCTTGGTACAGTCTTTTTAACTCACTTTTACCTATTGTTATTGTGACAGTAAATGAGCCTTTTTCAAAAAATACATAACATAAAAGCTTACTTTTACAGGTATACTTGTATCCCCAACCATAATTGTTGCCAAATGGAAATTTTAATTCTCGTATTATAAAATAATTATTTTTTAAAAAGCTTTCAAATTTAATTAATCTGGAAACAGCATCTTTTCCTAAAAGATTATCTATTTGCAAAGATGTAGGTGTTGTACTTTTATCAAAAAATCTCTCAACTATACTTTTATACATCATTATCACCTCTCTATTATAGGTGTCCACAACTCATAAGTTTCTTTGCTTCCATTAGGATAATACTCAAAATTCATACCATGTTTAGAGTTAGGAATATATCCAGCTTCAGGAAGAATTTTCTCATAATACTCTGTCCATGCTTCTACAGCGGACATAGTTGGTGGTACACAAACTACAGCATAGTTTGTACCAGGGATATACTTGCAACAAGCTCCTGTGGGTGTTTTATCTATGCAATTAACTTCAATACCAATAAGATAACAATATTTTTGATTTTCTGTAGACCACATTAGTCCATAGAAATCATTTCTATAACCAAATACATTAAATAGCTCCTCTTTTTTGATATTAAAATCATTCCACAGGTTAGATAAGTCTTTTTCACAGGTTTTCAAACTTGTTTCTACTAAATATCCACATATGTGGAAACTCTTTCGTTTTTTCATACATAAATTCAATATTATCATCTCCACAAATTTTCTATCCATGTTCTATTGTAATATATCAATTATGACATCTGTATGTCATAATAATTTACTATTTTGCATTAGCTTACATTAATTACATTTTACACTACATTATTATATTTTGCATATTAACTTACACGTCTTTTAACACTTTTAAATCAATGCCTGAATACCTCAACTTAAAGTGCTTGTACATCCTTTTCCGCTGCTCAACTTCATATAGGTTCCGTCATTATTCAATACTAAAAAATCTACACTTTTTATCTTTGACTTCAATATCCATCTTTTTTATTACGCAAAATAAGCACCCTAAATGACGGATGCCTATCTTACAACAATAATTGGGGATCTAATTTTTTATACTTTCTTGTGGCAGTTGCACTTAATTTTAACGTGCCCTGCAACTACAGACACGAGAAGAATAATTACTTTTACTTTTCTTTCATATATGTAAATACTTTATTTTCATTTCCGCTAAGGCTATTTCCTTAGGACACTTATAATTATATATGGTATTTGTTACGATTTAATGTCATACAAGTAAATTATTTATTTACTTTTTAAATATCCTGTAAATAATATAAGAATAAGTGCCAACTTTAACCAGTGCTTATCTTTATTTGTACAACATATTAGATTTTATTTATTTTGCTATTTAGTTTTTACTTTGAACTGCTACTTCCTTACTCAAAAGATATAAACAATATTGATTCATACTTGTACCTTCCTGTTTTGATTTCTCCATTAATTCCTTATGCAATGATTTAGGCATTCCCAATTTAAATTGTCCTAAAAAGTTTCCTTCTTCTAATAGCTCTAGTATTGGTATACTATCTTCTAATACTGCTTCTATCCAGCTTTTTTTGTATCATTTAAAAGATTTATTCCTTCGTCAATCGTATCTGCACAAGTAATACACCCCTTCAATTCTGGGTACCTTAACACATATCCACCCTCCTCATCTTTTATAATTTCAATTTTATAATTAAGATTCATATAATATTCTATATTCTTCATAACTTATTTCTTCTTTGGAATATAATTCCAATATCATTTATTTTATTTAAACCACATATAAGGGCCTCTTATCCTTCTCTTTCCTCAAAACTAAGACTCATATGTATCTCTAGAACGACACTTACATTTCAGCATTTTATATCCAATTTAATACTTTCGCAACATCATCCCTTAAATCTCATGTATAAACAATCCAATTTTGTACATAATATTAATATAAATATCAAAATTTATTTTTAACCTCTATATCAATAAAAATTTTCACACTTTCCTTAATATACAATTTAATTGTATAAATATTCTCGTGCCAGGGGATGAAACCCCCCGGTTTCTATTTTTTCTTGATTCTCTTTTCAATATCAGACTTTTCAACCTATACCTTTACTTTAATACTTTTTTCTTTGTTTCTCGTAATTCTTAAAAAACTATTAGTAAACTAGCAATCACATATACTTTCTTTTGATGTTTCATCTTCTGGATACTTTAGAATCCAATCCATCTTTCCGTAACAACGTGGTTTATCCATCACTTTCATTCCTTCCTAAAATATTTGTATTACGAACATAAAAAACACCATAAAATTCAGGTTTGAATAATATAGTGTTCTAGTAAATTGTTCGTTTTTTCAGTTGTGATATTAATAATGATAAAGCACCTAGATTTATTTATGGTTTATAAGGTCTATTATTGACTTATTTATAATTTGTGGAGAATATAAATGTATATAATGTTTTGAACCACTAACAATTGTTTGATCACTATCACTTGACCAATCTTTAAATTCAATTTGGCTTTTGCGCCAAGCAGGAGAAATAGTACTATTACTTTGAGATGTAAAAATTCTAATAGGTATATTACCTAACTTTCCATTTTTTAATACTGATTTTGCATTAATGGTAGAATTTTTTAATTCATTTAACCCATCATCATTTACAATGTTCTTTAATGTCATAGCCATATCTAATTTTTGTAAGTCTTTTGGTATCAAATTCATTCCATTTTTATCTGCACTTAATGTTTTATACATATTAGTTGTTTGAAATAATACACGAAGAACTCCAAAGTTTTTGAGCAGCTTTGTAGTTCCATAATTAGGACTTGATAAAGGGTTATCTTTGTAAAATTCAGGATTTCCGGAGTCTATAAAGACTATGCCTCTAACTTCACCTTTATATTTTTGTGTAAATCCTATTGTTTCTAAAGAACCTAAAGAGTGTGCAACAAAAATATAGGGAGGCTTCTGTCCTGATTTTTCTAATACAGTATGTATTTCATCAACAATTGTGTCAATGTCTCTTGATGATTTTGTACTTTGACTCCATCCAGTACCAGGTCTATCATATACCACTACTTTAGCATATTTTGAAACTTCACTATATAAAGGGTAAAAATTCACATAAGGGCATGAAACACCATTTCCAGATGCAAAAACTACTGTTTGTTTTCCAGTCCCTTTACTAAAAACATGCATATCTTGTCCATTTACTTTAACTAATTGTCCTGGAGGTGAGTATTTTTTATTATCTAAATATATCCCAACCTTTTGATAAGAATATCCAATCATAAGAATGCATATTAAAAATAATACAAATCGTTTAGTAAACTTTAGAATTCTACTCTTTTTTCTTAAATCAATTTTTTTCTCAATATTCATTAAATATACGCCTTTCGTCATTCATATGTATTTCAAATAACTCTTTGATACTAATTTATTAGATATGGCACATTTGATTAGCATCACGAATTATTTAATATAAAAATTATACCATAATATCTACATATCTATATTTTTGTATAGTTTGTTAGAAAATATAGAAACTTTTAACCCTTATGCACATCAAAGTCCTGAACTGCCTTTATAAGACCAATACACCCAACTTGAAAAATATCATCATATCCAAATTTGAAATATGATTTACTTATATCTGCCACTAATCCTATATTACTTTCCACAATTTTTTTTAAGTTATCCATGGTTCTAAATGCACTCCTTCTTCGAATCTATTTATCATCCATTTCTTGCCTTGTTTTTCATGTTTTCAATAATAGCCTTATTATCTACAGTTTCCTCCATATCTGCATTCTCGTTATCTTCCCCAATTAATCTTTGCTGTGTTACCTTTTCAAGCTCTTTATAATATTCAACAGCATTATCTCTAGGTTTAAAATTATTAGATCCCTGTATATTTCTATAATTGCCTTCCAATACTTGAATAAACTTATCTTTTTGCATAAGCCAATCAAAGCAGCAACCTGCCCATTTATTATTTTTTCCAGATAAGAAGTCACTTTCTTCAGCCATTTTAAATACTTTTATAAACGTACCTATGGAATTATACTCTTTCCATCTTGCTTTTATCTGTGCACATCTAACAGAGGTAAGTTTAATTACCTTGGGAAGTGACACACATGTTTGATTAAAAATATTAAATATTTCATCATAGGGAACTTTATTTAAATCCGTATCTTTTTCACTTAACAAACTTTCCTGTTTTTGATTTATGTATATATCTTCTGAAGTCTCTGTGTTAATCTCTGTAGAAGTCTTTGGTAATGGTTGGTGCATTTTGCACTAATGCATTGGCTGATACCCTCCAACTTTTCGAAATTTATTGTATACCACTTTGTTCTATCCCTAGCTTCCTTGTTATAATTACCTGTTATTATCAATTCTTTGTTCTCTAGGGATTTGAAAGCTCTTTTAAGTGTATCAAGGCTCCAAAAATCAAAAGCATCCTCATGCCATTTTTTCATGCTGTTATATGTCCAGAAATATCCATCATGAAAATTTATATTTTTCTTTTTATTATTCTCTATCCAATAATTCAACTGCTGGAGCACTATACTTTCATTCAACCCTATTATTTTTGCTAAAGCACGATTTATTACTATTGGATATTCATTAAATAAAAGTACATTCATAAATTACTCCTCCGCTAAATAAAGACTATCTTATGTATACGCTAATAAATATCTCTCTTTTAATGCTTGTCCCCCACGTATACTTCTCTGACTTTTATTGAAATCAAGAACTTTTCTCACTTCTTTTGCAAGCCCAGGATCTAAAACAGGCAATCTCTTTGTACAATCATTAAATATGGTACTTCTAGAAGAAGAAAATATTTCTGCAGTTTGCCTCACTGTTGCTTTATTAGCTACCAAATACTTTCCTACATTTACCACCCTACATTTTATATAATTCTCCATAATTATCTCCTCATTATCTATAGAATGTTATTCTAAAACCTGTCCACGATAACTACGTGTACGCATCTGACACATCTAAAAAATTCTTTATAAAACATGATTACTTCATCTTTAGGAATCCTTCCTGACTGAATTCCAATAAGGGGAACAGCTATTGAATTTACATCAAGTTCATAAGCTTTTGAGATAATTTTAGGAATTAATTTTTTAACTATATTTATATTTGAATGCATTCCAGGTAACCTCACTGTAACAGCATGAATAATATATTTTGCTTCTAAATTACCTGCATTGGTTACAAATATTTCTCCAGGATTATATCCAAATCTGCATCCAGGTAAATGCTTTTTCCTTCTACGTCTGCTTTTACATATCCTTTCAGCTTCTCTTTCAACGCTTCCTCTTGTAGCATATTGTATAGACTGTGTTGTCCCTCTTAACTTAAATTTCTTTCCTAAAATTCCTCCCATATAACCTACACCATTACTTTCATTGACAATGACATCTACTTTAACTGTTGTTATATCTTCATTCACTATCAAATATTCCATAAATACCACCCCTAAAAATATTATTGGCACACTTATTTTTATTCATTGTTTTGTAATCTTGCACTTTGATTTTCTAAATAAATTGTTCTAAGATTACTTAAAATAGGCTGCCTAAATTTCATATATATCTTGTATTCTTCATAATTTTTAAATATGTCAAAAGCTGATTTTAGTTGACCTTTAAATGTAATTTCAAATACATTTTCCAGCTGCTGTTTTATATCTTTTGCATCATGGGTTTTAGTTGACCTTCCAATTATTAATCCTACTTTGCCTAATAAATCTCTTGAAAGTATAACCTGTCTCATATAAGCTTTTGCGATATTAGTTTGAAGGGCATCGTGTTTATACAAATCCTCCAAAAGTTTTAGTCCACTTATAGACAAAGCTTCCCAGTACCAGTCTTCATTTAGAAAAGGCCTCTTAAATTCATCAGATATTTTTCTATTTTTAGTAAACTGGAAATCTGTTAGTATCTCTTTCATGAATTGAGCAAAAGAGGCAAAACTGTTTGCCTGCCATATACCACCTACAAAATCCTCAGGCCTTTCATATTTATATCTTGAGATAACACCTAGTCTTTTACATTTTCCCCTTACGTAATTATTAATCCATGCAATTAATCTTCCTTTGCCCTTAATCTTCTTTCACCAGCTATAAGTTGAAACTTTGGGGTAACAACCGGTGGATTTATAAGACCGTTTTCTTTGATATCTTCAGCTAATTCAGTAATATTTCCAAAATCTTTTCTTATTCTTTTATCAACAATCACTTTATCAATATCAACTAACATTAGAGTTTCACCACCAGTGTTTTTAATGTAAATTACTTATACAACTAATAAAAATACGAGCATCAATAACCCATACATAATAAGCCCTGAAAATACAACAATTATGATACTCATACTTATATACTCCATGTCATCTGATTCCTTACTTTCCATATGTGCTCCCATATTCAACTCCTTTTTACTATCAGTATTTTATTTGCAATTATCTAATTGATTGTACATTCTCTCCCAATACTTTGCACTTTCCCTGTAATTCTCTATAAGTTTTAATCCTTCTCTTAAAAGTTCTTTAAGATTTTCATTTTGTTTCTCTAGTTTTACTAACTTTTTATCTTTCATATTTTCTCCCTTCAACATCTCTTAGTAATCTCAAACTTATCTGAAATACAATAAATACCTGTTTTAAGCTTGTTCTTTTACCAAATTTAACCCTATTTTCTCTTATGTCATCTGTAGTTATCTGCAAAACTTCTTTAAATTCTTGGTCAGTTATTTCAATGCTTTTATCCCAAAATAATTTCTTATTATTCCTTTCACTTCCCCTCATTTTTTAGTAACATATCCAATTTTTAAGAATATTTAGCTTCAACCTACTATTAAAAGTTGTTTAAATTTTTTAGTCACACATTTTATTTACCTGCATAAAATATATTGATAAAGTATGTCTATTTTTTAGTAAAATAATTTTTATAAAAAGGCTTTTCAGCCTTGTAAATTATTTTGCATCTTTAAGTTCGCTGCTTTCTTCTTTTTTATGTTGCTCTCTCATAAATCTTTCATAGAAAAATTCAAACATTCTTTCTTGAGCTGCAGGTATACACTCTGGATTCATAACAATTAATTTTATGTCATCCGCATTATTCACTCTTTTCCCCACGAAATCCCTCCTAAAATCACTAATATCATATTATTCAGATAGACTATTTATGGTTACTTTTTTTGAAAGTTTTTATAAAAAAATTTATGTTTTAAAACTTTCTATTTGAGTATATTCATCCTGGCTTTTTTATCAGGTTCTTGGTTAAGCTTAAACACTTCTTCAACTTTCTCACCTAATGCCGACGATATTTTCTGCATTACTTCCAAGCTTGGATTAGTTCTTCTCCCATGCTCTAAATTTGAAACATAGCTGGGTGCCAATCCTGTAACTTTAGCAATATCATATATTGATATTCTGAGCTTTTCTCTTAATGCTTTTATTTTATTCAATTACTTTTCTTCCCTTTGTTTCCTGTGAGAGTATAATATCATATTCTTTCAGAGAACATCGAGTCTTTAATGCTCCTTCAGAGTACAACAGTATTAAATAATCATATTCCATTAGAGAATTGCTTTAAAAATCTCCCATTCATTATTGACTTTAATTCTCTGTCAGAATATAATGTATTCTATAAGAAAACATTAAGGAGATAAATAAAATGATTGGTAATAACATTAAAAAAATAAGACTAACTAATAAGTTAGGACTAAATGAAACTGCAAGAAAAGCTGGGATAAGTGCTGGTTACCTTAGTTCTTTAGAAAGAGGAGAAAAAAAGAATCCCTCTATGGATTCACTTCAAAAAATAGCAGATGCCTTAAATGTCTCTGTAAATGAGTTCTTTGACGAAAAAAATGATACCGATGGAGATGAATTCACTCCTACCCTTTCAGTGAAAGAACAGGAAAAATTGGATAAACAAGCTCAAGACATAGTAAATAATCTATCCATTTCTCTATCAAAAAATAAGAATTCTCTTGAGGATGAAGATTATAAAATTCTTGAAGCAAGTATAAACTCGGCACTACAATCTCTTACTTTAAAAAATAGGAAAAAGTATACACCTAAAAAGTATAGAAAAAACAAGAAATAGTTAAATTTCGTTTCAGGGGATGGGATAATTATGTTTATTGAAGAATATATTCAAAGGAAAGTAAAACGACTAATAAAAAAGGCTGGTACATCAAATCCTGAAGGAATTATTAAAACTAGGTTAAAGTCTGCAGACTTTAAATATGTTCCTCTTTGCAAAAATATAAACGGATATTATATATACATATCAGGTAAGAAAAAAATAATAAGAGTAAATTCTGAACTCAAGGGGGCTGAAAAACAATTTGTAGTACTACATGAAACAGGCCACTGCATATTGGATCACAGGGGTATAATTTTATTAGATAGGTCAAATTCAATAAGTAAATTAAAAGAGGAATATGATGCTGATTTGTTTGCTGCCTGCTCTTTTAAAATATATAATAACATAAATAAGTTTAACTTAAATAATATTTGTATGCCAGAATACATCAGGTCTTTAGTAAATAAATTTTTATAGACCAAATAAGTAAACGCTATAACTTTTAAATCTAAAAATTGCTGTCTTTAAATTTCATTTTCTTTTATCATTATTAATAATCACATTTTAAATATAAATACCTTCTATTAAACAAATAAACAAATGAAAATATAAAATAATTTTATACTTTACCTCAAAACTTGGCTTGGTAAATTTATTAAAGTTCAGCCATCTTTTATAAGTTCGTTAAACATGAATTTAGCGATGTTATTCACCATATTTCTTGTATTTACAAAAAATAATTATTCGAAAGGAGAATTTAAATTGTTAAGAATAGCTATATACAGCCGTAAATCTGTAGAAACAGATACAGGCGAAAGTATTAAAAATCAAATAGCAATTTGCAAAAGATATTTTGAAAGAGAAAATGAAAAATGTCGATTTGAAATATTTGAAGATGAGGGTTTTTCAGGTAAAAACACAGACAGACCTGACTTTAAGCGAATGATGCAGCTGGTTAAAATAAAACAATTCGATATAGTAGCCGTATACAAAGTGGATCGTATAGCTAGAAACATAGTTGATTTTGTTAATGTATTTGATAAACTTGAAAAATTAAATGTAAAACTTGTATCCGTAACTGAAGGTTTTGATCCTTCCACCCCTATCGGAAAAATGATGATGATGCTTTTAGCATCTTTTGCTGAAATGGAAAGAATGAACATAGCACAAAGAGTAAAAGATAACATGAAAGAACTCGCAAAATTGGGACACTGGAGTGGGGGTACCGTACCAACAGGATATTCAGTAGAAAAAGTAAAGGAAGGTGGCAAAGAAGTATCTTATTTAAAGAAAGAAAGAGAAGCTGGTGACGTAAAAGAAATGTTCAAAAAATATTCAGCAGGATATACCGCTTTTGAAATACATAAATATTTTAAACTTAAAGGCCTCAAATATAACCCTAAAACTATTTATGGTATTCTTACTAATCCAACTTATTTAGAAGCTACAAAACAGTCTGTTGAATATTTAATGAACAGTGGCTATACTGTCTATGGGGAACCAAACGGATGTGGATTCTTGCCATATAACCGTAGACCACGATACAATGGCATAAAGGGATGGAAAGATAAAAACAAATTGGTTGGTGTTTCCAAACATGAAGCAGTGGTAAATTTAGATTTATGGATTTCTGTGCAAAATCAACTGAAAGGAAAAACAGTCGCCCCCCATCCACATGAAAGCAGTTTCACCTTTCTTACAGGAGGAATAATGAAATGTAGATGTGGTTCTGGTATGGGAGTTTCCCCAAGTAGCCAAAGGAAAAATGGAACTAGAAGATATTATTTCACTTGCAGTGGGAAAAGATACAGGCAAGAAGGCTGTAATAACCTTTCACTAAGAGTAGATTATGCTGAAAATAAAATCAATACATTTCTTGAATGTATGAGCGATAAGAAAAAATTAGTGGAATACTGTAATAAAAATAGGAAAAAATCTACTGCAGTTTTTGATATAAAAACCATCAATAAAAAAATTGCTTCTAACAGTAAAGCAATAGAAAGTCTTGTAGATAAAATGATACTTCTTTCAAAAGATGCATCCAAGCCTTTAGTTGCAAGAATAGAAAATCTCACACAGGAAAACAATGCATTAAAGGAGGAGCGCTTAAAGCTTGAAAGGGAAAAATTATTTAGTGCAAATGATAAAGCAAATATTAATTTGCTTTACAATAGTATCAAACAGTTCTTGGTAACTGAGTCTATGGAAGAGAAAAGAAGATTATCTAAAATAATATTCGATAAAATCATATGGGATAGTGATAAGAATGAACTTCATGTCTTTCTAAAACAATGATACTAATTATTCTGGTCAGCACCACCTGACCAACCCCATTCGTAAGTCATTATTATTACAAAATCAACTATTCTGCCGTGAGCACTGTAATCGTGGGCTCCATGCCATGCACCAGCTTTTACATCATATGTTTTAGGTGCCAATGCAGTTCCGACTACATATCCCAGTGGGTGAAGCCTTGCTACTAATTTCTCAAGGAATCGGTTATACTTTGTTCTGTCTTCTGGTGGAATCCTTTCAAAATCTACTATAGTTCCATAATAACCTTTTCTCCTCATCATATCTATCATATTATTTATAAGATTATTCTGAGCTTTATCATCATTAAGGAAGCTTCCTATCAATTCAGTATCAAAATTTTTTCCAGATAAATTTGTAACTGAAAGTAGTGGTGCAACCCTATTATTTTTTCCAACCGCAATAATCGTTTCATCTCTAAGTGGAGTCAATCCCCCATCTGCAGTAATATGATGACTAAAAGGAGTTATATAAGTTAGATATGGTGCTGCATCAATTACAATTCTAGTTTCTTTTTCATCAGTAGAAGGTTGTATAAAACCATTTGTTTCAATAGTTCCATAGTTTTTGGATTTTTCAGGTATCCTAATTATCATACCTGGATAAATGGCAGAAGAACTTGACATGTTATTTAAATTTAGTATGCTGTTTACGGAAACTCCAAATTTTTGAGATATAGACCATAGTGAATCTCCTGCTTTAACCCTATAGGCTCTTTCCCTTGATGGAATTACAATTGATTGTCCAACTACTAAACTTTCCCTTGGATTGAGGTCGTTAGTCTTTATTATACTGTCCGGAGAAACTCCAAATTTTCTAGCTATAGACCATGTAGAATCCCCTGGACGGACTACATATATACTCAAATATATATACGCTCCTTTTTTATTTACTACCATTAGTTATTATATTCAATAGCTCTATTTCTGTTCTAAAATGCAAGTGAATATTTTAATTGCTTACTATAGAAATGATTTTTTATAATTATATGCATCTATCTTAAGATTAGTAAATATATGAAAAAGGAATCTAGCTAAAATTAAAACTAGATTCCTGCAAAATTATTTAGTTACTTCAACTTTTCCTAATTTCTCATAGAATTTTACTAGAGCAGAATGATCGCTTTGCCCTTCTCCATCTAAATGCAAGTTTCTAAGCATTTCTAATACTTGATTTGTAAGGAAAAGAGGTGCTCCTACTCCTGCTGCAGTTTCAACAGCATTCTTTAAATCTTTTATATGTAGGTCAATTTTGAATCCTGGTTTGAAATTTCTGTCTAGTACCATTGGAGCTTTAGCATCTAATACAGTACTTCCAGCTAGTCCTCCACGAATAGCATTGTATATTAATTCTGGAGATACTCCAGCTTTAGTTCCTAGTACAAAAGCTTCTGACATAGCTGCTATATTTAATGCAACAATTACCTGGTTTGCTAACTTTGTTACATTTCCTGCACCAACATCACCGCATAGTACTGCACTTGTACCCATCTTCAAAAGCAAATCTTTATATTTTTCAAAAACTTCTTTCTTTCCGCCTACCATCATAGATAAACTTCCATCAATAGCTTTTGGTTCTCCACCACTTACTGGAGCATCCAACATGTCAATTCCCTTTTCTTCTAATTTTTTGGCTATTTCTCTAGAAACAAGTGGTGCTATGGAACTCATATCAATAAATACAGAACCCTTTTTTATTCCCTCAATAACACCATTTTCTCCCAAGACAACTTCTTTAACCTGTGGAGAATTTGGAAGCATCGTTATTATAACATCACTTTTAGCTGCAACATCTTTTGGTGAAGCTCCTCTTTCAGCTCCTGCTTTTTCGAGTTCTTCTTCTGATGCCTTACTGCGATTATAAACTACAAGATCATAACCTGCTTTTATTAAATTCTTTGACATTGGTTTTCCCATTATTCCAAGTCCGATAAATCCTACTTTCATAAGTCAATCCTCCTGTATTTCTATTTTATAATAATATTATCATACCTTTGCATTTATCATTCAATGTTCATTTGCACAAATATAATTTATTACTAGCAAACTATTTTATATATATGCATAACATTTTATAATCTACATCCATCTACTATTTTGTCATCAAGGCAATTATCACGTAATTGGTGCAGGATTAAAAATTGATAGTGCATTATAAATTCCATGTACATCTGCATAAGTTTTTTTAGTTCCACTAGCTATATCTATTATCAATTTAAAAAGTTCTAAGCCAACCTCCTCAATTGTCTTTTCACCTGTGGCAATTCTACCTGCATCTAGATCGATTAAATCATTCCATTTTTCTTTAAGTGCCGTATTAGTTGAAACTTTTATAACAGGGGCAATCATTAAATTATATGTAGTGCCTCTTCCAGTAGTAAACACTTGTAAAGTCATACCTGATGATAATTGCATTGTCCCACAAACAAAATCACTTGCTGGTGTTGCAGCATAGGTCATACCTCTTTTTCTAATACGCTCTCCTGGAGATAATACATCCACTATGCTTGTACTACCTGATTTAGCTACCGATCCAAGTGCCTTATCTACAACATTTAAAAGTCCACCCTTTTTATTTCCTGGTGAAGGATTGGCATCTCTATCAACATGTGATTCGTCCAAATATTTATCATACCATTTCATTTCCTTAACAAGTTTTGCAAGTACTTCATCACTAACTGTTCTAGGTGCCAGCAAATGAACTGCATCCCTGATTTCAGTTACCTCAGAAAACATTACCTTTGCACCTGATCTAACTAATAAATCTGCTGCAAATCCTACTGCTGGGTTTGCCGTAACTCCTGAAAAAGCATCACTTCCCCCACACTGAAGCCCAACTACTAAATCAGATACAGGACATTTTGTTCTAACTCTTGAATTTAACTTTTTAAGTTTTTTTCTGCTCTTTTCATAATTTCATCAATCATTTTATCAAATCCAAAACATTCCTGCAGTACGACAAGATTTTCATCTTTTATTTCAGGAAAAAGTAATGTAGGTACTAATTTTTCACATCCAAGAGATACTGTCAGCATTTGACCACCAAAATTAGGATTTTTGGATAAATTTCTTATTGCCCTTATAGGGATTTCAGAGTTATCACCATGTATTGCAACACCACATCCATATAGATGATTCAAAGCTACAACAGCATCAACATTTTTGTACTTAGGTAAAAGCTCATTTCTGATTCTTTCTACTGCAACATTGACAACACCCTGTACGCATTGAACTGTTGTAGTTATTCCAAGTATATTTTTAGTTCCAACACTGCCATCTTCATTTTTATATCCCATAAATGTGTAACCTTGTAAGGGTTCATATTTATCAATCATTTTACCACTTTTTAATTCATCTAAGAAATGTGCCTTAGGTAGTCTAACTTCATCGTGTGCTACCCGACTTCCCTTTTTTAAATCTTTTTTTGCAAATCCAATTATTTCTCCATACCTAATAAAAGGTTCATCATATATGATTTTAACTATTTTACATTCATTAATCTTATTATATTTTCAACTGTTTTCTCTATATTTTCACTGCCTTTTTTTAGAGCACAGTCTAATGTGGTCACACCTCTAACAATACTAAAAATTGAATCTATACCCTTTTCATACAATACATCTATACCATTTTCAACACTGCCCGCCAGTGCTACTACAGGTTTATTGTATTTCTTTGCTATCATAGCTACTCCAATTGGAGTTTTTCCATATTGTGTTTGGAAATCTATACTACCTTCACCAGTAAAAACTATATCTGCTTGCTTAATTTTTTCTTCCAACTTAGAATATTCTATAACTATATCAATACCGTTTTTAAGTTCTCCTTTTAAGAAAACCATAAGTCCAGCTCCCAATCCACCAGCCGCACCTGCCCCAGGTATATTTAATACATCTACATTAATTTGTTCCTTAATTATCTTAGCATAATGCTTTAAGTTATCATCCAATACTTTAATCATTTCAGGAGTAGCTCCTTTTTGTGGTCCAAAGACATTAGAAGCCCCTTCTTTTCCACAGAGAGGATTAGTAACATCGCAAGCTACTTCTAATTTGACGTCCTTCAAGCGAACATCAAAATTTGTTAAATCAATTTTTTCTATTTTACCTAACTCACCGCCGCCAAATCCAATTTCCTTTCCATCTCTGTTCGTAAATTTTCCCCCTAGAGCTTGAATTGCACCTACACCACCATCATTAGTAGAGCTTCCCCCTATGCCAACTAACAATTTTTTTATATTGTGGTTTAAACAATCTCTTATCAATTGTCCTGTTCCATAAGTTGTTGTTATGAGCGGATTTCTCTTTTCTTTTGGCACCAGACCTATTCCGCTTGCACTGGCCATTTCTATAATACCTGTTTCGCCGTCTCCTAAAATACCATATTCAGCTTCTACTTCATCTCCAAGTGGTCCAATTACTTTTAATTTATATATATCTCCTCCTGTAGCATCAACAAGAGATTGCATTGTTCCCTCTCCCCCATCAGCCATAGGGACTTGTATACACTTAATATTTTTATTTACTTTTTTTATTCCCTTTTCCATAGCTTCACAAGCTTCTTTTGCAGTCATACTCTCTTTGAAGGAATCTGGTGCCAGCAAAATAGTAAAATCCTTTTTCATGTTTAAACCCTCCTATTGCCTAAAATCTATTCAAGAACTTAGCTTTTATATTGAAATTAACTCTTATTATTAAAAGCGTTTACTATTTTTTCAACTATTTTTTATTATTTATTTCTATTTTATTATTGTACTTTTTTACAAGTGAAACAATATTCAGTTGCACAAATATCATTTGCCTTTAATATTTTCTTTTTATCTATTTGCATAACTTATTTTTAATCCTAGTTCTTATGTATAAAAGAGGATTTGGCATTGAACTTAATATCAATGTCAAATCCTATGCCATAATAAAGGTCTTTGTTGTTACTTAACAACTTTCATATTTTGCTTGCATGAAACTTTTTACTTAATTCAACAGGTTCTACCTTATCTACTATAAACAGAAAAGCCAAAGCTCCAACAACAGCAACTGCAGAAGTATAATCCATAGCTAAATGGAAATTACCAGTTTTTTGATGTAAAACTCCAAAAATTATTGGACTAACTATACCAGATAAATTTCCACAAAGGTTAAGTACACCTCCAACTCTACCTATCATACTTTTAGGTAAAACATCACTTAGAGCTACCCATCCTAAGTTAGAAGCTGCATTTGCGAAAAATGCAATTGATAAAATAATTACAGCTACAATAGGTGTCTTTTCAAAGAAATTTGCTAAACATAAAATGGATGTAAAAAGTAATCCTGCAACTATTGGTATTTTACGAGCTACAGTCAATGATGTTTTTTTCAATAAATAATCACTTAAAAACCCTCCAAATAGAACTCCTGCCATGGCCATCATATAAGGTAATATTGCCATAAATCCTGCTTTTTGTATTGGTAATTTCAATCCTTTTTGAAGGTAAACTATAAACCATGTCATAAAAAAATATAAAGTAGATGCTATCGCAAATTGTGTAATAAAGATTCCCCACACTCTTCTTTGCTTTATTACATATAAAATTTCATCCAATGAAATCTTATCTTCCTTTTTTTCTCCAATTTCATTAGGATTGTAAGCACCGTTATTTTTTAAGTAATCTAATTCCTCTTGATTTATACGTTTACTGTCTTTAGGATCTCTGTATACAGCCAGCCATATGATACCAAAAACGATTGCAATTCCACCAGAAAGATAAAATACTGATTCCCAACTTATTTTAGCAACCATCATAGCCAATATAGGAGTAAATACTGCTAATCCTATGTATTGTGCGGATGAATAAATACTTATTGCTCTAGCCCTTTCATTACTTGGAAACCAAAGTGCAGCTATTTTTGTATTGCTCGGGAAAGCAGGTCCTTCAGCTATTCCAATTAATATTCTACAAACTATAAGTACCATAAATGAAGCACCAATACCTGCAAACAATCCCTGTGAACTAAATGCCATAGCAAATGTGAAAAATCCCCACAGTACCATAGCTCCACCATATAAGAATCTTGCTCCTATTTTATCTAATATCATTCCAACTGGTATTTGAACTATAACATAAGACCATGTAAATGCTGAAAATAAAACTCCTAACTGGGTAGAATTTATTTTCAGCTGTTTTTGAATTGCAGTACCTGCAACTGATAAATTAGCTCTATCAAGATATGTTATTGCAACAGCCACAAAAAGCATTAACAATATCAAAAAACGTACTTTTGTAGGTTTTTTTTCTGTATACATATTTTCATTCCTCCACGATTGTTTAATAATTAACTTATTATTTACCTAGGTTACTTTAATGTCTTAAGACTTTTATAAATGTTTACAAGTTTATTATCATATTTTTCGACATTTCATTCAATGTTCAGCTGCACAAATTTAAATCGTTATCAGGGGCGTTTTTTCATATATATGCATAACTTTTTCAACTCATATTTATAAGCAAAGCTAGCTTCAATACAGAGATAACGTATTAATAATTATACTTTCACATAAACACATATAAATTTAGGACTGCTGCACTAATATTTAGTACAGCAGTCCTAAACGAAAGCATATTTTACCTTACTAAACAAGGACGTTTATTGTTAAACTTCCAACCTGGAATTAAAAATTGCATAGCAGCTGAATCATCACGTGCTCCCAATGACATTTTTGTATATAATTCATTAGCTTTCTTGACTTGTTCCATATCTATCTCTACACCCAAGCCTGGTTTATCTGGAATATCTATCATACCACCTACGATCTTAAATGGATCTTTAGTCAAATACTGACCATCCTGCCATATCCAGTGTGTATCAATTGCAGTTACATTTCCTGGAGCTGCAGCTGCTGTTTGAGCATACATCGCAAGTGAAATATCAAAATGATTATTTGAATGTGAGCCCCAGGTAAGTCCAAAATCTCTACAAGTTTGCGCTACTCGCACTGAACCTTCCATTGTCCAAAAATGTGGATCAGCTAAAGGAATATCTACTGAATGCAGCTGAAGAGAATGTACCATCTGCCTCCAGTCCGTAGCTATCATATTAGTAGCAGTAGGCAAATCAACAGCTCTCCTAAATTCAGCCATGACCTCACGCCCTGAAAAACCATTTTCAGCTCCACAAGGATCTTCGGCATAAGCTAAAACTCCTTTTATATTTTTGCACAAATTTATAGCTTCATCTAATGACCATGATCCATTTGGATCAAGAGTTATACGAGCATCTGGAAAACGCTTAGCCAGAGCTGTTACAGCTTCTATTTCCTTTTCTCCATCTAATACTCCACCTTTCAATTTAAAGTCCCTAAATCCATATCGTTCCTGTGCCGCTTCTCCCAGTCTTACAACGGCTTCTGGAGTCATTGCTTCTTCAATACGCAATCGTGACCAATTATCCTTTGAATCAGGTTCACTTACATAAGGTAAATTTGTTTTTTTCCTATCACCTACAAAGAATAAATATCCCAAAACTTTAACTGATTTTCTCTGCTGACCTTCACCTAATAATTCGCAGGCTGGTACATTAAGAAATTTTCCCATTAAATCAAGTAATGCTGCTTCTATTGCAGTAGCTGCATGTATAGTAGTACGCAAATCAAATGTCTGAAGTCCACGTCCACCATCATCCCTAGATGAAAAGGTTTCTTTTAGATTTCTAATTATTGATTTGTATTTTCCAATACTTTGTCCCACAACTAACGACTTTGAATCCTCTATTGTCTTACGTATAGCTTCACCTCCTGGCACTTCTCCAATACCAGTATTTCCTGCGTTATCCTTTAAAATTACAATATTACGTGTAAAAAATGGTCCGTGTGCTCCACTTAAATTAAGTAACATACTATCATGCCCTGCTACAGGAATAACTTGTAGATCAGTAACAACAGGTGTATTCTTTATCATATTTTTACTGTCACTCATGTTCTAACCTCCATAATATAGCATTTTACCTTACCATACATGGTTTTTTACTATCAAACTTCCAATCTTTTATTAAATACTGCATGGATATAGAGTCATCTCTATCCCCACAACTCATTTTAGTATATAACTCATTAGCTTTCATAACCTTGTCCATATCAACTTCCAAACCAAGCCCTGGCTTTTTAGGAAGTTCTATCAATCCATTAGATATTTTATATGGAGTTTTAGTTAAGTACTGTCCATCCTGCCAAATCCAATGAGTATCCATTGATGTAATTTCTCCTGGGGCTGCGGCAGCAACTTGAGTAAACACTGCTAATGATATATCAAAGTGATTATTTGAATGTGAACCCCAAGTATATCCCCATTCATTACATATTTGTGCCGCACGTACTGCACCATTCATTGTCCAAAAATGAGGATCTGCTAAAATTATGTCAAGTGAATTTAATGAAAGGCAATGACCAAACTGGCGCCAATCTGTTGCTATCATATTTGTGGCTACTCTTAGCCCTGTAGCTCTCTTAAACTCAGTCATAATCTCTCTTCCTGAAAAACCTTTTTCTGGCCCACAAGGATCTTCAGCATAAGATAAAGCTGTGCCAGCATCCTTGCATAACCTTATAGCTTCTTTTAAAGACCATGCCCCATTAGGATCTATATTGACATTAGCATCTGGAAATTCTTTAGCTAAAGCTTTTATAGTTTCTATCTCTTTTTCTCCTTCAAATACTCCTCCCTTTAATTTAAAATCTTTTACTCCATAACGTTCTTTTACCGCATGGGCCTCTTCAATAATATCTTCTACAGTTACCATTCTCTTTCTTCTTATTTTAAACCATGAGTCCTTGCTATTGCTTTCATCAATATATGATAAATTCGTTTTATTCTTATCTTCTACATAGAATAAATAACCAAGCATCCTTACAGCATCTCTTTGCTTACCATCTCCAAGTAAAGATGCTACCGGGAGATCCATATATTGTCCTAATAAATCCAGTAATGCAGATTCAACAGCAGTTTCAGCATGAACCACAAAACGCAAGTTTTTTAAATCAAGCTCTTGGATACCTTCCCCGTTATTTTGATCTGCACCCCAAATCTTATTTTTT
The DNA here is from genome assembly GCF_001636845.1 of Clostridium ljungdahlii. Taxonomy (GTDB): domain Bacteria; phylum Bacillota; class Clostridia; order Clostridiales; family Clostridiaceae; genus Clostridium_B; species Clostridium_B ljungdahlii_A. Next base: position 25,909 of record NZ_LITT01000020.1, read on the forward strand.
AATTCATATATTATACCCTTATAATCACCTATATGTTTGCCTATAACAAATGGCTTATAATTTTCCAAAGCCTTTCTAATATGCTCTCCTCCATGTATTTCACCAAGCCCTGTATTACCTGAATTATCTTTTATAATAACTATATTTCTTGTAAAAAATGGTGCATGAGCTCCACTTAATGTTAATGACATACTGTCATATCCTGCTACTGGAATAACTTTCATATCTGTTACAATAGGTGTACCTTTACTACTCATATTAAATCTCCTCCAAATTCTGTATTTCTATAAAATATGAATCATTTACATATATCCATAAAATTAATACAATTAAAAAACACCTCAAAGTTTCAATTCGGATTAGCATGAATTTAAAATATTAAGAAAACATACTAATAATATCTAAATACTTTTCAATCTAATTATCATATTTTTTTATCTTTCCTTCAATGTTCATATGAATAAATTTCAATCGTTATCAAAGTCACTTTTTTATATATATGCATAAATATTTTTCAGAGAAAAGTTTTACATATTAAGGAACAATAGATTGCATACTATTCAAAATTAACTTTTTATCCTCTTCACCACATTTTATTTTACTGGCAACATATTGAGCAATAATCCTCAAATTTTTCTCCGCAGCATCTAATTGTATATCTCTTAATGTAGTCGGCAAATTAATGGATCGTAAAAAATTTTTATATTGCTCAATCTCAGCATTTGAACATCCATTAATTTTCATTTGAAGTAATACTCCTAAAGAAACTAATTCTCCATGAAAAAACTTAGCTTGTTGTTCTTTAAAAAACTTAGTTATGCAATTATAGAAATAATGTGCAATTGCCGACTGATTTCCGCTATTAGCTAAGGATGATGTCATTCCAGTTAGTACAATATTAGCACAAACCATATCCTCTACTTCCTGTGAATTACAATTATCCTTTACATCCTTTACAGCCTTTCTGCTCATTTCTATATATTTGTCCCAGGTAAATTTTACCACCTGCATAGCTAAAGACATTGAACTTGATTTCTTTAACTTGGAACAAGATGCCATTCTAAACTGAATTTCTGGATACTTTGCCATTCCATTTCCTATTCCAGCCGCCAGCATACGAGAAGGACACTTTTTAGCAATAATATTTGTATCTATAATTACACAATCTACTTTATGTTTGAGAAACATATTATCCAGTACCACTCCATCATCAGAGTATATTACACTAAGACTAGAATAACCTGCACATTGTGCTGCAGTAGTTGGTATTGTAACAATTTTTTTACTAAAAATATCAGCTGCAGCTTTAGCTGTATCTAATACCGTTCCTCCTCCAATGCCTATAATAACATTAGCATTAAATTCATTTGCCTCTTCCCCAATACGATTTATCTGTGCTATTGTGCAATAGCCACTAAATATATGTACCTTATAATCGATTCCTTCACTTTTCAGGCTTTGTTCTATTTTATCAAAGGAAACTCTAAGTGCAGTTTGCCCTCCAATAATAAAGGCTCTTTTTCCCAATTGTTTGACTTCTCTTCCAACAGCTTCAAGTCCACCAGAAGTTTGAATGTATTTACTGATAAGCCCAATACTATTCTCCTTACACATTCTAATACCTCCTCTACTCTCTTCCAATATAATCATCATATTTTTTCAAAGTAATATCAATATTCAATTGCATAAATAGTCATAGTTATCACTTCTTGTTTTTATGTAATTGCATAGTGCCTTGCTTAAAAATATATAATCTCTCATAACAGAGGTTTAGAACTTAAAAAACTTTATAAATAGATTCTTAATATATTCCAATCAATTTCCACCATAACATCCCAATTCCAATGAGAATTAAAAGATGTGCTATTGAGACGCAAAAACCTACAAACCACCATTTCCTTTGCTTAACATATCCTCCCGAAAAATAAACTCCTCCTTGTGCTAATCCATAATGAGTAAGTCCAGAACTTAAAGCTGATATGTTAACTAGTAAAAATATAGATACTATTGTTGGAGTTCCAGCACTTAATAATATGGTTAGAAAGGCTGAAAATAGGGCAGTAAAGTGTACTGTATTGCTTGCAAACAAGTAATGCAAATAATACATTATAATACATACTATAATTAGTGTAAGCATCCATGATTTTGTATATATGCCGCCTCTTACTATGCTGCTTATCCACTTAATAACTCCTAATTTGTTTAATTGACCTGCCATCATCATAAATGCTCCTAGCCATACAAGTAAATTCCATATTTCTTTTTTGCCAGTGAACTCTTCCCAGGACACAATCCCTGTAGAAATTAATATTATGAGTCCTAAGACTCCTACAGTTGTAACATCTAAATTTATCTTATTACCAATGATCCAAAGGAAAACTACTATTGCAAATACAAAAATCATTAGTTTCTCTGATTTACTTATAGGTCCTAATTCTTCTAATTTTTTATCCATCAATTCTTTAACATTGTCCATCTTTTTTATTTCTGGAGGACATAAAAAATAAATGATTATAGGTATAACTATAAAAGCTATCAACGATGGGAGTAATGCCATTAAAAACCACATACCAAAAGTTATATTCTCTTTTACTCCCAAATCTCTAGCCATAGTAATTGCTAGTAAATTTACAACCGAAGATGTCATAAATAGAGAAGATGAAATAAGATTACTATGTAGTGCCGTAAGCATTAAAAATTCTCCTGCTTTTTTCTCAGTTCCATCTCCAACTTCTGATCCATAAGCTCTTGATAAAGATTTTGCAATAGGAAACACTATTCCACAAGACCTAGAAGCAGAGCTTGGAATCAACATAGACAATATAATTTCACATATAACCAGAGAATATCCTGCCCCTATAGTTTTCTTACCTATCTTCTTAATAAGATTATAGGCAATCCTTTTGCCAAGTCCTGTTTTAGTTATCCCTATAGAAAGACAATCAGCACATACAATCAGCCAAATAACTCCTTCTGCATAGGACGAAAATGCTGTTTTTACTGTAATAATATGTGTGGAAGTTAAAATGAATATGCCTATAAAGGATGCTAGTCCAAGTGATACAGCACCTAAAGCACAGGCAACTATAATAGCAATAAACACTGCCAAGAGGTACCATCCATTTCTAGGTACCATATTGGGTTTAGGTATAAAACAAATTAGTACTCCAATTAAAATTGATATTAGTAAAGGTTTTAATTTAACTGGAGAATTAAATTTAATTGCCTTCAAATTTAAACTATCTACCATATAATCCTCCCCAAATAAATTTAGCTAACATAACAATGTTAGCTAAATTTATTATATCTTTATTTTAAATCACTTATGAAATTTGGAAGGTCAAAGCAGGACTTTACAATTTGTTTTGTTAAATAACGGGTATTTAAAGGCAATCTATCTACATCTATATTGCAAGGGTCATAGACATCTGAGGCCATTGTAAAGCTCCACAATCCTCCAGGATAAGTAGGAACAAAAGCTACATATGTTTTTACAATTTTAAAGTTATCCTTTAATATTTTTCTCGTACTTTCAATTATATCACGATGAAGCATTGGGGATTCACTTTGACATACCATTACTCCGTCAGAATTTAATGTTTTTTTCACATTTTTATAAAATTCTTCTCCAAATAAATCTTTGGCAGGTCCCTCTGGATCTGGTGAATCAACTACTATTACATCATATTTAATATCTGTGTTTTTTACATATTGAACTCCATCTCCAAATTTGAAATTCACCCTTTTATCAAAATTTGCTCCTCCACTTATCTTTGGAAGAAACTTTATACATTCCCTTGTTACTATTTCATCCAGCTCAACCATATCAATTGTTTTAAGTTCTTCATACTTTGAAAGTTCACGCACTGCCCCGCAATCTCCTCCACCAATTACCAAAACCTTTTCTGGTTTTTTATGTGTAAGTACTGGAATATGGGTTATCATCTCATTGTATATAAACCCATCTGCAGAAGTGGACTGCATTATTCCATCTAGTGCAAGACATGGGCCAAATGCCGCAGTGTCAATCAAAGCTATCTCTTGATAGGGGGATTTCAAATAAGAAAGTACCTTGTTAACTTTATAAGTGATTTTTAAATTTTTTTTCTCAACTTCAAACTCCTCAAACCACAGTTCGCCATCAACCTCTTTGAAATACTTTGGTAATTGATTTATTTTCATAATACTCCCTCCGTTATGATAAATATTTATATATCTGAATAAAGTTTTACTCGATTAATTATAACTAAAACGAAGATGTATTTCAAAGATTAATTCAAATAAAAATTTTTAAAGTACATCCAAAGTTAATTTTCTAGTAGGCTTCGGAAATATCCTGTCAAGTTCAATTAAATCTTCTTTAGATAAAACAATTGATCCAGCTTTTGCATTTTCTATTACGTGTTCCTCACAGGAAGCTTTAGGAATTGCAATAACATCCTTTGTCCTTATACTCCAAGCTAAAAGTATCTGTAATGGCTTTGCATTATACTTTTTTGCCATATTTATTAAAATAGGATTATCTAATAACTGTCTTCTCAGTTTACCACCTTTGGCAATTGGACAATACGCCATAATTGGCATGTTGTACTTTCTCTGCCATGGCAGTAAATCAAATTCAATTCCTCTTGACCCCAGGTGATATAATACCTGATTAACCATGCAATTTTCCCCATCTTTACAGCTTAAAAATTCTTTCATATCTTCTGTATCTAGGTTTGATACTCCCCATCTTAATATCTTTCCCTGCTTTTTCAATTTTTCCATGCCTTTTATAGTTTCTTCAAAAGGCACACTTCCTCTCCAATGCAAAAGATACAAATCTAAATGATCCGTATTCAATCTTCTTAAACTATTTTCACAAGCAGTAACTATATTTGAAAATCCTGCATTGTGTGGATATACTTTAGATACAATAAATAGCTTGTCTCTAATGTCCTTTATTGCCTCACCTACTAAAACTTCAGAACCGCCATCTCCATACATTTCTGCTGTATCTATAAGTGTCATTCCAAGCCTTATTCCCATTCTAAGAGTTTCTATTTCCCTTTTTCTCGTTTGTGAATTTTCACCTAGATACCATGTGCCTTGTCCTAATGCTGGTACTAAAGTTCCATCTGGCAATTTTACCAGCCTTTTCTGATTTGCATTTCTAATCTTTTCTATTTCTTCATCACTTATTAAACTCAAAATATCAATTCCTTTCTTTGCATAATTATAGCCATTAGTTTTTATTAGTTTTAAAATTAATAATAGAGCAGTACAGCCAAAATAAATCAATATAATTTTTAGGATTCATATTAGTAATCTTATATATTTTGTTAAGGCGATAATTAAGGGTATTTCTATGTATGAATAATTTATTTGATACTTTATTTAACTCTCCATTTTCTTCTATAAAAACTTTTAGTGTTTCTCTTAATTCACCGTTCTTATCATTTAGTTCAATTAATCTATAAGAATCCTTTAATTCATTGACTTTCCATTGTGCGTTATCCTGAAAAAATAGCATCTCATACTTCAATACATCAAAAATGTATACGTTATTATTAGGATGACTTTTTTCTCCAAATAAAAGTGTTTCTCTAGCTATTTCATAGGATTTATGCATATCACTTAGTTTAGTATATACCTTTCCAACAGATATTTTCACATCAGTATTAGTTTGATTTTGTATTTTCTCATAAATCCCCTCTATTCTATCCTTACAAGTTATAGCCTTATATTTTATATTTGGACACTTATATAATAAAACGATAGTCTTTGAGTCAATAACTGCTACTAATGATTCTTTAAGAGTACCCTCCAAAATTGACACTATATTTTTTAATATATCCAAATCTTTTCTATTTGAAATTTGTTTAAAATTAACCTGTATAATAAAAATAGTCATAGGATAATTAGAAGCTATTTTAAATTTTTTAGTATACTTTTCAAGCAAACGAAATGATCCCTGATCATTTTTAATAAGTGAAAGTATCATATCTTCTTTAACCCTGTTGCTCCATTCAAGTTCCTTCATAACATAAGCTTGTTCTATTATCATTTCTGCCGTCATTTTGATGAGCTTACCATAGCCTATAACCTCATCTCTTTTTCCTGTAATACCTATTACTCCTACAATTTCATGTTCAAATTCAATAACTATATTTGTGCCCTGCTCTACTCCATTCAATTTTCTACATTGATTTTCATCAATACTGAATTCAGATTTTCTTCCAATTGCAAGAACTGCACCCTCATGAACACTTCCTATTCTATCTTTATTACCCGATGCTATTATAATACCTTGTTTATTCATTATATTAATATTTTTATTCACGGCTTTCATAGTTCTATCCACTATTTCTTCAGCCAATTTGGTGCTAATCTCCATTTAATCTTCCTCCTGACTATATAATAAGAGTAAATCTTATTCTGCTACAATGTGCACATAAATGAAAATGTTTAACTGATAACGATTAATATTTGTGCAATTGAACATTGTTATATATTACTATAAATACGATAATGATGTTGTAAGATTATTCATTTAAAATTAGTATTATTATAATTGTAATATAAAAAAGTTAATATTTCTAATTTAATAGGAGTATTATACTAAAACTTGGGAGGAATTGTATTATGTTAAAAGGTGTTTTTACACCAATGATAACTATTTTTGATGAAAATGGTCAATTTGACAGTAAATCAAATAGAGCTATGATTGAAAAATTAATTTCTGATGGAATATATGGAATATGTATACTAGGAACTACAGGTGAATTTTTTAATTTAACTTTTGAGGAAAAGAAACAGTACATAAAATTTGCATCAGAAGTTATAGATGGAAGAGTTAAACTAATAGTTGGCACAGGTAGTACCAATTTAAAAGAAGTTATTGAACTGGGTAAATTTGCAGAAGAAAATAATGCAGATGCAATATTGGTTTTACCTCCATTTTACTTTAAGCTAGATGACAATCATGTTTTTGAGTATTTCTCCATTATAGCAGAGAATACAAATTTGCCTATGATATTATACAATATTCCTCAAAATACAAAGGTGAATTTATCTCCAGATTTAGTCTTAAAATTAGCTAATAAATATGAAAACATAGCAAATGGCGGTGTAAAAGATACTACTCCAGCCCTAGCTAATGTAAGAAATTTTGTAGAAAAGGTTAAAAGTGTCCATAAAAACTTTGCTGTTTTCTCTGGAATCGATGAATACCTTATACCAAACCTTATAATAGGTGGAAATGGTATTGTAGGAACTCAAACTAATACTCAAGCAAAATTAATGGTTGAAACTTATAAAACTTTTATGAATAAAGATTTTGATAAATTGCTATTACTTCAAAAAAGAATAAATAAGATTATGGCTGTACGTGAAATACCTGGCAGCAACAATATATTGTCTACAAAAACTGCGGCAAGTATAGCACTTGATATGGATTTCAACACTTCTATAAGATACTATGATATAAAGCTTCCTAAAGAAACTAAAGATAGGATCGAAAGAATTGTTAAACAAAAATAATATATTTGTGATTAAAAAAGAAATGAAAGTATTAATCTTTCATTTCTTTTTTAATTTTTACTTTTAAGCATATACTTAAATACCCATTGCATAGAACGTTCTATACAATGGGTACCTTACTTACCTGGCAGCGACCTATTCTCCCACAGGGCCTCCCCTGCAGTACCATCGGCACTCTGAAGCTTAACCTTCCTGTTCGGTATGGAAAGGGGTGTTACCTTCACGTCATTACCACCAGATCTATTATCG
>NZ_LITT01000021.1 GCF_001636845.1 Clostridium ljungdahlii
ACGACACCTCCCTATGATATTTTAATTTTTGCGATTGTCAGTCGTTCAAATTATATCATAGGGGGTTTTTATTGTTCAGAGCTTAAGCCCTTTTATCCACCGGCATTACCGGTGGTTTTCTTGACAAAATTAACCGGGAGATTTTTCAATCGCCCGGTCTATTTTTTAATATTTATTCTACTTTAAATTCTGTTCGTAGGATTCTATCATCCTTTTTACCATCTGTCCTCCTACTGATCCAGCTTCCCTTGCTGTAATATCACCATTATATCCATCTTTTAAATCTACTCCAACTTCCCTAGCTGCTTCCATTTTAAATCTATCCAGACCTTCTTTTGCTTCTGGAACTAATGATCTATTACTTCTACTTGCCATAATTAATTCCCCCTTTAGGATTTTGATAGATTTTTATTGAAGTACTTATTAGTTGTGTATTTAAATTTTGTGTAATTTTAAAATTAATACTCTATTGAATTAATAGCAAAAAAGTTAAATTTTGAGTTGCTTTATATTTTCTCATAAATTTTCTAAAAGTATTCCTAAAATTTAAAAAGCACAAAAAATACGGACAATCTTTTCTCTTAGGTTGTCCGCAAAAATATTTTTACAATTAGAATTATACTTGAGACTTATTTTTTTCTAAAAAATCCTTCGCTTGTCCAATCGTAAGCGGTAAACCATCAGCATTTAAAATTCCATCTCTATCTAAAATCTCAATTAAATGTGCTACTCTAGGAAGTCTTAAATTAATCTTACGAATAACTTCCTTCTGATTAAATACTTCTTCAGTAGTTCCTCCCATTACAACCTTTCCTTTATCTAGAAGATAAACTTTATCCGCAAGAAGTGGAACTGTATCCACATCATGTGTTGCAAAAATTAGAGTAATTCCAAGTTCCTTATTTATAGAAACCAAAAGTCTAATTAATTTGTGCACTCCTCGTGGATCAAGTGCTGCGGTTGGCTCATCCAATACCATAACTTTTGGTTTCATAGCAAGTACACTTGCAAGTGCAATTCTCTTTTTTTGTCCACCACTTAAATTGTGAGGGCTTTTATCTTCATATCCTGACATTCCCACTATTTTTAAAGCCCACTCTATAGTATCCTCTAACTTTTTTCCATTAACCCCCATGTTTAAAAGTCCATAGGCAATTTCCTGCCTGACTGTAGGGTTAAAAAGCTGGTCATCAGAATCCTGAAATACCATTCCCACACTGCGCCTAATCTCTACTAAGTTTTTTTTACATACTTCCATACCATTTACAGTGATAATTCCAGATGTAGGTTTTAAAATTCCATTAAATAGGTGAAAAAGCGTAGACTTTCCCGCACCATTTGGACCAAGTATTGCTACTTTCTCCCCACTTTCTATTTTCATATTAATATCTTTAAGTGCCATACTCCCATCACCATAAGCATAACTAACTTGAGACACATCAATAATTTCCATAAACATTCTCCTTTAAATCAATACATTTGCAATAATTAGAACAACCAATAAAATCACACCTACTACGCCGAGTCCGAAATCCTTAGAAGGTACTGGATATGTAAAAAATTTTGCTTCTATACTATCTTCATTATATCCTCTTGACAGCATAGCATTATAAACTCTTATACTTCGATCTAAAGATTGTATTATAACATAGACTGCTATTTCCGCAGTATCTTTAATCTGATGAAACCAACTAGACTCATATCCCATACGACTCAACTGAGCGTGTCTCATACTTTTTCCCGTCTCTTCAATAATAAATATATACCTATACATCATATCTGCCAAGTCTACTATTATAGATGGCATTTTAAATATTCTAAGGGTTTCAAGTATTTCAATCATAGGCGTACAAAAAGATAGCACACAAGCTAAACTAACAGCTGCCATTATTCTAAGCATAAGTAAAATTCCAAGGTCAAGTCCTTCTTTATAAATATTTAAATGATAACTTCCAAATGGGATATAGGTTAAAACATGACTACCATTAGTAAAAAGCATACTTATAAATACAATCCAGGCTATTCCAAAAGGTATAAGTAATCTTTTTACAAGCCTTTTCCATGGCAAATGTAATGTGTAATACCCAAATAAGGATAGTACCCATAAAAAAGTTACCAAGTACCAATGCGAAAGGAAAGTAGTAATAATAATGCCACTTAAAAACAAAACCGTTTTGACTCTCCCATCTAAACAATGTAAAAAACTATTTTTATCATACATTTTTCTAAATGAAGCTAGTTCCATAATTTTATTCTTCCCCTTTGATTTTAATTTGCTGAACATCTTTTCCCAGTAATGTCCAGCTATCAATCCTGCAGAAAAAGCACCCACTTCTTCATCACCTTGCAGAACGCCCAATTTTTAATAATCTTTTCGTAAACGATTTTACCCTTCCTAGAAAAACCTAGGAAGGGTAAATTATAACAACTGAAATAATATACTATAACAAAGGTCACCTCCCTATCACTCGTAGAGTTTAATGGTTCCTAAAACAACATAGGCAGGTCTTCTGACTTAAGATCATCATCCCTATAGCCTTCCCAGTTTCCCAGTGACATATAATAAGGACTCCTCTTTTCACAGCGGCGGGACCGTGCAGACTTTCCATCTGGCTTCCCTTTTCAGCATAATAATGCACCTATATCTTTTTTATATTCTTTTGTCAATAGTTGCTTTTCTAATTATAATATATAACTATTTAAGGCAATTTTCTCACAATATTTCTTTCATGTCAAGCATGCGACTTAATGAGTTGCAATTCGTAATTTGAAAAAACTATCCGAAGTATAAGTCGATTTTTTACTTAGAAACACTATGAATCTAGTTTTCATACATAAAATAGGCAATAGCATCTTTTAATACCGTAGCAAAATCCACATTTCTCTTATGATAAACATTTCCTCCGTATTCATTAGATTGATTATCACATATATAAGCATAATCATAACTTTTTGGGTCACACCACTTCATGAAAGTATAGGTATGGCTTGGACCATTCGTTGTAAAGCATATATCACCAGGTCGAAGTTTTGCTAAATCCTCACACTTAGTCCACCCTCTTTGTAAAAGTTGTGATGTAAATTGTACAGTATTACATACCCACTCTGGCAAATCAGTAAGTCCTGATCTTCTCAAAGCTTCACTTTGAAAATATACACAGTTATTGCTTGTGTCACCACCGTGAAGCTCAATAGCTCTATTTAAAACTGATTGTCTATGATCTTCATCACTAAGATAATTATAAAGATTTTTCTGCAACTCAGAATGGGAAGCAGAAGTATCTGTTGGTGTAGTTGGCTCAGGTGATGGGTCAACTGGTGCTGGCTGCGGCTGTGGCTCAGGTGATGGTTGAGGCTTGTCTCCTGTTTTATCATTTGTCAAAGTTGCCACTATGTCTCCAGTTATCCCAGCTTCACCGCCAAATACATATAACTTACTAAAGCTTTTATTTTCTATAAAACATTGTGTTACAGGAGCTGTACTGCTTCCTACCAAAACTATTGGATTTGAATTTAATGCAGCAAAAGCTGATCCGCTTAAAGCATCTGCAAAGTCTTCTGAATAAGCCAGACAAATCGAACTAAAATCAAATTTATCAGAAAAAGCATTTATTATATTTATATTTCTTTCATATTTATCGCTGCCAGAAATCCTCTTAACATTTGGAAACTTAGATGACACAGCATCACTTATTATGTCTTGTCCACCCAATACATAAGTTACCGGTATATTTTTATTTTCTACCAATTGACTTACTGAATCTGGGACTGAATCCTTTGGTACTAATATAATTGGCATTTGCAATTTTGCAGCTATAGAAGCTATAGAAAGTGCATCAGTATAATCACTATCTGTAGTTAAGATTATTCCATTGGATGTCCCTATTTGATTTGCCACTGATACAGAGGTCTCAGTTCTGTTAAGTCCAGAAAATCTTTCAGTTGATATATTCATCCCATGAAGTTCATCATCAACTTCATTGCTTATAACTCCAGTACCCCCTACAATGAAAACTTGTTTAACATTTAATCTCTTTATTTGCTCAATTGTAGTATTCTCTAATTTATCACTGCCATTTAAAAGTATTGGTGCGTTATATTTTTTAGCTAAGGTTGACGCACTTAAGGCATCTGGAAAGTTATATCCATTCACAATAACTGCATAGTTGGAATTCTTCCAACCCTGATTTACTATTTGTGAACAGGTTCCATATCTATCTTGTCCACCTAATCTTATAGATTCTGGGGAAGCAGCACTAGCTTTCACTCCAAAAAATATAAATACGAACATAAAAACAGAAAGTAAACTAATCAATTTTTTTCTCATATGTACACCCCTTATTATTTAAGTAATGGAAATCATCTTTATCTGTTCTTTGTTATTTGAACTTTGTTATTTTCAAAAGCTTTGCTTCGCATTATTTTTAAACTGCAAAAGTTACGTTAGTAAATACTTCTTTAACACAACCATTTTATCCGATAGCTGTATCTTAAAGTTATCATAATTGTAAAATAGTTGTAACTTTTTTATTTAGACACTGCTTTACATACCTTCAACATCTTCTTTTTGAATATCTATTATTTCCGCGTCAGTATTGTTTTCTACAAAAGTTATGATATTTTCCATTGTTGAATCTACTTGTGCAGAAGTTCCACATATTCCTGCAGCTCCTATAACTATCATTTGATGAACATCCTGCTCATCAACTTCTGCCACAGATACGTTAAACTTATTTTTTAACTTTTGAACTATGCTTTTTACTACCATTCTTTTTTCTTTTAATGAATGAACCCAGGACGCTCTCAAGGTAATTTTCATAAGCAATATTTTCATATGTTTCACCATCTTTTCATTATAAGTATAATTTGCTTTCTGTTTTCCTGTCAACTTTTGATTATAGAAATAGTTTTACAGTAGCACAAATAACCTTTTCAATTATGCCGTTCAAATCCATAATATCATTTCTACTTTTCATCTTCATATTGGTAACCTTCTATATTTTTAATTATTGCCATTTGATCAGGTAAATTTTCAATTTTAATTTTAACTTCTGTTAATTCATCAGTTATATCTTCATTATAGTTTCTTAAATAATCATAAAGATTAGATGTATTAACATGGCTGCAACTATTTACAGCTATAACTACCTTACTTATCTTTAAAATCCTATTTAAACTGCAGCATTCACTTAAAGCTCTGGATATTTTACTCAATAAAATCATGTCATGCATTTACTATTTACCCCTTTTCCAAAACTAATTTGTTATTAGATTCTTAACTCTCCAACTTTAGGTAGTCCATTCAATATTTTTGTTTCTCCACCGTGACATGCCTTAAATTGTAAAGTTAAGTCTTTTCCAGCATACAGTCCGAAATGCGTCCCTCCACCCCATACCGGAGACAAACTCACATCATACACTATTCCATTTACAGCAACATACGCCGGAGAACCACCAGCACCATTGTATTTCGATAGTTCTTCCAAAGTAAATTGTTTTTCTTGTCTTACTATATCTTTGTTCATTGCATTCATTAGTTTTTCTAATTTCTCTATTTGAATATTCATGAGATGTCTATAATGGATTTTTATAAAAGGACATACAGCAAACGTACTGTTTCTTTTATAAAAAGTAACTTTTCGCCTAATTATCTTTAGCTTTTTCATTAAATAAAAATCCAACTATTTTTCCTCCCCTGCTCTATCATTCAATCTCAGAAAAATATTTTTCAATACATCTTTTGAAATAGCCTTAAGTTTATTCTGTAAATTATTGCTAAGTCCAAATTTAAAACTTATACTAGCTGCTTCAATTTCAATAATAAATCCAGTTAATGATTTGTAGTAAGCTCCTATAATGTCTATGAAGTTACAACTGTGCTGGGTATAATATTTCTTTTTATACTTATAATCTTCTAAATTAACAACTGTTATCGTACCTGGAACTTTTCCATTATAAGAAGCATCTATTATAAATATAAAATCATCATCTTTTACTTGGGAAATGCAATATTCAACATCTGTTTCTCCAATTATAGATTCAATATGGTTATGTGCAAGTTCATCTCTTATATTTTCCAGTACTCTAATCCCAATACCATCGTCTTCCATTAATATATTCCCTAGAGCAATAACTTTTGCTTTCATACTATAACCTGTACATCTACTGGTTCATATTTATCACTTATCAAATGAGTTGCACAGGAAACACAAGGATCAAAAGATCTCATAATTCTTCCAACTTCTATAGGCTGCTTTATATTTTTTATTTTCGTTCCAACTAAAGATTTTTCTCCAATTCCAAGTGCGCCTGATTGATTCCTTGGCCCCATATTCCACACTGTAGGAGTTATGATATTGTAATGCTTTATAAATTTATCTTCTATACTTATCCAGTGGCCTAGTGATCCTCTAGTAGTGTCAATTAATCCTGCACCAAATGCTTTATTTGGGATTTCATATACTCTTTGCTCTGCTGAAATAAGCTTAATTCTATCTGCAAGTCCTTGCATAATTTCTAAAATCTTTTTTGTTTCAAGTACTCTGGCAACATTTCTGTCCATACAGGAACTTCCACCAGTATACTCACCTGAAAGTATTAATCTTGCCAGAGGTCCTACTTCCATGGGATGACCATCATAAGTTGGCGATTTTATAAAGCTGTAACCTGTTTCTTTAGATAAATTTATTGTTTCATCAGCATCATTCATATACCATGTGTGAAGTATATTTTCTGTGATTTTATTACTATTGAAGTTATACTTTTGTCCATTTATTAAGACAGAAGGTCCTACATAACTTATCTCAGGATCAGCATACTTGTCAAAAATTCCATAAGTCATAAAGTTTCCATAAGCTCCTCCCATTTTAAAATAATCAGCATAGTATTTTGAAATTATGTTCACGTCCTCCAACATAACACTGCTTACAAATTTATTAATTTGAGAAATAATGGATTTAACCTTTGTGAGTTTATATGAATCTATATTTATGGTAACCCCTCCAACAAAAATTCCGTGATTATGAGGAGCTTTTCCTCCAAGGGTAGCCAATCCTTCATGGGCTAACCTACTGTATTTAATACTTTCAATATAATCTTCACTTATCTTTTTATTTAAGTTATAAGGCAATCTATAATCTTCATATTGATCTGAAGAAAGAGGATTTACATCGGGCATCTTCACATAACTTGGTATGGTCAAATTATAAAAATGTCTTATATGATTTTGTATAAATTCAAAACCATGTATTAAATTACGCATATACG
The DNA here is from genome assembly GCF_001636845.1 of Clostridium ljungdahlii. Taxonomy (GTDB): domain Bacteria; phylum Bacillota; class Clostridia; order Clostridiales; family Clostridiaceae; genus Clostridium_B; species Clostridium_B ljungdahlii_A. The sequence continues at coordinate 7,267 of NZ_LITT01000021.1, forward strand.
AATCATTTAAACTAATTTTTATCTTCAAAGCATCTTCAAGAGCTGCAGCAGCTGCGGTGGCATGAGCTGTTGAACATATTCCACAAATTCTTTCTGTAAAATATACTGCATCCAGCGGCTGTCTGTTCTTTAACATTTTTTCGAATCCTCTAAAAAGCAATCCACTAGTTTCAGCATCTACTATAATATTTTTTTCTACTTGCACTTTAGTTTCCAAAAAACCGCTTATTCTCGTAATTGGATCAATGGTAATTTTCTTTTTCACAGCACCCTCCTTACTAATACCTTACAAATGGTTCCATACCATCTGGGAATCTAGAATTTGCACATCCTATACAGTTGGTATTGTCTTCAACAGGCCAGTTCACATATCCATTCCATTTTCTCCTAGGACAATCTGTTTTAGTTACAGGCCCCCTACATCCAAGTTTAAACATGCATCCGTCTTCTCCAAATTTCTTTGCAAAAATTCTGTTATCAAAAAATCCCCTTCTTGTACACCTATCATGAATAGTAATTCCATAAAAAAGAAGAGGTCTTCCCTCTTCATCCAATTGTGGTTTGCCAAAAGCAACTAAATGTGCTAAAGTTCCAACTACCCAATCCGGATGGCATGGGCAGCCTGGAAGTCTTATGACTTCACGATTTAGTATTTCTTTAACACTTTTGCTTTCTGAAGGGTTTGGCCTAGCGGCAGAAATTCCACCATAGGATGCACAAGTTCCTACACAGATAACATACTTTGCTTTTTCTCCTGCCATTTTTACGGCTTCAAGTGCAGTAACAAGTTTTCCTTCATAATTGGCAACAATATTATAAAAACCATTTTGAGCAGTAGATACTGCTCCATCTACTAATAGTATAAATTCAGTATTCAATGTATCTAAGAATTCTTTAAAAGCATACTCCCCTTCTGACGTCATTAGAGTATTGTTGTATTTTAAATTAATGAGTTTTTCTAGAATATAATCGAGTCCAGGATTTTCACTATTTAAAAAAGAAATGATATTTCCTGAACATCCTGTTACTTCAAGCCATATAGCATTTAATTTTTTCGTCTTCCCCCTTTTAATTAAATCTATAGCTTCACTAGTAAAAGCCTTTGAACTACGTTCCTTATCTATGATTAAAGGACATATACCCTTGTTTCGAGCATTCATTTACCTATCACACTGCCTTTTAATTTTCTATATTATTTATATAATTAAAAAGCAATTAATATGACCTATATTTTATACATAAAAAAATAAACCCACTCTATTTTATAAAGTAGATTTATTTTTTAAATCATTCTAATGTATTCTTAAGTTTTTATACTTATAGCATATTAAATTCACGTCTAAGGGAATTATACATCCCCTCCCTTATCCATAATGTCAAATTAGCAGGTACCATATCAAAACCATGACAAACACGAGGCAAGCTATACAATTCTGTAGGTACTGCAAATTCCATCAATCTTCTAGCATAATCTATTCCTTCATCGCGAAGTGGGTCATATTCCAGCGTAACAACAAATGCAGCTGGCAAACCAGATAAATCTCTTGCTAAAGCAGGAACTGCATAATATGGAGGTTGAGTTCCATTAAATCCATGATCACCAAGATATAATTTCCATACACTAGATAAACCATTACCTTTAACCATAGGTACATCATCAAACATCTGTGTAGCTGATGTTGTATTTGCTAAATAATCAAGAGTAGCAAAGTTTAAAATTTGCATACAAACTTTAGGGCCATTATGATCACGCAAATACAAGCATAATCCTGCTGCAATTGCACCACCTGCACTTGTTCCAAATACTGCAATTCTTTCAGGATCTATACCAAATTCATCTGGATGGTCATGTGCATAAGTTAATGCAGCAAAACAGTCCTTGAGTTGTGCAGGATAAGGATGTTTAGGCGCCAATCTATAATCTACAGAAATAACAGTGCATGGAACATTTTTTACAAAACTTATATCACGCACATTGTCATTGTCAATATTTCCAGCTACAAATCCTCCTCCATGTATGCCTAAAATCAATGGAGCCTTAGAACTGCCCTTTTTTCTATAAATTCTTATTGATACATCAGGTTCACCATCTATGCCAGGAACTTTTGAATCATATATCTCAATATCATCCGGTATATCGCAATGCCTAAATGGCTCAATCAACTTGTTTGCTTCTTTTACATCAGTTGGAAGATTTTCCAACACCTCATATCCAGGATGCAATTTTATTTTCATTATATGTCACTCCTTAAATAATAACTTTCTAATATTTATTTAATTATTGGTATCTTAGGAATTGGGGCGTATGTCCTATCTTTAACTTCCATAATATATTTATCCATAAACCTGAGAACTTTGTATATATTTTCATCAGTTCTAAAGGCATCATCACCATGGCCAGCCCCCTCAAGCAAATCAATATGGACATTTTCATCTCCACAAATCTTTATATACTTATTAAAGAATTCTATTGCTTGAAGATATGGTACTACTTTATCAGATGTACCCTGTTGAATTAACATTGGAGGCATATTCTTTCTCATCTGATAAATTGGAGATGCTGAAATATATTTATCTTTGTTTTCTTCCATGCTGCATCCCATTAGACCATCTGCAACACCATCATCTTGATACTTGTAAGTTTCTCCTTCTCTAACAAGCTGTCTCTTATGATTCTCTGTATTAATAAAATCAAAAACTCCAAACCACGTTGCTACAGCTTGTACATCGCTAGAATATTCTGAATTACCCATTGATAAATCTTCATACTCAGGGCGTCCGTTTGTGACCCCCAGCATAGCAGCAAGATGTCCTCCTGCTGAACTGCCTAACACTGCAATTTTATCTGTTTTTATATTATACTTAGCTGCATTCGCTCTTAAAAACCTTACAGCTGCCTTACAATCATATATTTGTGAAGGCCACTTTGCATCGCCACTTAGTCTATAATTGATAGTTGCAACAGCATATCCTTCAAAAGCTAACTGAATTGCTGACCTTGTATGCACATTTCTCTTATCTCCAAAGAACCATGCACCTCCATGAATATTAATAACTACTGGAAATGGTCCTTCTCCTTCATTTGGAATAATAATATCCATTTTTTGATGTTTACTTTCATTGGCATATGAAACATCTAAGTAAGTTTTTTTAAAAACCTTTTCTACATCCAACATTATTAATGCCTCATTTGATACTTCCACACCAATTCCATCATTATTTGTCAACATAATAATCTCCTCCTAATTGTAGTAATATTTTTATTGTATACTTATCACAGCAAATAAATATTACAGAATATAATCACCGTTTAATAATTAAAGTTTTATAATAGATTACAAACGTTATCATTAAACTTTATATTTATTTAGATTCTGAAGAACCTGCTACCATATTTTTCGGTAGTATTAAGGTAGACAAACCTCCTATTACAAGCATAGCTGTTAAAAAGTACATTCCAACACTTGATGATCCAGTTAATGTAATTAAATAACCTACTGCATATGGTCCAACAAATGATCCTAATCCCATAGCCGCAGCCATCAAACCTCTTGTTGGGCCATCAAGCTCTTTTACCAATACAAGAGATGGTATTGAATAGTAACTTGGCATATGTCCTTGTACAAATATACTAACAAGACATAATAATCCAATTTTAATTACCGGACTTACTGCTAATGGGGAACTCGCTATCAACAAAGATGCAGCAAACATAATAAGTGGTAAACCTGTAGTAAGTCTCCTGCTCTTTATCTTAGTTGCAAGATAAGTCCACAACCAAAGTCCAATTACCGTAAATATATTTGGCACTACGGATATAAGTCCTACATTTAAAATATTAGTTTTTGTAATAGTTTTAATCATAGTAGGCATCCAAATTGTATATCCAAACTGACCAATATTTACAGTAAAACCTACTATACATAAGCACCATACATATTTGTTCCGCAGTAGAAGCCCTAAAGGCAACTTTTCACCTTTTACTTCAACATTTCCTGCTACTTTTTTTGCCTCTTCACGTTCTTGCTGTATAGTTGTTTCTATATACTCTCTTTCTTCTTTACTCAGCCATTTTGCCTGTTCAGGTCTATCAAATATACAGAAGTGCCATAGAACAAACCCTACTAAACTTAATACACCAAGTATGATAAATAAATTTCTCCATCCATAAAATTGTATGAGAGTTCCTCCAATAGGTCCCATAGAAACTGCTGCTATTGAAATAGCTGTAAAATAGGTTGAATTTGCTTTATTTCGTTCCCCATGTTTATCTGGAAACCAAAATGTGAATATAGTAGTAATTGCAGGAGAAAATGCACCTTCAAAAAATCCAATAATAAACCTAACTACCACTAACTGCCACCCATTTTGAACGAATGCAGTAAGTATAGTAAATATGCTCCATCCAATAATACAAAATGAAACAAATTTTTTAACTTTTCCTTTTTGAGCCATTTGCCCCGCTGGTACAGAAAGAAACAATATGCCGATTGAAAAGACTCCTGCTACTAAACCTGCCATTGTTGAATTTAATGCAAGCCCCTTCTGAAGACCTCCTGGCAGCGCTATGCCTATGATATTGCGGTCTATAAAATAGAAAAAGGTTGTAATAAAACATACTGGCATAATATACAGCCATCTCGCTCCAGGTATTTTTTTTGTTGAAGTTTCCATTAATATATTCCTCCATCCTTCATTAAATTTGTTTGAGTTAATTTTAACTTTCACAATTAAAATTTCAAAAATTTTCAAACAATTTTTTTTATAAAATAAACATAATTTAATTGCAGATATTATAATACCTGCAATTAAATTTATTTATTAAACTTCTATTCCTATTGTTCTATTGCATGTTTTGCATATTGTCTGTTTACGTATAGAGCTAGTAAAACTCCTATAATAGTGATTACAGCGTTGAATAATACAACATATCTTGGCCCATTTGCACCACCTGATTTTGTTATAACACTTGCAATATTTAAAATAACATAGTTTGCTACACTAGATGCAATCATAACTATAGAAGTAATCTTACCTTTATTTGCTGGGAACATTGCATTTGCTGTAGATGTAACCAACTGAAGCACTCCACCTGCTGCTGTAAATCCAATTACAAATCCACCTATTAAACAAATAGTTGGTGTCTGTATAAAATATATAATTATAAGCATAATTGTAGAAAGTAAAGGATATAGAACAAGTACTCTCACTGGTTTAAGAAATCCTTTAACAAGAGCTGCTGTTATTAATACAGCAAGCATTGATCCTACTGCATAGTATGATTGAATTTGTCCTGGGCTAGCAAGTCCATATAACTTTCCTAATTCTTGGTTGCAATTTAACCATAACTGGAATGTAGAGGTGCATGTAAAACCTATACAAATTAATGCAATACTAGTCACTGCAAATTTCATCTTTTCTTCTTTAGGTTTACCATTGGCATTATTATTCATTGGTGGGAAAGGCATAGTTGCAATCAAAATACCATCTATAACAAGTAAAATAGCCGTTACAATAAAGATTGTTTTATACGACATATGGCTTGCTGAAACAAAACCTATCCCAAATGGAAGCAAAAGTTGTCCTAATGATATAGAAAACTTTGTAAACATGTTCGCAGCATCACCTGAATTCACAAAAATCTCCAAGCATGATGGAGTGATACATGTATCTAAAAATGAGTTAGCTGCACCACCAATTAGTGCAAATATATATGCAACATACATATTCGGTGCTATTATAATACCTACAAAATATAGGATATAAAAAACTATACCGATTAACCCAGAGACTCTTCTTCCAAGTTTGTCCGAAACAGGTCCAGCAAAAGGATATCCAATAAGACGTCCTAATCCAAGTGCTGCAATAACAGCAAGTACTACGCTTACATCAAAAGTACCATTAGCTAATGTTTTCGCACCCCATACACCCGCAAAGTTTTGCTTGTACTGTCCTAAAATTGATACTCCAATACCATGTATAAAATAGGCTAAATATAATGCTAAAGCCGTGGGATAATATTTTCTATTATTCATTTCTTTTCTCCTTTCATTCTCCGAGGAAAATGTTATTTTATTTCAATGTATTCATTTATCCAATATATATAAACAGAGTTCTTGGCATCGGATAAACTTATTCCATATGTAGTTTTTAACTTATTGTTAATTTAATAACCTTTTTTTGTTAATTTATTAACTTTTTATCTCCAATAGTTGGGTTGGACACAAGATCCAACCCAATTTAAACTCTTTACAAGTAAATTTAAACTCTTTACAAGTAAATTTAAGTGCATACCCTAAAAAACTATTTAAAGTATAATTCTTCAACTTCTTTAGCTGGCATTTCTAGTCCAGTATATAATTTAAAAGATTCTGCTCCTTGCCATAACAACATTTTTGTACCATCTATTATCTTACAACCAGCAGCTTCAGCATCTTTTAAAAACTTGGTTTTCCTCGGATTATATACTGTATCTGATACAACTAAATCTTTTCTAAAAATTTTAGTATCCTTTATTGGAGACTCATCTTCATATGGATGCATTCCTACTTTTGTTGCATTTACCAAAATATCTGACGATGCAATCTTTTCTCTAAGTTTTTGTCTATCTGATAAATCAAATACCTCTACGATACATTCTGGCACTTCTTTTTTTATCTTCTCAATAGTTTTTTCAGCTCTTGTATAAAAAGTATCCTTTATATTAAATATTGAAATTCTCCTAGCTCCATCTAATGCACACTGTACTTGAATAGCTGTTGCAGCACCACCTGCACCTATAATAGTTATACTTTTATCTTTTACATCTACATCTTGTTCTTTTAAACTTCGAACAAGTCCAACGCCATCTGTGATATGGCCGGTTAACGTTCCATTATCGTTAATTATAGTATTTACTGCTCCAACTATACGAGCGGCAGGAGATAATTCATCCATATATTTAACTACTTCATTTTTACATGGCATTGTAACATTTGATCCTTTTATATTTAATGTTCTAATAGCTGAAATAGCATCAGGAACTTTTTCTAGAGAAATATCAAAAGCTAAATAGGCAGAATCTATTCCCAACTTTTCAAAACTATAGTTATACATAGCAGGAGATCCTGAATGCCCTACTGGTGTACCTATTAAGCTATATAATGATGTTGTTCCCGAAATTCTTTTTTCCATAAGTATAAGCCTCCTAAAACTGCTTCAACATTTTATTATCATATTTTAAGTGCTGCATCTAATGCTTCTCTTGTTGCATCTATTGCTCTACGTGCTCTTGTTGCATCACCAACAACATAAGTTTCTTTTACAACTTTTTTAACTTCTTCACTCAATGGATCATAGTTACGTGATCCCATAGCAAGAACAACAGAGTCAAATCCTTCTAACTTGTATTCATTATTATCTGCTAGTGTGTATGAAACTCCACCTTTAAAAAACTTTGCAACTTTAGCTCCAGTAACAGTTTTTATTCTGTATTTATCAAAGTCTTTCATCAAAAATTTACGGTGCTCTGAAATTACATCAGCTCCAACTTCATCACGAAGCTCAATAACAGTAACTTCGTGGCCTAATTCAGCTAAGAAATCAGCAACTTCACATCCAACCATTCCACCACCTACAACAAGGACATTTCTGCCACAGGAATCTTTTCCGTCAAGAAGGTTAACTGCATGAATTAATCCAGATTCATTAATTCCTGGTATAGGTAATATAAGTGGTGTTGCTCCTGTAGCTAGAATTACTGCATCAGGTTTCTCTTCAGTTATAAGTTCAGGAGTTACTTTTGTATTTAAACGAACTTTTACACCGTACTTTTTACATTTAGTAATATAGCTGCGTATTAAATTTGTAATATCGCCTTTTCCAGGAGGATAAGCTGCTAAACGCATTTGTCCACCAAGCGTATCAGTTGCTTCAAACAGAGTTACATCATGTCCTCTCTTAGCAGATATCCATGCTGCAAGCATACCACCAACTCCACCGCCGACAACTGCTACTTTTTTACTAGTATCTGCTTTCTTAAGTTCAGCTTCTCTTCCAAGCAGCGGATTAACAAGACAAGTTATTGGCTTTCCCTGGTACATATTGCAAACACATCCTTGAAGGCAAGCAATACATGGGCTTAACTCATCCAAACGTCCAGCTGCAGCTTTATTAGGCGTTTCTGGATCAGCTAGACTCTGACGTCCAAATGCTACCAAATCACATCTTTCTTCACGAACTAATAATTCTGCATAATATGGTTCTGTAAAACGTCCTACAGCAATAACAGGAATATTTACTGCTTTTTTAATTTCTGTAACTAATTCAGCATTAAATCCTCCATGTACAAGCGTAGGTGCCCACATATACTCATCATGAAGATGTACCGCACGTGAAACATTGATAGCATCTGCACCACATTCCTCTAAATAAGCAGCAACTGCTGCACTATCGTGAACATCTAGCCCTCCATCCATTTCATCTGAGCTGTTTATACGGCAAATAATTGCCATAGAATGTCCAACTTTTTTAAGTATATTTTCAATAATAAGGCGAGGTAACCTCATTCTATTTTCAAAACATCCTCCAAATTCATCCACACGTTTATTAGTTCTTGGAGAAATAAAACTACTAACCAAATAGCCATGTGCACAGTGTACTTCAACTGCATCAGCTCCTGCTTTTTTTGCACGTACTGCTGCATCTCCATATACCTCTATTAATTCATAAATTTCTTTGTTTGTCATAGCTATAGGTATATCACGACCTACTGCTGCTGGAATTGCAGATGCAGCTTTTAAAGGATACCCTGCAGCTTTTGCATTTCCTTCAGCTCCAGCATGTTGAAGTTGAATGGATATCTTTGAACCAGCCTCATGGCATGCATCTATAACACGTTTAAAGCTTTCTATAGTACTATCATCATATAAGCAGGGTTTACGAATTCCCCCCTTAGCTTTCTTATCAACAACAGTAGCCTCAAAAGTAATTAATCCAAAACCGCCGCGAGCACGAGCACTATAATATGCCAAAGATTTGTCACTCATAGACCCATCAGTATTTGCAAAATTATTTCCCATAGGTGAAACTACAAAACGATTGGGAACTGTTATAGGACCAATTTTTATTGGTGTAAACATAGATTTAAATATCATAAGATAAATCATCCTTTCACTTTTTAAAATTGATTGCACATAAGGCATTTTCAAAGAAATAACTAGTCAGTATGCTAGCCTATTTTCTTTAAAATTCCTAAATATGTTGTACTTACTATTTTGTCTTCGGAGAAACCTCTGGCCAAGCTTTGTCAAGCACTTTTTTAGCATTGTCATATGTAAATTTAGCTGCATCAACAACACCCTTTGATAAAATATCATCGCTTATTACTTCAACACCGATACATGCCGGCTCGATGCCTTTTTCTTTAATCATACGAACAAAGCCTTCTGTTGCATTAATTCCAGTACCTGGTGCAAGTCTGTCATGCATTGATTCATCTCTTAATATGGATTTTGCATAAGGCCTTTCATAAACATCATTAATCTGTATAGATACAATCTTCTCAGCTGGAATGCCTTCTAATAATTTAATATCATTTTCTTGATTTGCTCTTACCCAATGCCATGTATCCAAGATAAGTTTGGCATTATCACAGCCAGCGCCTTTAACTACTTCCCAACCTTTTTTGATATCTGGAATACCACTGTATGGCATAGGCTCAACACCAATAATATATTTGCCTGCTCTTTGGCATAATTCTCTTAACTTCTGTGCAGTATGTTCTACACTATAAGTCTCCATTAAACCAATATTTATATGTTGAACGCCAAATAATTTACACATATGGAAACATATTTGCTCTTTGTATTTTTGTTCATAAGAACGATTATCTTCAGCCCAAAGTGTAATATATTCAACTTCAGTAACCTTCATATCATATTTTTTGAGAATACCCAAAATATCAGAATCGAACAAACCTTCGTTTAATGCATCTACATATGTTTCGGCACGAAGACCTATTCCATCATAGCCTGCCTCTTTTGCAGCTTTAACTCTTTCTTCAAATTTACATTGATCTCCTAATGTCCATGAACTTACTGTGATCGGTGGTTTACAAGTATTTTTTTTACATTCATTAGTCATGATACATTCCTCTTTCCATTAAAAATTTTGTCATTAAATATGCTCAATTATCATAAATTTTTTACAGCAAACACAATAAACAAAATTTAGTTTACTGTATCTTAAATATATTTAGTTAATTACAGTACACCTATTTTTTCTAATGCGAGAATAACGTCTCTTCCTTCTCTAACGCCATCAATTATTTTTCTTGCTCTAACACTATCACCAATATTTACTACTTCAACATTCTTTTCTTCAAAGTACTCTTTCACTTCTTTTAATCCTTCAACTTGTGATTTCATTCCAAGACATACGAAACCATAATCAAAATTCATTGTTACTTCTTTTTCATCTTTTTTAACTTTGAAGTTGTCTGCATTTACTTCTACAAGAGCTGTACTTGTATTTACATCAACATCATATTTCTCCAGCATTTCCTTCATAACTGATTTTGTTACTATATCTAAATCTTTGCCAAGCATAGGAAGCATTTCAACTATTGAGGTCTTTGCTTTTCTTTCTGCGAAAAATTCTATAACATCTAAACCTACAGCTCCACCACCTATAACAACTACTTTTTTATCCGTAAGATCCATCTTTTCAAATTCATTAATTTTATTAAATACACCAAAGATTGAATCTACTTTTCCTCCTTCTTTACCTATATTTTCTTCAAGTCCCTTTATTGGAGGAAGTAATGGCTTTGATCCAGTTGCATTTACTATTAAATCCGGATTAAGATTTTCTATTTTTTTAATATCGGCTTTAGTATTTGTAAATATTGTAAGGTTATTTAAGTTTTCAGCTCTTTTTATTAGATAATCAGGGAAATAAGCTATTCTATACTTAGCTGGAAATTTTGATATTTCTCTTGCAAGTCCACCTATATATGATTTCTTTTCAAACAAAAATGTGGTACATCCTAATTCTGCTGCTGTGCAAGCTGCTTCAAGTCCAGCAGTTCCAGCACCTATAACAACTACATTAGTCTGTTTTGTAACTTTTCTTTTTTTATAGGCATCCTCATATATAATATCCGGGTTAACTGTACATCTTATTGGTTTGTTTAAACCTATTCTATGTCCTGCACATCCAACATTACATGATATACACTTTCTGAGCATGTCTTCTTGTCCATTTTTAACTTTTGCTACCCATTTAGGCTCAGCAATTAATCCACGACCTATAGCTATTAAATCTGCTTCTCCATCAACTAATATTTTTTCAGCTACTTTTGGATCTCTTATATTTCCTACTGTTATTGTTGGTTTATGGAACTTGTCTCTTACAGCTTTAGACATATATGAACGCCATCCATCTTTAAGATCCGCCTTATCTATCTGATATTGTATTGAATCATTTAAAGCTGCAGATACATCAAATATATCAACTTCATCATTTAGATATTCTAATATTTCTAATGTATCTTCTAGAGTATTACCACCCTCTAAAAATTCATCTGCACTAAATCTCAATAATATTGGGAATTTAGGTCCTACTGCTTTTCTCACACTATCAATTACCATTCTTCCAAATCTTGTCCTATTTTCAACGCTCCCTCCAAATTCATCAGTACGTTTATTATAGAGAGGAGATAAAAATTGACTTATCAAATATGAGTGACCTGCATGGATTTCTACTGCATCAAAGCCAGCTATTTGAACTCTCTTTGCTGCATCAGCATATTTTTGAACTATATCTAATATTTCATCTTTTTCAAGTGGTCTTGGAACAGCTCCTCCAGTTTTAGAGGGTATATTTGAAGAAGAAACTGGCTGACAACCTATTCTAGATGGAACTGCTGATGCACCTGAATGGTTGATTTGTACTGCAGCATTTGCACCATATCTGTGTAATCTTTCAGTTAATTTATAGAGTCCAGGCATATAACTATCCTGATCTATTCTAAGTTGTGTGGTTCCATTTGAACCTAGTGGAAAATCAACAGCTACATTCTCTATAATTATTAATCCCGTTCCACCTTTAGCCCTTTGCTCATAATATTTAATATGTTCCTCATTGATTTCTCCATCTTCTGCTGCATAATTTGTACCCATTGGCGGCATAACTATTCTATTTTTTAATATCATATTTTTCACTTTTAGTGAACTAAAAATATTTTTATATTTTGTCATCTTCTATTCCTCCATTTTCATATATTCTGCCTTGCTCATAACAAATATGATAAAAGTATATGCTACAAAAAATTTGATGCTCTCAAGTTCATACGAAAAAACATATTCAGTGAAAATACAGAATCTTCCGAAATTTATCTTTAAAAAACAACATAGCAAGGGTAAAGAGCTTAAAGCTCAATACCTCTCACAAAAATACAACTCCTACTTTAATATTCAATGTCTAATACTTTCTTCATATGTTCAATAGGCATATCTTTTCCTGTCCACAATTTGAAAGCTGCTGCTCCCTGGAACAACATCATTCCTAGTCCATTCATTGTCTTCTTACACCCCGCTTCTTTTGCCATTTTTAGAAGTACCGTTTCTCTTGGTGCATAAACAGTATCTGTTACAATTAAATCTGGCCTCAAAAAGCTTTTATCTGGAATATATGTCTGTCCTTCTAGAGGTTTCATGCCTACTCCTGTTGCATTTGCAAACAAGTAGCTATCTGCTATTTCTTCCTTTAATTTATCAAGATCAGCTAAGTCATATAAGATAGCTTTGCATTTAGTTCTTTCATTTATATCTTTTACTGTCTTCTTTGCTCTTTCGAAAAATTTGTCCTGATAATTGAATATTGATATCTCCGCTACTCCATCTAGTGCCGCTTGTATTTCAATTGCTGTAGCAGCTCCACCAGCACCTACTATTGTCATTTTCTTTCCTATTACATCTATATCATTATCCTTTAATGATTGCATATATCCAATACCATCTGTAATATGTCCAGTTAAAACACCATTATCATTTACAATTGTATTTACTGCCCCACAAAGTTCTGCTGCCTCTGACAATTTATCTAGATATTTGTGTACCACTGTTTTATTTGGCATTGATACATTTGCTCCTCGTACTTTCATTGCTCTAAAACCCTTTATAGTATCTTCAAGTTCTTCATTTCCAACTTCAAATGCAAGATAAGCATAGTCAAGTCCTAATTTTGCAAATGCCTCATTTTGCATTGCTGGTGAACTTGAATGTCTTATTGGATATGCAATCAATCCTATAAGTTCTGTATGTCCTGTAATTCTTTCCGTCATAATAATTTCTCCCATTCACATTATATTTATATTTTATTTTCACTTATAATCTACTATTTAGTTGATGTTATAAGTCTAAGTAATTTATCTAATTCATTTGCTTGTAATTGTCCTGGTGCTGATGCTGCTTTAGCTGAGCCAAAAGTAAGTGCTGAGCCAAAAGTTTCACCAGCTAAACGACTTATAACTCCAAGAGGTCCCATTGACATAGTAATAACTGGAGTTTGGTCATGATCACGTCTCATTTCATTAGTTGCACTTAAGAGCTCAAGTACATCATCAGGGGTTGAAGGCATAACTGCTATCTTAGGTATATCTGCTCCTAGCTGCTGCATCTTACACAATCTAGATACTATTTCTTGTTTTGATGGAGTCTTTTGAAAATCGTGATTTGACATAATTACCTTTACTCCATTTTCATGCGCTGTATCAACAATTTCTTTCACTACTTTGCTGTTACCCATAAATAATTCAACATCAATTAAATCTGCATTTTTAGTCTCCGCAATTGCCTTATTAAGTTCAACGTAATATTCTGGAGTAATTTCTTTTTCTCCACCTTCTTTTGCAGTTCTAAAAGTTACCAGTAGTGGAATGTCACCTAATTGAGCTCTAAGCTTAGTTAGAATTTCTTTTACCTTTCCCATGTCTTCTACATCCTTGTAGTAATCAATTCTCCATTCCACAAGATCAAGGCTAATTGTTTTTAGGTATTTAACATCATCCTCTAACTCTTCATTAGTTCTTCCCATAAAAGGTACTGCAATTTTAGGAATTCCTTCTCCTAATTTTACATTTTTAACTTTTACTATACTTTTCATATTTTCATTCCTTCCGATTTTATAGTAATCGTTATCGCAACTTATAAAAAATTAAATGCCAATCTTTTTTATTTTAAACTAAATTTATAATTCAATAAAAGTAATTTTTTTAATTTGCAAAAATACTTTTATTTTTAACGACATAATAGTTATTTTTTTAACATATCATGCTTATATTATAATTCTTTCTCTTTCATAATTCTAATACATCTTTTTATGATTATTGATAGTTTTTTTCTATGAATTATGGTATATTATTTTTAATGTATATTGGAGGGAACTACTATATGAATTTAAATCAACTATATTATTTTAGAACTGTTGCAAAACTTGAACACTTTAGGAAAGCAGCATCTGAACTAAATATTTCTCAGCCAAGTTTAAGTAACTCAATGTCAAATTTAGAATCAGAACTTGGTCTCTGTTTATTTGAAAAGCAAGGTAGAAATGTCATATTAACAAAATATGGTCGTATATTTTTAAAAGATGTAGAAAAAATACTTGATGAATTGGAAAATGCAAAAAAAAAGATGATGCAGTTAGCCAGTAGTGATACAGGTCATGTTGACATTGCATATATTTCTCCGTTAGCACATCATTACATTCCAAATACAGTACGTAACTTTTTAGATTTAGAAGATAACAAAAATGTTACTTTTACATTCAATCAAGGATTTACAAGTGAACTTATTAAAGGTTTAAAAAGTGATAAATATGACCTGATTTTTTCATCTTATGTAGAAGAGGAGCCAAATATAACTTTTATGCCAATTATTGAACAAGAGCTATTTGTTATAGTTCCACTAAACCACCCACTTGGTAAACTTAATAATATCGATCTTGTTGATATCAAATCTTATCCTTTAGTAGGATATGACAAAGATTCTGGACTTGGAAAATTTATTTCTAACTTACTGAAGAGCATAAATATAAAACCCAAAATAATTTGCGAAGCTGCAGATGAATATGCAATTACTGCACTAGTTTCTGCCGGCTTTGGAATATCTATTATAGCAGAGGCACCTGCATTAAAATATGCAAAAGTAAAAAAACTAACAATTACTAATCCCAGATACTCTAGGAAAATTTACCTTGCTTATAAGAAAAATAGGATTTTCCTTCCTGCTGTTCATAACTTTATTTCATACATCAAAAAGAAAAGTATCATTGAAGGCATGAAGCTTTATTCTGAATCGTAAAAAAGATTGCATTCTTTTACTTTATGTAAGAATGCTGTTACAATGCTTAATCAAGAGACCAAAGTCCCTATTTTTTATAAGTAATTACTCAACCACTAAAGAATACTCTACCATTAAGTTTCATATTTACGTCTATAATATTCATCAATATTATTTTCTATTGCAACAATTGCAGCATGGACCCTATCGTCTACATTTATCTTCTTAAAAAGGTTTGTAGCATAATTTTTAACTGTTTTTTCAGAAATATATAATTGTTTTCCAATTTCTTTGTTACTAAATCCTTTTGAAATTTTACTAAGCACTTCAATTTCCCTTTTTGAGAGATTATCCAAGATATTAGATGCTTTCTTGGCCTTAATTTTTATGTCAGAAAAAAGTGTGGAAACCAAAGACTTATCGATGTATTTTTCACCCTTATATACTCTTCTAATTGCTTCTGCAATATCTGTTCCAGCTGAATCCTTAAGCATATAGCCATCTGTTCCAATACTTATAGCCGTACTAAGGGTCTTTCTATCATCTTCAACAGTTAACATTATAACCTTAATTTTATTGTCCTTATTCTTTATACTTTTAAGAACTTGAATGCCATCCATAATAGGCATATGGCAATCCAACACAACAACATCTGGCTCATGATATTTTAAAAATTCCAAAGCCTTCTCTCCATTTTCTGCCTCACATACAATATCCATATCACTTTCAAAACTTATAATTCTTTTTAAACCATGCCTTATTATATCATGATCATCAGCAATTAATATTCTAATCATCTTGTTCTTCAACCTTTATCACCTCTCGATTAATAGGAAGCTTAACCGTATAAGTTGTGCCTACTTTCTCAGAGGATTTGATTCCAATTTTCCCCTGAAGTTGCTTTACTCTATCTAAAATTCCAATAAGTCCATAGGAAGCTCCTTTGGTCTTTACCCTCTTTAAAGTCTCTTCTACATTAAACCCAACACCATCATCATTTATTATTAACATTAAGTACTTTGTACCAAAATCCATTCTTACATTTGCATGCTTTGCTTTAGAATGTTTTCTGATATTATTAAATATTTCTTGAACAATTCTATATACTGCTACTTGAATAATAGGTTCTATTTCCATTTTGATTGGCTTCATTTTTATCTTTATATCAATATCTGACTCTTTGAAAATAGCATTTGCTGTCTGATCTATAGTTTGGCTTAAACCTAAATCATCTAAAGACATAGGTTTTAAATCAAAAATAATACTTCGAACTTCTTTTAATGCCACCTTAACACTTTCCTTTAAATCTTCTAACTCCTTAAGTCCCTCTTCCAAATCTTTTTCAATAACCATCTTACATATATCTACTTTCATAACTGCATTAGCCATATGTTGGGCAGGTCCATCGTGAATATCTCTTGCAATTCTTTTTCTTTCACTTTCCTGAGCTTCTAAAATTTTTATACCAATAAACATTTCAGAGTTCTTGTCTGATCCTTCTAAAGCAGAAAGAACATCTCCTTCTAAATAACCCATAGCAATACTTATTTGATTAATTATCCTTTCACCATTTTCAATATTATCCATCATCTTTTTTATGGTTATTTCCAGGCTATCTCTTTCCTTTCTCAATGACTTTTCTTCATTTATTTTCGTATAAAACTTAATTCTCATATCAGATGCTGCTTCATAAGCTTCCTTAATATCATCTTCAGTATATTTATTAAAGTTTGCAGATACATGAGCCAATCTTCTTCTAGCAACCTTATCCTGTTCTTCCAATTCGTCAACTTCATCTATAACACTAGCGATATCTTTTTTAATTTTATCTAGTTTAAACTTTAAATCTTCGTGATCTTTTCTTATATAATCAACAATACTGAGTACTTGACCTCTACTTGAGCTTATCTCATCTATTACATTTTTGATTATTTTATTAATAGCATTAATATCCAAGTTTATATTATTCATCATATTCTCCCTTCATTTAAAGTACAACCAAACCAAATTAAATTTACATGAAGACTAATAGTGAAATAAAACTTCCTAGTGATAAAAATGGACCAAAGGGAATGTAATCTTTAGTTCCTTTTACTTTAAATAATATTAAAATAATTCCAACTATCGAAGACAGGGCAAAAGCTAAAAAAATTGCCCACAAGGTTTTCTTTAATCCCAAAAAGGATCCAATAGCAAACATAAGCTTTATATCTCCACCACCCATAACATTAGGGACAAGGGATAATAAAAGCATTATTCCTCCTCCAAATATCATTACAAGTATTGTATCTATAAATAAACCCCTAATGAAAAAAGAAAGCATTATTCCCACAATCAAGGTTATAATGACCATAAAATCAGGTATAATTCTATACTTAAGATCAATAAAAGAAATTATAACTAAAATTGATATCATCACTATTGCCTTAGCGAGTATAATAGTAAACCCTAATCGTAAAAATGAAACTTCAAAGCATAAACTACAAATAATAGGTATAAAAATACTCCCGGTTTTTTTATGTTAGTGTAAAGTTTTTTACACTATTTTTTAAAAATATTCTTTATATATCAAGGGTTACAAAGTTTTTTTAAATAAAAAAACAATGGCCCCCTAATTTCATGTTATAATTGAATATCCAACCAAACAAAAATCACATGAAAGGGTGTCATTGTCTTGG
>NZ_LITT01000022.1 GCF_001636845.1 Clostridium ljungdahlii
TCACGTTTCAAAAATATAAAAAATTTGAAAAGACAAATATGCTCTCTTTTTTACTTTTGTTTCAATTTGTATCCCTCCCTAAAAGATATAATTTAGTACAAAAATAAACATACAAGGATATTTTTGTACTAAATTATATGACATAGCATATCATAGCATAGCATAGCATGGCATAATAATACAATTTTGTAATTATATTATATCACGTAACATGACATAACAATGCAATTTTGTAATTATATTATATCATATAACATGGCATAACAGTACAATTTTGTAATTATATTGTATGACATAACACGACATAACACGACATAACACGACATAACACGACATAACAATACAATTTTGTAATTTATATTTTCTACATATGAAGGGTTGGGGTACCTGTAGTAATGGAACAGAAAGTTACAACTTGATCTCAATTATTTCCATATATACAACAAACACTTACTAATCCTAAGCTTAGCAATTTATTGTTATTACAAATTTACAGTATTATTCATACAGGCTTTATTTTTGTCGAAATATAACTTACTTAAACAAATTTCCTTAGCGTACGCTAAGGAAATTACAACCCCATAAATGTAATAAATCTTGTTTAAATAACTTGAATAATAAATGCAATAATGATGTGACGTCTAAAAAGATATTAAAATATTTAGAAACGCTAAAGATACCTTCAAAATATATTTCAGCTATAAGGCGATGTGAAGAATTTTTCGATAAAAAAGGATGCATATTGGATAAAAATGACTCTAAAAATGATATAGATTTAAATAGTTTAATAGAAAAAGAATGTTTTGATAACAAATATTATATTTTTTATTTGACAATAATATTTTGAAATGATACCATTATGTAAATAAGTGGAGCTGTTGCATTAGCATAAAAAATTATGCTAATGCGACAGTGCTTTTTTAACATTTTATAGAAATTCACACGATGATTTAAAGCAAAATAAACTTGATAACTTATTTTCCTATAAACACATTTGTGCATTATTAAGTTTTATTTTTTTGAAAAAAAGAACGTACCTAGATTTAATTTACACAAATCTAGGTACGTTCCTAACAATTAGCTTGACTTTACGTCTATGTTTGAAAACCTATAATACTGTATTTTTTAATCTGGATCATTTATGTTACAGCAGATATCAAAATTATTACCCTTTTCCTTAGAATTTGTCTTTTCACCTTCTGATCTTACTTTAATCAATTCTCCTACAATACTTACTGCAATTTCTTCTGGCGTTTCTGCTCCTATACTTGTACCTATTGGTGAGTAAACACTTTTAATTTCTTCTTTTGTATATCCCTGATTAAGTAGTTCAGCAAAAATCTTATCTCGTTTACTCTTACTCCCTATCATGCCAATATACCTGGCATTGCTGCGAAGCACCTGCTCTAGAACAACTCTATCATAAAGATGTCCCCTAGTCACAATCACTAAATAACTATCTTTATCAATATGTAAATTCGGTAATTTGTTAAATGAATCAATGACCATAAGTTCTGTAGGTTCCGAAAATCTGCTGCGATTAGCATACTCTTCACGATCATCTAATACTACTGTTCTAAAACCAACTGTCTCACTTAAAGGTGCAATTCTTTGAGATATATGCCCTGCCCCAAAAATATAAACTGTTCCTTCAGGACGTAGAGGCTCTACTAAAAAACGCTGATTATCTATTACTTCAGCATGTATGGATATTTTTGCTGGTCCAGCTATCAGCTTCTCCAAGATATTTGGATCGCAATCAATTTTACCAATGAGAGTTTTATCTGCTTTTACTATGCATTGTTGTCGTCTCAAATTAGAAGTTCCAGATACATTATCCAGCACTGTAATAAACCATGCCTTTTCTCTCTTTTCCTGAATTTTTACTACTGTTTCATAAATCATTCGATTATTTTCATTCTGAGCATCTATAAAGTCTATTAAAACCTCACCTTTACCACCACAAATCATATCCATAGAAGATACATCATTGTGAGTTAAATCAAAAGACTGCATTACAGTTTGTTTTAAAGACAGTGACTTTTTAGCAAGATCTATAGCATCAGCTTCTAAACGCCCTCCACCTATGGTTCCAATAATTGAACCGTCATTTCTAACTACCATCTTTGCACCAGCAGTACGCGGTGCCGAACCAGTTTTATCGAATATAGTTGCTACTACAAAACTTTCTTCTTTCTGTAAAAGTTTTACCATCTCTTTATATAATTCTTTCATTTATATACCTCCATATTTATTAAATATAAGATAAATTAACGTTTCAAAACGTTTACTCTTAAATTTTATAACAAAATTTGTGATTGTTCAACTGAATTCATTTCAAACCCTACAGCCCTGAAGTTGGTTTATTTACCATATTTTTATAAATTGCAATGTAAAAATTACCTATATCAGAAAAAACAATCTATATGTTACTATAGATTGTTTTTTTATATTTATTTTATTTTCAAAACTCTGTAATAATTAAAAACTACTTTTATTGACTAACCCCGTGTAATTTAATATAATCTCCTCTAAAGTAAGTTATTCCAAACCCAATCGGCTTGTCTTTAACATCATTTAATTTTTGCTCTACAACAAATAGCGCAACCTCATCATACATTTTTAAAAGCTCTTTTATCTCTTCTCCAGGCATTTTAGCATACATCACAATTTCCTTATTTAAACTATAAAGAGAAGCCCTATTGGACATCATTTCTGGGAAAGTAGCATTTTCGATCTCATTTTCTATAATTGGAACTCCCTTTTGGTATATTAGATATTTTAAATCATAAGCCATAGGATCCCCTTGTGTATAAAACAATCTTCTAATTCTTATTATCTTTCTATTTTTACTTATACGAAGATTAGTTGCAAGTTTATCATCAGGCAAAACAACATCTACAGATAGAAGTTTTATGCGATCCACATCATTTATCAAATTGTTTCTCTCACTATAAAAAATAGTATATTTGTTGTAATTAGGCTTTTGTACAAAATATCCTTTTCCTGGTATAGAATATATGTATCCATCATTGGATAAAATAGTAAGTCCCTTTCTAACCGTCATCCTGCTTGTACTATATTCACTACATAAAGCTGTTTCAGAAGGCAAATCATCCCCTGTTTTAAGTTCGCCACTAATAATTTTATCACGTATATCATCAGCTATTTTACAATATATAGAGTTTTTCATTATTTACTACTCCTTATTAAATTTCATCTAATCCATATAAAACAATTTTAACATAATTATAATATTAGAATTATAAAACGTCATTGTCAATATTATAGGCTTTCAAAAATTAAGTCATTAATAAACAGAGTCCTGAGCATACATAAAATTTAATTTCAAGTACACTTAAGACTCTATGATCCAGATGCATATTTGCCTCTTCTTCCCAAGTGATAGCTCAAGTAATCACTTTATTATCTAGAGATGGGGGTCTCAGAAATGGAAGTTTAAAACTAAATAATAATCTGGTAAATATAAACTGTAATTTATTTACTAAAAAAATTACAGATATAAACTATATATTTTTTAATAAGGCAATAACCTGTATATACATGTTAGTATATGTATACCTTGTATTTTCATTATATATCAGTTATTTGTGTTTTGTCAACGTTTTTATTACAATTCTTACTACTTCCGATAATATATTTAAGTAAAATGTACGTTCCTTAATTCATATTTACTGTTTCACAATTAGTGTCGAAAAATAGTGCTTATAAATAAAAAGTATTGATTTATGTAAAAATCTATGATATTATGAATATGTATTAAAAGGTTAATAGATATCCCCTATTTATCCACATGCTCCCCCATGTGGGTTTTTTTTATATAAATTAAAAGCCTACCTATAAGTAGACTTTTAATTTGTATAAAAAACTTACTTTTTGTTTTTATTATATTTTGCTCTATTTGGTTTAGCCTTAGGTTTTATCTTTATGTTCTTTTCTTTTTGTGAACCTTTTACATCATATATGGCACCGCTTCTTAAATCCACAAACCATAAAAATAAAACTAAAAATACAGCAGAAGATATGTATTGCCATACACTCCCATTTAAGTTATATCTAAAATAGGCCGCTATTATTGTAGGCAAGAAAAAAGCTGCTATAGACAATAAAAGAATTATCCATCTGTTTGGATGAAACTTGTATAAAATACGTATTTTTAATTGATTATATACAAATAAAAATATTATTGCAATAAATGCTACCTGTAATAGTACTTGTAACCATAAAGGCATTTGTTCTCCCCCCTTAGTTTGTCTATATATATTATTATATACTTTCTAACTTATATCAATACCTTTTCTATTTATTTGTCTGAAAACCTATATGACAGTAAAATTTCTAAGCAAATAACTAAAAAGGCTGTCCATTTTAGACAGCCTTTTTTAGAATATATATTTTTCTTTTCCTGGTTTTCTGCTAAATACAGTCACATCATCAATTTCTTTTTGTTGACATACAAATCTAGTCATTCTTTCAACCCCGAAACCAGCTCCTGCTGTTTTAGGAAGTTCTCCTCTTTTTGCAAGCTCAATGTAGTTTCTAAGTAAACTTTCATCCGTTTTAGCTTCTCTCATTCTTGTAATTATTCTATCATATTTATATTCTCTTTCTCCACCACTTAATCCTTCTACATAACCCATAGGCCATATTAAATCATAGTTTCTATAAGTACCCCTGTTATCCAAATCCTCAGCATCATAGAATTCTCTCTTATGGTTTATTAACCAGAATGGTTGTGTTGCTTTTTTTGAAGCTATATCTTCAAAATCATCTCCATATTTTGCTTTTAACTCTTGAGTTGTATGTCTCTCAAAAGGACCTGTTATATCTAAGTGAGATGTTCCTATTCCTAATTTTTCAAACTTATCCTTACATTCTTCTTTTATATAGTCAAATACGTATTTTATGAGACCTTCCATAAATTCAAATATTGTATCCATTGTACCATTTTTAAATTCAAAATCAACTTGAGTAAACTCAAATAAATGCCTTTTATCTCCTCTTTCTGGTAACTCTAATCTTACATTTGGAGATACAATATAAATTTTTTGTAAGTTTGGACTTGAAAGAGCTATTTGTTTATGAAATATCATGGACTTTGTTAAGTTAAATTCTTGTCCTTGATAAGTAATTGCACACTCTTCTACGCTGTGACAAAGTGGATCTGTTATAGGTGCCAGCATGTTAGGTAAAAGTCTAACTACTCCATTTTTATACATATAATCATCTACTGCCCTCAATATAGCTTGTTGTATACCAAGTATAGTAGGTAATTTTTCTCTTCTAACTTTTTCCATAGTTTCATCTAAAAGTTTTAATTCCTTTTCATCTTTCAATACATATGTTTTCATATATGTGGCCTCCCTGAACATTTATATAAATTCTCAATGAATATTTTTTCTCTAGTTTCATTACCAATATAATAATACTTTTTTATATATTTTGCAATATCATTAATTAATATTATGTTTTTTTATAAATTTATCATTTTACTACGTCTAAAATTAAAAATTCATAAATTATTTATTAATGATAAGGTTTACAATTATTAATTTATCAAAATTTCTGTTATAATGTTATTGTACATATACTAATTTAAAGTTTTCAGAAAAAATACGGATAACTTTAAAAGGAGGAATATAAATTGAGCTTAAAAATTAATGGTTTAGATGACTTAGACCTTCAAATTCTTGAAATTCTTTTGAAGGATTCAAGGACTCCTTTTCTAGAAATAGCTAGGCAATGCCATGTAAGCGGTGGAACCATACATGTTAGAGTTAAAAAAATGGAAGACATGGACATAATAAAAGGTACTAAGCTTATAATCGACAATTCAAAAATTGGATTTGACGTATGTGGCTTTATAGGCATTTATTTAGATAAAGCTAAGTCTTTTAATAATTCACTAGATGAATTAAAACAAATAAAAGAAATCGTGGAAATCCATTATACAACAGGAGATTACTCTATATTTGTAAAGGTTCTATGTAAAAATATCACTGATTTACAAAATCTACTTATGAATAAAATTCAATCCGTAGATGGAGTTCAAAGAACTGATACAATAATATCTTTATTTCAACCTGTAGATAGAAGCATTGATATCGATGTTTTAGATGAATAACTTGCTACTTACCTTCTTTTTTCATTTTCTTTTTATTTAAACTCATAAATTTTATAAAATATGCAAATAATATTTTTGTATAAAAATAAAAAGGAGATGTAATTATGAGGACATTAGATATAATTGCACTAACATTAGTTGTAATAGGTGCGTTAAATTGGGGACTAATTGGTTTTTTTAGATTTGATCTTGTAGCATCACTATTTGGAACAATGTCCACAGCTACTAGAGTAATATACGCTCTTGTAGGACTAGGAGGGTTGTATGCACTTTCGTTTTTCGGAAATGAAAGAAGCACTGGGGATACAAAAGAAGTCAAATAAGGCATTTGAAAGAAAATAACAAGTCAAAGATGCGACGAATATTTTTTATCAGACAAGGAGGCAGGTTCCGCAGATAGTGAATCCTATCTAAGGGTTCTACCGACGCAGTATGATAAAAAATAGGCTAGCATACTGACTAGTTATTTCTTTGAAAATGCCTTATTATAAGCGTAAGTGGAAAACAATTATAAAAGTCTTCTACTTACGCCTTAATTTTGCATACTATCTGAGATTTTTCTTAATTCCTCTATTTAATGTATTTTCATAGTTTATAAACTCATATACATCATCTGAAAAAAGAGAGCTAAACTTTTTCAATTCATCTACAGAAACATCTTCTATAGCCTCATCTCTTTCTTCACAATACAATACAATTTCACCAATTACTTTATGGGCATCTCTAAAAGCCATTCCTTTATTAACCAAGTAATCAGCTGCTTCTGTAGCATTTAAAAATCCTCTTTTAACAGCTTTAAATGTATTGTCTTTTTTGATTTTTAATGTGGAGAGCATACCACTCATAACTTTAAGACAGCTTAATACAGTATCTAAGGAGTTAAAAAACTGTTCTTTATCTTCCTGCATATCCTTATTGTAGGCAAGAGGAATGCCTTTCATTGTGGTCAGCAGTGACATGAGCGAACCGTATACTCTCCCTGTTTTGCCCCTTATGAGTTCTGCAGCATCGGGATTCTTTTTCTGGGGCATTATACTGCTTCCTGTAGAAAATTCATCATCTATCTGTACAAAATCAAACTCTTTACTGCTCCATAATATAAGTTCTTCGCTTAAACGGCTTAAGTGCATCATTATTATAGAAAAATTTGATAATAACTCCAGGACATAATCCCTATCACTTACCCCATCTAAAAAGTTATCTACAGGCTTTTTAAAGCCTAATTCTTTTGCAGTAAAACTTCTATCTATATTATAAGTTGTTCCAGCAAGAGCACAGCATCCAAGTGGATTTTCATCCATAATTTCAACCGCATTTGATATTCTTGCCTTATCTCTTTTTAACATATTGTAATACGCCATTATGTGATGCTTAAAAGTTACAACTTGTGCCCTTTGAAGGTGTGTATACCCAGGCATCATTATATTGTTATTTTCTCCAAGATTTTTAATTACATCTTGAAGTTTCTCTATATTCTTTATAACTTCTAATGCACTTTTTTTACAGTATAATCTAAAATCCACTGCTACTTGGTCATTTCTACTTCTAGCAGTATGAAGCTTCTTTCCTACCTGTCCTACTCTCTCTATTAAATTTACCTCTACAAAAGTGTGTATATCCTCATAATCTCCTTCTATTTTAAGTTTTCCATCTTCAATGTCACTTAAAATAGATTGCAGTCCTTTTAATATGGATTCTCCTTCTTCTTTAGACAGTATATTGCATTTGGAAAGCATTTTTACATGAGCCATACTTCCCTCTATATCTTCACTATAAAGAAGTTTATCAAAGCTAAGAGAACTATTAAAGTCCTCCATAAGTTTGCTTTCAGACTTTTTAAATCTTCCTCCCCAGAGTTTCATACTAATTTGCCTTTTCCTTTTTTACTGCAGCTCTTATTTTAGAAGGTAAGCTGAAGATCTTAATAAATCCATCTGCATCTTTATGGTCATATAAATCACTTGCACCAAAAGAAGATATACTTTCATTAAATAGAGGATGTAGGGCATCTATACTTGCTGGCATTATATTTCCTTTATATAACTTTAATTTTACTGTTCCTGTTACATTTTCCTGAGTAGACTCAACAAAAGCATCCAATGCCTCTCTAAGGCTTCCAAACCAAAGTCCATCATATACAAGTTCACCATATCTTTGAGATACTAATTGTTTATAGTGAAAAGTATCCTTGTCTATAGTTAATCTTTCAAGAGCAGTATGTGCAGCATATAGTATTGCTCCACCAGGAGTTTCATATACACCTCTTGATTTCATGCCAACTAATCTGTTTTCTACCATATCAACTATTCCAA
Source organism: Clostridium ljungdahlii (assembly GCF_001636845.1). Classification (GTDB taxonomy): domain Bacteria; phylum Bacillota; class Clostridia; order Clostridiales; family Clostridiaceae; genus Clostridium_B; species Clostridium_B ljungdahlii_A. The sequence continues at coordinate 8,458 of NZ_LITT01000022.1, forward strand.
TTCCATTTTCTCCACCTATTTTGTTTAGCTGTTCCATCATATCTAAAGGACTTAATTCTTTTCCATTTAATTTTTTAGGCTCCCCTTTTTCAAAATAAAGTTCTATATATGTGTCTTCATCTTTGGCTTTTTCCGGTGTAGTAGTCATAAAGTACATACTTGTTTTATGCTCATTTCTTGGATCTTCCAAATCCCCACCTTCATGACTTACATGCCAGATGTTTTTATCATTTGAATATATTTTTTCCTTAGTTACAGGAACATCTACTCCCTTTGAATTTGCATAATCTATAGCATCTTCTCTGGACTTTATGTCCCATATTCTCCAAGGTGCTATTATCTTTATTGTAGGATCAAAACTTGCTACTCCAACCTCAAAACGTACCTGATCGTTTCCTTTTCCTGTACATCCGTGAGCTATATATTTTGCTCCTTCTGCATGAGCTATTTCAACTAATCTCTTGGCCATAAGTGGTCTTGCAAGAGATGTACCTAAAAAATACGCATCCTCATACAATATATTGGCCTTTACTGCCTTAAATAAATAATCTTTTACAAATTCTTCCTTTAAATCTTCAATATATACTTTAGAGGCACCTGTTTTAATGGCTTTCTTTTCTACTTCTTCCATGTCATCATCTTGTCCTACATTTATACAAGCTGCAATAACCTCTAAGTCATAATTTTCCTTTAACCAAGGAATAATAATTGATGTATCTAATCCTCCTGAATATGCTAACACAACTTTATCTTTCATGAATTTGCCCTCCATATATATTTAAATTTTAATAAACAGCTTAGATAAATAAAAGTATTTAAAATACTGACTTTTTATTTTAAAACTTTATTTAAAAATTCTTTAGTTCTATCTTCTTTCGGATGTGAAAATACTTCCTCCGGAGACCCCTCTTCAACTATCTTTCCTCCATCCATAAATATAACCCTATCAGCTACTTCTCTGGCAAACCCCATTTCGTGAGTTACCACTACCATTGTCATACCTTCCTTAGCCAGATCCTTCATTACATTCAAAACTTCCCCCACAAGTTCAGGATCTAAGGCCGATGTTGGTTCATCAAACAACATTATATCCGGATTCATTGCAAGAGCCCTCGCAATAGCAACCCTCTGCTGTTGTCCGCCTGAGAGTTTAGATGGATAATATTCCATCTTATCTGCAAGTCCCACCTTACTTAAAAGTTGCTTAGCTCTTTGTAAAACCTCTGACTTTTTTTCTTTTTTTACAACTAGTGGAGCTTCCATAACATTTTGAACAGCTGTCATATGTGGAAATAAATTAAAATTTTGAAAAACCATTCCCATTTTTGTAGTTATCTTTCGAAGCATTTTTTTGTCCTTAGGGTTTAGCTTATCCCCTTCTATAACTATAGTTCCACTATCCAATTCCTCCAGATGATTTAGACATCTTAAAAGTGTACTTTTTCCTGATCCTGAGGCCCCTATAACTACAAGGACCTCACCTTTCTTTACTTTCACATTTAAATCTTTAAAAACTAAAAGATTATTAAAACTCTTAGTTAAATTAGATGCTTCTATCATATATTCATTTTTATCTAAACCTTCGCCATTATTTAAAATAGCATTTTCCATAAATCAAACCTCCACTTAAAATTACTCTAATTTCTAACTGTAAATGGCCAATCTTCTTTCGAATATTCCAAATACAGTTGTAAATACAGTTGTCATTATAAGATACAATATTGCTGCAGTTAAAAATACAGATATTGGGTCAAAGCTACTTGCATATATCTGCTGAGCTGACCTCATAAGTTCAACCATAGCTATAGTAGATACCAATGAAGTATCCTTTAATATGGATATAAATTCATTTCCTACTGGTGGTATTATTATTTTCCAGGTTTGTGGTAAAATAATTTTCCTCATAGTCTCTACATAACTAAATCCAAGAGCTTTTGCTGCTTCAAACTGTCCTTTGTTTATAGACTGTATTCCACCTCTTATTATCTCAGCCATATATGCACCACAGTTTAAACCAAGTCCTAATATAGCTGCGGTAAAAGGAGTAAGTTCTATTCCAATAAAAGGTAATCCATAGTAGAAGAAAAATAGCTGCAGCAGTAAAGGCGTTCCTCTAAATATCCATGTATAAAAACTTGATACTAATTTTAATACGATATTTTTAGACAATTTCAGAAGTGCCAAAAATACTCCAAGCATAGTTCCTAATATCAAGGTGATTACTGTAAGTTCAATTGTCATTACGCTACCCTTTAATAAAATAGGTAATATATTTTTAATAAATTCTATGTTCACTTACCTTACCCACTTTCTTTTTGCATATACTATTTATATATATCTTCTCCAAACCATTTAGTAGAGATTTTAGACATTGTTCCATCTTTTTTTAACTCATCTAATGCTTTTTGTACTGCTGTTTCAAGTTCCTTGTCTCCCTTTTTAAATCCTATTCCCATAGGTTCATTGGTAAGTTTTTCATTAAGTACTGTATATTTTCCTTTCTTGTCAGGGCTAGATATATAATATTTTCCAACTGGTTCATCTACTATAACAGCATCAATTCTTCCTATTAATAAATCCTGAAGTTCTTCTGTAGTCTTATCATATTTTTTAACTTCTTTTATGCCTTGTAATGTTTGAACAACTTTCTCACTAGTTGTACCAAGTCCCACTCCTACTTTCTTTCCAGCTAAATCTTTTGAAGTCTTAATTGCTTCATTTCCGGTTTTAGTAACTATAATTTGTGCATTTTGTATATAAGGTTGTGAAAAATCTATTTGCTTTTTTCTCTTTTCGTCAATACTAAGTCCTGATATTATAGCATCAAATTTTCCAGAGTTAAGTGCTAAAATTATTCCATTAAATTCAGTACATACAAATTGAGTCTTTACTCCCAGCTTTTTGCCTATAGCATTTGCCATATCTATATCAAAACCTTTAAGTACGTTTTGGTTATCTCTAAATTCCATTGGTGGAAAAGAATCTTCAAGACCTACCTTTAGAACTCCTGCTTTTTTTACCCTCTCTAAAGCATTCTGTCCTTTTTGTCCATCTCCACTATTACTGTTACTGCTCCCACATCCTGCAAATAAAGCAGCTGCAAAAACAATTGTCAACATCACAATTATTGTCTTTTTTAACTTCTTCATTTTTTTTCCCCTTTTCTATAATTATTATTTTTAACTCCTTAGGTTAAATATATAAATAATTATACATTTAATATTATAATTATTCAATACCTTTTTTGTTTTTTTCATACTATTTTTATTCAAAAATAAAAGAGGCTGCTGCAATAGCAATTTCTTACATTGCTTTGAACAGACCTCTGTTTATTACATATTCCTGTACTTTTCCATAGTTCCCTTAAACAATTCTGCCGTAGAAGGAGGACTATATGAAATAGCGTTTGCACCTGCCTCTATCGTTTCCTCTATACTTTCCTTAGTCCTTCCCCCTGTAGCTATAATAGGAATATCCTTATATTTTTCTCTTATTTTCCTCACAAGAGAAGCACTATTCTTACCTGCAGATACATTTAATATGGAAGTTCCCGATTCCATTCTCTTTTGAATATCATCTCTTTCAGATACTACTGTAACTATAATAGGAATGTCAATAGCCTCTCTAACAGCTTTTACAATTTCATTAGATGTAGGACTATTTAATACTACCCCCATAGCTCCAGTAAATTCAGCATTTAATGCCAAGTTTACAACTCTTTTTCCTGTGGTAAGTCCACCCCCTACACCGCAAAATATGGGTACATCAGAAGCTGTAACTAATGACTCTGTTATAACTGATTGTGGTGTAAAAGGATAAACTGCTAAAATTGCATCTGCATCTATATTTTTTATAACTGCTATATCCGTAGTAAATGCAAAAGATTTTATTCTCTTTCCAAAAACTATTATGCCGCTGGCCTCTCTTATTACACCAGGGAAATTTATCATATGCCCCCTAAGTACTCCTCTTATCTCTGGTACATACTTAACATCTTTTTTATTAATCTTCTCACCCATTTTTATATCTCCCAAAATCTATTTTGATATTGTCTCTCTTACATATTATTGTATATTAAAAACATCAAATATTCCATAAAATTTATTTTTATTCTAAACTGAAAATAATTCTTCTGCTATCTTTACAGTTTCTCTAGCATCTTTAGCATAATAATCTGCACCTATCATATCTGCATAATTTTGATTTAATACTGCTCCACCTACTACAACTTTACATTGAAGTCCCTTATCTCTTATAGCATCTATAGTCTTTTTCATATTACTTACAGTGGTTGTCATAAGTGCACTGAGCCCTACTAGCTTTACATTATTTTTTATTACAGCCTCTACTACTTCGCTAATATCTACATCTCTTCCCAAATCTATAACTTCAAATCCATAGTTCTCCAAAAGTACTTTAACTATGTTTTTCCCTATATCATGTATATCTCCTTTAACAGTAGCAAGTACTATTTTTCCCCTGGATATCTTATTTTCGCCACTTTTAAGCATATCTTTCTTTATTATTTCAAAAGATTGTTTTACAGTTTCAGCTGATTGTATTAGCTGTGGTAAAAATATATCCTTGTTCTCATATTGTATACCCACCTCATCTAACGCTGGAATTATATAAGAATTTACTATATCTACTGCCTTCTTACTTTTCAAAAGCTTACAAGTTAGCTCTACAGCTTCCTCTTCCATTCCATCAATAATCGCATGTTTTAGATTTTTATCATTTTCACCTGAATTAGGAATATCACTTCCCCATTTTGCTTTTTCACCTTCAGATTTACTGCTATATTTTTTTACATATTCCTTCCCTTCTTTATCTATGTTTGTTAAAACCTCAAAAGCTGAAATGATATCTTTAACACCTTTATCTCCTGTATTTATTATTGGCAAGTCAAGTCCTGCCTGAAGAGCAAGTGCAAGAAAAGTTCTATTTAATATACATCTTCTAGGTAGTCCATAGGATATATTGCTTACACCAAGAGTAGTCTTTACTCCAAATTGTTCCTTTAAAATCTTTATGGCCTTTATTGTCTCAAGGACTTCTTTTTGCTGGGCAGATGCAGTTAACGTAAGACAATCAACTATTATGTCCTTTCTCTTGATTCCATAATTTTCAGCAGTTTTGATTATCTTCTCTGCAATCTTTACTCTCCCCTCTGCAGTATCAGGTATTCCATTTTCATCTATAGTTAGGGCTATAACACAGCCTCCATACTTCTTTACTATTGGAAATACTTCTTCCATGCACTTTTTTCTACCATTTACTGAATTTATTATAGGTTTACCATTATAAACTCTAACTCCAGCCTCTAAAACTTTAGGATTTGGACTATCTATATCTATAGGTAATTGTACTACTTTTTGTATTGCTTTTACTGCTTCTTTCATAGTTTGAACTTCATCAATCTCAGGAAGTCCTACATTGAGTCCAAGTATATGCGCTCCTTCTTCTTTTTGCTCCACTGCTTCTTTTTGTATAAAATTTACCTTTCCTTCCTTAAGCTCTTTCTTATAAATATCTCTACCTGTAGGATTAATTCTCTCTCCTATAAATTTTATTCTATTACCTAAAAGCACAGTATCCCTGGCTGAACACACTGCAGTATAATTTTTTTCTTTTATCTCTAAAGGTACTGTATTTTTCAAACTTTCTATCATGGTTTTTATAAAGTCAGGACTTGTTCCACAGCATCCTCCAAAAAATCTAACTCCTTTTTTTGCCATAATCACCACGTTTTTCGCAAAATCATCTGAAGTTATATCATAAATCGTATTTTCACCATCATATTTGGGGAGTCCTGCATTAGGCTGAACTATAACCGGTATAGAAGAATACTTTAAGATTTCATCTACAATATCTTGCAATTCTTCCGGTCCCAAGGAACAATTCACTCCAAGGGCGTCCACTCCCAACGATTCAAGTACAAATACCATAGTTTTAGGATCTGTTCCCATTAAAGTTCTTCCATCCTGCTGGAAAGTCATTGTACAAAATATTGGAAGATCGCTATTTTCTTTTGCTGCAAGAATAGCTGCCTTTGCTTCGTATAAATCAGACATAGTTTCTATTAAAATTATATCTGCTCCCGCTTTTTCCCCTATAATAACCTGACTTTTAAACAATTCATATGCAGATTCAAAACTTAAACTTCCTGTAGGCTCCATAACCTGTCCTGTAGGCCCTATATCAAGTGCTACTAATTTATCCTTTGCTTCTTCCTTTGCAATTTTTACTCCAGCTGTAATTACATCTTTTATTGTATAATCAGAAGAACTATATTTAAGTTCATTAGCACCAAAAGTATTTGTTATTATGATATCTGATCCTGCATTTAAATATTCCCTATGTATTTTTCTTATAATCTCTGAATTTGTTATATTTAATGTTTCTGGAAGCTCGCCTACTTTAAGACCTGCTCTTTGAAGCATGGTCCCCATAGCTCCATCAAAAAAAACAAATTTGTCGTTAAACTTATTTAATAAATCTTTAAATAACATTTCCTGCACTCCTTTTTCAAATACAAGTTTCGTGTCCAAATTATTTAATCCATTACTTCTTGTATAAAATTTTAAACTTTAAACAAATTTTCTACAATACATCTAAATTATTTAATATTTCATAATTGTATAAATATACATTAATATTATTCAAAATTAATATTTATTTACGCAGCCTTCACACCTTAAAAATATTGCGCCGCAATATTTTTGAGAGGACAGATGACAATTGACAGAGGACAGTGAAGGAAGATTTTTCTCCGCTGCACTACGGAAAATCTTTAATTCAAAAGAAATTCATGTTCTTTTATTTCTTAGAAGTACTCTCTAAGTAAGCAATTATCTAAAAATCATAAATTTTAGATGCCTACTTAAGCGACGTTTTGCATTAGCAAAACAAGCCTAAAAAATAAATTAGTTTTCTGACATAAGGAAGAAAACTTACCTTCACTGTCCTATGTCCTCTGTCAATTGTCCTCTAAAAAATTGCTTTGCAATTTTTTTAAACTGCGAAATATATTTTTATTAAATTATACAAAAAAGCTGCCCTTCAATCAGAAAAGCAGCTTTAAATTTGACAAAATCAACTTTTCTATCTTTCAGAATTCGTTTTATTCTGCAGGAATTAGCACCGATGCACTTTAGTGCCGGTTGTTGGGTTTCACTGGGCCAGTCCCTCCACCTCTCATGATAAAAGTGCTTTAATATTAATACTTTAACTATCAATTGTCAATACTATTTATATCATTATTTTACTATAATTCGTAATATAAAATTTTCTAAATATTTTTTTATTTTTCTATTGACAAACCTTATCTATGTCTGGTATGATTTTCTCAATCGAATACGGAACTTCTTATCCAGAGTGGCAGAGGGACTGGCCCTATGATGCCCGGCAACCTGAATGATCATTTTCATTCAACGGTGCTAATTCCAGCAGGTTTTAACCTGAAAGATGAGAAGCATGAAGATAACATCTTCTTGTAACTTATCTTACAAGAAGATTTTTTTATTCTGCCAGGTCATAGAAGTTTCGCTCAAAATATTAAAAAGTATTAGGAGGAAGAAACAATGAGTGAAAAAAGAAAATTAGGATTTGAAACATTACAAGTACATGCAGGCCAGGTGCCTGACCCAACTACAGGTGCAAGAGCAGTTCCAATCTACCAGACTACATCCTTTGTATTTAAAGATGCCGATGAGGCCGCAGACTTTTTCCAGCTTAAAAAACCAGGAAATGTTTATGCCAGGATAATGAACCCAACAGAAGACGTATTTGAACAAAGGGTAGCAGCCCTTGAAGGCGGCAGCGCAGGCCTTGCTACATCTTCCGGACTTGCAGCAATACTTTACGCTGTATTAAATGTAGCGAGTGCAGGAGACAATATAGTTTCAGCCAGCACACTTTATGGCGGAACTTATGAATTGTTTTCAGTAACTTTAAAAAAGTTAGGAATTGATGTAACTTTTGTAGATCCTGATGATCCTGAAAACATCAGAAAAGCTATTACAGATAAAACTAAAGCAGTTTATGCAGAAACAATAGGTAACCCTAGAATAAATGTTTTGGATATAGAAGCTGTGGCAAACATAGCTCATGAAAACAAAATTCCTCTTATTATAGATAATACTTTTGGAACTCCATATCTTGTAAGACCTATAGAATATGGTGCAGACGTAGTTGTTCATTCTGCAACTAAATTTATAGGTGGTCACGGAACTACTTTAGGTGGAATTATAGTAGATGGTGGAAAATTTGACTGGGCAGCAAGCGGAAAATTCCCTGACTTTACAACACCTGATGAAAGCTATAATGGGCTTGTATATGCAGACCTTGGACCTACAGCTTTTGCTACAAAAGCCAGAGTACAACTTTTAAGAAACACAGGAGCAACACTAAGTCCACAAAGTGCTTTTTATTTCTTACTTGGACTTGAATCACTTTCTCTTAGAGTAGAGAGACATGTAGAAAATACACGAAAAGTAGTTGAATTTTTAAGTAAACATCCAAAAGTTGCATGGGTAAACTATCCTGAACTTGATGGAAGTCCATACAAAGAATTAGCTAAAAAATACCTTCCAAAAGGAGCAGGTTCAATATTTACTTTTGGAATAAGGGGTGGATCTGAAGCAGGAAAGAAATTTATAAACAGCGTTAAATTGTTCTCCTTACTTGCAAATGTAGCAGATGCAAAATCATTAGTAATTCATCCTGCAAGTACAACTCATGCAGAGTTAAATGAAGAGCAACAAAAAGCTGCTGGAGTTACTCCAGACCTTATAAGGCTTTCAATAGGTGTGGAAAATATTGATGACATTATATACGACTTGGATCAGGCTCTTGCAAAAGCTTAATAAACAGAGTTCTTGGCATCAGATGGAGTTTTAACTCCACCTGATGCTTAGAAATCGTTATCCAGGGACGTAGCTGCTCTTTACTTCCACTTGGAAAAGTGGAAGTATTAGAGCAGGTAGTCATCGGATAAATTAATTTAATTTGTCTCCCATAATTTTATATTATTTCAATTATAAATAAGGGATGGCATTCTAATTAATTAGTATGTCATCCCTTATTTATGTTTTTAAATAGTTGAAAGTTGAGTTAAGTATACTTAATTACAATTTTCAATTTTCTCTATAATAGCTTCAGTAAACCCACTTGTAGTAGTATTCCCCCCCAAATCTCCTGTTAAATATTTACCTTCTCTAAGTACAGCTTCTACAGCTGTCTCAATTTTATTTGCCGCTTCTGTTTCCCCTAAATAGTTAAGCATCATAACTCCTGAAAGTATTATAGCCGTTGGATTTGCTTTATTCTGTCCTGCAATATCGGGAGCTGAACCATGGGCAGCTTCAAACACTGCTGCATCTTCTCCTATATTGGCTCCTGGCACTAGTCCAAGTCCACCTATAAGGCCTGATGCCATATCTGATAAAATATCTCCATATAAATTAGGCATAACAAGTACATCATAGTCCTCTGGATTAAGTACAAGTTTCATACTCATAGCATCTACTATTACACTTTCAAATTCAATACCTTTATATTTTTCCGCTACTTTTTCAGCTGTTCTTAAAAAAAGTCCATCTGAAAGTTTCATTATATTAGCCTTGTGAACTGCCGTAACTTTCTTTCTTCCATTTTTAATTGCATACTGAAAAGCTGCCTCTACTATTCTTTCACTTGCCTTTTTAGATATTATTTTAACGCTTTCCGCTATTTCATCATTTATCATATGTTCAATCCCTGCATACAAATCTTCTGTATTTTCTCTAAATATTACAAGATCTACATTTTCATATCTACATTTTACTCCAGTATAGGTTTTTATAGGCCTTATGTTTGCATATAGATTCAGATTTTTTCTAAGAGTAACATTTACGCTTTTAAATCCTTTCCCTACAGGGGTAGTAACTGGCGCTTTCAGCGCTACTTTATTTTTCTTTATACTTTCAATAATATTATCCGGTATTGGTGTTCCATATTTATCTAAAACTGAAGCTCCTGCCTCAAATATTTCCCAGTCAATATCTGCCCCACTCTTATCTATAACTTTTTTTACAGCTTCACAGATTTCTGGTCCTATACCATCACCTTTAATAAGAGTAACTTTATGCGTCATTTTTAATCCTCCAATAATCACTTGTTATTTTCTTTCATCATATTTAAAAGTCCACCAAACTTTATCATATCTCTCTGTCTGCCCGTAACACTAAATACCATTTTATATTCTTCATTTTTATTCTTATTTTTCACAATTACTACATCATTTTTAATTTGTTTTAAAGTATCTTCTATAACCAGTTCATCCATAACATCTATCTTGCCATAATCATCTTGATTTTCAAAGACTAAAGGTATTATTCCATTATTTATTAAATTTGCCCTGTGAATTCTAGCAAAAGATTTAGCAAGAACTGCCTTTACTCCAAGATAAAGAGGAGCAAGGGCGGCATGTTCCCTACTGGAACCCTGACCATAGTTACTTCCAGCTACAATAATTCCTCCTCCATTTTCCTTTGCCTTCTTAGGAAAATCTTCATCACAAGGAGTTAAGCAGTATTCAGCTAAATGAGGTATGTTTGACCTATAAGGAAGTAATTTTGCATTTGATGGCATTATGTGGTCCGTAGTTATATTATCTCCAACCTTTGTAAGTACTTTGCCACAAGTTATATTCTCACAAGACTTTGCCTTTGGAAAAGGCTTTATATTAGGACCTCTAACTACCTTAATATCATCTCCTGTTTCATCAGGAGGAACAATCATATTATCTTCTACAAGAAATTCATCTGGCATCTTAATATCAATAGGTTCTCCCAATTCTCTTGGATCTGCAATATAACCTTTTATTGCAGATGCAGCTGCAATTTCAGGGCTTACAAGATAAATCTTCGCTGATCTTGTTCCAGATCTTCCTTCAAAATTTCTATTAAACGTTCTAAGTGATACTGCATCTGTAGCTGGCGACTGTCCCATACCTATACAAGGTCCACAGGCACTTTCAAGTATTCTAGCTCCTGACCCTACCATAGACGCAAGTCCTCCATTTTGAGCAATCATGTTTAAAACCTGCTTTGAACCCGGTGATATAGTAAGTGACACATTTTCATTAACTGTTTTTCCTTTTAATATATGTGCAACCTTCATCATATCTACAAAAGAAGAATTAGTACAACTTCCTATACATACCTGATTTACTTTAACATCTTTAAGCCGGGTGACTGATACCACTTTATCCGGACTATGAGGACAAGCTACCATAGGCTCAAGAGTAGATAAATCTATTTCTATTTCTTCATCATAAATCGCATCTGCATCCGGCTGCACATATGAAAAATCTTTTTCCCTTCCCTGGGCTTTTAAGAAATCACGTACTGTATCATCACTTGGGAATATGGAAGTAGTAGCTCCAAGTTCTGCTCCCATATTTGTTATTGTCGCTCTTTCGGGTACAGATAGAGTTTTCACTCCTTCTCCCACATACTCAAATATCTTCCCTACTCCACCTTTAACTGTACATCTTCTAAGCATTTCTAAAATAATGTCTTTTGCTGTAACCCAGGGACTTAACTTACCCTTCAAGTTAACTTTTACTATCTTAGGCATATTTATATAATATTCTCCACCGCCCATAGCTACTGCTACATCTAATCCGCCAGCACCAATAGCAAGCATTCCTATACCTCCACCTGTAGGTGTATGGCTGTCTGAACCTAAAAGGGTATCCCCAGGCACCCCAAATCTTTCAAGATTAACTTGATGGCATATTCCATTTCCAGGTCTTGAAAAATATATACCATGTTTTTTTGCCACAGTCTGAATGTAAAGATGATCATCTGCATTTTCTGGACCTGATTGAAGTATATTGTGATCTATATAAGCTACAGATTTTTTAGTTTTCACCCTATTTATTCCAAGTGCTTCAAATTGAAGATAAGCCATAGTTCCAGTTGAATCCTGGGTAAGTGTTCTATCTATTTTTATAGCTATTTCCTCTCCTACTATCATTTTACCTTTAACCAAATGATTTTTTATAATTTTTTGTGATGCATTTAATCCCATTGTTATCCTCCATTATATAGTTGTAGATGAATTTTCAACTTATAATCCATTGAATTCATTATATAAATCTTGCATCTACTCTAGCTAGCCCTTTCTTCTTTTTTTTGTGAAATATCCGGCAGCATCTTATCAACTAATAATTCTAATTCATCATTTCCTATTATGCTAGTTCTTCCTGCTTTATATTGTTCATCCACCCATTCTTTAATCTTAGTAATTCTAGTATCCCATTTATCAACTTTTTCTTCATCTTTTAATCTATAATAGGTATTAATCCAGGCTGCAATTCCAGCATGACCTGAATATTGATTTACAGCTACCACAACTGGTCTTCCCAAAATTTTATCCGTATCAAATATATTATAAATTTCTTCATCTTTTAATATTCCATCTGCATGTATTCCTGCTCTAGTTACATTAAATTCTTTTCCAACAAAAGGAGTTCTAGGTGGAACTGAATATTTCATTTCTTTTTTAAAATACTCTGATAATTCCGTTATAACTTCAAGTTTCATATTTTCAGTACTTCCTTTTATTTGCGCATATTCAAATATCATAGCTTCTAGTGGACAATTTCCGGTTCTCTCCCCAATTCCTAAAAATGAGGTATTTACAGCTGATGCACCATATAACCAGGCTGTTGTAGAATTATTCACTACTGCATAAAAGTCATTGTGTCCATGCCATTCTATACATTCTGAAGGAACACCACAATTGTTCCTAAGCCCATACATAATAGCCTGTACGCTTCTTGGTAATTCCACGCCACTATAAGATACTCCCAATCCAAGAGTATCACAGGCTCTTATTTTTATAGGAATGCCTGATTGCTTCGATAATTCCATTAATTTATTTACAAGTGGAACTACAAACCCATAAAAATCAGCTCTAGTTATATCTTCTAGATGACATCTTGGACGAATTCCATTATCCAACGCTTCTTTAACTATACCTAAATACATATCCATAGTTTCTTTTCTAGTCTTTCTCAACTTTTTAAATATATGATAATCTGAGCAGGACATAAGCATTCCCGTCTCTTTAATTCCCATTTGTTTTACTAATTTAAAATCTTCTTTATTAGCCCTTATCCATGAAGTAACCTCTGGAAATTCATATCCTCTTTCCATACATATTTGAGCAGCTTTCCTATCCTTCTCTGTGTATAAAAAAAATTCCGTCTGTTTTATTATTCCCGAATTATTATCCAAATTATGAAGATAATCAAAAATTCTAATTATCTGCTCTGTAGTATACGGAGGCATTGACTGCTGACCATCTCTAAATGTAGTATCCGTAATATATATTTTTTCAGGTAAATCTTTAGGTATTTGTACTCCATTAAAATTTATTTTTGGAATTTCATCATAGGGAAATACATTTTTATAAAAATTGGGACTATCTACATTATTTAATTTATATTCATAGGAACTTTTTTTCATTTAATTCATCTCCTCGGATTAATATTGGACCTATATTTCAAAATGGCTTTTTGAATTATTTTATACATTATATTTCATATATGAATTTTGTGTCTATTTTTTGTAATTTATATTTATGTACTATTTTTGAATATTTATAAGCACTTTTAGGGCTTATTATTGCTATTTCTATAATAAATATGCTTATATTGTATCACTTTTATTATTGATAAGCAAATATTTATTTGCTATTTTTGACGCTATTTTATATAACGTATTCATTATAGGTCTTTTATAGTGTACAATAGGATTTTTAAATCAAATATTGGCTCCATGCTAATTTAAAGTACTGTATATGTTATAATAAATGTTGTATTATCATGAACTCATAATTAGAATTTTCAAGGAGGAATAATTTTATGTTAAAAACTTTTTTATTTTATGTAGTTTTTTTCTTGTACATGGTCTATTCATTAGTTAAAAAATTGAAATTAGACAGAATTAGAAAAAGTGGTTCTGAAAAGGAAGCTGAAAATTATATATATATATCTGTGAAAAAATGGTCTGATTTTATATTAAAGCTTATAAATGCATCTGTAAAAGTAACCGGTACAGAAAATATTCCACAGGTTCCCTGCCTTTTTGTTTCAAACCATCAAGGTTTTTTAGATATACCTATAATACTATCTTCTTTAGATAGGACTGTAGGATTTATAGCTAAAAAAGAACTAACGAAGTTCAAATTAGTTTCTTACTGGATGAAGCAAATTAATTGTATTTTTATAAATAGAAATGATATAAGAGAATCCATAAAGTCTATAAATAAAGGTAGTGAACTATTAAGTAATGGACATAGTATGGTAATATTTCCCGAAGGCACCAGAAGTAAAGGCCCTAGAATAGGAGAATTTAAAAAGGGAAGTTTAAAACTGGCTTTAAAATCCAAAGTACCTATAGTTCCAATTGCTATAGATGGAAGTTATAAGCTAAGAGAGGGAAATGTACATTCTATGATAAAATCTGCAAATGTAAATGTAACTATATGTAAGCCCATTTATACAGATTCTCTTTCAAGAGAAGAGAGAGAATCTCTATCAGATAACATAAAATCAGAAATAAGTAGACATATTTATTTGGAAAATTAATATAGAATTCATAAAGGAGGACACTGAATGAAATTTATAAAAAAATACTTTAATATACTATCAATCGTATTTATTTTCATATTTCTCATGTCAGGATGTACAAGTAATACAAACTCAAATAGTACTTCCAACTACAGTGGACTTAGAGTTCATTATATAGATGTAGGACAAGGAGATAGTGAATTAATACAAGTAAATGGAAAAAACCTTTTAATAGATGCTGGCCCAAATGAAAGTAGAGACAAATTGATGTCCTATTTAAATAAGCAAAATATTAAAAAACTTGACTATGTAATTGCAACCCATCCCGATGAAGATCACATAGGCGGCATGGGAAATGTAATAAAAAAGTACACTATCGATAAGTTTTATACTCCTAAAAAAATAGTTAATACAAAAACTTTTGAGTATATGATTCAGCAATTAAAAAATAAAAATATGAAGATAGATACTCCAACTCCTGGAGTACAGTTAGACTTAGGTAAAAATACAACTGCAGAAATACTTGCCCCTAACAGTAAGAGTTACCCAGATACAAATAATTATTCAGTAGTATTAAAATTAACTTATGGAAATACCAAATTTCTTTTTACAGGAGATGCAGAAAAAACAAGTGAAATGGAGATGATAGATAAAAATTATGATCTATCAGCTGATGTATTAAAAGTTGGCCATCATGGTAGTTCAAGCTCCACTTCACAACAATTTCTGGATAAAGTTAATCCTAAAATAGCAGTAATAAGCTGCGGGAAAAATAATAAATATGGACATCCACATAAAAATACAATAAATAAACTTAAAAAGAAAAATATACAAATATATAGAACTGATGTAAGTGGAACAATCATACTCACTAGTAATGGAACTAAAATAAATAAACTAGATTAATAAGCGCAGAAAGGAATTGCAATGAATACTCAAATTACATTAAAAAACAATTCAAGGATGAAAGGAATACTACTAGTAGTATCCGCTTCTATGCTTTGGGGTGTTTCAGGACCTGTAGCTCAATATCTTTTTCAAAAAAAAGATATTAGTCCAGAATGGCTTGTAGATATTCGTCTTCTACTGTCAGGATCACTGCTACTTATATTTCTATACTTAAAGAATGGTAAAAAGATCTTTAATATATGGAAATCTAAATATGGTAGGAGAAACATAATTCTCTTTAGTATCATAGGATTAATAGGCGTACAATATGGCTATTTTGCATCGATTAAATACGGGAATGCTGCTACAGCTACTATACTTCAATATCTAAGTCCAGTAATAATTGTATGTTATGTGTCCTTTAAATCTAAAGAACTTCCTACCTTAAGAGAAACATTATCAGTTCTGCTGGCTTTATTAGGTACGTTTTTCCTCATTACTAGAGGTAATATACATAGCCTAGCCATCTCCAACTTAGCTTTATTCTGGGGAGTTTTATCAGCATTTGCTGCTGCATTTTATGTAGTTCAACCAGCATATATTATTAAAAGATGGGGGTGTGATATTGTAGTTGGTTGGGGAATGCTTTTAGGTGGAATATTCTTTAGCTTCATTCATCCATTTTGGAGAATACAAGGAGAATATTCTATTGATTCAATTTTAGGAATTATTTTTGTGGTTGTTTTTGGAACCCTTATTTCTTTTTATTGGTATCTGGATAGTACAAAGTACATTAAAGCTTCAGAAACAAGTTTGCTTTCTTGTATAGAACCTATGTCTGCAACCATAGTGTCAATACTATGGCTTCACATTCCTTTTGGTATATTTGATATTATAGGAAGTATACTTATTGTAAGTACAGTTTTAATTTTATCCTACAACAAAAAATCTTAATATAGGACATACTAAAATAAAGCAGATTAGTTAAACTAATCTGCTTTTATGTATATTCAAGTTTATTACTTTTTAATTCAAAAAATAAAAATGGCTCCGTGGAGAGGGCTCGAACCTCCAACCCTTCGGTTAACAGCCGAATGCTCAACCATTGAGCTACCACGGAACAATAATTCTTCACCTGGCAGCGACCTATTCTCCCACAGGGCCTCCCCTGCAGTACCATCGGCACTCTGAAGCTTAACCTTCCTGTTCGGTATGGAAAGGGGTGTTACCTTCACGTCATTACCACCAGATCTATTATCGAAAATTGCTATT
>NZ_LITT01000035.1 GCF_001636845.1 Clostridium ljungdahlii
ACTAATTTTGCTTTGAATTCAGAACTATAATTTTTTCTCATGTGATTCACCATCCTTAATAAAAATATTATGGAGAACCTAACTAAAAAGCAAGCATTTTTTTGTCTTAATTCTTGGGTCCATTATATTTTGTAATAGAAATAAACTATTTTATCCTAAATCTCCTCTTCAATTCTTCCATTGCATTAATAACTTTAGTAATATCACTTACCCCATTCTTATCAGGTTCTATCATATAATGTGGTGGATTTGTATGTGTTTCTAAGTGACCTTTATACTCCATCAGAACATAAATAACAGGTTTAAAATTTCCATTTTTGCCCCAACTTACATCACCACATCTTACAACATATTTAGTTGTCGGACTATGCATTGATTGAACCTTAATTTCATCATAAACTTCACCATAAACAATACCCTCATTCATTTTAAAACCATCCTCCGATATTTTATATCTACATTATATTACTCAGCTTGCTTTTTATGAAATTTGATATAATCTAGATTTTCCTATAACGTTACATAAGATGTTATATAGTTATCTCCTTCTTACTCTCTACAGTGCAATTTTACAAAAAAGAAAAGCAGGATAATTCCTACTATAATCTTTATAAAACTTAAATTTTATTAACAACACCAAAATCTTATTAAAATTATCTTAATAAAAACTTATACATTTTATTACAAGTCTAAATGTATATCTTTAACCTTAACTGTGATATTGGTTATTTTAATTAAGGTATTAGTATTTATCTACTCGTTATCAATCACATAATCTAGAAGTTTAATAGAACTGCTAGAAAGATTATTAACTGATTCTTTTATCTTTATAGTTGTACTTTGAATCTCCCTTACTGTATCTTTTGATTGTTCTGCAAGGTTTCTCATTTCTTTTGAAATAACATTAAAACCACTTCCTAAATCTCCAATTCTTGCAGCCTCAACTGATGCATTTAATGCTAATAAATTTGTTTTCTTATTTATTATAAACATAGATTCAAATAAAGTATTAATTTCTTCTACAACTTTTGCATTTAGTATAGCTTCTTCTAGTTGTTTTTTAGTACTTATAAATGACTCTTGATTCTTTTTCTTTAAAGTTCTACCTTCATCATTTATTTCATCTAATTTCTCTTGTATTTTCACTCTAACTATTTCAAAATATTTTTCATGTTCTTGTAATGTTGCCACCATCTCTTTCCAAGATAAATTTCCATTCTCCATCAATATGGAAACATCCGTAATTTCAGTAGATATTCTATTAATATCTGTCTCTAGATTATTCAATTTATTAATCGCCAATGATACGTCATTCTTTATATCATCTGTTTCTAATTTAAAATTATATATCATTTCACTAGTAGATTTCTTAATAGTGTTCACAGTTTCATTAATATATTTTGTATTATTATTAATTTCGGCATAATTTCTATTCATCTTATTATCATTTCTATTTTGTATAAAGGCTTGGAATACAGAATCAACAATTATGAATGTTAAAATTGCTTCTTTAATAGGAGGTAAGACATTTAATAATAAGGTTTGGTAATCCGTATAATTCCATTGCTTATTTATGATAGGTAAATAGTAGAACAATTGACTAAACAAACCTCCAGAAAGAATACTTAATGTACTAAATAAATATACAAATATACCTACTATATATATTCTTTTTCTATACTTTAATACAAATAAAAAAATTGAACTAAGGATTGTAAATATTAAGTAAAATAATCCCATTATTATATTGTCATCAATGTCATACATTTTTTTACAGTAATTCAATACATCATCTACCTCTAGGTTATGTTCATCTAAATAGCTTAAATATTCTTTATTCTCATTAATATACTTTTTGCTTATTACACGATTATTTGAAATCACCCCATAGATATCTTGATTTCTTGTTATTTTGGTAACTTTTGCTTTTTCTACAATTTTACTTATTGTTACGTCTAGTATCTTTGTTCTATCATTTATTTCCTTTGTAAAAAACATTTCCTTGTCATATTTGCCGTCTGTTCCATATCTGTAATATATTTTGGGACTAATTTTATTCATCAACGGAAACATCTGGGAATACAACACAAACACCACAACTATAGATGTTAGTGATAATACTATTGCTATAATAGGTCTTTTACATTTGTTCATAAGTTTATACCCCCTTACTTCAATTAGTTTTTTTCATTTGCATCTAATAAAACTGATATTTTATGTTAATCTAAACTTTATTCAATTATCGGTTGCTCATCTACCTCAAATGCATACCACTCTTCAATTTTCTGCTTACTCTTTTCATTTTTATTTCTACCTTATGCAGTTAATTTACTTTTGCTTCCGTTCTGTCTCAGCCTTAGTTCTGCATTTGGATATGTTATCTCCAATAAATGCTACTCCTATAAACTTTGCTGAATCTAAAATATCCTTCTCAATTATTATTCACCTTTCAAAATAAACTCTGTCTTTGATTTACTTATTTAATAAGAACTTTTGTACTATACACCGTAAATCTTTGATATATTCAACCATATCTTTATCTATCCAAAATGCATCAATGTCTGCATATTCATCTAAATACTTAAACCAATCTGCATCTGTATTTCCTTCTAAACATCTGCTTCTGCATATGCTCCTTCTATAGGAAGAACCCCAATAAAGTTTCCTATTGAGTTCTGATAGTCTTCCAATCTTTCATGTTCAGTCACTCTATCTAATTAAAACTTATGTTTTATTTTCTACTATCAAATATTTTATCATTCTTTAACTTAATGACAATGTATCTAAATTTGTTTATGTCATAAACAAACATACTTTTTACCTGTCTTTTTACATCATTGAATATTATATTCACTGAATTTTTATTCTTACTTGCTTCATTATGCATATATATACCACTATAATCAAAATTTTTAGTGTACTCAGTATCAATATCTGTCTCAATATATTCAATCTCAACTCCATAATTTCTATTGCAAAAGCTAACCAACTTATCTAAAATGTTTTTCATAATAAACCAATCCCCTTTATTTTTTGTAAATAAAACTAAACCTTTATTCTCTATAATATATATTATACCGTATATTGGTAGTATTAGAAATTACCAAATGATTAATCTATTATACATAAGCTTCATATAATGCATATAAGCTGTTTATTGCAATGAAAAAGTGTAACATTATACAATTCAATTGATAGGAATTTTAATTTTGCATTTGCAGGTTTAAAAATGCATTATAGCATATTTATTATTATATCAACGGTATAGAAACCTCATCACTCTGTGGATTCGCCATTGACTTAATAATAAATATGCAAAATGGTTGGTAAGAACCTGCAAAAGCACCTCTAACTATTAGAAATAGTTCAAATAAAAAATCATTGGTTCTTGTTACACTTTTATATTACACTAAACATCTTGGCGCAATTCCTTTTCTCCGATGATTTAGATGAACTGCCATACAAGAAAGACGTTTACAATTGTAAGAAAATATCATGACTCCAATCCTACTATTGCTCTAGCTTAAATCCAAGGTATTCCATCCATGTTCGATAATAGCATCTCTTATGTTTTGAAAATCATCTATACTATTAAATTCAATCTTAATCATACTGGGTTTTGTAAAAAACTTGATATAACATGATTTGGTAAAACTATCCCTCTGACCTACATTTCTATCTCTTTTCCTAATTTTTTGGCTCTCTATATCACTTGACCTTTGTTTTATAATCCGATATTCAATCCAGTTATTATTGCATATCTGAAAATCTATAAACTCAATTAATTTTGTTTCCTCATTGAGGTATTCAATTCCCTTGCTTGAAATACTTTGTATTATGTTCATATATCAATCTCTCACTCCTTTTAATCTTAAAATAATTATACATATATTTCCTTTGTATTAGCAACACAATTTAAAAAATCAGAATTTCTCCTGCTTATTTTAACTTATAAAATTTCGATTTTATATAGTTAACGCAAATTCCATTTTAATACAATATTTAACAAAGTATTACTTATAACTTTAAATACTCCCTAGTATATTTCTAGTATTATCCTAAAACCTTATATTTAAATTTTACATTTACTGTATTATAATGTAATTAAGTATATTATTATAACACTTATTATCTACTTTTAGAAATATATATTTTTTGTTTTATATAAATCTACAAATATGAGGAGGATATAAATTATGGATAAGTTAACCGATATTAAAAGCAAAAGATTTAAATTTATGGAAATATTATATGAAGCAACTGATGGCAATCAACATGCATTTGTAAACATGTCGGAGATAGGTAAGGAACTTGGATTTAACCGTAAAGAAACAGATTTAATAACCCAGTATTTAGAAGGTGAGGGATTGATTAAATTTGTTGCCCTCGGAGGTGAAATATCAATAACTCATTATGGGGTAACTCAAGTGGAAGAAGCACTTTCCGAGCCAGATAAACCAACTGAATATTTTCCACCAATAAACATAATAAATGTTCAAAATATGATTGGTTCACAAGTCCAACAAGGAACTACTAATAGTACTCAGAGAGAAACTTTTTCAACATCAGATATAGACAAGCTTACTGATTTTATCCAAGAACTTGATACAAAAGTTTCACAACTTAACCTAAAGCCAGAAGATAAAGATGAGTTAGATGCGGAAATATCAACTATTAAGGTACAATCTTCATCTAGTAGACCAAAACCATTAATTATTAAAGAGAGCTTAAAAACTATAAGAAACTTATTAGAAGGCATGACTGGAAGTATACTTGCAACCGAGTTATTAAATAAGTTATCTAATATTATTTTTTAAGGAACTTATACTTGGATATATACTAATACTTATTACCATACTATTGTCTCAAAATCATTTAACATGCGTTTAGACAAGTTGGTTTAGTAATAAATCTACTGATAAATACCTATGAATTGAAGTATTAACTAATTTAATAATTATAATTCTATACAAAGGAGATAGCAAAATGGAATATTTAAGTGAAATTAGAGATAGCCAAATTAATTTTTTATTAGAAAAAGTAGAACATAGAAATTATGGAAAATACCTGTATGAAGTTAGCCTTACTAATGTAAGAGGGTTTGTAAACGAAGTTCTAAGATTTGACTTCCCAGTTACAGCAATAATTGGCCCTAATGGTGGAGGTAAAACTACTATATTAGGTGCTGCCGGATGTGCTTATAAAGAAACAAAGCCTGGTAGATTCTTCACTAAGAGTGGAGTATATGATAATAGTATGCAACATTGGAAAATAGAATATAAGATAGTTGATAAAGCCATTAATTCAAGAAATTTAGTAAGCAGAACAGCTGCCTTTAATAACTATAAATGGACAAGGGATAACTTACTATCTAGAAAAACCCTCATATTCGGAGTCTCAAGAACCGTTCCAGCTACTGAGAGAAAAGAACTAAAAAAATGTGCTAATACAAGATTTTCTGTCCCAGCAAATCAAGTTTTTTCATTAGATACTCATATCTGTGAATGTGTTGGACGAATATTAGATAAGGATATAAATAATTTTTCTCAAATAAAAGTTGATAACAGAGGAAAAGTAACCCTTTTAACTGGAAGAACAGAACAAGGCTTAACTTATTCAGAATTTCACTTTGGTGCAGGCGAATCTAGTGTTATAAGAATGGTAATAGAAATAGAAGCATGCGATGATAACTCTTTAGTGCTAATTGAAGAAATTGAAAATGGCTTACACCCTCTTGCCACTATTAGATTAGTTGAATACTTAATAAGTGCAGCTGAAAGGAAAAAAATTCAAGTCATTTTTACAACCCACTCAAATGACGCATTAGTACCACTACCTCATAAAGCAATTTGGGTTGCTTTAAATAATAAAATATTTCAAGGAAAATTAGATATTCATTCTTTAAGGGCAATTAATGGACAAATATCATCTCAATTAGTTATCTTTACAGAAGATTTATTTGCAAAAAAGTGGATAGAAGCCATATTAAGTCTTGCTGATGAATTTATTCCAGGGTCAATTGAAGTTCATGCTACTTCTGGAGATGGAACGGCTGTAAATATAAATAAATATCACAATGAAAATCCTTCAATAAGAGTACCTTCTATTTGCTATATCGATGGAGATTCTAATCAAGAAACAAGTGAAACCCAATATGTCTTTAGACTCCCAGGAGAAATGCCGGAATCATACATATTTTTAAAGATACGTGAAAAAATTGATGAAATTATAGGAGAATTAACAGTATCATTACATAAACCTTATGAATCACAAGAAAAAGTTAAACAAGTTATAAACGAAGTTTGGCGAACAAATATCGATAGGCATTTACTATTTTCACAAATTGGTAAAAACTTAGGCTTTATATCTGAGGAAGTAGTAAGAAGTGCTTACCTTAATATCTGGTGCCGTTGCTATCCTAACGAGGTACAACCAATTTTATTGAAAATTAAAGAACATTATTCTGATGTTTGCTGAATAGAAAGCAAAATGTCCAAATCCTTCAGAAAAAGCTTACTTTTAGACAGCCCAAAACCTTAAATTAATATGATAAAAAAGAGTTTCAAAAAGCATCTTAACAACGCCCTTTAACATTTCCTAAAAAACACTAAAGACAAAATAGAAGTTTTATCTGCCAACATATATCAATAAAATCCGCTATACAGTCTGTCAGTTGTTAAAAAATAGTGTTGATAGCGATATAAGGTTACTTTTTTAGAAGCTCCCTTAATTTTCGTATTAAGTAATGTACGACGAGACTAAAACTAAAATTATGTTACATCAGCTTTACAAATTTAAATTTGGCAGAGAGCCTTATGTTATCAAAGGTTATTATAATATTTAACAAGGGCTTTTTCCATGTGTTCTAATGCGTACTTGTCAGCATCTTTTTCTTTTGGGATTTCTCTGTATTCAAGAGATAATTGCTTAAACAATGCTTTTTCCTTGGCAGTCAAGGGACAACTATTTCCACGTCTTATTCTTTCATCCCGCTGAATAAATGCCTGCTGCATTTTATCAAAATTTGCTTTGCTTAGTTCAATATCTTCACTTAAAAAGGCTTTAATTTTATTTGACATATTGGCAAACTGAATCCAATGTCCAACCTCGTGTAAAAAGATATAGATAACAAACACAATATCTTCGGACATATCATCTGAAAAAAAGGAACTTAATATATCCTTTGTTATTTCAAGTGACCCTGTTCCATCACACTCATAAATGTTTACCAATTCACGTACCGACAGGTCTGGCAAATGTATTGATGGTGTATTACTAACAAAGTTTGACTTATCTTTGCATCTTTCATAAAGCAATTTCTCTTTTTCATCCACACAAGTAAAATATATTGGATTCGTGACACCTGCACCTAACCTTCTAGCAACAATTTCAGGGCTATCAAAAACAACGGTAGCATTAGATGTATTTATTGTTTCAATCAGATATTTGACTCTCATTTGTTTGCTCCTCTACTTTCACACTTCAACAGTAAATTCAACTCTGTCCTTTCTTTTTTCCAAACGTCTTCATACATATTTCTTCCATCAGGACGTTGCTCTAAACATTGATTAAGTTTTTGATACTTATCAATATAATAACATTCTCTTGATGCCAAGTATTGCATATCTTTATTGTAGTTTTCATATTGAAAAGTAACTTCTTCAAGAACTCTAATGTCAATCCTCTTGTCCTCATTTTGCATGGCCTCACTTATAACTGAATTATATAATTTAGTTTCTTTAAGCTTTACTAAATGTGCTTTTTTTCCACAAAACATTCTTTTATAAATATTTGTTGCTTTGCCAATATAAGCACAGAATTCCTCTGAGTGAGATTTATCTACAACAAAAATACCATATATTCCTCTGTTCTTCTTGCCATCTAAAATCTCTAGAGGAACTGATATCTTATTTTTCATTACCCCGTTTATCCACTTTACTGTTTCATTCTTATTCAACTTTTGTAACCTCCCTACAAATTACTATTTATTGAGTTGTTTACATCGTAAGCGATAAACTACCCGGTGTATAAGCATAAAAATAAACGACCATTCATTAAAATGGTCGTAATTTATTATGCTTTCTTTTTGCAGGAAGATTGAACCCATGGGTCCCAGGGCAAGTATTCTTCTAAGAATTCAGGATGTGCTCCAAATTGAACGCCTGGTAAATTTTTAAACAAAAACTTGAGATAACTATAGGGTTCAAGTCCGTTAGCTTTAGCCGTTTCAATTATACTGTAAACTGCTGCACTGGCTTCAGCTCCCCTTGGACTTCCACTGAAAAGCCAGTTTTTTCTTCCTATTGCTCATTCCCTCAATGTGTTTTAAAATAATTTTCTGTTTCTATAACAATTCAATCACCTCCTACTATCCTCCTATTAGCATATTGCTAATAGGATATCATAATTTCTTTGTGAAGTGACCTAGTTTTCAATGAGCACTTGGCCTAATATTAGATTAGCATAAACAGCATTCACATATAGCTTTAATCCACTTATTCATTCTATAATCCTGTGTTGTTTTTTGTACATCCATTTAAAATCTCCTAATTAAAGTTTTTCAAGTTAACTTTAAAAACTTTAAAAACTTTAAAACTTATTTTAGAAGATTATCTCACATTTTTTAAACACTTTCTATCCAATTTCTTATTTGACGCTTACTACCAATTACTTTTAAAGCTTCCTGTTTGTCCATTATTATTTTATCCCCTTGTATTCTAATAAAAAAGGGGGATATCCACCGCAGTGAATCATACCCTTTTTTAACGACTGATTTTTTTGTTGTCCGCCAACTACATACCCATTCGTGGTGCATTCATTTCGGATTATTAAGGTGTTAGTCCACCAAAATTATACCTATAATCAACTATTTTTATGTAAACCTGAATAAATACTACTTTCAACTTTATTTTATTATTGCCCTAAAAAGGTCAAGTACGTTGCTATAAACTCTTCATACTTAATAACATTATTATATAAAACCTCAATGGCATTATTAAAAATTTCCCTTGAGAGTGAATTTCCAATAACATACATAACTAGACTTATTTCGTTCTTTTTACTTCAATTTTTAGATACATCTATCGCATAACTTCCTTAAATATTATAACTAATTAGCATTTATCTTTTATTATTCCAGCACGCTTCATTAAATTATTTCCCTCATAAAAGTACAATACTGCATAACCAGTATTACTTTCTTTGACTACATATCCTCTTTCCTCTAAAACAAATTTAAATTCTAAACTTTTACTAAAACATTTTGCTCCTGTTATATTTTCAACATCTTTTTTTATACTTCCATAACTATTTCTAAAATATTTCTCAATGTCTATCATATCTTCTAAAATATTATCAGCTTTCATTGTGTGTACTATATTTGTTCCAGCACTTGTTAACCCTCCACCTATAGGAATATATGTTTTTCCATTAATGTTATATAGTAAATAATCACCTTTTTTTCTTTTATCATTGATTTCTTTATCATTTAATTTAGGAACAAAGGTTTTAGGTTGAAGATTATTTTCTAAAAGAAAGTGCCAGTTTCTATCCAAAGTTTCTACTAGCTCCATTCTTGAAAATACATTTTTCTCATTATGATATAATATGTCTATAAAATATACTTCATTATTAGTTACTTTTACAAATAATAAATATTTTGACCTATTTCCATTTGTTTTACCATGCATTTGTTTTTCATTTCCTGCATCTTTTTCATTTAAATGAATATGATAAATACCCCAGTCATCTAATAAATAATCTCTCGATTTATTGTATATTTTGTTATCTTTATTTGAAAATAAATCAGCATAGTATATATTCGCACTTAAATGTCCATTCATATCTATTCCATTTTCAAAATTATTTTTAAATTTTAATAAAGCATTTATATATTTTTTATCTAATTTATTATAATAAATTATTTTTTTAATATTATCAGAAATAAACACGTTTCTTTTTTTTATCGTTATTGTTCTATTTAACGCATTTAAATAATTTATTAACAATTTATCCGTTGAATCTTGTTCATGAAATCTAATTTTTCCTTTTTTAAATGATTCAATTATTTGTTCTCTTAAATCTTTTTCAAAATTCATATTTAAATTTTTAATGAGAAAATATATGACAAATACCAAATTCTCATTAAAGTTCGCCTTCTTTTTAAACTATTTTATATACTTATAAAACCTGAACTTACTTGCTTGTCCTAAAATTTAATATAAAATACCTTTTATATTAAGTATCCCTTTTAACGCAATATATATTTAGATTATTCTAACATTTATTACTTCTTTTTATAACAATAGTAGTTTTTATATTATCATTTATATTTAGAAGATAATATAAAGATTTATACCTTTGAATTAAGTATTTATTTCTCTTCACTAATTTCATCTATACCATAAATACACTTAGTAGTTAACTCAACTATTTCATTATTAAGGCCTATATCTATATCCTTCATCCTGTCATTAATAAGATATTCTCTTAACTTTATTAAAAACTGCTTAAATTGCAATAAATTAATCTCCTTACGAGTGCCTACAAATTTATGAAATTCAACTTCTAATTCTAAGTCAAGTTTGTTCATTAATACATATCTCAAATATTGAACGAACTTATAATAATATTCTACATTCTTGTTTCTATAATCAACAAAGTCCCACTCTAATCTAAATTTTTCATACATTTCCTTTAATTCATAATTCAACCTAACACCAAATATTGTAGTTATCTTACCATTTGAATTCATTAAATGTATATTATACATATCCTTGTTATCTCTCTTAGATTTTATTTTTGCTAAATATTTAGAAAATATTTCTAGAAAGTGAAACCCCTCAATTGAAATTTTTTCGAAAAAAAGTATATCATATCCTTTGAATATAAACATTCTCAACATATCTTCTTTTTTACTCATTTCACTTAAATTTGACAAAATCATTGATATAATTATTCCTGTCAAAGCTACACCTAAAAAGCCCTCTATAATTGGAAATATCCTCACAATTCCGCTAACTGTTACATCACCATATCCAATAGTAAAAAAAGTCATACTACTAAAGTACAATAAATCTAGAAAGAATAGAGCAAAATTTCCATTATAGTCTGAAATATTAATACCTTTGATATGAAGAAAACTATTTACTATTTCTTTCTTTTCACAACTCGAAATATTCATACCATTAAACCCATTAGGATATTTTTGTTTGAAATTTTGTAAGTCTATAACAAATACTAATATATAAATAATCGCAAAAACAGCTATTAATAAAATAGCTGTAATAAAATAGCTAAACAAAGCCTTTCTGAAAATTTTAACTTTCTTAATAAAAACATACATTACTATTGGCATTATAGCAATTAACAAAATAATCAATATAGGAATTAGACTTAGATAAGATGATTCATTCATAGTATTACCCCCTAAAATCTAATAATATGTCTATATCAGCTTTAAGTACAAAAACCATTTCTTGTCACCTCCAAACTTTTCAACTTTACTTTTTTTATTTCTCTTATCTGTTAAAAACTTTCCTTTCAAATAAAATGGCATCATTAAGGAAATAACTTATAAAAATTTTAGCTCATATTTAATCAAATCTACTAATATAACGTGTATTTACCCAACCTTTTATATTTATTGTATTTTCATCATTAGTGTACTCAATTAAAGTCCAATTTTTATTCTTATTTATTACGTTAACTACTTGTCCTATATGTAATTGATAAATAACTGGAGATTTTTCTGTATTATTTCTTCTAACATTTATCACATTAACAGAAACAAATCTATAATCATTTAAAATTGCTTTCTTTATACTTTTGTCATTTAACTTTTTTTCTAATTCTTTCGTTACTTCTACTTTAATTTCTTTTTTATTAACATTTATATTTTTTAAGCTTGAACTATCAGTAAATTTTAGTGATATACTTTTTGCCTTTTCTTTTACTATATCACTACCATACGAGTATAGTGGTTGTATAATAAAAAAATTAAACATAAGGCAAAAAATTAAATATACAACAAAATGTTTCTTTTTAAATTTTTCAAATTTATCATACAAAGGAATATCTTCACTTGCTATTTCATCTATCTCATTACTAGTTTGCCCTATATCAATAGCTTCATCTAAATAGTTTACAGTTCCATCATTATTTATTTTGATAGAATCAAAATCTATTGACATTAATCCTTTTCGTAATTCTTTCGATGGAATACTTATCTTTGCTAACATATCACCTAACCCTTTTGTATTATTGAAAACATTACTTACTCCTACTGAAGAAATGCTAAAATTCATCGACTTTCTCATAGCTTCACTCATTTGTCTTAGTGTTGAACTTATCCCTAGTGCACTATCCATTCCTACTCCCACGGCTCCACTTAACCCTGCTATGTTCTTTAACGCATTATTTATATCTATTGAAGTATTCAACTCCATCGACTTTCTCATTGAATCACTTATTTGCCCTAGAGTTGGTGCTAATCCTCCCATATTGAATGACATACTCACTGCTGGAGAAATGCTTAACTCCATTGCCTTTCTCATTACATTACCCATTTGACCCAGGGGCGAGCTTATTCCTCCTATATTACTTAATGCATTACTCATTCCTGCATAATCACTTAATCCTGCTATATTATTTAATGCCCTATTTACTACTGAAGTGTTTAACTCCATCGCTTTTTTTACCGCATCACTCATTTGCATCACTGTTGAAGTTGCACTTGCTATATTATTTAATGTATTATTCATTTGCATAGATTCACCTAATCCTATGGTATTCTTTAATATATTTATTGCATCTGTTTTCTTTCCCGCTATATTACTTTGTTTAATACACTTTTCTGAATCATCTATTTCATTTAAACTTATTCTATTTTCTCTTTTTTCCTCCATATGTTTTCCACTCCTACATATATCTTTTTCTCAGTTGAGCATAGTCATATTTTTCATAGTCAAACATTTAAAGTATTATATTCCTATATTATCATAAAACTATTTCTTATTCATCAATACTTAAAACTATATTCAGATAAAACTTCGATTTTATTATAGAATACATATCCAAATATTTTACTACAACAACAATCAACGTTTGTCACTATACCTCAACATATTGATTATATTATTGATTTATATAACAATTATGTAATAAAATAGTGTTAGAGTTTTATTTACGGGGGGGGAATAAAAATGGATAATGATTTTAGTTGCTTAGCTATAAATGATGAATATGCTACAAGAATAAAACATGAAGATAAGCATCCTATAAGAAATCAATTCGAAAGAGATAGAGATAGAATACTGTATTCAAGAGCATTTAGAAGGCTTAGTGGAAAAACTCAAGTATTTTTAGCTTGGAAAGATGACCATGTAAGAACAAGATTAACACATACACTAGAAGTTTCTCAAATATCAAGAACTATATCAAAAGCCCTTGGATTAAATGAGTACTTAACAGAAGCAATTGCTTTAGGTCATGATATAGGTCACACACCATTTGGACACGTTGGTGAAAGAATGCTTAATAGAATAATGAATGGATGTTATGAAATAAGAGATTTTAATACTAATAATAAATTTTTAGATAATTCCAGAGGCTTTAAGCATAACTGGCAGTCTGTTAGAGTAGCTACTGAATTAGAAAGTAACATTAACTTAACTGACTATACATTATGGGGAATGTTACATCATAGCAACTTAAAAAACAAAAGTTGTGAAACATTATCTAAAAAGAATGAATGTCTTTTTAGGCATGAAATAAGCAAATTATGCAAAGTAAATTTAGCCGATAAAGAATCCTTAAACTTTTATAAGAACATGAAAATGTCTTATATTAATGTATATGATTTTATAAAAGAAAAATGGAGCTTTGAAGGTGTTATTGTCAGCCTCTCAGATGAGATAGCTCAAAGACATCATGATATAGAAGATGCATTAGAATATGAAATAATAGATAAACATGAACTTTATAATAAATTAAATCAAATACTTAATTTGAAAGAATATGAAGCAAAAATCAAAGAGGAATACTGCAATAATCCAGACCATGCCAATGAATTGTTAAATTCCATAGCTGAACATACTAAAAATTTTGAAGATGTAAAAAATTATATAAATACAGATTCCGTAGACTTATGCAAATCAGCATTATCAAAATTTATAGTAAATTTATTAACTACTGATGTTATATATAGTACTGCAAACAGATTTTATGATTTAACTAAAAATTTTAATATTAAAAATCAAAAAGACTTTTTTGAGAATAGAGAAAAAATTAATACTTCTAAAGACATAGAGGAAGATTTTGTTAGCTATAGTGTTTTTTTAAAAGAAAAAGATAATGAATTACAAGATTTTTTACGAAATAGAATTTTAAATTCTTACAAAGCACAAACGATGGATGGTGTTGGTCAACATGTAATTAAGGAACTCTTTAAGGCATATATTTTAAATCCACAACAACTACCAGATAAGACCATAGTTAAATTATTTAAAAATTTGTACAAAGAAGATGAACAAGAACTAAAAAAATATAAAGATGGAAGAACTAAAAATTATAATGTTGGAATTCTAAGAAACATTTTATCAAAATATCACTATAATGTTAAAAAGGATATCAATGATAGAATATATTATAAGAATATTGATTATGAATATTACAAAACTCAATTATTAAGAACAGTATGTGACTATATAGCAGGCATGACAGATAAGTATACCATAGACCAACATAGAAAATTATATAATATTGAAACATCCTCAAATTGATGACCATATATAATATATCATATGTTGTAGATAAAGGATGTCAAGTAATAACTTATTTTTAATAATACAAAAAACTAAATTTATTAAAGTAAGGAGAATGAATATGAAAAATTGTTATGTTTGTGGATGTGAATTAACAAAAGCAAATCAATCATTAGAACACATAATATTAAATTCTATTGGTGGAAAACTAAAATCTAAAAAACTATTATGTAAAACCTGTAACTCAAAATTTGGCGGTAATATTGACGATAAATTAGCAAAACAATTAAATGTATTTGCTAATTTACTTAATATAAAGCGAGAAAATGGTAACCCACAATCTATAAAAGTACTAGATGAAGAAACAAATGAAGAATATATTATTGAGCCAGGAGGCAAACCTGCGAGGTCAAAGCCCCTTGTTAAGATTACTAATGACGGGAATGAAGTTAAAATTAATGTCACTGCACGTAATATTATTGAATCAAAAAGAATTCTTAAACAACTAAATAAGAAATATAATCAAATTAATGTAGATGATTGGCTAAAAAACGCGGAAGTTAAATCTAATCCTATTAGTAATATAACATTACATGCATGTTTTGGAGGAAAAGAAAGCTTTAGGTCTATTTGTAAAACCGCTGTAGATTATTATTTGTGCACTGGAGGTATACAAAAATTTATAAACCATTTAATACCTTATATAGATGGGGAAATTGATTTAAATGTAGTTAATTTTTATTATTCTAAAAACAATACCCCAAAATTTAAAAAGATAACACATTCTATAATCGTTAAAGGCGATAAAAAAAATAAAATACTTTATTCTTACATAGAATTTTTTAATGTATGTAAATTTATAGTTTTATTAAATGGGAACTACACTGGTAAGTCATTTATCCAAAAATATTGCTATGATGTTATAAAAACAAAAGAAATAAAAGATAATAAAGAACTCGATTTAGGATTAGATGAAATTACCAGTTCCCTAAATAATAACGATTTACCTTATCATCGAATAGAAGAAGAGTTTGGGAAATTTCTTGAGTTTTGGACAGAAAAAACTACTAAGGAAAAAACAGATGAGATAGTTATCAATGCGGTTGAAGAAATGCAAACCAAATTTGCTAATGAAAAATTTATAACAGAAGAAATGATATCTTTCTTGTCAGATAAAGTAGCCCGTGAATTTGTGAAATTAGTGTGTAAAAGAAATGAACATCAAAGTAGCTTCACAGATAAAAAACCCTCTCCATAAAGTTCATATTTATCTTTATTCTCATGCGTCATTTGTAAAAAGGCTGAAAAACTTCTTAATTTATTTACAGTTTTGCTAAAATTGAAAAACTTCCTCATATTAATATTACCTTTATAAAATACCTTATCCACATTCTATATTTCTTATAACTTTTACACCATCAATTTATTATATAATTTCTATACTTTTACAAAGGTTACAATTACCTCTACATCATGATAAAATGTCTACTCTAAAAACAAATAAGTCAGGTAGCAACTGACTTATCTGTTCTCATGAAACACTTAAAATTTTTATTTTTCTATGTATTCTAATATTATTTACCTTATAAGAAATTTTATACATTAGTTGCCATTAAAACTTATATATTATAAAATCTATACATTTTCAAAATAATGGCATCCATTTGGACAATTATAAATCCATATTAACTGTTCTAACTCCTATTCACCCAATCCCCTATCATTTATTAGTTTCTTATTTTCAATCTCAATATTTTTCTATATGCTAAGAAATTAAGTGGGTGTAGTTCAAACAGTGTGATATCATTTTGGAGAATAGCCTTATTATAAAATGGAAAATACCCCCTGTTCTCATACTTTACACAAATAAAAAAATCTTATTCATTATTTCCTACTTCAATTACCTTAATATATTTTTTTAATGTGTTTCTACTAATGTTATGCTTATTCATTAAATCAATTTGCTTTATACTTCTATTGCTTAAGAACTCTTTTATATCTGCTTTTAGTTCCTCTGTCATTTTATCTAGTGTATTAAATTTTCTACCACTTTTTTTATTACTAGCTTCAATACCTTGCTTGATTCTTTTAACTATTATTTCTCTTTCCTTTTGTACTCTATCAAGTTCTACAATTAGTAGCAGCTTTATAGTGCTTTCTAACGCAGTTTTAGCAACCAAGTCCTGTTCCGTTGCTACTTTGCATAAATTTTTTATATAATCTGTACTTACTGTTGGATTATCTATAAATACTAAATTAATACCCTCATTCATCAATTCCATATACTTCTCATAACCTTCATTCGCCTGTCTCGTGAAACGTGATATTTCCTTGAATACTATCGTATCACCTTTTTGTAACAATCTTTCTAATTTTTGCCATTGTGGTCTTTTAAATGTACTTCCAGTTATATCATCCTTGAATTGTAGTAAATATTCTATATTGTTACTATCTGCATATACTTTTAAACTCTTCTCTTGTCTATTAAAGCTCTGTTTATCTGTACTCTCTTTCGTGCTTATTCTTAGATAACTATATACATTACTCATAACATCTTACCTCTTAAATATCAATTAATCTATACTTTAATTGATACTTGTATTATATAATCATTTAATGTATTCGTCAATATATTTTGACACTTTTATTGCAAACATTTTAGTGTATAGTTTATATGACATTTTCTGTATTAATAAAAGTATACTCTAAGTAATCACTAGTAAGTGGCAATATTAAAAAGAGCATCTCAGCTCTTTTCTTAACCTCAATTTTCGGATTCTAATATTTTTTTTGTTTCATTCAATACTGATTTAAAATCTTTTCCTAATCTAAACTTCTTTATAAAACAATCTAAAAGTTCCTCATCATTTTTTGATAGTACAATAATATATACAAGATAAAATAGTGATACTGTATTATACTGTCTTCCTGTTTGAGGATATACCTTTGAAAATTCTTTTATGTATTTTACAATTATTTCTTTATATTTCTCTAGATATTCATTTATTTCTTCAATTGTTTTTAATCCTAAGAATATAAATCGCTTCGTTATCATATTAATTCCAATATCACCTTTATAACTATCTTCTATCAATTCTCCAAACTCTTTAACAATTTTTAAATTAATCTCCTTAATAGTATCATTTTCAATGCAAAATTTATATAAACTTTCATCAGAAATCTCTATATTATATTCTTTGTTCCCAATCTTATCGTCTATTTTCTTACTTTCTTTTTCTTTTTCTAGACTTAACATTTGAAATTCATCATCTGCAATTTCTAATAGCGCTGATAAGCGATATATTCGTCGTTGTATATCTTCTGAAACTTTTTCATATCCTTTATATCCAATATCATGTTCATAATCAGGCCAAGCATGTTGCAAAATTGTTCTAACTTGTATTTCAAATTTTAAGTTTTTCAATAACTCATATTCAGGTAAGTTTTCTCGTTGCTTATCTAATTGACATATAATATGTAAAGACTTGTATCTAAATTCCTCAATATTTTTTTTCCTTTTATCTATGGTGTTTTTTTCATCAATTTTAAACTCTTTCTTAATAATTTCTGCAATTTTATCAACATAAGAATTTATAGGAACAATTATTCTCATACCAATAATATCTGTAATATCAAAAATACTTTCGTACTTACTTTTGTCAGCTATCTTTTTCAATAAAGATTTTTTAGTTTTTACTCTTGCTTCAATTTTAAAATATGTCTTTCTATCCAATATATTTAATAATAAAGATTGAATAATATTTTTTCCATGCTCTAATTTGTCTGAATTTTTATCATACCACTTTCCAGCATCTACTTCGCCTAACATATTTTTTCCCCCTAATGCAATATATATTACAATAATTATATCCTAGCCTTTCTATTGTATTCCATAATCATTCATAATTTAAATAATTTTGTAACATTTAAGTGAACGTATGTAAATTAAAAAGAGCATTTCTGTTCTTTTCTTCACCTCAATTTTCGAATGTAAGTTTTGGCACCGACCTACATATTGGCACTATGCTGTTACTTGTAATTTAAATTGCAATGCTGTAAAATTTTTATAAACAAACTTATTATGTTAAGTTTCTGGAGGTATTGAATTGAATATTATCGATGATATAGTGAATCAATTAAAAGAGCATTTTCTAGATACAAATATAGTTATACATAGTTATGATGAAGAAACAATTGTTTTTCGTGATACATATTGTAATGTATCTGTTGAGTTAACTTGGGAGGATTTTCTTTATGACCAAATAGACTTTGATAAACTAAAGGAAATTTTTAGTGACAATTTTAATATTCTTATCACTTTTCACTCCATTTCAGATAGCAATAGTTACATTCATTCTAATGATTCACTTAAAATATTTGGTAAAAAGATAAATTCTTTTAAAGACAGATGGATACAGGGTTTTTTCAAAGATAGATACGCTGAATTTTTAATTGAAGAAAATGTAAGATATTTAATCAATACTGAATATGATAAAGATACTATTTTGTACAATTTTTCCATAGGGGAAGTAGATGTGTCTATAAACTCTCCAAGTGACATTTTCAAACTCATTTTCTCTAGCAATAATACCTTTATTGCACTTTCTGGTTGGGAATACTATATTTCACTTTCACTAAAAAACGTGCCAGATGATGAATTAGAAAGTTATCTTCAGCAATCAATATTTATCCTCAATACTTATAATCCAAATGTATTTATATTTGGCAGTAGTGAAGTACGTCAAAATTTTCCTAACTATGGTGATATAAATACACTAAATTATAAAAATTTTAATGAAGCAAAACACATAGAGGCGTTGTGCTATTTTAATGAAGCAAAAAATTCAAATGACACAAGCAGTTTTTTATATTTTTATAATGTCTTAGAATACTTTTATACTGTGAATAAAAAGTCTTTATTGTTATATAAAATAAATGAATTTACTAATAATACAGCAAATTATACTAACCAAGATTTATTTAATAAGGTAAATGGTATTTTTACTAATAACGAAGAAAAAATGTTGAAAAATTTATTAATGAACCCTAACATAATTGAAAAAGTGACTCGTATTATAAATAATAATCATTTATTTCCAAGTCGTAGTGAAATTTCTATTAACAAGTTTGCAGAAAAATTATATAAATATAGAAACAGTATTGTTCACAGCAAAGAAGAGAAAAAAAATATAGCACGAATACCATATTTATTAACCGATTATAATGATATTCCTAAGGTAAGTGATTATGTAGTTAAAACTTGGAATGAGATATGTAAAAGTTTAGCACTTATATGCATACACTACTTTTGTTACAATAATAAAATAGAATTCTAACAAACACCATATAATTAAATTAAATCTTTATCATCAAGACTGATACTACAACCCTCAGTGGAATTGTATAGTAATAACGCTCTTTCATCTCCCATTACACCAACAGATTTCGATAGATTTTTAACACTACATTAGAAGCCACTTTGTAAATCCTTTAGATATAATAAAATACATTCTCAATATTTCCCAATTTTACTATATTAATGATACCATTATATTCTCTGTAAAATCAAGTATAACTTTGAAGTATTCTCTCAATATTAATCGAATTTTATCCTTTAAAAGATTCCTGCTTATAGTATGAAGAATTTTCACATCTACCACACGCTTGAATCAATCGTTACCCTTACAGATTTAGTTACATTAACATCATCAGCTAAGTATGCTTTCACCGTTACAACCCCAACATCACTATCACTCTTTAATGTACAGCTATTACTTGTAACATTTGTCAATGTACACTTACAAGCAGAACCATCAATAACAAACTTAACTGATGGTCCACTTGGAACTGTAGTACCTGTTATCTTTGAAGTACTGTAAGTACCAATCTTTGTTGAACTTGCAGTTACCGAAATTAATTGCTGAATTTAAGAACTTACATCAATATTAACTGTCTTTGAAATAGTAGTATTTTTGATTGTTATATTAATTGTAGAGTTTCCACTGGCAATTGCTGTAATAAGTCCACTAGCGCTAACTGTTGTTGCTGAATCATTACTTGATGTATATACTATTTCTCCACCATTTGGTGTTGTAATTTCTGTTAACTAAACTGTCTGCCCTATATTTAGATTTATTGGAGATGTATTCTGTATAATTTATCTGTGTAATGCGAAACTGCCATTATCTTAATCTCAACACTAACTATAACATTAGTATCTTTTATATTACATATCATAGTAGCTTTTCCTGCTTTCATTCCAGTTATAGTTCCATCTTCTTTAACTGTTGCAATGCTACTATCTGAAACTGAGTATTCCACAGCACCTCCAACTGGATTAGTGGTTACATATAAATTAATTAATAGGCCCTCTTTTATTTGTATATAATAACATTAACCTAAACCTGCAACAGCCTAAATCTTTAATGCTCTTTTTCGATGTACTTAACATTAAACATAAAGGACATCAATCCTTCAATTCTTCCACGTTCATTCATATCCCCAATTTTCATAAATTTAAAATAGCAATTATTTTTTAAATATTCTTTTGCTTCCTTCATTGATTTTATATTAGTTTCATTCAAGTCCTCGACCAAATACTTTTTCAAACGTGCTGTTGACTGATTTCCTTGTAAATGATTAGTATATATCCTTCTTCTCATATTTGTTGTTCTTCCAACATATAGAATTTGATTAGTTTCTTTATGTGCAATCAAATACACACCTGGAACTTCTTCAATCATTGAAGGCTTCAAATTATTAAATTCTAATATCTCATTGTCTTGTATTTTTTCACATAGTAGTTTTGCCTGTTCTAATTTCTTTTTAAACATAAAATCCATCCTTTTAATCTAATCATGATATAATTAATCATATCATGATTAGATTAATTCGTCAACTTTTACTTTCTCCTAAGATTTGCATAAAGAAAATTCACCACTCTCTTACCTATATTGGTCTATAACCTCAATATGACCCATTTCAATAATCTACAGCCGACTATACGTACTGCTATACTCCACAGAAATGCAGAATACATTCCAAGTTGTTAATTATCCCCCCTGTATGCTCACATATCGTAAAAAGTAACAGTGTTCACTGATTTATGTCATCTTTAATAACAGTAGCGTTAACAGTATGAAAATTTATATTTCAACATTTTTGATTATAACTTACCATATTAAAGTGTCAATTCAATTTACCATTGAATTTTTACAATTTATCTTTTTTTATCACTAAGCTACTTAAAATTACTCCTACAAATACTTTCATTTTAATGATTTATATGTCTATTATAATAACAGTCATATCCAACTGAACATGCTTTAAGAGCATATTATAAGGTGCTTAACTACTCCTGTACTATCTGCTACAACAAAAAGAGATGTCTTTTTAAACATCTCCTATAATAATTCTGCTTTACTTTTCATTTTTTCTTTCGTTGGGTTAGTATAAAGTAATGTTGTATGAATATTATGCCCTGCTTGATTTGCCACTTCATGTACTGAGTATCCAGATTCTAAAGCATTACTACAATAAAAATGTCTTAATGTGTGTGGAGTAATCTTATCTGAATATTTGTTGAATACCTTGTTCATAACTGTCCTATCAATCTTGTTTCCTTTATTTGATATAAATAAATAATCACATTCAACTTTTTTACGCTCCTTTAAATATTCCTTTACAGCTTCAATAATTTTAGAATTTATATAAACTAATCTTTCTTTTTTTCCCTTACCTTCTTTAACTCTAATCTCCTTTGAAATCAGATTTATATCATTCAAATTTAAATTTAGACATTCGGATACTCTAAGTCCTGCATAAGCCATTATAGTTACTATAGCATAATTTCTATTACCTTCATGTTTTAATATTTGTTGCCTAAATGCTTCAATATCTTGCTTGTTTACTGTTGCCAATGAAGCAGACTCATTTTGTATTTTTACGTTGTCCTTTTTACTCACCACTATATCTTTTTGAATTCCTTTCTCTTGTAGATACTCATTGAACTTTACTAGAGCCGACAACTTAGCATTTATTGTTTTAGCACTTTTAACACCCTTATCAACATTTTGTAAATATGCTTTATATTCTAATACATTCTGTCTATAAAGTTGAGTTGGTTTTTCACCAAAAGAATCATTATACCACTTAAAATAACCTTCTACATGAAGCAAATAAGATTTAATAGTATTTACTGACTTACCTTCTTGTATTAAATAATCTTCAAATTGTTCTAACATATAATCACACTCCGTAAATTATGTTGCATTTTTGTTTATCATTTCTTTATTCACTAATACATAAATTAGATTTAATGTTTAATAGGGCTTTCATTACTTTTAAGTTATAGTACCAATTCATTAAAAATAAAAAGAGCATTTCTGCTCCCTATGCTCCGCAATAAAATAATAATTTGAATCCAGCCAAACGTTCAAAATACCCTAGTGTCGAATGTTTGCCATGTAAAATACTATCTATATTTCACCTAAAAAAATGTTTTGTACTTTATTAATAAAGTCTTTCTTATTTCCACCTATATTAACATCATGCAAATAGAATTTTCCTGAACCAATTAGCCAAAATACTTTGTCAACATTATATGGTGTGTCATTACAAATATTAGCCATTTCTATAACTGCTTTATAAGCTTCATAATCATTATCCTCACACAAACCAAAAGAAGAGAAAATATCCTTTATATGTACATCAGGCTTTGGATATTGAGAATACCCCATCTCCTTTAAAAAATCGCAAGCTAAAGTAAACCCAAGACCAAACACTTCTTTTTCAAGTATCAACGGCGCTGCAACTGACGACAATCTATTATTTGAAAAGCTAGAAATAAAATTATCAAAATCAACTGCGGTCTCAAACCCACTAATAAATTTTGATGCAGAGATAATTGATTTAGAATATCTCATCCATAGGTTATTTTTACTATCTTTGTTTTTAACATTAAAATTAGCACAGAATTCTTCATATAAGGAATCTGCATCATATTGTTGTAGAATACTTTCTGCATCATATTGATATAAAATTTGTTCAAAAATATCTCTTCTATTTTCATTCCATAGTCCAATTACATTAGGCATTCTATTACCATTTTGAAGTGAGCCTAATAATCCATATAAAATATCACTTTTTGTTTTAAAAGTCTTTTCAATATTAAAATATTTCCTTAATTCTTCTCCCTGTAGCTCTAATGGTGTGATTTCTATTAAATATTCTTTTGCCTTCGTATAACAGATTTGCATCTTTTCCTCTTTTTTCATTATTAATGTTTCTCCCCATTTTATATGTATAAATTATAAATGTTACATCCACCAATGTAATATCAACCATATATTTTATTATTGATAGTATACATCTTTTCATATTATTTTTCATGAATAAAAAAGGCTAAAGTTATCTATTCAAGCAATCTTAATTATCAAAAGTATTCTTTTATTCACTCTAATACCTATTTGATGTTATAAAATAGTGTTCTATCCATTTATATTCTTTTTTTCTCATTTATACTTTGATTTACTAAGTTTTGAGTTTCAAATCCGCATATAAAATATGTATTTTATTACAAAATTACCTACAACTATTAAAATTGAATTCAAAAAAAGAAAATAGCCACTTTCGGCAAAGTAGCTACTTTCTCTAACAATCATTTGTTAACATTTTAACCACTGAAATATATTTTCTTCTTTTTTCTATTATAACCATAAAAATATATAACATTCATGTATTTAAAAATTTAATTCTTTAGCTATATCTTCTTGAGAAATTCGGACATTTTGTCCGTTTTTCTGTCTATTCCCAAAATATTTGCTATCCGTGTTTTGTTATATCCTTTTTTAAATAATGTTTCTATTGTTGTATGCATTCCTACCCCCCAGCATTTATTTCATCTCCTTTGTAGTATTTATTTAATTTAACTACAAAGGCAACTTTTTTCCATCCAAGTGGGGAATTTTCTTGCACTTTTTTGGGTAATTTTATCTTACCACTAACATTAATGTTGTAAGGTCTTCTCTTATTATTACTGATACTAGCTCAAATCATTAACTGATTTTAATACATCTCTTTGTTCTTGAAGTGATTTTATTGTTACTCTTGGCATTATGTTAAACTTCCGTTTAGTAATTAATTTATAAACCATTTTAAGTATACTTTATATGTTAATATAGTTCAAATATTAATGATAATTTAAATTTAACATTTTCTATAAACCTCTTCAGTTATACAACTATTACTTAATAAGGCACATTTACTACTTAATCTATTTTTATTATCAATGCTTAAAATAAATAATTCATAATCAAAGTTTGTCCCACCATAAGCAAGAGGCATTTGTCCTTTATTCATCATCCCAATTCCATGCAATATTATTTTATCATTTACAGACCAATTCAATGAGTATACATTATTTTTCTCATTTTTAACAATTCTTAAATCATAAGTTGGAGATTCATTTCCTTTAATGAAATATCTAACTTTATAATTGCCTTCTAAGTTTTGACTGGTATCTTCTCTTAATGCGATTCCAGAACCTAATGTATTGAAATTTTGCGTAGAAGCCCAAAGTGCAGAATTTGACCTTAAGTCACCTATTGGTCTATATAAACCTACTCCTCCTCCATGCACTTTGTTAGAAAATCTTGATATAAGTAGTTGGTTATCAACAAGCATCCCAATTCCTAAATATTCTTTTTGAACATCTTCCTTATTTATTTTCCAAGTACATTTGTATGTTTCTCCTGTCTTTTCAATATTAAGAGTTCCTTGCTCATCATTTAAATTCCAATTTCCTAAAAAACAAATATCTTCAGAATAACTCATTACTATTCCCTCTCTTTGATATTATTTAGAATAATTAGCCACAATTTACACTTATGTCACATAATTAGAAAATTTCGAATCAACTCAAAGGTTATTTTAAATGTTTTACCATTTCATAAGGTGCTGTTTCTGTAAATCCAATTGACGGATAAAACTTTTGTGCTTCTACATAATCAGATGAGAATCTTGTATATATCGTATCAATGTCTTGCTGTATAGCAAATTCCTCTGTCTTTTTATAAAGCTTTTTACCTATTCCTTGCCTTTTCATTGTAGATTTAACATAGAGCCTTTTTAACCACATTTCATTTTTTGAAACAATTTTAGTTCCAATACTTCCTATAACCCTATCATTATCATCAGTTGCTATCCAAAACATATTTCCAGTTGAAATATAATTAGCAGCAATATCAAGTAAGTCTTCATTTAAGCGTGGTATTCTTCCTAATGCGTTTTTTCCTTCCAGAATCATAAATATCATATCATCTCTATATTTTTGCTCAAATACTTTAATTTCCATTTTAGCACCTCCTAAATTAATTATTACGCCATAAATTACAATTATGAAGCAACTACTATATAAATTATACCAATAATTGCTATGTATTTATATATTTTTATAAATATTGGCATAACTAATCTTAAGCTGTTTATTATATAAATTAAAAATTCTTGTTATCGTACCTGCCATCGTGTTTATAAAATATTAAAGTAAGCAAGTTACAAATACTAAAGAACTTCTTAATATTTAATCATCTTTTATAAAAGTAACTGTTAACGTGATGCAATCGTGTTTAGTCATCATAAAGTCTAAGAAATTGTTTCCTATAATGCCAAAAACTTGCCTTAACCACCAGTTAAAAAATTTCTGTTCTGTTTTGGTGTAGATGCATCTGATATATTTTAGTAAATGCATCCCCATCTTTCCATTAGATTCTTCTTCTAGACTCTTCTTCAAGCACTATAGATTCTAAAAAATACGGTAAACTTCCACAAAACAGGCTGCTAAAATTTTTTCTTTCCTTTGTTATGTATCCTTGTTCTTCGTTTTTTTCATAAAATTTAATATGTATCTAACCTCTATGCTCATTATATAAATATTTGTATCTTTCATAATTCCTCCTAAGTAAATATACGTTCTTTTCTTTTACACCATCTCTATGGCATAAGGGCTAGTATGTCACTACCGTTCCTACTATCCCTAGACCATTCCATAGACCTATGCAAAAAGAAAATAACCAAAAGAAATGCATAATAATATTTTATTTTTGTACAACTTTTTCCATTCTTAATTCGGGGGGATTTTTCAACATCAAAATCTCT
Organism: Clostridium ljungdahlii; assembly: GCF_001636845.1. Lineage (GTDB taxonomy): Bacteria > Bacillota > Clostridia > Clostridiales > Clostridiaceae > Clostridium_B > Clostridium_B ljungdahlii_A. The sequence continues at coordinate 26,919 of NZ_LITT01000035.1, forward strand.
TTATTTTTCTAATGAAAAAATCAATTTTTATCCTTTAAGGGTCTCCAAGGTCTATATATATATTATATAAAGAGATGGGAGACCCTTATGTAATAAAAATCATCGTTAAATTAACTAATATTAATAGTTTTAGTCGTTTAAAAAATCCCCCCTTATTTAAAAATTGACCACTACAATATTATTTTTAAATTTAATTCCTAATTCTTTTTCATCAACTTTATTAGCAATATCCCGGGAAAAGTGTGTATTATCTATTCCTAATGTCTCATAAAACAACCGCTTGTCAACCTCATAATGATTTTTCTTGCCTCTTTTAACAGCTTTTTCCTTCTTACATGTTTTTCTATTAGTAATCTTATAGTTATTGTAGACTCCTTCTCGAATTTCACTTATTAAAAAATAAAAGTCATCGGCAATCTTCATATTTTGATTATCTGCATCTGCAACTATTCTTACATTTAATAGTTCCTTTTGTACTTGTTTTATAACATCTAAATTATTATTGTATATGTGGAAATTCCCAATAGGTTCCTTGGTTCTGCATATTCTCTTACATGCTTGATACAGCGCAGATATTTCATCACTTAATAATAAACTATCAAGAATTTCATCTTCAAATCCTACAGTATTATTTCCTCTGTGCTTGCCATAAGACATATTTATACCGCAAGCATTATCTATTTTTTTATAATACATATACATTAAAACATATATAGGAAAAGCGAATCGATGAGTATGAACAATAAAACACTCTTCATATTCAGCATATTTATCTACTCCCCGCATATTAAAAAAATTGAGAAGAGCATATTCTTTAAACTGTTTTTTAAATTCATCATTTAAAAATCTTTTATCTAGAGCTTCACACTCCGCTTTGTATGTTATTATTAACACTTTTGTGTCTTTTCTTGCTTTTTTCTTAATATCTTGAACTATAAATTTTCTCCATTCTGTCAATTCATTGTTATCACCATTTTTCTTTTTTGCACTCTTAGAAGTATTAATATTATGCCAATACAAACAACATCGTGAGTGGTCTATAATTCTTTGAGATTTAACAACATCAAACATATTACCTATTGTATATAACTTGTTGAATTTGGCAGAAGCATCAAGTAATACATTATTACTCAGCATTAGAAATCTAAAATTGAAATTACAACTGTATAACGTCCCATTCCAATATAATGTTCTATCAAGTGGTATATTCTTGCATAATATATTTATCTTCTGGATTTCCTCAATAATCTCATTTTTAGTAACATTCACTTTATTGTCCACGTTATAATCATTTATAACCTCATTATCAACAGAATTAATTAAACTTATAAGATTGTTGTATTCTTCACTTGTAAAGATATTGTCTATACCTACCTCCTCGGCCACAATAATTCTATTTTTTAAATTCTTTATATTTTCATAGAATTTTATAGTTCTCTTTGGTTGTTCACACAATTTATCAAATAAATTCAATATTTCATCATTATCAATAGATTTAATTAGTTTTAACATATTTTTATATGTATAATCACTGTAGCTACATAGGTTATTTACTACTGCATTTATTTCTTCATCAATTATTAGAAAACTAAAGTTTCCTTTGATATAATTCCGATAATCTCTATGAAATTCATTCTTTGGAGAGCATAAATTTAAATAAGTAGCATGAGTCACAATCAGCACTTGCTTTTCTGCACAATCATAAAAATTCTTACTCGATATTCCGCTCTTTTCTTCTCCTTTCTGAGATGGATTATAATACATAGCGACATTTTCTCCGACTTCTTTATTTATCAGTTCTGCTACTCTACTGCACTCCTCTAATGTATGTGTCGTAAATACATATTTTATTGGACTTCCACCTTTAATAGCTTTCGCTATAGCATAAGCGGTTCCTATTGTCTTGCCTCTACTTGTTTCTAAGGTAAAGACCTTAAATTTGTATTTACTACGTAATCCAATTAATGGATTTGATATATAGTTTATCATTTTCATTAAATCTTTATCTTTTTTGTTTATTATATTTTCTAATCTTTCCGTTACCAATAATTTACCTCCTAACTTACTACTTTAGGAAGTATTCAGCAACGGCTTGTCTTACCGCCGCTGAATTATTGAATATGTATACATTATAATTAGGATTTAAATTATCCACATCTTCTCTTTTCATTTTGAATCCTTTGTCTGTTAAATATTAGATAAATATATGCTAAGTCAAAGGAAAGTAGCTATAGAATGTCATATAAGACCCTCTACATTAAAGATGTATGTTGATAACACTATACAAAGAATCAATAAGGAAGATTTAGAGAGTCTATATAATTTTTTTAATAGGCTAGATGATAGGATTACCATAAGTGACATTGTTACTTTTAAAAATAATAATGAAAGCAGATAAAAATTTGAAATTCAGCGATATAGTTGAGCACGTAGATGTTGAAGTAAAATATGAGAAAACTCTATAATTCTTATTTTAGCTTCTTTATATAATCTTGAAACTTTTTGTCTTCATTCTTTTTTAGAAGTTCTCTTTCTATTGATACTTGTAAACAAGGAATATTAATACTTACATATTTATCTTTTCTGACTTTAAAAATTGGGTTGATATCATGTTTACTAACTAATTTTATAGGATTAGATATTATATAAAGTTTATAAGGCTTGTTATTTAAAAGTCTCAGTATGAACAGTTTATATTTTTCTTGTTTGTTATTAGCTTCCTCTAATTCTTTACGAGTCATATATATTGTAATCTTGCCATTAAGTTTCTTAGTTGATTTCACTTCTATAAATTTCTTCTCGCCCATAATATTAGCTTCTAAATCATACCCCTTACCACTTTTCGTTACATTTTCAATTAAAGCTTCACCTTTAAATATGTAATGTAAATAATCTTCAGTTGTTCCTTCACCCATTTTACCTATTTCTTTCTTAGACTTCAAACTGCTGTCTTCTTTAAAATCAGATGTTCTGGAACTTACAGACTCAATTTGTTCTCCAAAAAAATCAGTAAATAATAAATCTTTCTGCTTTTCATAACTATATTCATTTTCTCTATCAACTATATACTTCTTAAAAGCGTCTAATTCTGAATTTGTCTCAAGGTATTTTAAATCTAGGCTTTCCTTATAATATTTTAATTTATCATATTCACAGCAATGCTTTTTTCGATTCATAAAGATACTTTGTATCATATTACTACTAAATCTTTGCTTTATTGATAAATCTATTTTTTTATATTCATTATTTATTATATCTTGTATTTTGGCTTGAGCATCTCCAAAAAATTTTCTCTGCTGTTTAGTACGTTTTTTTCTACTTACATACTCCAATATAAGTTTATATAGGACTTTTTCATCCTCTTTACTCAATACTATGCATTTCATATAATTCAGTGCATTAAGAATGTTTGTATTAACAGTTTTTGCAGTATATAACTTTCCACAGCCGAGATTATTTTTATAAGCATATGCATCAAGATATATTAAAGCATCATATATACTATTTTTTCTTGATACATTTTTTAGTATTTTTTCAATTGCTAATTTATCCATTTTTACTTCATCCATTTCATCTTTTAATTAATATTAGTTTACCTAAATATTTTAGTAATATTATTTTCATATTTAATAACAATTATCTCTTTTCTTATTATGTAAATACTAGTAATATAAATTTGATGAAAATGGCTAAATATATAATTGAATTTAAAATGATTTTATGGTATTAGAAATAATGTTGTGACTGACAAAGTTATATGGAGATATTTTAGCCAACATACTTACCAAATTTTTACCATCATAAATCGATTACTATTCACATTAAACCTCTGAGTAGTCTGATTATAAGCACTTAAGTCTCGCCTCATAGTAGAATAAAGGCCTTGCAAATTGATAGACTATACCTTCCTCAATGTCAACAGAAACTATAAAAGCTGCAACAACATATAAAAAATTGATATTATTATAGTTATTAATAAATTACACTTTGCAAATTTTGATATGATTTTGTAAAATATAAGTTATTACATTTATTTCTTACATAAAGGAGGATTTTTAATTGAGCGCTAAATTGATTTTTAAATTTAAGAAGAACTTGTTACAAATATTTCAATGGAGTAGTGCCAATGCTGTTATTGATGGGAAAAATACTATAAAAGTGCCTTGGACTCAAGAAACAGAATTACTTATTAATGAGGGACATCATAGAATTCAGATGTCATTTCCTTATATGGGTAGTGAATCTGGAAAAGCAAGTATAGAATTTAATATACGAGATGAAGAAACTTTTATAATTACTTATAAGCCTCCACTAACAATCTTAACTGGTGGTACAATTTTGGTAGAAACCAACAATTGATTCTAATGTTAATACTTTTAAATATGCATTTTAAGAATAAATAATATTAGACAGACTTTAAACGGTGGAATATGCAAAAACTACCGTTTATCTATTTTAATAAAGCTTTTTTCGTCATACACTTAATTTACAATTTTATTACTAATTCTATTTCGCTTTTTTATCTAAAACATTAGTTATACTTTTCATATATGTTGATTAATATCAATTGCACTCTCAAGCATATATTTATTGAGATTAGCTTAATACTTAATAGTACTATAAAATCAGTCTATGCCCCACACCTTAGTACTTTGCTACTTTAATGATATTAAATATTATCTATTCTAATTATCTTTTCATATACTAAAGTATGTTTATCATCCACCTCTATATCCTCATGAAAGTGACCAAAGTACCAATGGTTATATTTACATTTTTCTTCTATTACCTCTAGATATTTGTTAACAGCATCTTCTGGTTTAGGTTGAAAACCAAATATTTCAGTTATCTTGTTAAGAATAGTTGTTGGACAAGTATGAGTCATTATGTAATCAACTTGCCAGTTATTTTTTTCAAGATTATTTAGTCCCTCTTCACATTGTGCATAATCTGGAAGCTCTTCTTCCCACCAAGAGATAGACCTGATTCGATTTTCCTTATCAACAGATGATGCTCCGCCAATTGTGAAAAGCTTTAATCCATTTATAGTATATACTTGTCCTCGCATTAGATGATAAATACTAGCATTTATTTTATGTATTTTTCCACCATTCCATTTTTCTACAGGAAAAGAGTTTAGCAAATCAAAATTTTCATGATTACCATCTACAAACAATGTAGTAAAATTTCTACTTTTTAACCACTTTCTCCAATATAATTCCTCTTTGCTTTCATTCCAAATGCCACCAAAATCCCCACAAATTATTACATAATCATCTTTATTCATGGCTTTCTGTTGAGGAAAATTATTGATATCTAATTTATGAATATCATGGGGTATATGAGTATCCCCTGTCACGTATATCATACATATTCTACCTTTCAGTATATTTATTTTGTGTAAAAGGATAATTATTTTATCATCCCTTAATTCATTCCCACAAATATATTTTATTTAATCCATATCCTGTTGAAATTAAGTTTCTGTCTTCACCTAAATCATGGTCTAACAAAATGATTTTTACATGATAATTTTCTAAATAATATATTGCTTGTTCTACAGTTTTTGCTAATATAAAATTTTTAGGAAAGTCACGCAGCTTATCAAGAAGTATATTTATATTTTGTATTTTTTCATTCATATATGTTTTTAATTATAAACATTTAGTTTTTAAATATACATATATACATACCTCAAAAATACTTATTATAAAGCATAAATATAATAAATGTGCCATTAAAATATCTTTAATTAACAAAATTGGGGAATGTATATTAAATTTCAAATTGTAAATAATAACCATTAGTTTAATATCTACAAAAAGGGTGATTATTATATGTATTGGGTATATAAGATTTTTGATAAAAATATAGTTTTATTATATGTTGGTAAAACAACCGATTTGCTTAATCGTCCTAAAGCTCATTATAGCGACCCTTGGGGTAATGAAATTGATAAAATAGTAATTACAGAATACAAGTCTGCAACTGATATGGAACTTTATGAGACTTATTATATTAATAAGCTAAAGCCAAAATACAATATAGCAAAAGTTATGGATACACCTACTGTTAATCTTCCCGAACCTAACCTTTGGTTAGATTATGAACAAGAATACCAAAAGAGAGAATTAGAAAATAAAAGCCAAAACAAATCTATCAATTATAAAAATGCTAAAGAAAATTTACTTAAACCTAGAAACTGTGATATTATATTAAAGAAAGATGAAAAAATAAATTTATTTTGCCTTAAAAAGTATTCTCCCGACAAAAGTATTCGCTATTACCTCAACGAAATGGATTATATGGAAATTAATCCATGTGGAAAGCCCGATACTATTATAGAAGATTTTCTATTATACTTTTTACAGTATGGAGAAAGACAATCCAATTACAACGATAAACTTATAATATTCTCTCGAACAGAAGATGTTTTTCAACATTTTGGTGTAAATTTTAGTGAAGAAAGTATTAATGATATTCTGATAAGACTTATGGTTTCACTTAAGCTCCTTAGTATTAACGGTTCAAATCGGAGTTTTTCTATTCTTCAATATTATAGTATAGATAACCTCTATATTAGTTTTTCTATTCAACACTTATCGTTATTAGCCAAGTATTTTAGATTGAATTCCATAGATTTTGAGACCATCTTTAAAAAATGTAATATTGAATACTCATTTTAAAATCACCAATTGAGAGACATAGCTTCCTTTTATTATGGTGCCTACAAAGTTATAAAGCTATATATGTAGATACTCAATGTCAATGGTTAATATATCTATTTTGAAATTTATATGCATTTTTATGGTTCTTTCCGCGTTATTATATTCCCATCTTAGCTATTATACTTATTTTTCACTTTTCCCATCATCTAATTCTAATGCTTTGGCCCATATCCCTTTGGAAGCAAATTTAACTACAGTTTCTATGCCAACATTTGCCATGAGCAAAGCTAATAGTTTGCAACATGTTATTTTATCACCAAAAGCATACCCATTAAAGCATTCCATCTTTTCTGGACTATATTTATCAAATTCTTCTACATCTAGTTCTTGTCCTTTCAAGCTAGGTATTAATCTACAAATAGGTTCTTCATTATTCAATACGAATTCTGCTTTATCTTCACGACTATACTCTCTTTCCCCATCTAGGCATAACTTTAAATAAGTCAATTCTGAATTGGTTGTATTACCATATTTATAATCCAATCCATTAATTGTCCAATATGCATTAACAAGTAAATCTTCATTTTGTAATCTAAAAATATCACTCTCATCTATACGTTCTCTTACAAGCTTTGCAGCAATTTTTCTACTAATTTTATTTTCCAATATATTATTAACTAATTCTTTTAACGTCTCTTTAATATCTAAATCTAACATTTATCTCTTCCACCTTATAAATTTTTAATTTACCAGTTTCTTTCAATATATTCATAAAAAGCATAGATAGATATGAGAAGTAGCCCCATTGAGAAAAAATATGACATAAAATCCTTCTTGCGCCAAAAAGCACATAAAGGTATAAACACACAACATAATATAAGTCCCAAATTAATCGAAATTGTAAGTACTAACTTTATAATTTTTAACTTTTTTTCTCTATTTGCATACATTGTAAATCTTCCTTTACATATTTCTCAAGTATAATATTCCATACTTTCTATTTTGCCCATATATATTTATTATAATAAAATAAATATACAAAATATAGATATTTATGTACTATTGCTACACATCTAATTTAGAATACTAATTTACTTTTGGATGTAAACTAGTATTAATACAATATATAACTGTAGTTTACATCCAAAAATAAACAAGTATATTTCTCTAATAAAAAAAATTACTTAAAAGCCACCCTTTAATTTTTAACTTTTATAATTTACAACAACTACCAACATAATACTCCTAATATAATCTGTAATTACATTTTACAACAACAAATAAACCTTTCTATAAACTATTTTTAAAAAGGGTAACTTTAATAAACATGCTCTTCTAATTTTTTGATAAAAGTTAGAAAAAATGATATAATATTATTAATGTTAAGTATATTAAATTTTAACGTTTTTGAAGGATTATGTAAGGTGCAAACTTATATAATCTCTTTTGTTTTTATATCATTCTATTTTATCCCAGCCTAATAACTTTTTCTCTAAAGCATCCCAGTCATACGTCCTTTGTTTGAAGTTATTAAATGTACTTACCTTGTTACCATTGCTATAATGGTTCTTATATTTCCCTTTCTAGCTCCCCTGATTCTTTTCATTTTTAGCCTTAAGTTCTTCCTGCTGTGCCTGAAATATTTGTTTAAGTAGTTCCAGCATTTCCTTCTTCTTTTGCATTATATAATAATTTGCTTTATTTAATCCCTGGCGTACCTTTACAAAAGGACATAAGGAGCTTTCCGACATACGGCTAATACAATGAGACATATATTCTCTAGTATACCCTAATTCGTTCGCTATTTCTTTCTGAGAGGCATATACTATCATGTAATTACTATTGTTATCATCCGTGTTAACACGACATTCCATGAAGTCTAATATCATGCTACAAGTACCTCGTATTCCTTTAGGCAATGATTTTAAGAAGTTTATTTTAATATTTAGTGCACTAGCATTACTAAATATTTTAAGATTCTTTAGGGGCATAAATTCTTTTCTTAATTGTTCCTTTAATTTTTGACTTAATAGCATAATTCTACCCCCTTACCTGCAATCCCATTTCTCTGAATCTAGTTTTCCATTTTGGCTTTATGAAAATTATTTCTATCCATTCAGGGTGATTATTTAATGCAATTATATATTTGTTAAAAGCTTCATCAGTTTTTATTTTTACGCATTCTTTTAATTTATCATAGTCCGGCATTTCTCCAAAAAACCAAACATGGTACTGTAAATAGCGAGTAAGTATTTGGCATTTAGTTTTATCATGTTTTCTTTCATAAGTTTCATCATTGTTCTTTAATAATAAATCCATATAATTTTCAGTATAAGGTGTACAATCTGGTTCAACAAAATCTTTTAGTACTTTAAATGTAATTTTATCTAAATTTATTTCTTCTCTTTTTTTTCTCATTATACTTCTGCCCCCCTTTCCTCCATAGCTTTTACCATATCTTTTTCTATGGTAAAAGATTCTACAGATATATCATTATTGTACCTTATTCCTTTGTATATTCGGTATCTGTTATATGACATAGCAACAATAATTGTAATTATCTCAAAATTATCTTTATGCTTGTGGGTTTGATAAATAATTTGTTCTTTATAATTACATAATATATTCATTTTTTCTAAAACTTCTTGTTGAAGATTCAACATTATTTTCTGCCCCCTTTAAAATTCATCAAAGGGCTTGTCTTAATAGACATTTCTACTATATCTTTATCATCCAGTGATTGAAGATATCGCTTGGTAATCATTATATTCTCATGCCCTAATACTCTTGACAACGAATATACATCTAAACCATTTTTAAGCTGTGTCTGAGCAAAATAATGTCTAAATGTATGTGGGGAACATCTTATCTCTTCTCTAACACCTGCACGTTCTCCTGCTAACCTTACAACACGTTCCAAAGCCTCTACCGTGAGTGGATTTCCACTATAAGACAGAAAGTAGTTATCGTGTCTTACAATTTTATCCTTAAAGTAAAATCCTTTAATCCTCTCATACTTAATCATAAATTTCTTTAACTGAGGACTTACACCAACATGCCTGTCTTTGTTTCCTTTTCCATGGATAGTTATATATGTTTCATCTATATCCTTAATCTTAATACTACATGTCTCATAGTTTCTTGCACCAGTATCAACGAGGAAAGCCAAAATAGTTTTATTCCTAGCATTAAGATAATTTGAAAAATTATAAGCATTAATCATATTTACTACTTCAGTGTCGGTAAAGGTGTTAATTAAAGTCTTTGGCTCCCTTTGCCATGATACCTTTAAACATGGACTTTTATTAATGTATTCCTCTTTTACACAATAAACAAAGAACGCTCTTAAACATTTTAGAATACTATTTACATATACTTCTGTTAATCCTTTATCTATTAAAAATTTAAAATAACTTTTTATGTGCAGATGAGTTACTTCCTCTAGTTCTACAATTTGATATTGTCCTTCTATATAATTAAAAAAACGCTGATTATTGTTTCTATAGCTTTTTATGGTTCTGTTACTCATTTTTCTTATTTCACAATCAAAAATATATTCCTTTAATACATCTTTTAATAACACAAAAACACCCTCCTATACTGGTATATACCAATATAAAAAGGTGTTCAAATCGTGCATCCATAATGCAAGATTTAAAATTCAAACATACATCTTAACCTATCAAGAATTGACGTTCGTATATCGTAATCCATCAGTTTTTACTATATGTAAAATATCTCTCAATCCTTTATCCTTCAAATTCCTCAGGAAATTCGGCATTGTGATAAACGTCCTGAACATCGTCATCGTCCTCAAGTTTATCTATAAGTCTTTGAACCTTTCCTGCTGTTTCCATATCAACAGCTACAGTATTATCTGGTATCATCGTAATATCTGCAGACAGGAATTCAAAACCCTGTTCCTCTAATTTTTCCCTTACTGTACCAAAGTCTTCTACAGCAGTAATTACCTCAAAGACTTCTTCTTCAGCAGTAAAATCTTCAGCACCTGCATCCAATACCTGCATCATTATTTCGTCTTCATCCATGTCTTCTTTTCTCTCTATTACTATCTGGCCTTTAGCCTGGAACATCCATCCTACACAGCCGTTAGCACCTAAATTACCACCATGTCTTGAAAATGCTGCCCTTACATTGCTAGCACTTCTATTTTTATTATCAGTTAAAGCTTTTACTATCATAGCAACTCCACTTGGTCCATAACCTTCATAGGATATTTCTTCGTAGTTTACCCCTGTAAGTTCTCCTGAACCCTTTTTAATTGCCCTCTGTACTGTATCCTGAGGCATATTATTTGCCTTAGCTTTTGCTATAACATCCCTTAATTTTGAATTGGAATCCGGATTTGACCCGCCTTCTTTAGCAGCAATTGCCAGTTCCTTACCTATTTTAGTAAATACCTTACCTCTTTTTGCATCTGCTTTACCTTTTTTTGCTTGTATATTATGCCATTTTGAATGTCCTGACATACAAATTTCCCCCTAACTTACGGTTATAATTATTTATATTAATTATGCAAATTGTATTATATCATATAAAAGCTGTTAAACACAAATGTACCCTACCTGCAATTAGTCATTTAGGAATTCAATGTTACTTTGCTATTTGTTCTTTAATAAGCCTTGTATCAATCTTAAAATAAAATTCCTCATCTCCAACTATTACTTCACATTTTCCATTTGTCAGTTCTATAATCTCATTTATTAATTTATCGACATCTTCCGAAATATAGTTTATCGACACACAAATCTTCTCCGTATATTCTATATTTTCTATATGAATCGACTTTTGCTCAAACATATATTGTAATTTTCCCAAAGTATCATACTCTATAAATATATCCAACTGACATCCTTTTACTTTCTCCACTATTCCAGATCCATCAATTGAGAGAGCAGCAGACTTTGTATAAGCCTTTACTAATCCCCCTTTACCTAGAAGCGTCCCTCCAAAATATCTAGTAACTACTATTACCACATCTGTTATTCCCTTTTTCTTTATGACATCTAGTACCGGTATTCCTGCAGTTCCTTGAGGTTCTCCATCATCACTGTATCTTTGTATATTCATTTTTTCTCCAATTACATAAGCATATACATTATGTGTTGCTTTAATATTTTTTTCCTTTACTTTACTTATAAATTTTTTAGCCTCGTTTTCAGTATAAACTCTTTTTATACTTCCTATAAATATAGACTTTTTCTCCTCAAATTGACAACTAGCTTCATCCTTTACTGTAAAGTAACTCACAGATAACCCACCTTTCAAAATATCCCTCTAAACTATTTTAATTTTTACTATAAACAGAGTTCTTGGCATCAGATGGAGTTTTTAACTCCATCTGATGCTTATTAACAGCCTTCTTAGTGCTTCAGCACTTAGAAGGCGTTATCCTTTAGGGAAAATCGTTATCCAGGGACGTAGCCGCTCTTTACTCACACTTGAAGAAGTGGGAGTATTAGTGCGGGTAGTCATCGGACAAATTATATAATTATAAGTTCGCTTAATATTTGAATTCCACTTTCTATATTCTTTTCATCCACATGTGAAAAACCAATTTTAAAGTACTTTTTACCTTCTGAAGGTACTTTATAAAACAACGTACCTGGTGTAATTAAAACTCTTCTATTTTTTGATTTTCTAAAAAGCTCTATAGAATCTACAACTATGTTCTGGTTTATTTTTAAATAAAAATGCAGTCCTCCACCTGGGTCTACAAACTTTACTTGATTTTTTAAATATTTATCTATACATTTTTTCATATATGCATATCTTTTTTTGTAGACTACATTTAAATCATTTATATAATTTCTCCACAAACCTTTTCTTATATATAAATCCAGAGCCCTTTGCATAAGACTGGATGTAGATATATCCGTATTTATTTTTGAATTTTGAATGCTTTCTTTAAATCTCTTAGGAGGTATCAAATATCCAATTCGTATTCCTGGCAAAAATATTTTTGAAAAACTTTTTATATAAACAACCCTGTCACTAGTATCTAAGCTTTTAAAACTGTTATATTTTATGTTATCATCATAAATTAGCTCCGAGAGATAATCATCTTCTATTATATAAAAATCATATATATCGGCTAATCTGAGTATTTGCCTTTTCTTTTCATTACTATAGCTTATCCCAGTAGGATTTTGAAAATAACTCATTGTATAAAAACATTTCACTTTATTTTTTTTTAGTATTTTTTCAAGGTTGTCTATATTAATCCCATCTTTTTCAATAGGAGTTTCGATTATTTCAGTTCTTCTCCATTTAAATACAGATAGTGCCCCACTGTATGTTGGTTTTTCAACTATTACGGTATCATTTGTATTTAAAATAGCCTTTGAAACTACATCTATACCTTGCTGTGCTCCTGAAACTATAAGTATATCATCCTTATCTATGTTTCCATTCCAGAACACATCACTTATACTATTTCTGAGTCCATCATATCCAAGGGATTCTTGACATATCAAAGCCGATGAGCCGTCCCTATCCAGAACCTCATTTAAAACACTTTTAAAGAAATTTATTTGGAAAAATTCACCACTTGGAGTTTCTCCGGTAAAATCTATATAATTTTCTACTTCATTGCTAGATATCTTCTTGAGAACCTTTGAGTATTCTCTACTAAAGTTCTTATTTATATCCCTCTTTTTAGCATAAGTTCCACTGCCAATTTTTTGAGCAGCATAACCTTCAGCTTGAAGTCTTTTATAGGCATTTACCACAGTGATTTTATTTACATTTAAAAATTCTGCCATTTCTCTTATAGAAGGTAGTTTCTCCCCGTCTTCAATTTTATTTGTATCTATCAATTTTTTTATATGTTTTTCTATTAACAGATATTTAACAGTTTCTTCTCTATTTAGATTCACAAAATATTTATTAGAAATAAAATTCACTTCCCTGCTATAATTTACAATAGATAATTGACAGTTGTCAATTGTTAATTGTCAACTGTCAATTACCACAAAACATCCCTAGTGCTAAATTCTATTTTATAACAATAACTGCATTATGTTAATACAAATTTAATTTATCCAATTAAATAAAATATACATTTTCCTTAAATAATACAGTTCCATCCTTTAACTTATAGTTTCTCGTTTCTTTTTTAAGTATATTCCTTTCCCACAGCTTATTTAATATTTCTTCCATATTTATGTTGTAATGATAAAATAACTCATCATTTTTTATATCTTCTGAACTTAAAAAACAATCCTTTTCTCTCATATAATTTAATAATAACTTAGTCGTATTTCTTATATTTCTATTTACATTTTCTGTCAAATAATCTATAGTGCTATTTATAGAATCAACTATATTTTCATTTTTAAAAAATAATTTGTCTACACATTTTTTAAAATTGTCATTTAAATTCATAGAAATAGTCATAGAATCTTTACTTATCATATGGCCTGAAGAATTTACATATAATCTGGAAAACTCTTCAACAGAACGTACTGCAGCAATATATGCAGTATATACATTGTCATTTTGAAGATATTTTTTACATATACCCATACTTTTAAATAACTCTCCAATATAATACATATTCCATCTTTCTCTATCTAAATCTGAATAATATCTTCCAGTATCATATTTTGAAGTTATTTCCTTATCCTTTGAAAATACCAGTCTGGATGAAGATATTATTCTAGATATAAATCCACCCTTTAAATTTTTTTCAGGCATCTGCAGGAAGCTACTCTTGCTTACAAGTTTAACATGAATTTGAATTTCCTTTTCTTCAGTGTATATGTTTTTAATACTGCCCCTTTTATTATCAAACACTACAAGTAAGTCGATATCAGATTCATCCCACAAATCTCCAGTAACCATACTTCCAAAAACCATAACTGCAAGGACAAAATCATTTGCTTTAAGTCTATCAATGGTACTGTTAAAAGCCTTTTGATATTGTAATATAGTTTTTTCCAATTTAGTCTCCCCCTTTTGGACTTTATCAACTTGAATTTCTATATATTATATAATATATTTTTATAAAAATACAATGGTAAAATTATTTTTTTGCTATTTTACCAAAAAAGAGCATCTAATATTTTCATACTAATACTCTCTTTTTAAATGTCCAATTATTTTGGGTTAATTATAAACTTCTTAAATTTATTGTATGTTTTTTTATCTACAAGTGCATTTACATAGGTGCCATCTTCCCTATAATCTTCATTCTTTACCTTACAATATTTGTGAATAAATGACACTGCAGACTGTTCTGTATAAGGAATTAAATATTCTGCTTTTTTTATGTTATGAGGAAGCATTTCCAATACTCTTTTCAAGAGCTCATTTAAATTTGTACCATATCTAGCTGATATAAATATTGCATTTGAATTTTTATATCTATCTTTTATACTGCTCAATTTAGTATCTTCCAATTTGTCAATTTTGTTTAATACGATAAGTACAGGTTTATCATTTACTTCCAGTTCGCTCAGTACTTCATTTACTGCATCTATCTGTTCTTCTGCATAATCAGATGATGCATCTACTACATGTAATAATAAATCAGCATATTGTACTTCTTCTAAAGTAGATTTAAATGCTTCTACCAGATCATGAGGAAGTTTTTTTATAAAACCTACGGTATCTGTCACTGCAATTGTTCTGCCATCTTCCAATTCCACAGCCCTAGTAGTAGTGTCCAAAGTAGCAAATAACATATCTGCTTCAAATACTTTTTCCTTATTTACATTTTCTCTAGTAACAGCTATTTCACACAATTTATTTCTTAAAGTAGATTTACCCGAATTAGTATACCCCACCAGTGATACCTTGTTTATCTCATCTCTTTTCTTTCTTTGAGTTTTTCTAACCTGCTTTATTTTCTTCAGTTCTTTACTAATTTCATATATCTTTTCTCTTATATGTCTTCTATCGGTTTCCAACTTCTTTTCACCAGGTCCTCTAGTACCTATTCCTCCTCCAGTTCTTGATAGAACTATACCGAGTCCTGAAAGCCTAGCTAACCTGTATTTTAGCTGTGCAAGCTCCACCTGTAACTTAGATTCCTTACTTCTTGCCCTTGAAGCAAATATATGAAGTATGAGAGTAGTTCTATCTATTACTTTTATTCCTAGGTTTTCTTCTAAGTTTCTAACTTGAGAACCAGATAATTCATCATCAAAAATTACTATATTTGCACCACTGAGCTGTGCAATTAATGCTATCTCACTTACTTTTCCCTTTCCTACGTAAAAAGCAGTATCTATAGTATCTCTTTTTTGAAGTATTTTTTCTAGCACATTAACATTACAGGCTTTTGCCAGTTCCTTTAATTCATCCAAGCTGTCTTCAGTATCTGTGCCCACAAGTAATGCTCTCTCTCCTTCTTCCTGCAGTACATATTCATCATTCATCGACTTTTCTATTTCATTTACTTTTTGTACTATATTAAAATTAACTGCGTCCTCTAAAGTAAGCTTTTCTGAAACTTCACTTATAACTTCTCCATCTTTTACCTTACAAAATCCTATAGTAATACCTGTAACGCCATCCTTGTCAACCCCTATAGCCGCTATGCAGTCTAATCTTAATTTTACTAAGGCTGAAATATCAATTTCGGAAAGTCTCGAATCTCCATTAGGATGGGTATGTACTATCCTAATACCACAGAGTTTATTTTGATTTGCCTCAATTTCAGTAATACTCACAGTACTACTATCTCCAACAGATATGCTTACGATTATTCCTCTTTTATCAATTGCAAGGCTTAATTCTCTATTTAAATAAGTAGTAATTCTAGAGAGCACTTCTACAATTTCCCTGCTGCATATGCTTTCTTTTGAAACTCTTATATCATAAATCTTTTCCAATTCATCTAATGTCGAATTTTTTATTCCTTCTGTATTTCCATATATCAAAATATCATCTCCATATCTATCAATTCACAGTCTACAATTTCAGTAGGTTTTCTGTTACAACAGAAAATCGTCTTTACTTGTGAATTGTTCATTATAAATTGATTACTTCATATTATTTTTATATTAAATCAAAATTTTGTATACACAAAAATTGAGTTTATAGCTATCGTATAATTCTATACTAAATAAAAAACATTGTAAACACATTACTTCAGGTCATTGAAAATTTTCAGAAATCTTGTTAATATTGATAATATAATTTTATATTATGGCAATCATTAATTTAATATACACCACGGAGGAATATTATGGAAAATAAATCAAAAAACATATTGATATCCCAAGAACGAATTGGAAAGAGGATAGAAGAAGTAGGTAAAATAATAACCACTAAATATAAAGATAAAAATTTATATGTATTATCACTTTTAAGAGGAAGTTTCATATTTACAGCAGATTTAGTAAGACAAATAAAACTTCCTGTAAAAATAGGATTTATGACAACTTCAAGTTATGGAAATTCTGAAACATCATCTGGTGAAATAAAAATTGTAAATGATATATTAGATGACATAAAAGGATATGATGTTTTAATTGTAGATGACATAACAGATACAGGTATTACTATGGACTTTGCTATAGACCATGTAAAATCTCTAGGTGCTTCCAGTGTAAAATGCTGCGTTCTTCTAGACAAGCCTGACAGAAGAAAAATTTCATTGACTCCAGATTTTTGTTGTTTCGAAATTCCCGATGTATTTGTTGCAGGTTATGGATTAAATTATGGAGATTATTATAGAAATGTACCTTATATATTTAACTGGGAATAATTTTGTTTATCTGATGGCTACCTACTGTAATACTTCCACTTCTATCAAAGTGGGAGATAACAGTAGCTACACCCCTAGATAATTCATCTAAACTTAGTGGAAAAAACAAGCTCCCACTAAGTAAGATTCATTGATAATGGCAAAGCTCTTTTTAACATTGAGCTTTGCCATTATTTAATTACTGGATTTTAACTTAACTCCGGTTTTATCAAGGCCTAAATCTATGGCCGTTTCTGGTACTTTTCCCACTATAATTGTTTCTGATATAGGTACTTCATTTTTTACCTGTATATCCTCACTTCCAAAGGGAATCATTACCCTCATATTTGTCTTTACCTGCACACTTATTTTATGTCTAGATTGATTTATGCCTGCACTTTCAAAGCTTGACAAATATTTAGTCTCTATGTACCCTATAGGCTGCATCTTAATTGTAATGCTAGGTCCAAAAAACGCTAGCAAATTGTTTTTCATTATATATCCCATGGGAATCTTCAAGCCAACTTTTCCTACATTTCTTAGCTTGTTTTGGGATTCCAATGCCACATCACAAGCGATTTTATTCATTTTTAGGGTATCTGCTCTAACCATAACTATATTATCTTCCTTATCCTTTTCCACCTGTATAATGTCTTTATAACTAAATTGTTTTGAATACTCCTGCATTATAACTGAGTTTATAGTTTGTGTAACTACAGCTCTGATTTCTACATCTGAAGCTGTAATTATAGCAGGAGTTATCCTTGAATTTACAAAATAGAGACACATTACTGTAAATAAAGTTATAACAGATATTATTAATACAATTTTCATTTTCTTAATGGGAACTTTAAATTTTTTTATCTCTTCCACATCCTTATGATTTGATACATAATATATATATGACAATAACTTCGTGTATTTACCTAAAGATTTAATTTATGTTATAATAATTTAAAAAATGTACACTTCAAAATAAGGAGGAAATTTATGGTCAAAAAGCGTAAAAAGGCTCGAAAAAAGGTTTTTAAACATGGAGCTGCAATTTTATGTGGATTATTAGCATTGGTATTTGCTGCAGCATTGGGTTTAACTGCAGCTGTTATAAAAAATTCTCCTCCACTAGACATAAGCCAAATATCGAATTTAAACGAACCTTCCGTTCTATATGATGATAAAAATAATTTAATGGACGTACTAGTTACCCCACAGCAAAGGACGGTAATACCTTTTAGCAGTATGCCCCAAAATTTAAAAAATGCTTTCGTAAGTATAGAAGATGAACGATTTTATAAACATAAAGGCATAGACTTAAAAAGACTCATAGGTGTAGTATTTATAGATATTAAAAGCAAATTTAGTGGAAATACTGGAATTCAAGGTGCATCTACCATAACCCAACAATTGGTTAGAAATATATATTTATCTTCTCAAATATCTTATAAGAGAAAAATGCAAGAAATATATCTTTCCTTAAAACTTGAAAAGAAATTGAGTAAAACTCAAATACTTGAGGCTTACATGAACACAATTTATTTAGGAGGAAGAGCATTAGGTGTTGAAGCCGCTGCCAAACAGTACTTTGGCAAATCAGCAAAAGATTTAAACTTAATTGAGTGTGCTTTTATTGCAGGTATGCCTCAAAGTCCTTCTGTATATTATCCTTATTCCCCTACAGCTAAAAAAAATCCATCTATATATTTAAACAGAACTACTACTGTAATAAAAAAAATGTATGAGAATGGATATATATCAAAGGATCAGTACACAACTGCTGTAAACGACATTGCAAATGGTAAACTGGATATAATGTCTCAACCTACTGTAAATAATGGATATAACAATGAATGGTTTACTGTACCTGTTATAAATGCAGTAGAAAAAGATCTAAAATCCAAATACAAATATACAGATGAACAGATTGAAAATTTACTTATGTATGGTGGTTTAAAAATACATACTACTATGAATGAAGACTTACAGGAAAAAACTGAAAATACCTTAAATAACGACAGTATTTTTAATTCTTCATCTGCAGATAAAAATGGAATAGTTCAACCTCAGGCTTCTGCTGTAGTCATGAATTATCATACAGGTGAGGTAAAGGCATTAGTTGGTGGAAGGGGAAGCCAGCCAGCTAGATCTTTCAACAGAGCTGCATCCGAAAAATATTTAAGGCCTTCAGGTTCCAGCATAAAACCTTTAACTGTATACAGCCCTGCTGTAGATTCAAAGCAATTTACTGCAGCTTCCACAGTAGATTCTTCTCCATTATCACCTGAACTTGCAAATAAATATGCTTCTAATGGAGAACCTTATGACCCTAAAAATGATGAAGATACTGATTTCGGAACTGTAACTTTAAGAACTGCCTTAACTAAATCATTAAATACAGTAGCAGTCAAAGTAGAAGATAGAATGGGTTTAAAAACCGGAGCTGATTATGCAGAAAAATTTGGTATAACTTTAGACGAGCATGATAGATCCAGTATAGCAGCACTTTCCCTTGGAGAGCTCCATCACGGTACAAATACACTTTTGATGTCTGCTGCTTATGGGACTTTTGGAAATTATGGGAAATACACTACTCCAAAACTTTACACTACAGTAGTAAATAGAAATGGTACAGTTTTACTTGATAATAAAACCCAAACTAAAAAAGCACTTTCTCCACAAAGTGCCTATGTGCTATATCAGATGTTAAAAGGCCCTGTAAGTGCAGAAGGAACTGGTAGCAATGCTAACTTAGGAGGCATGCCTGTAAGTGGTAAAACAGGTACTTCTGAGGATAGAAAAGATCTGTGGTTTGTAGGACTAACTCCTTATTATTCCGCTGCAGTGTGGATTGGTAATGATGATGATTCTGTATTAGATGGCTCCTTAAGCAGTAACTCTGCAGCCCAGCTTTGGGCTAATATAATGTCTCCTTTCCATCAAGGTTTAGAGGCAAAAGATATTGAAATGCCAGATGGGGTTGTAACTTCTCCTATATGTTCTAAATCAGGAAAACTTCCTGTTTCAGATTGTCATACAGATCCTACAGGTGATAAAGTTTATACTGAATATTTTATAGATGGAACAGTTCCCTCAGATTATTGTAATGTATCTCATTCATGGAATGCACTTGATAACTTGCCTGGGAGCAAAAACAAAAAAAATAACGCTACTAATAAAAATAACTGGAATTCTGATAATAATACAAATGATAATCCTAATAATACTAATACTAATACAAACAATAATACAACTACTGATACAAACACTAAAGATAAAAAAGACACTACCAACGATGAAAACTCAAAGGATGTTAACAATTTACCTACTACAGTTCCTAGTACAGGAAATTAACTATATATTGATTTAATTTAAAGGGGATGTGCAATCGCAATTTTTTAAATTGCTTTGAACATCCCCTTTTATAGATAAATCTGCTTAAAAGTTAACAATGAACAGTTGGCAGTTGAAGTAGAATTTTTCTGAAGCGTTAACGTAAGAAAATCATCCATAACTTTCAATTTCCCACCATCAATTGTCAACTGTTTAAAAACATATATTAACCTGTTAAAATTTCTTTCATAGCTTTTAACACTTTTTTCTCAATTCTAGAAACCTGTACTTGATTTATACCTAACATCTTTGCTACCTGTACCTGAGTTTTATCTTTAAAATATCTCAGCATTATAATTTGTCTCGATTTCACATCTAAATTGTTCAAAGCTTCTTTAAGTGCAATTTTATCCACCATCTCTACATCTTCCTTTGGATTTTCACTTATCTTATCTATCAAAAGCACTGGTGAACCATCATCTTGATGTATAGTATCATACAGATACTGCAAACTGCTAGCAGATTCTGTGGCAAAAATCAGTTCTTCTACTTCTACTCCAGAATACTCTGCTAATTCTTGTATTGTAGGTTCCCTATTCAATTTTTTAGTAAGTGCTTCTCTGTCATAGTGGAGTTTTTTTGCAGTATTTTTTACACTTCGGCTTACTTTTATCATTCCGTCATCCCTTAAGAAGCGTTTTATCTCCCCTAATATCATGGGTACAGCATATGTAGAAAATTTTACATTGTATTCTTCATTGAAATTATTTACTGCTTTCATAAGTCCCATACAACCTATTTGAAATATATCTTCATACTCGTATCCCCTATTTAGAAATTTTTTACTTATAGACGCCACTAATGGTAAATTCAATTCTACCAATTTATTTAGGGCATCTTTATCTCCTTTTTTTGCATATTTAATCAATTCCAAATTATCATTATAACTATATTTTAATTTTTTTGCTGTTTCCTCACTCATACTATTCACCTAACTTAATGAATTAAAAACTTTTTTCATAGTTAATCTTGTCCCTTTGTTTTTTTCAGATTCTACTTTAAGGGAATCCATAAAAGTTTCCATTACAGTAAATCCCATACCTGATCTCTCAAGATCAGGTCTTGAAGTATAAAGGGGTTGTCTAGCGAGTTCTATATTTTCTATACCTACACCTTGGTCTTCTACTATCAAAGTAAGTTCTTTTTCTTTAATAAAGGCTTGAATTTTAACTACACCTTCTTTATTTTCATAGCCATGAATAATAGAGTTTGTAACTGCCTCTGAAACTGCAGTTTTTACATCTGCCAATTCCTCCACTGTAGGATCAAGTTGTGACACAAAAGCTGCTACTGAGACCCTGGCAAAGCTTTCATTTTGTGATTTACTTATAAACTCTATTTTCATACTGTTATCGTACATAATTTATCCCCCCATTAAATATTCTGAAGTGCTTCCGCAACGCTGTCATAAAGTCCTATAATTTTAAACATACCTGAAAGTTCAAATACTCTTTTTACTGAATTGATTGCACCTACAATACATACGCTGCCATCTGCAGAATTTAGTTTTTTATACCTTCCTATTACCACCCCTATTCCAGAACTATCCATAAAGCTTACTCCTGAGAAATCCATTATCAACTTGTTTAAACCCTCTCTATCCAATCTATCATCTATTTTATTTCTCACTTCTTCTGCACTATGATGATCTAGTTCTCCTCTCATATAAACTATAAGTTTATTGTCCTTTACATTAAATTCCAAATTCATATATTATCTAAAGCTCTACTAAAGCTATACTAAATAAGACACCTGCCATATATAGCCTCAGCGTTAAAATCTCAATTTTAACTTTAATTTACCATATAACAATAAAGGCATATTGTTATATGACTGAAATTCATACTAAGAATTTTAGTCATATGCATAAATAATGCATAGTCCGAGCCAGACACTTTTACCCCCCTTCTTTCATTTTTAATCTAGAGTTACAATAAACCAAAAATGTGTACATATAGTTGTAATTTTTAATTAGTAACCCTCCATAAAGTCAAAACCTGTACTTTAATACTATTCTCCGTTTGGAATAATTTTCCTTCTTTTTTTATTAGTAATTTTATTATTTATTTTTACCATCCATTATATTTTTAAACACATATTGATAATTTTTTTAGTAAAATTTAAAAAGATAATTACTAAATACGAACTCAGCAATTATCTTTTATCTTTTCTACAATTTCAATTTCCTTATCTGTAAGCCGAAAAAAATCATACAACCTTTTTTTTACATTATTTTCTCCTCGAAAATCAATAAAAGGGATACACAATTTCATCAGATTATTAGGATAATACTCGTATAGATTTTCTCCTAATTTTTTTGCGAAAGTTTTAAAGTAAAATTCATACAAAGGACTGTTTAATATATTTAAAAGTATTTCATAGGTAAAAGGTACATTTTTTTTTAATACTAAGGAATATATATCTGCACTAAAATAGCTTCCCTTATCAAGAGCAAATCTATTGTCACATGATTTGTATGGGAATACAATTTTCTTTTCTTCGAAAATTTCCGGTTTTCTCCCCCATTGAAGCTCATACCACTTTCTCGTTCCTTTTTTACATTCTCTTCTTTCCATAAGCTTTTTTTGTACTGCCTTATATACTTTATAGCATTAGGACATTCTATCTCATTTTGTATTAAATTTGAGTATATAATAAATTTTTCACCTTTAATTACTTCGTTTTTTCGTATATGGCTGCTTTTCACCCAGGGTTTTATTAACCTTAATTCAATTTTTCTACTATTTATTGTGTCTCTATCAACTATAAAAGCCCTGTCGCATCCCGTTATTATACCCTGATAACTATGGCATATATCCTTTAAAATAAATTCACTTTTTGCTTCTATTTTATCCATTATATTTTTCTCAACTTCATCAACAAATACCCATCCATCACTATTTATAGACTTTTGAGGAATAGAAAATTTTTTGCATTTTTCAGATTTATCTAAAAACAAAGAATCAAGGAATTTATATTTTTCCTCTTTTTCACTTTTATTGGGTCTTATGATTTCTATATTATTGTTGCAATTTTTTGTTCTTACTAAAAATATTATCATCGGATCTATACCTACTCTTTTAAAAGGTCTTATACCATAAAAATCTATAATTTTATAAATAGAGGTATTTTCAATTAAAAACTTCCTAAGTTCTTTTCCGCTGCAAGATTCACAAAAATACCTAGAAGTAACAAAAACTAGTTTCCCTCCCTCTTTTAAACACTTTAATGACTTTTGAAAAAAACAGTAAGATATGTCTCCTTTATCTCTATATATACTTCCATATATTTTTCTTAAAATATATGAATAGCTAGAATCTACAGATTTATGTCCTATATATGGAGGATTTCCTATAAACACATCAAATTTTCTATCTATATTTTCCACCAGAAAATCCTTTACTTGAAAATTTTTTTCACTGAACTGATTGCTGATCAAAAACAAGTCTATTTTTAAAACTTTTATTGCAGTTTCATCTACATCAAATCCAAATAGATTGTTATGTACTATATGGTAACTTATATCTTTTAGTTTCAAATTTAAATTGTTTTTACTATTTATAACTTCAATATTTTTAATGAATATTTGATTTAAGTATAGAAAACACTTACAAATTAAATTTCCAGATCCACAAGAAGGATCTACTACTTTTATAAATGGATTTTCAATTACATCATTGACATTTATCAAGTTTTTAACCATAAATGCTGCCATTTCCGGAGGAGTATACACTACTCCGTTTTTTCCATTCATGATTTTCTGTTTATAGTATTCTTCTGAAAAGCTAATTTCTTTTTTCATATTAGATTTTTGCTTATAAGTTTCTATAAAATGAATCTTCTCTTCTACATCTGTATTTTTTTTAATAAAATTATAAATTTCTTCAACATCTTCAATAAAATTATTCATATTTTTGTCTCCATACTCAATATATGCATTACAGGGAAACATCGCTATACAACGTTTCCCTGCTATAATTTTCTTGCAATCTCTATTAATCTCAAGTATAAATTATTAAATTAAGTATACCATAAAATATATCTTATAAGGTAGGTGATTATATTTGAATAAAAAATTTACGTCCATATTTCTCCTATGTACAATTTTTCTATGTCCTTATAGTGTTAAAGGCTACCAGGTAGGAAAAACTACTTTAACAAATACAAAAAGCATAACTACTCTAGATGATAATAACGCTTCTTCTAGGTTAAAAAATCTAAACACTCAAAACTTAGATAGAAGAGAAAAAAATTGGTTTTTCAAACCTAATAATTCTGGTATGCCTTCAGAGGAACCTGCTGATATACTAAAACTCTTAAACAAATACTCTGGATATTATTTAGGAGATACCTCAAAGAAAATACTTTATCTTACTTTTGACGAAGGTTATGAAAACGGATATACTTCTAAGATCTTAGATATATTAAAATCCAACAATGTTAAGGCCGCTTTCTTTGTTACTACCCCTTATATAAAAGATAATGTGGAACTTGTAAAAAGGATGGTAAATGAAGGGCATCTAGTATGCAATCATTCAGAAAAACATCCTTCAATGGCAGATGCTGCAAAAGATCCTATAAGATTTGAAAGAGAATTTACAGTAACAGAAAATACTTATAAAGAAATTACAGGTAAAGAAATGCCTAAATTCTTTAGGCCTCCTATGGGAAAGTACAGTGAATTATCCTTATTTTATACAAAACAATTAGGATATAAAACCATATTTTGGAGCTTTGCTTACAATGATTGGAATAGACAAAAACAACCTTCACCTGTGGAAGCAAAAAAAATGATAAATCGCAGGACTCATAATGGAGCCATTATTTTACTTCATGCAGTATCAAAGACAAACTCTGAAATACTGGATTCGCTTATAAAAGACTGGAAAAATAAAGGGTATGTTTTAGAGGGTTTGGATAAATTACCTTAAAAATATCTTTTCTAATATATTATACTTTATAATGTTCTGTAAATTAGGTATAATTAACTTGTATATAACTGTATGTTATACCTAATTTACATTATTTTGAACTAGGTAAATATATTTATGTTTGGGGAGGTATTATGAAAATTACACAGGAATCAGATTATGGATTTAGAGTTGTACTTTATTTGTCAAATTTGGGGTACGGTAAAAAAATTGAAGCCAAAACCATAGCTAAAGATCAAAATGTGCCTCTAAGATTTCTTCTTAAACTTTTAAGGAAACTGACTCAAGCAGGTATAGTAAAATCTTTCAGAGGAGTTAATGGAGGCTATGCTTTAAATCGTGTGCCTGAAGATATTACTTTAAGAAATATTATTGAAGCCATAGACGGGCCTATTTACTTAAACAGATGCCTATACGATACAGAGCATTGCAATGCCCATAAAAAAGGACATTGTGGTGTGCACAATGCTCTTTCAAAGGTACAGGGCACTCTAATTAACGAACTAGAGAGTATTAATTTCAAAGATATAATGGAAGATAAAATTTAAAATTTTAAGGCCATTGATAACTAAATATCACACAGCCTTAAATATAAGTTTTCATAATTTAACATTTACTTTTTATTATATTCTGCAACCTTTAATAAAAACTTGGGTATAGAAGAAAGTCTCTTTATTCTATAAGGTTCCTTGCAAACTCTGTACAACCATTCAAGTCCTAGTTCTATCATCCATTTTGGAGCCCTTTTAGTTTTTCCCGCCAAAACATCAAAGCTTCCTCCTACACCCATATACACCCTACATGGAAGTATGTCCATATTCCTTGCTATAAATATATCCTGTTTAGGAGCACCCATAGCTACAAAAAGTGCATAAGCATTGCTTTCCTTTATATCACACACTATATCTTCGCAATTTTCTAGATCAAAATATCCATTATGGCTTCCGGCTATGTTAACCTCAGGGTATTTCCGTTTTAGATTTTCTTTGCACCCTTCAAGTGTTTCCTGCTTAGCACCTAAAAGATATATAGGCTTATTTTCCCTACTACATTTTTTTATTACATCTTCCATTATTTCTATACCTGCTATCTTTTCTTTTATAGGCACTTTCACTATTTTAGAAGCCAAAAGTGTTCCAATTCCATCTGGAATTATTACACTTCTACTTGCTGTAAAACTAGTCAATAGTAAATTATCTTTAAGCCCATTATAGAGTACTTCTGGATTACCAGAAACTATGTTTACTTTAGGAAACTTCTCTATATATTCCATGAGCTCCATTTTACTTCCATTAAACACGTTATATTTTAACAATTTTGTAAACATATTAAAATGCACCTTCACTTTTAAATACAGATGAGACTGTCTTTAGTAAAATTTTTATATCCATCCACAGTGAAAACTTTTTTATATACATCAAATCATAATATACAGTCTTTCCAAGTTCTATTTCTCCTCTTCCGCTTACTTGTGCCAATCCCGTTATTCCTGGTGTTACAAGCAACCTTTGTTTATACGAATCAGGATAAAATTTAACTACATCTGGTATTTCAGGTCTTGGCCCAACCAAGCTCATATTTCCAATAAATACATTAAAAAGTTGTGGAATTTCGTCCAAACTTGTTTTTCTTAAAAAAGCTCCTGATTTAGTTACTCTATTATCATTCTTACTTTGAAATATAAAATTTTCCAAATCACCGGGATCAATATCTAATTCTCTCTTTTTTTCCGCATTTACTACCATAGTTCTAAATTTATATATGGTAAAATTCTTTCCATCTTTACCCACTCTAACTTGTTTGAAAATAGCAGGACCTTTCGAATCCAATTTAATCCATATAGCCAATATTACAAATACTACACTAAGTATAATTATTCCTAGAAGAGATAATATAAAATCAGCTATTCTCTTGAGAAATAATTGAAAGGATTTACTTTTTATATCTTTATCCACATCTATTTTTATATCTTCTGTCTGCATAATTTTATGATCTGTAAATTTAAACCTACAAATCAGTTACTTCACCTGCCTTATTATATTTTACTTATTATATCATATTGCATATACTTTATCCGGCTATCTCTTTATAAAAGTTTTTTTATCTCGTTGAGTGCTATGGATCCTATCAATGTAACTGCAAAAGCATTTACACCAAAGCTTAAATTATCCAGATGCACATATCTTCCTATATAATATTGAGTATACAAATATAGTATACCTGCCTGGGATAAATAAATATCATAAGAAGTATTTGATATATACCTTATAATTTTCATAAACAATCCTTTTTTCCATTCAAAACTGAATATGAAGATCACAAAAAATATAGAATAAAAAATTACTGAAGGACGCTGAAAAGTCGTAATGTAGTCTATACTTTTACCATACTGATTTCCCGTTATAAAACTATACAGCAGTGTAAAAATTGAAAGTAAAAACATAACACACACTATAGGTCTAATTCTCTTTAATTTCTGGGATATATTATCTAGATTTTTTCCCATATATCCTCCTAATGAGAAATAAAAGATCCAGTAAAATAAATTTTTTTTATTCCAAAACCACTGATCTGGAGTCACTACTTTAAAGTAATAGGTATATATAATAAAAAATGATGTCATTAAAAAACTAAGTAATAGCCACCACTTTTTTTCCATAAATTTGTATATGAAAGGAAATATTATGTAAAGCTCAATGATTAAAGGTACAAAATAAAAGTGATAAAATACATTTCCATATACTATGTTGCTTAAATCAGCATGTATGTTAAAATCCTTAGTTATAATGATTATATATAGTAAGCACCACACTATATACTGTGGTACTACTTTTAAAAATCTTCTAATTATAAATTTAAAGTATCCGCATCCTTCTTTATAACTTATAGTGAGTCCCATTCCAGAAATAATTATAAATGCAGGAACGGAAAACCTTGAAAACTGATTCAATATAAAGTTAACATTGTAAGTGGTAGAATAAGGTGTGCTCCTATACAGTATAGTTGCAGAAACATGTAATACTATTACTGCAACTATAGCAAGTGCTCTTATTACATCCATCTCCAAAACACGTCTTTTTGTAATGTCTGCCACCTTCCTTATATAAAATATTTAATAACTAACCTGTAATTTTATTTTTAAGTCCATTTATTAGGTTCCTATACTCTTCTAATCCAGTAAAATACAAACATATAAAGTAAACTAAACTTCCACATATAAAAGATATGAAAATTGAAATCATACTTTGCTGCATAATAGAGAAAATTTTATTCATACAGAAATTGTTTATAACATATATAACTATTCCCATAATAGCAGAAGAACAAACTATTTTAGCAAAACTTAAAAGAAGTTTTCTAATATTCATTCCTTCTAATTTTTTGTTCAAGTTCCACATCATAAGTAAGGTAGTAATGACTGCAGAGATAGTTGTAGCTAAAGCAAGCCCTGAAACCTTCATATATTTTATTATAATTATATTTATAATTATATTTATAATTATGCCCACAAAACTGTTTGACATAGGGGTTTTTGCATCTTTAACAGAATAAAATGCTTTATTTAAAATATCCCTTACTCCATAGGCAATCATTGCAGGGCAGTAAAATAATAAGGCACTGGAAGTTAAATTTGCAGCTTGTGCTGTAAATGCCCCTCTCCTAAAAATTAAGTTTATAAGTGGATCTCTTAAAATTCCTATAGCCACTGATGCAGGTATCATTATTATCATTATGGTATTTATAGCACTTATAAGGGATTTCTTATACTTTACAACATCCTTTTTAACTGCTAGTTCAGATAAAGTAGGATATACAATCATAGCTATACCTATGGCAAAAACTTCATAAGCCAAGGTACTTACTTTATTTGAATAGTCCAGGACTGTAACTGCTCCAAAATATATATTATTTGCAAAACACCTATTTACAAACAAATTTAATTGAACTACTGAGGTACTTATAACTATAGGTATCATCAACTTAAACATCTGATGTACATCACTATTTTTAAAGTCCAATATAAATTTATATCTATACTTAAGTTTCCTATACCTTGGCAAATTTATTACAAATTGAGCGAAAAATCCTATTACTGTAGCTACTGCAAATCCCTTTATACCATATTTAGAAGTTAAGAACACTAAATACACTATATAAACTAAGTTAGATACAAATGCCATAGCAGCAGGTTCATAAAACCTTTTATGGGACTGAAGCACTCCTGTAACCACACTCCCTAAGGTTACAAATATAAGTGATAAAAACATTATCCTTATTATTTCAACAGACTGAGCAAATATTACACTGTTGGAAGTAAAACCATGTCCAAAAACATATATTATCTGCTTTGAAAATATTATGAGTACAGCTGTGAGAACTATTGTAAAAAGGGAAGCTATGTTTATTACATTGTTTACAAATTTATTTCTCTCACTTATAGTGCTATTTTCGATATGTTCTGAATTAAGCGGTATAAAAGTAGTAGTAAGTCCGTAACTTATAGTAGTTAAAAGGTATACCATACCCAATGCAAAATTATATATATCCGTAACATAGGTAGCTCCAAATTTTGCAGCTATAAGGGAATCCCTTACAAGTGCCAAAACTTTTCCGCCAATTATAAAAAGCATTACTATAATAGAACTTTTTATTAATTTCTTTTCTGCCATATTTTTCACTCCAACTATTTTTCTGAAAGTATTTTAGTATAAGCATTATAATATTTTGTGCAAAAGCTATCTATGGAAAATTTCTTAACTACAGCATCATATAATTTTTCTCCTTTTAGATGTATTTCATTTCTTTCCTCATAAATTTCTCTCATCCTTTTATATATATCTTCTACAGAATTAGGATTTATTAATGAAATTAAATTATCACCTAAAACTTTCCCTATGTCTCCTACATCTGGCGCTATGAAATATTTTTTCACTGCTGCACTTTCAAGCAAAGTCATAGGTGGTGCCCCACCTTCACTAAAAGAAGTTAAAATTCCTACTTCACCTGCATTTGCAAAATCCAATGCATTTGGCTTATAGCCTGTAAATATTACTTTATTCTCTAAATGAAGCTGTGCTACTTTTTGTCTCAAAGTCTCTTCCATAGGCCCATCTCCAACTATTAGCAGTTTTGCATCTTTAACTTGCTTTTTCAGCATGTTAAATGCCTCTATGAGGGATAACTGATTTTTTATAGGATGACATCTTGCTACATTTACATATACAAAATCATTTTCTAAGATATTGTATCTTTCTCGTATACTTTCTCTACTTTCCTTTATAACTCTATTATTAAAATTCATTCCGCTATTTACTACAAATTTCTCTCCTATAAATTTTTGCTTATCCAAAAGGCTTTTTATATAATCCGATACACATATGTATTGTTTAAAACTGCTTAACCCTAGTGCACTAAGTGGAGTGAAAAACAGGTATTTAATCCTATTATTTAAAAAATCTCTTCTATAGTCACTATGTACCGTGGCTACTGTAGGAACATCTATTTTATTTTTTAAAAAATAGTGCATAAAAAATGCTTTTGCCCCATGAAAATTTACAAGATCAATATGATTTTCTCTTACATAATCTATTAAGTATCTATCATAGGTGGCAGCTCTTTTAAACTTTACTGTATCTATATTCATACTTTTACTTTTATCATAAAGGCCGCCGCCGCCTATTGTACCTATAATTGAATGAAATTTATCCTTTGAATAAAAACTCAAATTCAACACATAATTTCCACCACCGCCTATATCATTTCCTGATATAACCTGTAGCACCTTCATATCTTTCACCTCCACTTAGAAATAGCTTCTAAGTAAAAATTTAACTATACTGCAGAATATGCTGACAAATTTCATTACCATAAAAACTTTTAATAAGTCTAAAGCTCGGTATTTTGAAAATCTAAAGAAGCTCATATAAACTCGTACCTCAAACATATATAAATTTCTAAGATTTTTCAAAATACCTCGCTAAGACTTATTTTAAAAGTTTTTAACTGTGATTTCAATTTTGTCAACATATTATTGAGTATGAGTTTAAATTTTACTTAGAAAAACAATATGCTATGTGCCTTTGACTTAAAGATCAACTCATTCGCAGAAATATTTTTACAATAATGAAGTACATTTAAATATTTTGTCCATAAGTCTTGTAAAAAATTTGTGGAAAGCTTAGAGCTTTTGAATTGTTTGAGGTACGAGTTTTCAAAAGTTCTTAGATTTCCTAAAATTTTTTACCTAGACTTATCAAAATATTTAACGTACTGAAGGTTGTAAAAATATTCGGAGCATGAGTGATTCTTAACTCAAAAACATGCCTTCGTTTTTCTTTTCCCTGTACATCATTCCCTGAGATACTGCTAAGAGTATCCAAAAGTAGGTTGTAGTTTTCGGTACAAAGAATAAGTTGTCAACTAAATTCATAACGTAAAAAGCTGCCATGGAAGCTAAAAATCCTATGTAAAAATGCTTATAAAATTTACTTTTTGTTGTATCTACAAAAGATTTAACTTTTATTAGTGAAGACAAAAGTACTGCAACAAAGGATACTCCACCTATAATTCCAAGTTCTGTCTCCATTTTTAAATAAGAATTATGGCAGGGCCACTTACTGTAACCATAAAATTTATATTGAGGATATATATTCGTATATTTGTCATACAAACTAATGTAATTCCCATTTCCAACCCCAAACAAAGGATGATCTTTTATCATCTTTTGTGCAATTTTCCAGAGATATATTCTAGATTGATTTTGAACTGGATCATTTATAGCCATTATTCGTTCTCTTATTTCTGGTATAAATAAAGACGCCCCTGAAATTACACAAAGAGGTAGTATAAACTTAAGACTATACATAACAACTAATATAACCATTCCTATTGCCACTCCAACAATGGCATTTCTAGAACCTGTAAATGTTAGATTCAAAAGCATCAAAACTGCCAGCAAGGAATAAAATAACTTTCTTTCTTTTTTCTTTTCATATACAGCTAGCATAATCATTGGGAATATGGCTAATATTAAGAAAGCTGCCAAATTATTAGGATTATCCATAGTGGCAGTTATTTTAAATTTTGCATACCCATAATTTTTGAATTGATTGCTAAGGCCAAATCCCGTAAAATTTTGATATATACCATAGACACATATTATGATATTGGTACATATGTAAGAACCTAAAATACCATTTAAAAGTTCTTTTCTATTCCACTCATATTTGATCATAAAAAACAATATAATATAGGATATAAATCTAAAGCTCTCATTAAGTGCAAGTTTTTTATCTGACGCATAGCTTACTGAAATTAGCATCATAAGTGCCAGTATACTCATAAAAACAGTAAGGTAGTTAGTAATAAAATCCCTTATTCCAGAAAAAAATCTAGTTCTACACTCTTTTGATGTAAGAAGTTTTACAAAGTATCCAATCAAAATAAGTGCTAGTATACAATCTGCAGGAGGAATATTTATTCTTCCTAGTGCCATCTTATTCGGTAAAAGTGGAAGCAGTATTATATAAGCACAGATCAAAACATATAAAAATTTATCTAAAAACAAAACCTCACCTCCATATCAAATACTGTAAAAAAATCATTTATCTAATATTTCTAGTATTTTTCCAGAAGCATTCCCATCTCCAAATATATCTTTTTGCTCCTTTTTAGGTACAAAGTTTACTATGCTATTTAATATCTTTTCTTTATCAGTTCCAACTACTACATTCCAGCCATTTTTTACGGTTTCTACCCATTCAGTTTCATCTCTCATAGTTATACAAGGTTTTTTCATGAAAAAGGCTTCTTTTTGTACTCCACCGCTGTCTGTCACTATCTTCTCAGAATTCATTTCAAGGTTTATCATCTCTAGATATCCAACAGGTTCTATAACCTTTATATTCTCATTAAATTTAAGTCCATAATCCGTCATGTATTTTTTAGTCCTAGGGTGAAGGGGAAGTATTACTGCTTTATTACATTCATTTAAAGCTTCAACTATATTTTTTAATCTATCTATGTGATTTGTATTCTCAGCTCTATGTATAGTAGTTAGTATATAATCCTTACCCTGAAGTCCTATTTCTTTTATAATCTGATTCCTATTTTCTGCTAACTTTTTAAAATTAAGTACTGCATCAAACATTACATCTCCTACATTATACACACCTTTTGTAATCCCCTCATTCTTCAAATTTTCTACTGCTGATTCTGTAGGAACAAATAAAAGATTAGACAAATGATCTGTAAGAACTCTATTTTGCTCTTCAGGCATATCTCTATTAAAACTTCTAAGTCCTGCCTCAACATGAGCTACAGGAATTAAAAGCTTACTTGCACACAATGCTCCAGCAAGAGTTGAATTTGTATCTCCATACACAAGTACAAAATCTGGCTTTTCCTTTTCATATATCTCTTCTAATTTTATAAGCATCATTCCAGTCTGTCTTCCATGACTTCCAGAACCCACTTCCAAATTGTAATCTGGTTTTGGTATATTGAGTTCATCAAAAAATACCTTTGACATGTTTTCATCATAATGCTGACCTGTATGAACCAATATTTCTGTATGATGTTTTCTTATTACATTTGATACAGCAGCAGCCTTTATAAATTGAGGCCTTGCCCCTACAACTGTTAATACCTTCATGTTTTTCCTCCCTGCAAAGTTTACTGTTGATTTTTAAGAAGTTGATCTTCTGGAACTTTTCTAAATTGTTTAGCAGGATTACCTGCTACTATAATCTCCTTTTCTACATCCTTTGTAACCACACTGCCTGCTGCTACAAATCCATCTTCATTTATTATCTTGCCTGGAAGTATAGTAGCTTGAGCTCCAATTCTTCCACCTTTCTTTACTGTAACACCTTTGAAATGTTTGTATCTTTCCTTAGACCTTGCCGCAAAGTTATCATTTGAAGTTACAACTCCAGGTGCAATAAACACATTGTCTTCTACTTCTGAGTAAGCTGTAATATATACATTTGTTTCAATTTTACAGTTAGAACCTATCTTAGAGAAGTTCTCTATAGCAGCTCCTCTACCTATTATTGTTTTACTTCCTATAGTTACGTTTTCTCTGACTGTAGCTAAATCTGCAATAAGTGTATTTTCACCTATAACACAACCGCAGTATACTATAACTCCTGCCCCAATAAGACATCCATCCTTTATAACAGCAGGATCAAATTTTTTCTCATCTTTAAATATACTGTTCACTGATCTCATAGGTTCTTTACCTACTACACTGTTGTCATCTATCCTTACATTAGCTCCAATTTTACTTCCCTTATGTATAACTACATTATGACCTATCATGCAGTTATCTCCTATTGTAACATCATCTTCAATAACTACAAACTTTCCTATACTTACATTATTGCCAACTTTTGAAGTATCTGATATATAATTTTCAGACATATATATTCTCCTTTTCCTGCATATTTAAGAATTGAGAATGAAAAGCCTCCATTCTCAATTCTTAATTGCTACTTGTTTATTTTTTTCACTCCAACCATATCCATAGTTGAGAAATCTCCCATAGGGAATTTTACAGGCATACCTGTAAGCCTTGATTTATAAGCCGCCAAAATTATAGACATTCCCTTTTTGCCTTCTTCTCCATCTATAAGAGGCTTTCTATTATTATTTATTGCATCTATCATATCCTTGAAAAGAGGTATATGTCCAAAACCATATACAGTATCAGGATCTCCCTCTTGTGATTTTAATATTTCATCATCTAAATCCTTGTGATCTTCAAAATTCCAGGTTTCTATTTTATTTACTGCAAGTCCACCTATACATACTGTTCCCTTTTCTCCAAAGATGCTTAAAGTTTCTTCTAAGTTTTTAGGGTAAACACAAGCAGTACCTTCAATTATACCTATAGCTCCATTTTTAAATCTTATAACAATAGCTCCAAAGTCTTCAGCTTCTATGTCTCTTAGAAAAGTATCACACTGAGCATAAACAGTGTCTATCTCTCCCCCCATCATCCACTGCAGTAAGTCTATATTATGTATACATTGATTCATCAATGTTCCACCGTCTAGCTTCCAAGTTCCTCTCCAAGGTGCCTGATGATAATATCCCATATTTCTGTTCCATAGTATTCTAGCTGTACCATTCACAAGTCTGCCAAATCTATTTTCCTCCACAGCAGATCTAAGCTGCTGCACTGGTTTATTAAATCTATTTTGATGGCTTACACATAATTTTACATTGTTCTTTTTAGAACAAGCTATCATATCATCTGCATCTTTTATTGAAAGTGCCATAGGCTTTTCACATATTACATGCTTTTTGTTGTTCATACAGTATATTGCTATTTCAGGATGATATCCACTTTCAGTAGCTATAGTAATTACATCTATATCCTGCTCTTCAAGCATTTTCTTATAATCAGTATAAACTGCTACTTTAGCATCTCCAACTTTTTCTATATACTCACTTTTTCTTTGCTCCGCCTTTTCTTCTACCAAATCACACACTGCAACCAAAACAGCTTCTGCCTTATTAGCTGCTAGAGCTTCTACATGTTTGTAAGAAATTCTTCCGCATCCTAAAATGGCAAATTTCAATTTACTCATAAAAACACCTCTTAAAAAGTAATATTTGTGTACAATTTATAGCTTATGAATTTTTTCTCTGTTATTCTTTACACCTTTAGTTGCATTTCTTGTATCGTAAACAATTTTAGCTCTTTCTGCCACAGCTTCATAATCGTAAGAGCTGTGATCTGTAGTTATAATTACTATATCAGATTCATCTATTACATCTTCCCATTTTACTGTATGATATACTTTTCCACCGCGTTTGAATTCAGGAATAAATGGATCACTTACAATTACTTCCGCTCCATTTTTCTCCAAGTGATCTATTACTTTAAGGGCTGGTGACTCTCTTAAATCATCTATATCCTTCTTATAAGCTACTCCAAGAAGAAGTACTTTTGCACCATTCATAGCTTTTTTATGTCCATTTAAAAGCTTCATAGCATTGTCAACTACAAATTCTGGCATAAAGTCATTTATTTCTCCAGACGTTTCTATTAATTTTGTATGATAATCATATTCTTTTGCTTTCCATGAAAGATAAAATGGATCAAGAGGTATACAATGTCCTCCAAGTCCTGGTCCTGGATAAAAAGCCATAAAGCCATAAGGTTTTGTTTTGGCTGCATCTATTACTTCCCATACGTCTATTCCCATTCTTTCACAAAGTACAGCCATTTCGTTGGCAAGACCTATGTTTATATTTCTGAAAGTATTTTCAAGTATCTTCTCCATTTCTGCTACTGCAGGACAAGATACAGTATATATTTCACTTTCCAATATATTTCTATAAAGTGTAGCTGCCACTTCTGTACATTCAGGAGTACATCCTCCTACTACCTTTGGGGTATTCTTTGTCTTATACTGCTTATTACCTGGATCTACCCTTTCTGGTGAAAATGCAAGGAAAAAGTCTTTTCCACATTTAAGTCCGCCTTCTTCTAATATAGGCTTCAACACTTCTTCCGTAGTTCCTGGATAAGTAGTACTCTCAAGTACTATGAGCATTCCTCTGTGCAAATATTTTGCAACACTTTTAGTAGAACTAACTACATATGATATATCTGGCTGTTTATATAAATCTAATGGAGTAGGCACACATATAGAAACTGCATCCACATCTTTTACAAAACTAAAATCTGTAGTAGCTTTAAGTCTTCCTTCCTTAACCAATTTCTCTAAATCTGAATCCACTATATCACCAATATAGTTATGTCCTTTATTTACCGATTCAACTTTTTTATCCTGAACATCAAACCCAATTACTTCATACCCTGCTTTAGCTTTTTCTACTGCAAGTGGAAGTCCTACATATCCTAATCCTACTACTCCTAGCTTAGCTTTCCTATTCTCTAATTTTTGAATTAATTCGTCTCTCAACTGCGACATCTTTTTACCTCCTAGTTTAGCATCATTTCTACTTTTTTTATTATAATACAACCCAATTTCTTTGTCATCTTCACATACATATTATTGCTTTTCTTTTACAATAAAATCAAGTATATCCTTTTCTATTTTTTGTCCACATTCCTTTGGAGTTATCTTTCCAGAAGTAAGCTCTGTCATTACCTTATTTGCATTTTGAAGAGCCTGAACCTCAGATACATTTGGCAGTATTTGCCCATACTCAGACTGCTGTACAAAAGTTCTTTCCTTAGGGTCATTTTTCACTTCTTTTATGTTGTAATCCACTTTATATGGAGGAATCCTTCCCGTTATTTTAAAAAGTGGAGTACTAGAATGATTAATGAGATATTTCATAAGACTCCAGTCTTCTTTTTGATGTTGGGATTTAGAACTTACATAACCTACCTGTGCCGTTACAAAGGATGTCATCTGTTTACCATTGTATTTTGGAAAAGGTACTACAGAATAATTAAGTCCTGATGCATCTAGTTCTTGAAGATCCCAGGATCCACTTACATAGAAACTTGTTTTCCCATTTTTAAAATTGTTTCTTGCAGTTATACTATCTATATTTTCAGGCATCAACTTATATTTCTGTACCATATCCTGAACCATGGTATATCCCCTAATTGCAGCTTCATTATTGAGTCCTATATCTTTTACATTGTAATCTCCATTGTCCTTTTTAAATATGTAAGCACCATTTGCTTGAAGAATTGGGAAACTTAAATAAAAGTTATTTATATCATACTGAAATCCCTGTTTTTCTCCCATGGAAATCAATTCTTCCAGCGTCTTAGGTACTTTTTTAACTTTATCTTTATTATAATAAAGTCCATAGGTTTCTATAGATATAGGTATTCCGTACATCTTATTCTTAAAAGATACAGTTTCAAGTGCCGATGGTATATATTTATTTTTATCTATAAGGTTATCTGGAACCTGTGCTAATAATTTTTCATTATGAAGTTTTTCCATTCTATCATGAGATACTCCAAATTCTATATCTGGCTCCATATTACGTAAGGATGCTTCAATGTAAGCCCTGTTGTCTCCTTTATCTGAATGAATTATCACCTTGTATCCCGAGGTTTTGGACCACTGATCTGCTAAAGTCCTAAGTTCTGTTATTTCAGGATCTGTGAGATGTGACCAAATTACTATTTCCTTGTCATTTTTACTTGTACCTGCAGTCTGTGCTGTGGTGCAGCCAGTTAAAAAAAGTGCAGATACTAAAACCACAGATATAAGTTTATAAAATCTTTTCATTAGAACTTTCTTCTCCTTTTCACTGCATTAATTAGCAAATTTATGCAATTCTTAATTTCTTTTTTATCAAATTTATTATATTAGCAAGCTCCTGTACTTTTAACACAAGCAGCATAATCACATACACTGCGATACCAACTATGATGCAAATAAAGAGTGTCAAAAGCTGTCCCTTAAATCCACCTAGTAAATTTCCCAGGAAATTATTTATTAAAAATATACACACTCCCATAGTACCTGCAGCTGTCATTATCTTTATTCCAACCTTAAACATATTGACTCCATTTATATTCCCAACTCTTTTTCTTAAATCCTTAGCTAAAAGCACACAGCTTACAAATGCAGAAATTGTTGTAGCTAAAGTAAGCCCTCCTATACCCATCTTTTTCACAAGTACTATGCTCATAACTATATTTACAGCTACACCTAAGGCACCATTTATCATAGGTGTAGTAGTATCCTGGATAGCATAAAAAGCTCTGTTGAATACATCTCTTATGCCCCAAAATACCAGTCCAGATACCAAGAAAAGTAATGCATCAGCAGTCATATTAACTGCCTGCCTATTAAAGGCACCGTGCATGAAAAGTGCACTTATTACAGGAACTCTAAGTATCAACATTCCTACTATAGCCGGTATTACTATAATATTGATATTATTTACTGCTGCGCTTATATGTGATTTAAAATCGTCATAATTTTTAAGACTTCCATCCCTGGATAAAGAAGGATATATAACTGTAACTATTGCAGATGCAAAAGTGAAATAAACAAGCATATTTAATTTATTGGCATAATCAAGTGCCAATATACTTCCTACTGCAAGAGTAGAAGCCATTCTCTTTTGAACTACTTCATTTACCTGATTAACACCTGTTCCAATCACAACTGGAGCGATCAATGAAAGCATCTTTCTTATCTTAGGATCTTTTAAATTTATTTTAGGGCTGTATTTATACTTATTCTTTATGAGCCATGGAATTTGTACCACTATCTGAAGTCCGTTTCCAAGCATAGTAGCTGCTGTGAGCCCTACAATTCCATAATGGCTTCCCATTAACACATAAGCTATTATAGGTATGTTCATTGCTATTCCAACTAATGCTGGAGCTGTAAAATCATCTAAAGTTTGAAGCACTGCCGTATAGCCGCTGTTTAAACTCAAAAAAAGTATATTTATCATACTCATCTTAGTTAACAATATGGTTAAATTATACCTTTCACCTTTAAAATTAGAGATTACATTAACTATATCTGTAGTAAATATCCACCCTAAAACACATAAAAACAGCGAAATAATCATTAGGATGTTCATTATACAATTGGCGAATTTAAACATTTCTTCTTTACCATGTTTACTATATGTTTCACTGAGTATTGGAATAAAAGTTGTAGTAATTGCAATTCCAAACAAATTAAACATCAAATTTGGTATTGTAAGGGACATAGTATAGGCATCTGAACTAGCAGATGCTCCAAATGCACTGGCAATAAGTGCATCCCTTACAAATCCTATTACTCTACTTGCCATTGAAATTACCATTACTACACCAGCAGCTTTAACAAGCCCATCTTTCTTCATATCTTCCTCCAAAATTATCCTACCTGCATCTAAGCACTGCCTAAAGCATTTTCAAAGAAATAACCAGTTAGTATGCCAGCCTATTTTCTTTCAAATGCCTAATGTGTAAATTATATCTTCAAGTATTTTATCACTAATCAATTTCATATACAACGAATTGAAAATAGCCTGTTAATATCTTTACTTATGTCCTAAAAATACTTTACTTAGTATAGGTATTTTATTAAGTATCCATTTACATATTAAAATAGGTATAAATCCTACTAAAATCATTATTACAATTACAAAGCTATAATTTAATTTCAACATTTGATAACATAAAACCCTGGCTCCTGTTTGTGAAAACCAGGACAAGAGGTAAATATCATAGCTGTATCTTCCTACTTTTCTAAACAATTCTCCACCTGAAGTATTTATTATGAGTTGGGATACCATTAAAAATATACTACTTCCGAGAAGAGATGTAACTAGGTTGTAGTAAGGATACGCTTCCTTTCCCACATCAAATACATTCATAGCCATAAGAACTATAGAAAATACTAAAACTATGGCGTACTTATTTTTAATACTCTTCCATTTATCGTAAGTATTTTTTAAATATACTCCGAAGAAAAAGTAAAACAAATAATGAATTACACCATACACATAAAATAAACCTATTTGCTTTGTAAACAACAGATTTAAGAGCAAAGCTATTACTAAAGTCAAATTTATAGGCAATTTTTTAAAAATTGGTGCGACTGCAAATATGAAAAATAATGTATATATAAACCAAAAATATTGTATTGGAATATCTAAAGGATAAATCAATATATTCGTTATGAGACTGTTTAGCTTTACCGGTCTCGCAGCATAGTTATTCATATACAATTTTATGGGCACCGCCACTAGTGACACTGCAAAATATGGAACCATAAGCCTTTTAAATTTTCCATAAACAAAGCTTCCATAATCTCTTAAAGTGTTTATACTATATATCTTATAGGCAAAAAAACCTGATATAACGAAAAAGAAAGGCATATGGAATGAATATATGAGTTTATATATATAGGCATAAAACACACTGCCATTAAACTGTGAATCAGGAAACGAATGTCCTAGCACTACTAAAAATATACCTATTCCTCTAGCTATATCCATATCCTTATAATACTTCTTCATCACTCTTTACTCCTCCACAAACAATCAATACTAAAAATTTAGCAAAATTAATTATATTTCCTTAGGCAGCAAATATGCCAAGAGTAATCCAAGACCCAATCCACTAGTAAGCAATGTAGTAAGTATAGGTCCGTTAAATAATGCCATTATACCTCCAAAAAGAAGAGTTGATACTAAAAGTATATTTTTATCTTCTACAGATCTTATAATTATCATTATAAAATAGAGCAATATGGCAAATAAAACTATGCCTATAATTCCAAAATTCATATATGCATCTCCATACCAGGTTACATTTAATCTCATGTCTGGCCTTCCATAGTAAACTGTAGCCATATAAAAATTAGGATCCATATTGTATATATTTTTAAAGAAATGTCCTAGTATGCCTTGAGCTAACTTCATCTTAGGGTACATAGAGAAGAAATCAAAATACTCTAGTGCTATAAGTGAAGGCCATAAAAATACTCTTATTATTA
Source organism: Clostridium ljungdahlii (assembly GCF_001636845.1). Lineage (GTDB taxonomy): Bacteria > Bacillota > Clostridia > Clostridiales > Clostridiaceae > Clostridium_B > Clostridium_B ljungdahlii_A. The sequence goes on from NZ_LITT01000035.1 coordinate 69,079, forward strand.
TAAGTAAATATATTGATAATTTTTTCAAATACAATGATATAATTCCTACTGCTACAGCAGCAGCCATTATTTTCTCTATAAAACTTCTCTTTATTCCATATCTCAATATCATTCCAAAAAACGGTGCTAAAAGTAGAACTGCAAATTGAGTCTTATATGCAGCATATCCATATAACACAAGCTGCAGCACAAAAGGTATAAATACAAGTTTATATTTTCTCTTGTATATTAAAAATGCAAGTATAAATGGATTTATTATATTCCCAAGCCACTGTACAAAGTAATCTACAAATCTTCCTGCATGGTCCCTGTAATCCAGTCTTACTGAATATACATCTTTAAAAGCCTGAATTATTTTAGTAGGCATTCCAAGCTTATAGATTATGTATCCATAACCAACTACCATAAATGCTATTAAGCCTATCCAGAAAGTTTTAGGACTAATATTTATTTGAGGTATTTTAAAATCAAACTTACTAGTAAGCAAAACCCCTATTAAGCCTACTGCAGCTATTGTATATATAAATACTGGTGAATTTTTACTATCTCCAAGTCCGCTCATAATATATACTATTAGAAGTGGCGTAGTACTTAAAATTAAAAACAAAAGCCAATACAAACTTGTCAGTTCCTCAATTCTATGAGGCAGTAAAAAAACAGCCGTATATATTATAACTACAAACAAAGGCAGCATAATAAGTGACCTTTTCAAAATACCCTGATTTATTATAAAATTAAAAGATTTATAGTACTCTATTGAATGTATGTATCCAAATGTTAGTGCAGCTATTATAAATAAATATAAGATAATAGATAATATCTTGCTATCCTTATCTATCATATTGTAAATTTTATGTATCATCCAGAAACCTCCTATTTTCACTGATCACTTATGGCTTATCATTTAGATCTACCAAGCACAAGTGATTTAAAAAATCCAACTGCAGTTCCTGCGCCATATGCAATATGCAGTAGGAAAAATAATATAAACATAAGTGGCATATACTTTATACCATTCTTTGAACCTATCTTTATACATTCCAGTATATCTATAAGGAAATAACTCCCCAGTGCTAAAATTTCTATAACTTTGCTGAGTAAGAATAATCTATATGTTGCACCAAACAGCAGTATGGTAAGAAGAAAAATTAAAGGTACAAGATGCCTTATTCTAACTATTTCCCTATTTGTAATTAAAGAACCTCCTATTTCCTTCCCATTTGCAAAATTTTGAGATATTATCTTTTTTATACTGCTTCTTGGTTTATAATAGGATATTATGTCTTTATTCTGGTATATTTTATATCCAGCTTTTAATATTCTATTATTCATATCATTGTCTTCACTTCTAGCTAAACTTTCATTGTAAAATCCTACTTTATCAAATACCCATCTCCAGAAAGCTCCATTCCAAACTGTATCTACAAATCCTTGGTAATCCTTCTGCCTAAATTTAGCTACACCTATCCCAAATTTACTTTCGTGTAAAAATACAATACAATTTTCTATATAGGATTTTGATGTTAAAAGATAAGTAGGGCCTCCTACATTTACTACATTTTGTGGTTTTAATTTATTTAAAGTACTTACACATTCACTTACATAGTTTTTGTCATAAAGTGCATGACCATCTACTCTGACAACTATATCTCCTTCTGCCATTTTTATTCCCTTATTTAAGCCTGCAGATTGTATTTTTTTAGGATTATCTATTATTTTAATCTTCTCATTTTCAAATTTTCCTATTATATCTCTAGTTGAATCAGTAGACATACCATCTAAAACCAATATTTCAATAATATTATCATAGGTTTGATTTATTATGGAATTAAGGCACTTTTCTATATGTATTTCTTCATTGTACACAGGAATTATTATTGAAACTGTATCCTTACTATACATACAAATCTCCCTTTCAGTTTTCTGGAAGTAGTTTACTTTTCATATATTTTACTTAATATCGGTTCATTGGCTTCCCAGAAATAATTATTCTTCAATCTTTTCATATTGTCTACTATACTCTTCTTTTCTTCCCGATCTTCTATGAGTTTTCCTATGATATGCTCTAGTGTATTCTTAAGATTACCTCCATCTATTCCATATCCAAAATTATTTTTGCAAACTTCATATCCAAATTCTGTAACCTTATTTGCAATAACGGGGGTTTCAGTTATTATGCTTTCATAAAACTTATTTGGCATAGATATAGTAGCCGTATCTCCTGGATAAAAGGCATAAGTTATATCTATGTTCCTGTAAAGTTCTTCTAATTGATCTATATGATAAGCTCCTCTTATATCTACATTTGAAAACTTTTTTGAATATTCAGCAAGCTTTTCAGAATATATTCCCCTTCCACAAACAACTATTTGCACAAACTTGCTATATTTTTGAGAAGCATCAATTAATGCTTTCATTTCATCATAATATCTGACAGATCCTATAAAACCAATTCTAAGTTTATCACTTGGAGTTTTTTCTATATTATTAAATAGATTTTTATAAGGAGCATTGTTCACTATGTAAATATTTTTACTTATTTTACTGTAAACTTCCTTCATTTTTGGTGTAACTACTATATGAATATCTACTTTTCTTAACATATGTCTTTCCATTAAAATTATTAAATTATAGATACATTTGTTTAAAAATCCTTTTCTGTTATAAAAGTACATATAAAAAAGATCATGTTCATCATATATTAATTTCAACTTAAGTTTTTTATTTATACCAAAACCTATGAAAAGTCCATCAAAGTCATGGCAGTGGAGTACCTGAAAATCTTTATTTTTTAAATAGTTGTATACATCTCTTTTAAAATTTAAAAATTTAAAAGCCTGCTTATATCCACTTCCGTACTGAGCATTTCCAAAAAATCTTACTATTTTTATGCCATCCAAATTTTCTTCAGGCTTATCAATATAGGTTCCTTCCCTGTCCCAGCATAATATAGTAATTTTATGGCCAAGTTTTGTCAAAGACTTCGCCTCTTTATATACCCTGGGGTCAGGATCAAATCCATTTGTAAGTATCATTGCAATATTCAATATTCTTTCACCTCATAATCTCATTGTATATATGAATAGTTTTTTGAGCATTTCTAAGCCAGGTAAATTCACTTAATACTGTTTTCTTCCCATTTTCGCCTACAATCTTAGCCTTATCCTTATGACTCAATATGTAATCTATAGTACAAACTAAATCATCTAAATCATGAGGTTCAACCAAAAATCCATTTTTTTTATCCACAATAACATCCTCTATTCCCTGGCCTTTAACACCTATAACGGGTATACCACTATTCATTGCTTCTATATACACTATTCCAAAACCTTCCTGCCAACTTGGAAGTGCAAATACGTCACATTTTGGGGACATATATTTTATTACTTGAGAATGAGGTAACTTTCCTAGAAAAATCACATTTTTATTTAAACTCAAATTATCTACAAGCCTTTTTAAGTTCCTATATTCCTCTCCATCGCCAATTACGTAATATTTTATAGTAGGATATATATTTACAAGCTTCGAAACAGCTCTTATATTCAAATCTATTCCCTTTGTCTTTATTAAAGCAGACACACTGAGCATTACATAATCTCCCTCTAGCTCAACCTGCTTATCTGCCACATATTCTTCTGGGTTAATTCCATTATTTATTACTACTGTTTTATCTAGAAGTTCCTTCTTTTCTATAATATTTCTCAGTTTATTACTTACAGTTATTATTTTGTTTGCATTTTTCAAAACTTTAGTCACATTTTTTCTACACATATTATTCTTTTTTATAGTATATTGAAAATCCTGCCCATGAATTGTCACTACAAAAGGCACTTTATACTTTTTACTAAGCCTTATACTTGCAAATCCTACAGGTATAGCTGTATGTGCATGTATTACATCGAATTTAAACTTTTTATACAATTTGCTTATAACTTTTCTTATGCCTAAGTACATAAAAAATCCTGAGTATTGAAGGAATAACCCTCCCGGAAATTCTATATATCTAGGATAAAAAACTTCTACACCATCAAGTACCATTTTAGATGGAATATCAATGTAGGATTTATACTTCTTTATGTTCCCTAAAAAAGCTGGTACATAGGGAACAGGGCACACAACCTTTACCCTACAGCCTTCATTTATGAGTTTTTGCACTTGTTTGTGGACAAAAATACCTAAAACACTGTTAGAAGATGAGGGATACATATGTGAAATAACTAGTACATTCTTCATGGCTTTATTCATCCTTTTGCTATTTTTTTCTCTTATAGGTTGGCACTTTTTCCTCTATAAGTTTGATTATTTCCTCTTTATCTTCATTTACCACTTCTCTAAACTGTTTTATAGACTCCTCCACAAAAGTCATATCTATTTTAGCTGGTTTTTCAACAAATATCTTATCGTGTTCCGTGGAAGTTAAAGCTACTTCATTCATAAGAAGTTCCTCATATAATTTCTCTCCCGGTCTTAAACCTGTATATTCTATTTTTATATCCACATCAGGTTCATATCCAGATAAAGTTATAAGATCTTTAGCCAGATCTACTATTTTTACGGGTTTTCCCATATCAAGTACAAAAATTTCTCCACCATGGGCTATGGCACCTGCCTGAATTACAAGCTGTGCTGCTTCAGGTATAGTCATAAAAAATCTATTTATTTCAGGATGGGTTACCGTAACAGGTCCCCCATGGGCTATTTGCTTTTTAAAAAGTGGGATTACCGAACCATTACTTCCTAAAACATTTCCGAATCTTACAGCTACATACTCAGTCTCACTAACTTCATCAAAAGCCTGCACCATAATTTCACAAAATCTCTTTGAAGCTCCCATAACATTAGTTGGATTAACTGCCTTATCCGTACTTATTTGAACAAACTTATTCACTTTAAATTCATCACAACATTTTAATACATTATAGGTACCAATTATATTATTCTTCACGGCTTCTGCCGGATTACCCTCCATAAGTGGAACGTGCTTATGAGCAGCTGCATGAAAAACTACTTCAGGTCTATATTTGTCAAATATACTTCTTAATCTGTCTTCATCCCTTATAGAAGCTATAATTATGGCTTTATTTAATTTTGAATAATTATAGTTTAATTCCATCTGCACATCATAAACGTTATTTTCATATATGTCTAGTATCAAAAGTTGTTTTGGACCAAATCTAGCTATCTGCCTGCATAATTCAGATCCTATAGATCCTCCACCACCTGTGACCATTATAACCTTATCCTTTATGTACTTATTTATATTTTCATTGTTAAGCTTAACTTCGTCTCTTCCAAGAAGATCTTCTATGTTTACATCTCTTAATTTGCTCATATTTAAATTTCCATCTATCATTTCATATATGCCAGGCAAAGTTTTAAGCTTGCATTTTGTACTTTTGCATATATTTATGATTTCCCTTTTAGTCTTTATATCTGCAGAAGGCATTGCAATTATTATTTCTTCTATATTTCTTTCTTTGCATATTCTTGGTATGTCATTTCTTCCTCCTAAAACTTTTATACCATTAATCAATTTTTTTCTTTTTGTCTCATCATCATCTATAAGTCCAACTACATCATAATCAAAATTTCTATTTTTCTTTATCTCCTTTATAAGTACTGCCGATGCATCTCCTGCACCAATTATAAGAAGCCTTTTATTTCTTATTTTTTTATATTGTCCTACACTTTTATCTTGGAGTAACCTGTATATAAATCTTATTCCGCCTAATGCTAATACAGATAATATCCAAAAAATTATATGTACGGTATATGGAAATCTATAATACCTATTTTCAAGAAACTTATAATTTATAAAATAGCTGTAAATTACAAATATAATATTGGATACAGAAACAGAATATACAATAGAAATTAACTCTTCTACCGATGCATATTTCCATATACTATCGTATAAATTAAAAACTTTGTTAAATACTAAAGTTATAATCACCATAGGAATAACTGAAATTTTAAAAAATATTATATATTCCGGCTGTATATTAAAATCAAATTTAAGTAATAGGGCAAAATATAAGGAACCTATAAGAAATAATATATCGTATACTATGAGTTTTTTGTCTTTTTGCATTTCAACACTTCCTAAATTATTGTAAAAATTTTATATAAAAACTCCCTTTATCTATTTTACATCATAAACAAAATTATTCAACATATTTTTTAACAGGTAATGTCACGTATCACACAATTTAATACTGCTGTTCTATTTCACCAGCAGTATTGATAAATTAGTTAATTTTTTGTTACTAAATAAATTTGCATCTATAATTTCACATAAATTCTAAAATTATAGATGCAGCTTTATTAAACTCTATTTGTTCTGAGAATTAGAAGTTATATCATCATAAACTTCTTTAAATAGTTTTTGTTCTTTTAGTCCCAAAAGATATTTCATAAAAGGTTTTTTTAATTCATCCCTCTTCAAGGCATATTCCACAGTAGCTTGTAAAAATCCAAGTTTGTCTCCCACATCATACCTTCTTCCCTCAAAATTATATGCATACATAGCTTCATTTTGAGCTAAGGTTCTAAGGGCATCTGTAAGTTGAATTTCTCCTCCCTTTCCCGGGGTAGTGTTATCTAATATTTCAAATATGGAAGGTGTTATTATATATCTTCCAAGTATGGCTATATTAGATGGAGCCTCTTCCACTTTAGGTTTTTCTATTAAATCTTTAACTTTATATACCCTATCTTCTATATACATTCCTTTTACTATGCCATATCTATCTACGTATTTTTTAGGAACCTCCTGTACACCTATAATTGAAGTTTTATATTCATCATAGCATTTTATAAGCTGTTTTAGGCAAGGTTCTTTACTATCTACCACATCATCTCCGAGCATTACCGCAAAAGGTTGATTTCCAACAAAAGTTTTTGCGCAACTTATTGCATGTCCAAGGCCTTTAGGTTCCTTCTGTCTTATGTAATATATATCTGCCATATTTGATATATCCTTTACCATTTTTAAAAGGTCCTTCTTGTCTTTACTTTCCAGCTCCTGTTCCAATTCTACGGATTTATCAAAGTGATCTTCTATTGCCCTTTTATTTTTTCCTGTTATTATTAAAATTTCTTCTATTCCAGACGCTACTGCTTCTTCTATAATATATTGGATGGTAGGTTTATCTACTATAGGAAGCATTTCCTTAGGTTGAGCCTTCGTGGCCGGCAAAAATCTTGTTCCAAGACCAGCAGCTGGTATTATAGCCTTTTTTACATTCACCTTAAAATCTCCTTTCACATTCATGTTACATAGGATTACTTTTTTTCAAGCTTCTTAATAAAGTTATCTATTTCAATAACAACTTCATCTTTAGGATCTATTTTCTTTGCAATTTCCAGATGTTTTTTTGCATCTTGTAAATTTCCAGAGTCCAAATAGCACATTATAAGATTAGTGCATATTTCTACTGATCTGGTGGCTTCAAATGCTTTTCTCAAATAAGCTATAGCCTTTTCATAGTCTCCAATAGATGCATAATTTATACCCATTTCGTTTACAATTTCTACTATACTGCTATCTATATTAAGTGCATCATTTAAGTAATAAATTGCCTTTTCATAATTTTCTAGTTTTCTATATCCAACTGCTATGTAGTAATACAAAGAAGCATTATCTCCAAAGGTATCCATAAGAGGTATTAACAATTTTAATGCTTCTTCAGGATTATCTTCTAAAAGCTCTTTTCCTCTGTCATAGTGTACAATAGATTTAAGCTCTTCTTTCATATCTGTTATCTCTAAGGTTTCTTTTCCACCTTTTCCTACATAGTTATTTATATAAAACAATGCTTTTTCATAATCTCCCTCTTCTCTTTTAATAAGAGATTCATAAAGATATGGTAGTGCATAATTTTCTTTGGATTCGGCTTTTTTTAATATTTGCAATTCCTCTTCCTTATATATTTTATTGGTTTTTCTAATCTCATCTACCATGGCTATAAGTTTGTCATATATTTCTGTAGAATCTTCCATAGTAGATAACCCTTTTAACAATATATAGGCATCTTCATACTCTTTATTTTTAACATTCTTTGCTATTATGCCTTTTATAAATCTAATGTATTCATTATTTCCGGCTATTATGCTTTTATACTGCTTGCTAAACTTAAAATTTTCATCTGCACCTAATACGTAAAACATGCCTTCAATAAAATACCCTATTGGTATTCTATCCATATTGTTTCTAATTTTAACATTGTCAACTATATTTTTAGAATTTAAAGGCAAATATATATCTCCTGGGAAAGTAACTTTAAATATTTTTTCTAAACTTTTTTCATTTACTTCTACAAATAATAATTTAGATAATTTTTCCGCAAAATGTGATTTTATATCCATTAATTTACCACCTACACAATTTATTAGCAATTTACATCGTCTATTATTTTCATAACTCTTTTCTCAAATACATTCATTTTTTCTTCAGCATCTTTCAAGCTGTTTCCTATTATTGAGAGATAAATTTTTATTTTAGGTTCCGTTCCTGAAGGCCTAACTACAAACCAAGATTTATCTTCCATAATAAATTTCAACACATTTGACTTAGGTAAATCTATTTTACTTTCATTTATATTTATTAAATCTTTTTCTACACTTAACTTATAATCTAACTTTTTAACTATTTTTGCATCGCCAAGTGTTCTTTTCATGGAATGCCTCATATACTGAAGAATATTTTCTATTTTTTCATGACCTTCTCTTCCTTTAAGTTCTACTGAAATCAACTTTTCTTTATAAAATCCATATTTTTTATAAAGCTCTAGTAAAGCTTCGTAAAGACTTATGCCCTTCATTTTATAGTATAGCGTCATTTCACATATAAGAGTAGATGCAATTACAGCATCCTTGTCTCTTACAAAATCTCCTGCCAGGTAGCCGTAGCTTTCTTCAAATCCAAATATATAATCTTTATTTCCCTTACTTTTAAATTCTTTTATTTTTTCTCCTATATATTTAAATCCAGTTAAAACATTTACCAATTCTACTCCATATTCTTTTGCTATATCTTGAGCCATCTCCGTAGTCACTATAGTCTTTACCACAACACCATTTTGGGGTAATTTATCAGTTTCCTTTAAGGATGAAAGAATATAATGGGTTAAAAGAACACCTACTTGATTTCCAGTAAGTGTTTTATACTGGCCTTCTACATTTTTCACTACTATCCCTATTCTATCACAATCTGGATCTGTTCCAAATATTATATCTGGCTTTATAGTCTGTGCCATATCTAAAGCCAGTTCAAAAACTCTAGGATCTTCAGGATTAGGGTATTCTGCTGTTGGGAAGCTTCCATCTGGGCTTTCCTGCTCTTTTACTATATTCACATTTTCATATCCAAGTTCTTTAAGCGCCCTTCTAACTGGAATATTACCAGTTCCATGCAGCGGAGTATATATTATTTTTAAATCTTTTGCATGTGCTTTTATAAGATCTTTCCTTATAGCCAGGCTTTTTACTTTCTCTATATAGGATTTATCTATATCTTCTCCCAACATATTGAGTATACCTTCGTTTTCAGCTTCTTTTAGATCCATATGCTTTATTTCTGAAAAATCACTAATACTTTCTATACAAGATAGTATTGCATTTGCAAAATCATCTGTTACCTGTCCCCCATCTTCCCCATATACCTTATATCCATTATATTGCTTTGGGTTATGAGATGCTGTTATAACAATACCTGCCTTACTTTTAAGTTCTCTTACTGCATAGGAGAGCATTGGTGTTGGATGAAGAGTTTTAAAAAGATTTACTTCTATACCATTTGCACATAAATTACTTGCAGCGGCCTCTGCAAATTCCTTGGACATTATTCTACAGTCATAAGCTATGCATACGGAAATATTTGTATTATATTTCTTTATAAGATATTTTGATAATCCTTCTGTGGCTTTTCCCACAGTATATATATTCATTCTATTGGTACCTATACCTATTACACCTCTAAGACCTCCTGTACCAAATTCCAAATCCTTATAAAATCTATCTTCTATTTCCTTTTCATCTTCTATATTTTTTAGTTCCATTTTTCCATCCTGATCCACATAAGGTGAACTCAACCAATATTCATATTTTTCTCTATACATATCTTTACCTCCTATATGCAATATTTAACATTTACTATTATACTATAAACTATATCTAAAAACATGTATACAACCATATTTTTACCTCATAATATATATATATAACTTATTTCTTAATTTTAGGTTAATTTATTTATATAAATTGGTATTATTGAATCTCTACATGAATTAACATATAATGATATTAGTTTTTACTAAGTATGATTATCCCTTTAATTCCAAGAGTTAAAGGGTATCTTTTTTGAAGGAAGGTGTTTATCAAGGTGTATAAATTAGATCAAAGTGAAACTCCACTGTTTGACGCATTAATGGAATACGTAAATAGGAATACCATTCCTTTTCATGTGCCAGGTCATAAAAAAGGGAACGGTATAGACGAAGAGTTTAAAAATTTTATGGGAGAAAACCCCTTTAAAATTGACGTTACTGTATTTAAATTAGTGGATAGTCTTCACCATCCTACTGGTCCAATAAAAAGGGCACAGCAATTAGCTGCAGATGCCTATGGCTCTGATGCCGCTTTTTTTTCAATACATGGAACATCTGGTGCTATACAAACCATGATCATGTCTGTAGTGAATTCAGGAGATAAAATAATAATTCCAAGAAACGTGCACAAATCCGTTACTGCTGGAATTATATTAAGTGGTGCAATACCCGTATATATGCAGCCTGAACTAGATAAAACAATAGGAATTGCCCATGGTGTTACTTCTGAAACCGTAGAAAATACTTTAAAACAAAATCCTGATGCAAAAGCTGTTTTAATTATAAATCCTACCTATTACGGAGTAGCTGCAGACATTAAAAAAATATCAGATATAGTACACAGTTATGATATTCCTTTAATTGTAGACGAGGCCCATGGACCACACCTTGGTTTTAACGATAATTTACCAATATCAGCTATGCAAGCTGGTGCCGATATGTGTTCCCAAAGTACTCATAAAATAATAGGTGCTATGACCCAATGTTCGCTGCTTCACATTCGTTCAGAGCGTATTGATATACACAAGGTTCAACAAGTTTTATCTCTACTGCAAACAACTTCACCTTCTTACGTCTTAATGGCTTCGCTGGATTGCGCTAGAAGACAAATAGCTCTCCATGGGAAAGAACTGCTGAATAAAGCTATTGACCTGTCAAGTTATGCCAGGTATAAAATCAACAATATCCCAGGATTCTACTGTTTTGGTGAAGAAATAGTTGGTAACCCTGGTGTAGTGTCCCTTGATCCTACCAAAATAACCATAACCTGTAGGGATTTGGGTATTACAGGCTATGACTTAGATATGATTTTATCAAATAAGTATCATATACAAATGGAACTCTCTGACTTATATAATATTTTAGCTGTTGGTTCTTTTGGAGATACTAAAGAAAATATAGATGCTCTTATAAATGCACTAGAGGAAGTAAGCACAGAATACTATGGGAGAGGAAATAGAAAATCAGATTTTCTGGATATACCTCCTATACCAAGACAATTAGAAATTCCGCGAGATGCCTTTAATTCTGAAAAAACACCGGTGCTGTTAAAAAATAGCATAGGTATGATAAGTGGAGAATTTTTAATGGCATATCCTCCTGGAATACCAGTACTTTGCCCGGGCGAGGAAATAACAAAAGAAATTGTAGACTATGTACAAGAACTAAAAGACACTGGATTGTATGTTCAAGGTACAGAAGATCCTGAAGTAGAATATATCAAAGTAGTAAAATAATATATTTCTCAAACAAAAAATTGAAATATTATTTTAGCTCTTATAGATAATATTTTAGGCATAAACTACCTATAAATATATTATACAATGATCTCTAACTTAAAAATCAACTTATACGCAGGCATATTTTTACAATAATGAAGTTCTTTTAAATATTTTGCGTATAGGTCTTAGGAAAAAATTCGTAAAAACTTAGAACTTTTGAATTGTCTGAGGTACGAGTTTTCAAAAGTTCTTAGCTTTTTTAGAATTTTTTACTTAGACTTATCAAAATATTTAATGAACTGAAGGTTGTAAAAAATATCCGTAGTATAAGTTGATTTTTTACTTAGACCCCCATGTATAGATATTACTAAACATTCTTTACCTTAACAAACCTGGACTTTCCAACCTGAATAACAAAACTATTACCTGGATTTTGTATTAGAAAATTATTATATCTTTTACCATTTACTTTTATAGCATTTTGAGTTATAAGACGCTTAGCCTCACTATTACTAGCTGCAATTCCACTTCTTGTAATAATTTTTACTAAATTCACCTCGTCATTTGATGCAAGGCAATCTTGAGACAAAATAAATTCGTCAATATCATTTGGAATGAGATTTTTTTGAAATACAGTCTTAAAATGCTCTTCAGCAGATTCTGCTTCACTTACTCCACAATATAAGGTTGTTATTTCTTTTGCAAGCTGCATTTTAATGTCCCGGGGGTTTGTTTCTGTATTATTAAGCTTTAACTTAATTGCTTCAACTTCATCTGGATGAATATCTGTTGCAAGTTCAAAGTATTTAATAATAAGATTATCTGGGATAGTCATTGTCTTTTGGTAAATTGAAATGGCATCCTCACATATTCCAATATAATTTTCTAAACTTTTACTCATTTTTTCAACACCATCTGTGCCTTCAAGTAAAGGCATAAATAAAGCTATTTGGCTTTCCTGGCTGTAATCACCTTGTAATGTACGCCCCATTAAAACATTGAAGGTTTGATCTGTACCACCCATTTCAATATCTGCCTTTACCGCCACAGAGTCATACGCCTGCATTAACGGATAAAAAAATTCATGTAATCCTATAGGTTTATTGTTTTTATATCTTTTCTCAAAATCATCTCTTTCTAGTATTCTTGCAACAGTAACTTTTCCAGCAAGCTTTAACACATCTTCAAAATTGAGCTTAGATAACCATTCGCTATTAAACCTAACTTCTGTTTTATCTCTATCAAGTATTTTAAATACCTGTTTTTCATAAGTCCTAGCATTTTTAATCACCTGCTCCGTTGTCAATTGTCTGCGGGTTTTGCTCTTGCCTGAAGGATCACCAATTTTGCCAGTGAAATCACCAATTATGATTACTGCTTGATGTCCTAAATCTTGCATTTGTTTGATTTTTCTAAGTACAACTGCATGACCAAGGTGTATATCTGGTGCAGAAGGATCAAGTCCAAGTTTAATCCTAAGGGGGATTCCTAAGGACACACTTCTCTCCAGCTTTTGCTTTAAATTTTTTTCGCTCACAACCTGACTTACACCTTTCATAATAATTTTAAACTGTTCTTCAACATCTTTCATTTCTGTCATCCTTTCTTATAAACAAAAATAAAAAACTCCCGTCCGCTGCATTACGCAAAGGACGGGAGTTTTACTCACGTGTTACCACCTCAAAATTTATTTATACATCACTGTATAAACCTCATTAGGTACGGCACAAAAGGCTTATACCCTAGCGATGTAACGGTCGCACCCGGCAACAGCCTACTAAGATATAAATCCTTTCAGTGTACCACTCAGAGATGTATTTCAAAATCTGTTTTCTACCCCTCTCATCAACCGGTAGCTTTCTGTTGAAAACTTATGATTTCTACTTCTTCTCATCGCAGTTTTTAAATATATAGCTCACATTATATCACTTAAATCTAATACAAGTCAATTTTTACTATAGACAAGCTTTCACTTGAGGGTCAGCAAATTTATCTATTTTAGAAATGATAAAATTATTAAATTCAACTTTATTATGGACATAACATTTAGAAAAGATAACCAAAAACACCACAAAATTCAAATGAATAATGTGGTGTTCTAAAAAATTGTTAATTTTTTTAATTTTTATTTAAACCAGCTAATTATTATTTTGTTTTAACTGTAATACTCTTATCCTTCATAGTGTTATTCCTCTTTTAAATTATTTAAGAAATTTCTATTTTGATTTATATTTATAATTATTAGTTTCTATCTTAAAACCTTATAAAATATTCCCCTTTCCACCAATATGAATTGAATTATTCCTAAAAACAATAAATCATTAGATCTCATACCTTCTAAAAATAGCAAAGCCTTGGATTATCATATTTAAAATATGCTGTCACAGCATGTATAATAATATGTTTAAGTACCGTTGCAATAAGTAATCCTATCTTAGCTGTTAATATTACGCAAATAGCTGACTTAAACGGTAACTGGGAATTCAATATAAAAGTAGATAAAAATGAAATAGAAACTAAGTACAAATATAACACAATATAATATTATTTAAATTAAGTCATCTATAAGTATACTTGTCGTTTTGACAAGTATACTTGACATGTATATTTCCATATGATAACATCTATTTAATGGGGGTGTTACCTTGGACAATAAAACAAAATTAAATAATCATTTAAAAGTCGCACGTGCTGAACTTAATATTTCTCAAGAGCAACTTGCCAATATTGCCGGAGTAAGCCGCCAAACAATAAGTTCCATAGAAACTGGTCAATACTGCCCAACTGCTAAATTAGCACTAATTCTTTCAAAGTGTTTGCAAAAAAAATTTGAAGATTTATTCTATTTAGAGGAGGAGGAATAAAAAATGTTTAAAAAAAGTAACAAACAAAATAAAGTTACTCCTATTTATGGCATTATAGATGAAAGGACAAGAGCTATTGTATATAAAGGTGATGCTTATGCTGGCAGATTTATGTTGTTTGCAGTTCTCATAGATGGATTTATAAGAGGACTACATTTAAGTAGTCCTCTTATAAAATCAAATGGAGATTTACTGTTAATTGTAATAATTGGAGGTTTAATATCAACAGCTTATCAGATTAAAAATAAGGTTGTTTCTCATCATTCTTTTGTTCGTAGTTTTATTTTTATTGCGTTATTTACCGCATTTATTGCATTCTTAGTAACATCTCTCTTTTTAAAATAATTGTTGGTTTTATGGCTGTGTTTATTAAAATAAAATCTTCACGGCCTTTTTTTAATTAAATTCTGAATTCACATTTAAGTCACTGCATCTGCTAATTTTAATCCAGGTAAAATTTCATCCCTATATCTATCCCAAATTCTTTTAACTCTGCACTACTTGTATTCCATCAGAGCCTTCTGCATCGAATGGCTCAAGTTGTGATAATAATTCATCTTCTCTCTTTAAGACAATATGTTCTGGTGTATTATATCCTCCATAAGACTCTACTACAAGCAAAAAATTTGTGTTTGGAATAACTTTTTCAATAAAATCAATTACAATATCTAACATTATATTCAAATTTACAATCCAATTCTCAGGCTTTGTTTTTCCCATACCTGGTAAGTCAATATATATTCTTTTATACTCCTCTCTATTCTTAAATACAGGTTCCATGCATCCCTTCATTAATCTATGATCTACATGAGATCAATGTAACATAATAATCGGTTTGCCATTACCTATTATTTCATAATTAATAGATATATTTTTTATCTTACACTAGTCTCTAACTTAAAAATATAATTACATAACTCAACTTTCACACATACAAAATTTTTACTTAAATATAAGAAGAAAATCTATCTATCATAAATTTATAATACATCAACATAATTTTTGTTTTACGAACATAAAAACGCCGTAAAATTTTTTTAAATAATATGGGGTTTCAGTAAATTATTGACTTTTAAATTGTTATATTAAATAAGAATATTAAGAAATAACTTTATTTGTTTAAATTATTTTTTATTCTTAAAAAAACCCCTAAACGAATTACAGTTATAACATCTATGATAGCAATTATAGATGTTAAGATTACCATAATTAATAAATTTGATTCTAAATAAGCAAGCAGAAATAAAAACATTAAGTTTAAACCAATAACTATATTATTATATTTAATTTGCCTTTTTTCCAAATCTTTACTAAAAGTAAATTTATTAATTTTATACTTACTATATTTACTTATAATTAGCTTTATTATCCCCATTACAACTATAAAGTTAATTATAATTAATAAAATTTCAGGCATCTTTATCTCCAATCTAATAAATATAAATTTTTATAGTTACACCTTGATATCTTACGATTCTGACTATATCATAGAAGAATTATATCACACTTTTATGTTATATATCACCACTTATGTAAAATAAGCTTATTTTTGGCACCGCATTATTCAATTTTCAAAGATCATTTTTCATATTTCAAATAGATTTATATAATTAAGAGTTGACTTATATTCGGAAAATATGATGACAAAATTGAAATCACGTTTAAAAACTTTAGAAATGAACTGTTTATAAGTATACTATACAATAATCTCTAACTTAAAAATCAACTTATACGCAGGCACATTTTTACAATAATGAAGCTCTTTTAAATATTTTGCATATAAGTCTTAGGAAAAAATTCGTAAAAACTTAGAACTTTTGAATTGTCTGAGGTACGAGTTTTCAAAAGTTCTTAGCTTTTTTAGAATTTTTTACTTAGACTTATCAAAATATTTAATGAACTGAATGTTGTAAAAATATTCGTAGTATAAGTTGATTTTTTGCTTAGATTCTATTTATAAAGTATTCTACCATCTATATTTTTAACAGACTTACATCCTGTCAAAACCATAGCTGATTTTAGTTCACTCTTCAAATTTTCTACATAAACCTTTACTCCTTCTCTTTGTCCTCCAAAGGATGCAGTTACAAAAGGTCTTCCTATAAGTACGGCATCTGCACCTAAAGCTAACATTTTAAGTACATCCACACCAGTTCTCACGCCACCATCTGCAAGTATTGTAACCTTGCCTTTAACTGCCTTCGCTATCTCTGGAAGTACCTCTGCCACTCCAGGAGTTTGATCTAAAACTCTTCCACCATGGTTTGAAACAACTATGGCACTTACTCCAGCTTTAACTGCAAGTTCTGCTTCGTCTGGGGTCATTATTCCCTTTAATATAAAAGGAAGTTTTGTACTTTCTACAACTTCTTTTATTTCTTCTAAAGTCTTAGGTCCTACAGGTTTTCCATGAAGTGCTAAGGTTATTAATCCTGCAGCATCTATATCCATTCCTACTGCAAAAGCTCCTGCTTTTTCAGCAAGTTTTATTTTACTTATAACATTTTTATTTTCCCAAGGTTTTATTACAGCTATGCCTTCTCCATTAAATTCTTTAAGCTTTTCAAGATTAGTTATAAGAAAAGAATCTACTGCTGTATCTCCTACCATAGGATATATTCCTGCATCCAGACATCCTCCTATAACTGAAGAAATGTACTCTTCCTCAGTAAACTTTCCACCCATATTCAAAGTAGTTCCTGATACAGGTGCTGCAAAAACAGGTATGTCCATCTTTTTTCCAAATAACTCTATTGAGGTGTCAGGATCTTTAGCATCATGTATAACTCTCATATTCAATTTACATTTGCTTAGTGAATTAAAATTTTCTTTAAAAGAGTCTCCTGTTCCCTTTCCTCCCATGCCTGGTACTTCTCCAGCACATGCGTTTCCATTACAGGCAGGACATACCCTGCAGCTTCCATTTAAATTTTCCCTTGCATTTTTTAATACATCTTTATAGTTCATAATAATGCCGCCAAATATTAAATTTCTTAATATTTAACAGTTCTTCACCCCTTTCAAGTAACATTTTATTTAAATATTGAATTTAGGCATTTTCAGAGAAATAACTAATCCATATACCAGCCTATTTTCTTTCAAATGCCTTATTAAAATCATCTTCTCCATATATCTTTATATGGTTTTTGCTTAAAAGTTCTGCTGTTATTCCGGCACCTTCAATAATGTTTCCATTAAAACTTCCATCATATATTTTACCAAAACCACAGGATGGACTTTTAGACTTTAGAACAGCTTCTTTTATATTACATGCCTTAGCTACTTTTAGAGTTTCATAGGCTCCCTTTAAAAATTCACTTGTACAATTTTCTCCAGTAGAACTCATTACAGCAGCTTTTCCATCTATCACATCTTTACCTGTACCACCACATATTTCGCAAGGATTTCTAGGAGTCTTAAGTCCACCTAACTGTTCTGGACATAAGGGCAGCGCCTTTCCTTCTTTCACGAGACTTAGTATTTTCTCGCAAAGATTATTTCCTCCATTATATTTAGTATCAATACCACACAAGCATGCACTTACTAATATCACTCCAGCCACACTCCTTATTTCAATTCAACTATTGTAACTCCTGTGCCACCTTCACCATATTCTCCAAGCCTGTGATTCTTTACATGAGAATGCTTCTTTAACATATCAGTTATAGAATTTCTGAGTACTCCGGTACCCTTACCGTGTATTATGGTAACTTCTTTAAGTCCTCCCATGTATGCATCATCTAAATATTTATCTACAGTATAGGTTGCCTCTATAGAATCCATTCCCCTTAAATCAACTGAACTTGAAACATTTCTTAAATTTAATTTGGCTTCTCTTTTTAACTTCTTCTTTTCACTTTTTGAATTACCACTAGAAGCTCTCAATTCTTTCAACTTCACACTTATTTTCATGATTCCTGCTTGAACCTGTACTTCCCCCTTACTGTCAGGTTTTGATAATACCACTGCTTTTTGATTTAATGAAGGTATGAATACTTCCTGTCCTTCTTTTACAGATTTAAGCTCTTCTCCAACATCACTTTTATTATCATATAACTTTTCTTCAGTTTTCTCTAATCTATCCTTGAGTTTTTTTCTGTTTTCCTCTAATTTATGTCTTACAGAAGAAGTGTATCCCATTCTTTCCAGTTCTCGCATATCCTTTAGAATTTTATCTGCTTCTTCTTTAGAACTTCTTATTATTTCCTTTGCCTCTCTCTGTGCTCCAATAATAGCCTTATCTCTTATATTTTGAAGTTTACTTGCTTTTTCTTCATATTTTTCTTTGATTTTAGCTGCCTCACTTTTTAGTATTTCTGCTTCTCTAGCAAAAGTTTCAGCTTTTGATTTCTTTTCCTGAAGGCTTTGAATTAAATCTTCAAATTGTAAGGCATCGCTAGCTATATTTTCTCTAGCATCTTCTATTATAAACTCTGGTAGTCCAAGTCTTTTGGATATTTCAAAGGCATTAGACTTTCCCGGTACTCCTATCATAAGCCTATAAGTAGGTCTCAAAGTTTCTACATCAAATTCTACAGATGCATTTTCCACTCCCTCATTTTTTAAAGCATATACTTTTAATTCACTGTAATGAGTTGTAGCCACTATAGTGCATCCTCTTTTTCTTAAATTTTCAAGTATGGATACAGCAAGAGCTGCACCTTCTGTAGGGTCAGTACCTGCACCTAATTCATCAAACAACACAAGAGATTTTTCATCAAACTTTTCAATAATATTTACTATATTAGTCATATGTGATGAAAATGTAGATAAGTTCTGCTCTATACTCTGCTCATCTCCAATATCTGCAAATACCTCTGTAAAAAATCCTACAGTAGAATTCTCCCTGGCAGGTATCATAAGTCCACTTAGTGCCATGATGTGCAAAAGTCCTATAGTTTTAAGAGTTACAGTTTTTCCTCCTGTATTAGGTCCTGTTATAACCAAACAGCTAAAATTTCTACCTATATATACATCCATAGGTACTACTGTTTTTTTATTTATAAGTGGATGCCTTCCTTCTATAATATTGACTACTCCATTTTCACTTACATTTGGAATATTTCCATTTAACTCACTGCCAAATTTAGCTTTGGCAAATATAAAATCAAGTTCCCATATTATATCTGCATCTCTTTCAACTACTGTTATATTGTCATATATTTGCTGAGATAGTTCAGCTAATATCCTATCTATCTCTGCTTTTTCCTTTAATTTTAGTTCCTTTATTTCGTTGTTCAAATTTACAAGTCCCATAGGTTCTATGTAAAGGGTTGCCCCACTTGAACTTTGATCATGGACAAGTCCTGGTACGGATGACTTATTTTCCGCTTTTACAGGAAGCACATACCTGTCTCCCCTCATAGTATATAAGTTATCCTGCAGGTAATCAGAATAACTTCTTATAAGTGAATTTACCCTATCCCTCACTGAAGCATTTTTATCTTTTAAACTTTTTCTGATATTATAGAGAAGAGAACTTGCCTCATCAGATATTTCATCTTCACTTTCTATAGCCATAAAAATTTCATCTTCTAAATTTTTTAAAGGCACAATACCTGCACATATGTCTTCTATAATTTTAAAGTGCTCTTCATCTTCTGTCACAGTTATATACTTCTGAATTCTCCTAGCAGCCCTGAGTATTGCTCCTATTTTAAGAATTTGCCCTGCCATTAAAGTAGAACCTTTCCCTGCCATTTTTATACCCTGTCTTACATCATAGACCCCTTCAAAAGGAGGGTTGCCTTTGGTTACAAGAAGTTTTAAAGCCTCTTTTGTTTCCTGTAAATGTTCCCTCACTTCATACAGATTGTCATAAGGGCTTAATTTTTCTATTAAATCTTTAGCTGCTCCAGTATTTGCATAACCTTTTAATTTTTCCTTTATTTTATAAAATTCTAAAACCTTTAATGATTTTTCGTTCATTTAAATTTATCAATCCCTTCAGATCAAATGACTTTAATTTTGTGTTACCCATAATCTTACTCTATACTGTTTTTATAATGTCCTCTGGTAAACTCACTAAAATCACCATGAAATTCTTCTTTTTCAAAGCATTCTAATATTTTTTTAGTCTTGCTATAATCTTCATCAATAAAATCTACCCTAAAACTGTCAATTTCTATATTCCTAAGTTCTTCTATATGTGGTATAAGGTTAGTTGCAACAGAATTATATATGTAGCTTCTGCAAAATTCATCCGTATTTAATGGAAACTCTTTTTTCTTTCTGTCTATAAGAAAGAACTCCCCTTCTTTACAAGCACCTTTACAATTTTTAGAAGTAGCTTTGCCTCCAAAAGTGCTTCCTATAGCACAGTACTCACTTACCATAAGTTCCACTTTCCCATATACAAACATTTGAGCTTTAAAATTACTATTTCTAATTAGCTCATTTATCTCATGTTTACTTAGTTCCACACTTAAACAAGATCCATTCATAACTTTGCTATAAAAATCCAGTGCACAGCTGTTTGTTATGTTTAACTTATAGTCACCTAGTATATTTAGCTTATTTCTAAACTTACTTATTATACCTAAATTTGCAGTAACTATGCCTTCAATTTTATCTAAGTTTTTATCTATAAATTTCTCTATATAATTAAATTCGTTTTTAACTATATTAGGAACTTTAATATATATTTTTTTAGATTCAATATTATTTAAATTATTTATTTTAATTTGTTTAAACGGATTTATACATACATATTCAAAACTTGATTCCATCACTGCCTTCAATTGCTCATTAGTATTTACAAATACCATTTTAGGTGGTAAATATACTTTATTAAAGTTATTTTTCAGCACAGGTACTTCATATACTTTTTTGCTTGAAATACTACTTTTTTTATTTTTATTTAGTATATATTGCTTGATTTCATCTAAAATTCTTCTTCTAATTTCATTTAAATCAGATATAGGCAAAAATCCAGGTTGAAATATTTCAAATTCTATGCTGTCAAACTTAAATATATTATTTCCAGTTTTATTTAAACTTTTATATATTCTCTCTTTGCTCAAAGGCTGCTTTAAAGCCTCTTCTACTATTTGGCCTTCCACCTTAAAATCATTTTTATCATAATGACATTGTAAAACAACTGGCTTTCCAACTTCAAATTGTATTTTTAAACATAAGTTAATTTTCTTGCCATAATGGTCTTCATATATCTTTTCTAACTTTTGAAGCTGAATTAAGTCAGCAGTTTTATATACCCTGTCTCCTGCTTTATAATTTGCTGGAAAGATTTTAACTTTTTCCCCCTTATAAGCCTTTTCAGTTTCTTTTCCGGACTTCACCAGTTTAGAAATAGTAAAACCACTAGTTCCAATTCTAACTCCATCTCCTTCTGATATATCTTCAGTAAGTAGAATGCTTTTTTCATTATCTACTTTACCTATTTCTATACCTGTATTCTTAGGGAAAGAATACGCCATCATATCTTTTCCAGTATTTTTGTGTAAGTAAGCCTTTGAAAATCCCTGCCTGTTAAACAATTGCAAAAGTCTTTTTTTACTACCTTCTATATAAGATAAATCCTTTAATTTTTTACCTTCTTGGTAGAAATCATCAATGGCATTTCTATATTCAGATACAACTCCTGCCACATATTCCGGTCTTTTCATTCTTCCTTCTATTTTCAAGGAACTTGCTCCACTTTCTATTATTTCCTTAATATTTTCAATAGTACACATGTCTTTCGGACTTAAAATGTAACCTTTATATTTGCTTTTGTCTTTCTTATTTACAATTTCGTAAGGAAGCCTGCAGGGCTGGGCACATCTTCCCCTATTTCCACTTCTTCCTCCAATCATACTGCTCATAAGACACTGTCCGGAATAGCAAATGCATAGCGCCCCATGTATAAATACTTCCGTTTCTATATCAAGATTTTTAGATATATACTCTATTTCTTTTAATGAAAGTTCTCTAGAAAGCACTATTCTTTTAAAACCTAGTTTGCTTAAAGACAAGGCAGCTTCTCCATTATGTACTGTCATTTGAGTAGAAGCATGCAGTTCAAGTTCAGGAAGCTTTTCTCCTAAAAGAGATGCCAATCCTATATCCTGTATTATAAGGGCATCTACCCCTACATTATACAAAAATTCAGCATATTTACAAGCTTCTTTTAATTCCTTTTCTTTCATTATAGTATTTATAGTAACATATACCTTTACATTATATAGATGGCAATATTCCACTGCCTCTTTCATAGTTCTATCATCAAAGTTAGAAGCATAAGCCCTTGCAGAAAACTTATTTCCTCCAAGATAAACAGCATCTGCCCCTGCTTGAACTGCCGCATATAAACTTTCTAAATTTCCTGCTGGAGCTAATAATTCTACTTTTTCCATTATTCCATCTTCTCCTGTTTAAATATTTAAATTTATTCACTCACTAATAAAATCCGAACCAAGACCATCGTCAGTTCGGATTTTATTTTACTCCATTATTTAAAAGAGCATTTTTCTTTTTTCTCTCTTTTGCCAGACTTATCTGGTTTTCTTCTAGCTTATGTTGAAGATCTATTATTTTATACTTACCCGATTGTACTTGAAATTTCAGTTCCTTATTTTGTGCCGTCATTTTAGTATTTTCATTCATATACTTTTGAGCTGCTTCTTTTATAATTTTTATTTCTTCTTCCAATTTCTTTATTTCTTCATCTTTTTCTTTTAAAGCCTCACCACTACTGCTATTCTTTAATTTTATTTTAAATTCAGCATTGAGCTCCTCCGTATACCTAAGCTGCTTTCTCAAAGATTTAATCTGATCCTCGTATACTTTTCCTACTCTTTCTAGCTCATCCACTCTTCCCGACAACTGGTCTTCTTTTTCCTGAGCTTTTAACATATCGTCTGCTACATTAAGTGCGGATAAAACAGCTGCTGAGGAAGTGCTTAATTTGCTATTATTTTTTATAATACTCTTAACTTTTTTATCCACATAACTTGCTACCTTATGTAGATATTCTTCTTGCTCATCACCTTTTAAATTATATTCAACTCCATTTATAAAAACCGTCACCATACTCATTTAAACACCCTCTTAGATCATGCTGTTTCCAATTCTTTATAACAACATTCTATCACAAATTCTCCACATATGAAATATTTTATTTTACCTTAAAGAGCTAAAGCATCATAAAATAGGCTGGATGAACATTAAATTCATCCAGCCTTATTGATCAATGAATCCTTACTTTCTAAGTTGTGCTCCTAAATTATGCTCTAGTGATCTTATTATTTTGCTATGAACTTTATTAACTTCTTTATCTGTAAGAGTTTTATTTTCAGCTCTATAAGATATTGAATAAGCTATGCTCTTCTTTCCACTTTCTATCTGTTTTCCTCTATAAACATCAAACAACTTAACTTTCTCCAGGATGTTTCCTCCCTGTTTTCTTATAATGTCCTCCACTTCCTGTACCATTATATTGTCATCCACTAAAACTGCAAGGTCTCTAGAAACTGCAGGGAATTTAGGCAGAGGTCTATATTTCTTATCTGAATCAGCATGTTCATACAAAACATCTAAGTTTAATTCAGCAATATAACATCTTTCGTCTATACCATAATTTTCGCATACAGTTGGGTGGATTTCTCCAAGCACTCCTGTTAACTTTCTATTTACATAAAGGGCAGCTGTTCTTCCAGGATGGAAAGTTGGATTATCGCTTTCTCTCTTAAAAGAAAACTTCTCTATTCCTAAGGTATCTAATATGTTTTCCACTATACCTTTTAAATTGAAGTAATCACATTCACCATACATTCCAATGGTTACAATATTGTCTTCTTCAGGTAAAGTATCACCATTTTCTAGTGGAAGATACACTCTTCCAATTTCAAATAACCTTACGATTTCATTTTTTCTTGAATAGTTTCTACCTAAGCATTCCATCATAGACGGTAATGTAGTTGTTCTCATTATGCTGTAGTCTTCTCCCAAAGGATTTTTTATAGCTACAGCATTTCTAAGTTTGCTATCTTCAGGTAAAAGTATTTTGTCAAATACTTTTCTACTTACAAAAGAGTAACTTATAGATTGATTTAGTCCGCTTGAAATAAGTGTTTCTACCAATTTATCATCAAGTTTCTGCTTTGGATTCTTTCCGCCTTTTGTACTTACACTTCTTATTACAGTAGTAGGTACATTGTTGTATCCATATATTCTAGCTACTTCTTCTGCCACATCTTCTCTTATATTTATATCTCCCCTAAAAGTAGGAACATCTATATGTAAAATGACTCCTTTAAGCTGAGTTTTTAATTCCAGTCTATTTAAATAATCTACCATATCCTCCTTAAGTATCTCAGTACCCAAAAATTTATTTACCCAGTTGGAATCAACGTCTACGCTGTGAGGTTCAACTTTTTCATCATATACATCAATTGTACCTTCCATAACTTTTCCTGCTTTTAGCATTTCAACTAAATTGCAAGCTCTGTTCATAGCAATTTCAGCTAAATTAGGATCAAGATCCTTTTCAAATCTACCTGAAGCTTCTGTTCTAAGTGCAAGCTTTTGTGAAGAAACTCTTATATTAGTACCATCAAAGTTAGCACACTCAAATACTATAGAAGAAGTATCATCTCTTATCTCAGAATTAAGTCCTCCCATTATTCCTGCAAGTCCGATAGTTCTGTCTCCGTCCTTAATGGTAAGCATATTCTGATCTAATTGCCTTTCCTCTTCATCAAGAGTAGTAAATTTTTCTCCATCTCTAGCTTTATCTACAACTATAGTACCAGATTTTATCTCCCTTATATCATAAGCATGCATAGGTTCTCCAATTTCAAGCATTACAAAATTAGTTATATCAACTATATTGTTTATTGGCCTTACACCTGCTTCTAAAAGTCTCTCCTGCATCCATGAAGGTGATGGCTCTATTTTTACATCTTTTATACCCCTTGCCATATACCTTTTGCAAAGCTCATCTTTTATTTCTACTTTTAATGTGTTTTGAATATTTTCGCTGCAGGAAGGCTTATAATCTAATTCCGGCATTTTGTAGCTTTCATTTAAAGTTGCAGCAGTTTCCCTTGCCATTCCTATAATGCTAAGACAATCAGGTCTATTTGAAGTTATCTCAAAATCCAGTATAGTACTTGTCATATCAAGTACTTCCTTTATGTCCTTGCCAATTGGCGTATCTTCTTTTAAAATCATAAGTCCATATACAGTTTTATCTCCTGCTATGCCAAGTTCTTCCTCAGAGCAAAACATTCCATTTGACATAAGACCTCTTAATTTTCCTTTTTTTATCTTTACTCCACCATGAAGTGTAGAGTCATGAAGCGCTACAGGAACTATATCTTGTTCTTTCATATTAGTAGCAGCTGTTATAATTTGAATAGGTTCTTCTTTTCCTATATCCACCTGACATACAACAAGCTTATCTGCCTGAGGATGACTTTCTATCTTCATTATTTTACCTGTAACTACATTTTGGATTTCATCCCCAGTTACAATTGCTTCTTCAAGTTTTGAACCACTTAAAGTCAATCTATCTCCTAATTCTTTTCCTGGAATATCTATTTTAACATAATCCTTTAACCATTTTACTGGAACTTTCATACAAAAATCTCCTTTCAAATTTTTAATCTTGATACACTTTCTAGTTAAAAATAAAATTATTCTCCGATATATTTTTACAACCTTCAGCTCGTTAAATATTTTGATAAGTCTTAGTGAGATATTTTAGGAAATCTTAGAAGCTTAGATATGTTTGAGGTACGAGTTTAGCTAAGCTCCTTAGATTTTCAAAATATCGAACTTTAGACTTATTAAAAGTTTTTATGGTGATGAAATTTGTTATCATATTCAGCGTATATGTCAATTTCAATTTAGAAACTCTATTAAAATTGATTTAAAAATCTCATGTCACTTTCATACATGTTTCTTATATCATCTATTCCGTATTTTAACATAACCATTCTGTCTACACCCATTCCAAAAGCAAATCCACTGTAAATTTCAGGATCTATTCCACAGTTTCTAAGTACCTGTGGATGAACCATTCCACATCCTAAAAGTTCTATCCATCCTTCGCCTTTACATACCCTGCAGCCTTTTCCATGGCATACAAAGCAACTGGCATCCATTTCTGCAGAAGGTTCTGTAAAAGGGAAATGATGAGGTCTGAATTTTGTACGTATGTCATTTCCGAATAACTTTTTAGCAAATAACTCAAGAGTACCCTTTAAATTTGCAAAAGTTATACCTTTGTCAACTACTAGACCTTCCATTTGATAAAATATAGGTGAATGAGTGGCATCCACTGAATCTGAACGATAAACTTTACCTGGAGATATCATCTTTATTGGAGGTTTTTGTTTTTCCATAGTTCTTACCTGTATTGGAGAAGTTTGAGTTCTAAGCACTACATTGTCATTTATATAAAAGGTATCCTGTTCACCCCTTGCTGGATGATTTTTAGGTATGTTAAGTGCTTCAAAGTTATAATAATCCTTCTCTACTTCAGGACCTTCTTCTATAGTAAATCCCATAGAAATAAATATCTGTTTCATCTCTTCTAGTGTTTGTTCTAGCGGATGGCGCTTTCCTACAGTTTGCTTTATGCCAGGCATAGTAATATCAATGGTTTCATTCTGTAGCTTTGCTTGTGTAGCACTTGATTTTATCTTTTTTGATGCCTCTTCTATAGCATTTTCCAGTGTACTCCTCACTTCATTGGCAAGCTTACCAATTGCAGGTCTTTCTTCTTTGGAAAGATCCTTCATGCCCCTGAGTATTTTTGTAAGTTCTCCCTTTTTACCTAAATATTTAACTCTTATATCCTCTATATCTAACTTTTTATTTTTTAATTCGCTAAAGGCATTTTCCTTTATCTGTTTTAATTCTTCTTTCATTTTAAACTCTCCTTTCATTACAATCTTTTTAATTTAAAACAAAAATAAAAAGCCCATCCCTCTAAGGGACGAACTTTGATCCGCGTTACCACCCAAATTGATACTATTAGAAAATAATATCCTCTTTGTATATTTTAACGATAATTAACCGCTGACTGCTAATTATAATTTCACAGCCAGTACTCCAGGAGGAACTTCAATATATAATGTTTTTAAAAAAGCTTCCAGCCCTGACTTTTTTTCTCTGATAAAAATCATATATCTACTTTCTCTTTCACAGTAAATATCCTTATTCAATTTTTATTGTTTATATCTTTAAATTTTACATATATATTTACATATTGTCAACATTAAATTGAATTTTGTCTAACTGCTTCGAACATCATTATAGAAGCTGCTGCAGATACATTTAATGATTCAGCACCACCTGGCATCGGTATCTTTACCTTTATATCAGAAATATCCTGTATGGTTTTGCTAAGACCATTTCCTTCATTTCCCACTGCAATTATAACTTTTCCCTTTAAATTTGCACTATAAAAGTTAATATCCGTGTCCAGGGAACTTCCTATCAACTTAAATCCACTTTTCCTGAGAAGTTCTACTTTTTTCAAGTCCTCATCATAGATTACAGGTACATGAAATATAGAGCCCATTGTTGATCTCAACGTCTTCTCATTGTATATATCTACCGTTCCCTTTGTAATTATAACCCCTAAAGCTCCAGAAGCATGTGCACTTCTTATTATAGTACCCATATTGCCTGGATCTTGAATCTTATCTGCCAGTATATAAAATCCTTCTTTGTTTGGGGCTTTCAATTCTCTATTTTCCACTACCGCAGCTATTCCCTGAGGATTTTCAGTATTCACCATAGCCTTAAATACACCTTTTTCCATAAAATATACAGGAAAATCACATTCAAAGTTTTCTTTTGGTAAAAGTTTTTCCCACTTATCCTCAAAGTCATTGCTTAAGAAAATTGAAGATATTTTGAAATCAGAATAAAGAGCCTCTCTTACAAACCTAAAACCTTCTATTAAAAACTTGCCCTTTTGAGTCCTATATTTCTTTTCCTTTAACTTTTTCACTTCTTTTATATGTGCATTATCTTTACTTTTAATTATATCCATAATAGTCCACCTTATTATGATAATTTGCCTATAAAAAAGTACAGCATAATTATGCTGTACTTTTTATGTAATATAATATTATGCATTTAGTTGTTTTTTAGCTACTTCAACTAATTCAGTAAATCCTTTAGGATCATTTATTGCTATTTCTGAAAGCATCTTTCTATTCATATTAATGCCTGCAGTCTTTATTCCATTTATAAACTTGGAATATGAAAGTCCATTCAT
The DNA here is from genome assembly GCF_001636845.1 of Clostridium ljungdahlii. Taxonomy (GTDB): domain Bacteria; phylum Bacillota; class Clostridia; order Clostridiales; family Clostridiaceae; genus Clostridium_B; species Clostridium_B ljungdahlii_A. Next base: position 98,009 of record NZ_LITT01000035.1, read on the forward strand.
TCTAGTTGCAGCATTTATTCTAGCTATCCATAATTTTCTAAAGTCCCTCTTCTTTAATCTTCTTCCTACATATGAATATCTTAGAGCCCTTAAAACTGTTTCGTTAGCAGTTCTAAATAATCTACTTTTTCCGCCGTAATAACCTTTTGCAAGCTTTAATATTTTTTTATGATGTTTATGAGCGTTCACTGCTCTTTTTACTCTTGCCATAGTAAAACCTCCTTTTAGAATCCTTCAATTATACGTAAGGCATTAATTTTTTCATGATTTTTTCTTGAGTTTCTGAAACAAGTCCTGCTTTTCTTAAATTTCTTTTAGTCTTTGCACTTTTCTTTGTAAGTATATGACTCTTAAAAGCTTTTGATCTCTTTAACTTACCAGTTCCTGTAATCTTAAATCTTTTTGCTACACTTCTTTTAGTTTTCATTTTTGGCATAATAAATTCCTCCTCTCAATTATGCTTTCTTTGCTGATAAAAACATTATCATGTTTCTTCCTTCAAGCTTAGGTTGCCTTTCTATTACACAAACATCCTGAAGTTTAGAATGAAATATATCTAAAATTTTTTTACCTATAAAGGAATAATCAGCTTCCCTTCCTCTAAATCTTACAGTAACTTTAACTTTATCTCCTGCAAGTAAAAATTTTCTTGCATTTTTAGCTTTAATGGAAATATCATGTTCTTCTATTTTAGGGCTAAATCTAACTTCTTTTATATTAACAACTTTCTGTTTTTTTCTAGCCTCTTTATCTTTTTTAACCTGATCATACATAAATTTCCCATAATTCATGATTTTACAAACTGGTGGCTTTGCATTTGGAGATATCATAACCAAATCCAATTCCTTTTCTTCTGCAAATCTTAATGCTTCTTTTGATGATATAATTCCCATTTGACTTCCATCATCTGAAATAACTCTTACTTCTTTTTCTACTATATCCTGATTTATAAGAAAATTTTTATTAATGATTTTCACCTCCTAGGTGGAATTTAACAAAGCATATAAAAAAGGACAGCTACCGCCGTCCTTTGAATACATCAATAATAAAGAATCCTTTTAATTAAGAAATCTTCATAACCTTACTGGCTGTGCCGTAAGGTGAGAAACGGCTAGTTTCTTCTTAACGAATTACATTATACTATTGTTATAGCTTATAGTCAATATATAATTTTAATTATATATCACTTATTTTTTTATCTATTTCATCTTTAAGTTTTGAAATGAAGTCATCTAGTGCCATAGTTCCCATATCTCCGCCTTTTCTGCTTCTTACAGATATAGTTTTATCTTTCATTTCTTTTTCTCCTAGTACAATCATATAAGGAACTTTCTGCATTTGAGCTTCTCTTATCTTATATCCTATCTTTTCATTTCTCATATCTGATTCTACTCTTATATCATTTTCCTTTAACTTTTCAACTACTTCATTTACGTAGTCATCCTGAGCATCAGTAATATTCATTACTTCAACTTGTACTGGTGCAAGCCAAGCTGGAAATGCTCCTGCGTAGTTCTCTATCAAAATTCCTATAAATCTTTCTATAGATCCAAATACAACTCTGTGAACCATAACTGGTCTGTGCTTTTCCCCATCTGCTCCAACATAAGTTAAATCAAATCTTTCTGGCATCTGGAAATCCAATTGAACAGTTCCACACTGCCAAGTTCTTCCTATGGAATCTTTTAAGTGGAAATCTATCTTAGGTCCGTAGAAAGCTCCATCTCCTTCATTTACTTTATAATCAAGTCCTACTGCTTTTAATGCATCTTTAAGTCCTTCAGTTGCAGCTTCCCAGTCTTCATCACTTCCCATAGAATCTTCAGGTCTTGTTGATAATTCAACGAAATACTCAAATTTAAATACTTTATAGAAACTGTCTATAAGTTTTATTACCTTTACTATTTCATCTTTCATATTATCTTTAGTCATAAATATGTGGGCATCATCTTGAGTGAAGCATCTTACCCTCATGAGTCCATGAAGAGCTCCAGATTTTTCATGTCTATGAACAATTCCCATTTCACCATATCTTATAGGAAGGTCTCTATAAGAATGTATTTTGTTCTTATAAACAAGTATAGAACCAGGGCAGTTCATTGGCTTTATAGCATAATCTTCATCATCTATTTTTGTGAAATACATATTTTCTTTGTAGTGATCCCAATGTCCTGATTGATGCCACAATTCTTCATTTAATATAATAGGAGTCATTATCTCATCATATCCTGCTTTATGGTGAACTTGTCTCCAGTAATTTTGAAGTTCATTTCTTATGATCATTCCATTTGGATGGAAGAATGGGAATCCAGGTCCTTCTTCGTGTATACTGAAAAGATCAAGTTCTTTTCCAAGTTTTCTGTGATCTCTCTTTTTAGCCTCTTCCATCATTGTTAAATAATCTTTAAGGTCATTCTTTTTTTCAAAGGCAGTACCATATATTCTCTGGAGCATCTTGTTCTTTTCATTTCCTCTCCAATAAGCTCCTGCAATTGAAAGAAGTTTTACAACTTTAACTTTACCTGTTGATGGTACATGAGGTCCTGCACATAAATCTACAAAATCTCCCTGTTTATAAAAAGATATAACTTCATCTTCAGGCAAATCTTTTATAAGTTGAACTTTATAAGGCTCATTCTTTTCTTCCATTAATTTTATAGCTTCATCTCTTGGAAGTTCAAATCTCTCCAATTTTTCATTTTCTTTTATTATCTTATTCATTTCAACTTCAATTTTTTCAAGCAATTCCGGTGTAAATGAAAAATCAGCATCCATATCATAGTAAAATCCATCATCTATAGAAGGTCCTATAGCTAATTTCACTCCTGGATACAATCTTTTAACTGCCTGTGCAAGTATGTGAGATCCAGTATGTCTCAATATCCTTTTTCCATCTTCATCTTCAAATGTCAAAATTTCAAGTTTGCAATCTTCATTAATTTCCTTGTTAAGTTCTTCTACTTTACCATTTATTTTAGCTCCTAGAGCCTTTTTACCAAGTGAAGTGCTTAATTTTGCTGCAATATCAGCTACTTTTGATCCTTTTTCTACTTCAAGTTCTTTTCCATCTTTTAAGATTATCTTTATCATATTTACTCCTCCTCATATAATTAGTTTTATACTGAATTTATCCGATGACTACCTGCTCTAATACTCCCAGAGTAAAGAACAGATACGTCCCTGGATAACAATTTCTAAGCATCAGGTGGAGTTAAAACTCCACCTGATGCCAAGAACTTTGTTTATCTTCAAACAGTACTTGAAACTTAAAATTAAGCAATAAAAAAACTCTCCCACAAAATGGGGCGAGTATTATCACGGTTCCACCCAAATTAATAGCATTAATCTTTTATAAAACAAATAAATATACTGCAAAAAAATCATACTTACATATTATATGTAAATTAAAACTTTTTTCACAATTACTTATAAGATTAAGCTGTCTGCTTTAATTAAAAAATTAAAAGCAACATGCTATTATCTTTGAATCCATAACGCAGATTAGCGGGAAATACTTACTTAATTTCAGTATACAACTCAAAGGTGGTATTCAATAAATCTTGCCTAAAGGATATTCCAGCTTAAAATCCTTCTCTCTTAAGGTAATTGATTTACTTACTTTTCCTTTTCATGGTCTTTATCCTATTTGAGCTTATTATATTATTCTGCAATGGGTATGTCAATATAAGAATGTAAATTTTTTTATTCAATAGTTGTCCAATTCTATAACATATGAAGGCTTCTACGCAAAAATTAAATCATACTCTAAATAATTAACTTCCGAACATATGAAATTTTGACTTAATATAAAAATAATGCGAAGCTTTGCTTCGCAAGTTAAGAATTAATAATGAAAAATGAATAGTAGAAATCTTAATCAAAGGTTTTTTGTAGTGCGTAGTGTAACGAAAAAATCCACATTAACTATTAATTCTTCATTATTAACTATTAATTAAAAATATCTACACCCTGTTTAAACTATTTTTTATAGTCTTGCAAATACCACAATTGTTACAAAATTGTACCTTATGAGTAAACACTTTTTTAATAGTATCAATAAGTTCTGTATTTTTACAATTTTCCACACAATGAATAACTATTCTTTCAGGCGAATTAGTTATAAGTGCACTTATTAAAATATCATCGGAATAAGCATCGCTGCCATATCTTAATTCCGTTAAATCTCTAAAAAAATTATCTGTTATTTCTTCTCCTTTTTTATTTTTTATAATATAGCTTCCATCATTATCAATAATTATATTCACATAATCTATTTTGCTCTCTTGGATATCCACAAAATACTTTAAAAGTTTTATAAATTCATCGTATTCTTTTTCTACCATATATTTTTCCACTACTTTATCAACTATAACTTCTAAATCATTGAAAATCTCTTTTCTCCTAAAAGTTATGAAACCATCTACGTTTATTTCCTTATTTTCAGCCATACAATCTGATATTTTATTCAAGATATCGTTCTTTTTATTTATACAGTAAATGGAGTTTTCATCTATAATTGTGGTTCTTCCCTTTAATACTTCCATGCTCTTTTCTCCAATTTTCTCTAAATCTTCATATTTTAAAAAGAAATACGTATCTGATAGAAAAATCATAGCATCTTTTTCATAAAATTCATCTACCAATATATTATAAATTATATTTGAAACACACATATTAAATATATTCATAAGTTTATTGTTAATTTCCCCATCACAAAATACCTTAAGGAAGTGAGTACCTTTTTCAATATTTTCATATATTCCAATAAGCACATTTTTATTTTTAAAATATTCTTTTAAATCTCTTATTCCCTGGATTATACACTCTCTTTCTTTACTATATACCATAGTCAATAACAGCACCTCTCAACACTCCCTTCCAAAATAGTATGTGTCTAAAATAAATCTATATTCAAATTTCTATTGTCAAATATCGACAGCGAAATTCTCCAAAAATACCCAATAAAAATTAATTTAGCAAGTGATTCTTAGGCTCAGCTGGAGTTTACTCATAAGGATGACTTTCTCCAGCTGAACTTTATTAATAGTATAGAAAAGACATAGGTGTTAGTAATGGGAGCGATCGAATAAAATTATTACAAATATTTAATGCACAAGTATTGACAATATACATATACCAAGATATAATATTAACTGTTGTGACAATATTGTCGTAAGGGCGCATAGCTCAGCTGGGAGAGCATCTGCCTTACAAGCAGAGGGTCACAGGTTCGAGCCCTGTTGTGCCCACCAATTTATATACTATTACTTCTTTAAAGTGTAGTTTGTAAATATTCGAGGTAATACATTGTCTTTGGCCAGATAGCTCAGTCGGTAGAGCAGAGGACTGAAAATCCTCGTGTCCCTGGTTCGATTCCTGGTCTGGCCACCAGATTCAAAATATGCGGGAGTGGCTCAGTGGTAGAGCGTCACCTTGCCAAGGTGAACGTCGCGAGTTCGAATCTCGTCTTCCGCTCCAATAATGGCGCTATAGCCAAGTGGTAAGGCAGAGGTCTGCAAAACCTTTATCTCCAGTTCAAATCTGGATGGCGCCTCCATAAAAAAGTAGTCTATTCAATGGGCTGCTTTTTTTATTGTATGAAGAGTATTGTTAATACAGCTAAAAGTCAATTACTTATGTGCACAAAATATATCACAAATAATAAGCCTATGTAATAGTAGTTATTATTGTGCAAATTAGTCCATCAATATTATTCTAAGCTTTTTATAAAAATTCTTATCCACATCATGACTTTCCGGAAGTTTATTATCCCTTCTAAATTTCATCACACATTTTTTCATACTTTCTCCATAGATACCATCCATACTTCCGCAGTAGTATCCTGCATCTTTTAACCTTCTCTGTATTTCATACACATCTGCTCCCCGAACTCCAGGAGTTAATGTTCTCAATCCTTTTCCAAAAGAGCCATATGGGCCGCCGTAAACAGCTACAATCATACCGTAATAAACGTAATTATATAAATCTTCTACATCGCTGTTAAGCATTCTTATACATCCATGAGAAGCCTGCCCGCCTATACTATGCGGTTTATTTGTACCATGTATTCCAAATTTACCCCAGGGAACATTTAGTCCTATCCATCTTGTACCAAAGCCTCCGCTCCAAGAAGCCATACTGACAACCTTCCAAGTTCCTATAGGTGAAGGTGTTTCAGATTTACCGCTAGCCACAGGATATTTTTTTATAATTGTGTTTTTATCTTCATCAATAAGATACAGCATTTCTTCTGTAATATCTACTAGTATCCCAAGGTTTTTCCTGGATTCCTTAGCTCTAATTATCGATGCATTAGGGAAAAACAAAATTAGCAATAGTATAAAAGATATTTTTCTCAAAAATTACACCTCCATTTTACTAGTGTTTTATTTCATAATAAAAATATACATATATATAAAAAGTGGAATAATTTTATGAATTAGAGTACAATTCAAATAAATAAATATATAGATTGGAAGTGAAAATTTGAATAGTATATCAAAAAATGTTAGTTCTATAGAACTTTCAGGTATTAGAAAATTTTATAACAAATTAGTTAACTACCCAGATGCCATATCTTTAACCTTAGGTCAGCCTGATTTTAATGTACCTAAAAAAATTAAGGCAGCCATGATACAATCTATTGAAGAAAATAAAACTGGATATACCTCAAATGCTGGAATTATAGAGCTGCGAGAAGAAATATCAAAATATCTTGCAAATTTAAACATACATTATACTGCAAAAGAAACCTGTATTACCATAGGTGGAAGCGAAGCTTTAATGGATGTATTTGCAACTCTTGTAAATACAGGTGATAAAGTATTGATACCAACTCCTGCCTATCCTGCTTATGAAAGCTGTGTAAAAATTTTAGGTGGAAGTATAATAAACTACAGTTTAAACGATGACTTTTCCATTAATTTTGACAGATTAAAAAAAATATTAGAGAAAGAAAAACCTAAATTAATAGTTCTCTCCTATCCTTGTAATCCAACAGGTGCTATTTTATCTAAAGAAGACAGCACTAATTTATTTAATTTATTGAAAGCAAATGATGTATTAGTGTTAAGTGACGAAATATATGCTTCATTATGCTTTGAAAAAGATTATTACTCTATTGCACAATACAAAGAAATAAAGGATAAAGTTATTTTAATAGGTGGTTTTTCCAAAATGTTCTCAATGACAGGCCTTAGAATAGGATATGTATGTGCAAACACATACTTTATGAATGAGATAATAAAAGTGCACCAATACAATGTATCCTGTGCTCCTTCCATTTCTCAATGGGGAGCTTATGAAGGTTTAAAAAGCTGTATGGAAGATGTAAACTACATGAAGTCTAAATTTATGGAAAGAAGAGATTATGTTTTCAACAGGTTAAAATCCCTGGGATTCGAGGTAAACCTACCCAAAGGTGCTTTTTACATATTCCCATCAATAAAAAAATTTGGCATGAACAGCAATGATTTCTGCGAAAAACTCCTAAAAGAAGGTGGTGTAGCCATCGTACCAGGTTCAGCTTTTGGATCAGGTGGAGAAGATCATGTGAGAATATCCTATGCCTATAGTATGGAAGAACTTAAATTGTCCCTATCAAAAATAGAGAAATGGTTAGACACTTTAAATATATAAAGAAATCATCCATACCCTTCCACTATGAATTTAAAAGGGCTGACACACTAATTAATTAGCGAACAGCCCTTTGTATTATTTACCATTAATTACATTTTTCATTGAATAAAAGCCTTTTTCTCTCTTATACATAAACTCACAAGCATGAAGTGCTCCTACAGCAAAGACCTCTCTTGAAATAGCAGTATGCTTTATCTCAATAGTCTCACCCTGGCCTGCAAATATAACCTCATGTTCTCCTACTATAGTTCCACCTCTTACGGCATGAATACCTATTTCATTATGAACTCTCTTTCTAATTCCTTCTCTTCCATTTACATAGTCAATCTTTTCTGGTATAGAATCTTTTATTGTATCTGCTAAAAGTAATGCTGTTCCACTTGGAGCATCTACTTTTTGATTATGATGTTTTTCTATTATCTCTATATCAAAGTTTTTATATAAAAGAGCACTTACATCTTTTAATACCTTATTTATGACATTTATACCTATAGACATATTGGCAGATCTAAAAATTGGAATAAACTTTGAGGCTTCCTGAATTTTTTTAATTTGTTCTTCACTATATCCTGTAGTGCAAAATATAATTCCTATATTATGTTTCTTACCATATTGTAGAAGTGAATCCAATGAATCAGGTCTTGAAAAGTCTAATATTACGTCTCCTTCTACATTACATTCTAATATATTGGTAAACACAGGAAATGCTGATTTTTCATCCTTCTTATCTATTCCTGCACATATGGATAAGTCCGGGAAATCCTCTACTAAATTGGTTATTACTTTTCCCATTTTGCCATTACATCCACTTAGTATAATTTTAATCATTTAAACCTCTCCTCAAATTATTTAATAATCATTAATTACAAAGTCACATATTGATTTAACGTGAAAGAAATAAATCTTTCACGTTAAATTAAAGAAAGCTAGCTTTCGTTTTACACAATAATTTAAATAAACTTGTTTTTTATTTTAAAAGTCCATAGTTTTTAAGCTCTGATTTTAAAACATCCAAATTTTCCTTAGACATATCACAAAGTGGAAGTCTTAAATTTCCAACATTCATATTCAAAACATTCATAGCAGTTTTTATAGGTATAGGATTTGTTTCTATGAACATAGTATTCATAAGTGTAAGAGCCTTTAATTGCATCTTTAGTGCTTCTTTTACATTTCCCTCTAAAAATAATTTACACATATCATGCATATCTTTAGGAATAATATTTGCAAGAACAGATATAACTCCAAGCCCTCCTAAAGACATTATAGGGACTGTCTGATCATCATTTCCAGAATATAAATCAATATCATCCCCGCATAGAGCTTTCATTTTAGCAATTTGACTTATATTTCCACTGGCTTCTTTAACAGCTACCACATTATCTAATTTGCATAATTCTTTTAAAGTTTTAGGCTGTATATTTAATCCTGTTCTTCCTGGTACATTATATACTACAATAGGAGTTTTTATAGCTGAAGACACTGCCTTAAAATGCTCTATCAATCCCTTTTGTGTAGTTTTATTATAGTAAGGTGTGATTACAAGGACTCCATCTACTCCTATACTTTCTGCCCATTTGCTCATGTTTACGGCAGATTGTGTACAATTACTGCCTGTACCTGCAATAACTGGTATCCTCTTATTAACAGTATCTACTGTAAATTTTATTGTATCTTTTCTTTCCTTTTCAGTCATAGTGGAAGCTTCACCTGTAGTCCCACAAATTATTATTGCATCTGTACCTGATTTTATTTGCCACTCAAGCAATTCTTTTAATTTATCAAAGTCCACCCCATTATCATTAAATGGGGTAATAATAGCTACCCCTGAACCTTTAAATAAGCTCATTAAAAGCACCCCTTCTCAATTCAAATTTAATATGCCTATCATCTTAAATTATATTGTTATTTATCCTTAACTATGCATTCTGCTATTTGAACAGCATTAGTAGCAGCACCTTTTCTTATGTTATCTGCTACAACCCATAGATTTAATCCATTGTCTACGCTAAAGTCCCTTCTTATTCTTCCTACAAATACTTCATCTTTTCCTGCTGCCTCTATTGGCATTGGATATACTAAATTGTCCACATCATCTTTTAACACTACTCCAGCAGCATTCTTGTACAATTCAAAAATATCCTCTATTTTAAAGTCTTTTTTAAGCTCTACATTTATACTTTCACTATGAGAATAAGTTACTGGTACTCTTGCTGTAGTAGCTGTAACTCTCAAAGTATCGTCATGTAATATTTTTCTTGTTTCGTTTACCATTTTCATTTCTTCTTTAGTGTATCCATTTTCCAAAAATACATCTATATGAGGAAGTATATTTCCTGCTATTGGATATGGAAACTTCTTAGGTGCATTTCCCTTATATCCTTCTAGTAAATCATTATATCCTCCCATTCCAGCGCCAGATACAGCCTGGTATGTAGAATATACAATTCTTTCTACTCCATATTTATCATAAAGAGGTTTAATTGCTACTATTGCTTGTATAGTTGAACAATTAGGATTTGCAATTATACCTTTATTCCATTTTATATCCTCTGGATTTACTTCAGGAACTACCAAAGGTACCTCTTTATCCATTCTCCAAGCACTACTATTATCTATAACTACTGCACCATATTTTGAAAATATAGGTGCAAATTTAAGGCTTACACTTCCACCTGCTGAGAAAAGAGCAATATCTATCTTTTTATTTTTTATGTTATCTTCTTTTAATTCCTCTACAGTATAATCTTTATCTTTAAATTTTAATATTTTTCCACTTGATTTAGCAGATGCAAACAAATACAATTTTTCTATTGGAAAATCTCTTTCTTCCAGCACCTCTATAAATTTTCTTCCTACCATTCCAGTACACCCAACTACTGCCACATTACAACTCATTTTAATATTCCTCCTAAAAATTTTATAATATAAATTGATTAAATATTTAAGTTTAAGATCTATTATTAAATATAATACCATGATATCTTAATAAAGATAACCTATTTAATTTTAAATATATCTTACTAAATATTTTACACTAAACTTTTGAAATATGTTCATAGAAATAAATATTATTGGGAATTAAAAATAACGCATACTTCATACTGCTTAATGTATTATATGCAATGTATAATGCACTTTAGAATAAAATTAATTGTTTCCGTTCAAAAGCCAAATAATAATTCTACTTGGAAAGCTTATTTAATTACCATAATATTCCTGTAGCTACGTGCATGTCATTTAGATTGCTGCTTTAAATGTATATTATATTTAAAATATATACTATAATTATTATAGTATATTATGTATTTATTCTACAGCAATTATAGTATGTATAAATCTCGCTTTTGGGGTAAAAATAATCTATAGTAAAAGTGGGAGGATGGTATCTATGTCAAAAACTCCATTAAAAAAAATCATAAAAGCAAAATTGAAATCAAACAGAGAGCTTACAGAAGCTGAAAAACTTAGAGAAAAATTAAAATATGAAATAGCTGAAGAACTAGGATTAAAAGAGAAAGTTAATTCATTTGGCTGGAGCAGTTTAACAGCTGAAGAAACTGGAAGAATTGGTGGCATGATGACTAAGAGAAAAAAGGAATTAAATATACCTAAAAATGAAAGTCTAGTAAACCATAGTAAAAACAAAGATAAACAATAAATTTGACTTATACCTCAAAAATATATAATATTAATTGATAAATACAATTTTACCTTTTTTAACTTTAAACACCTATAAAAATACCTGTAAGAAGGGAGTTAAAGACCGTTATGAAAATTTGATAACGGAAATAAAAATGAACTGCTATGGAAAATTTGCTCATATATATGACAATCTAATAAACAGCGATATAGATTACAGCACATGGGCTAAAAAAATTATAAACATATGTGAAAAATTAAATATAGACAGAGAAAATTATCTGGATTTAGCCTGTGGTACGGGTAATATGACAGAAAAGTTGGCACTTTATTTTAAAAATACCTGGGCAGTAGATTTATCCAGTGAAATGCTATCAGAAGCAGATATAAAGCTTAGGAACAGTGGATTAAAAGTAAACTTTATATGTCAAGACATAACTAATTTCGAGTTAAACAGGAAATTCAATCTCATAACTTGCTGTCTTGATTCTACAAACTATATATTAAAAGAATCAGAATTACAAAGTTACTTTAAAAGTGTGTTCAATCATTTAGAAAGCAATGGAATATTCCTATTTGATATAAATTCCTATTACAAAATTACAAATATACTAGGTAATAATACCTATACTTACGACGATGAAAATATTACGTATATGTGGGAAAATTATTTAGAAGATGACATTGTGGACATGTACCTCACATTTTTTATACGTCATGAGGATTTTTATAAACGATTTGATGAAAACCATCGCGAAAGGGCTTATACTTGCGAATATATAGAATCCACATTGAAAAATTGTGGGTTTAGAATTGTAAATAAATTGGACAACTACAGTGATAAAACTGTAACTGATACTTCTGAAAGAATATCATATATAGTAACTAAACTTTAATACACGTATGATTAGGAGATGGAAATTAAATGATAGATAAATTAATAAGAGCCACAGCTAAAGATGATAACATTCGAATAATAGCAGCCTCTACTACAAATCTAGTAAATGAAGCTGTTAAAATTCATGAATGTGCTCCTACAGCTGCAGCAGCCTTTGGAAGGATGCTCACGGCAGGAAGCCTTATGGGGGCAATGTTAAAATCACCTAAAGATAGCTTATCCCTTATAATTTCTGGAGGCGGTGAAGCTAAAGGAATATCTGTAACTTCCTATGCTGACTGCCATGTAAAAGGATATATAGGAAACCCACTTGCAAATTTGCCACCAAATAGTAAAGGAAAACTTGACGTAGGTGGAATCATAGGAACTAATGGAAATTTAACCGTAGTAAGAAATATGGGACTTAGAGAACCTTACTCCAGCAAAATTCCTATACAAACTGGGGAAATAGGAGATGATCTAGCTTACTACTTTACAGTTTCAGAGCAAACTCCATCTGCAGTAGCCCTTGGAGTTCTCGTAGATGTAGATTTAAGTATAAAGGCCTCAGGAGGATTCATCATTCAGATGCTTCCTGGAGCAGAAGATCTCCTTGCAGACTTAGTTACCTATAGGTTACAGGAACTTCCATCTATATCAAATATGCTAGCTAAGGGCATGAGTATTTCACAAATATTAAATGATATCTTTAAGGATATGGGATTAAAGATATTAGATGAATTAACACCTACTTATAAATGCGATTGTTCAAGGGAAAGAGTTGAAAAGGCTCTTATAAGCATAGGTGCAAAAGATTTAGAGGAAATTTATAATGAAGGAAAAACTGAAGAATTAAAATGTAACTTTTGTAAGACATCTTATAAATTTACCCATGAGCAAATAGGTGAAATACTTAAAAACTCCACAAAAAAATCCTGATATTAAGTACAAATTATCTACATACTTAAACTTTTATATGTTATAATTTGCTTAAAAAACTAAAAACGTAGTTATGCTTACTATAAAAGACTAAAATTTATTCATTATAAATAAAATGGAAAGGATGATTTAAAATGGAAGCAAAATATGACCTTACAGATCCATATCAAATAGCAAAGTATATAAAAGAGGCTAAAAAATCTACTCCAGTTAAAGTTTACCTTAAAGGTGACATATCAAATTGTGATTTAGGCAGTATAGAAAATTATAATAGTGGTGATTTTTACATTCTCTTTGGAGAAAGCGATGAAATATCAAAATTTTTAGAAGAAAACAAAGATAAGATCAAGCAATTTAGAATAGAACAGGACAGAAGAAACTCAGCCATTCCCCTTGCTGATTTGACAAACATGAATGCCAGAATTGAACCTGGTGCTATTATAAGAGATAAAGTTAAAATAGACAAAAATGCAGTAGTAATGATGGGGGCAGTTATAAACATAGGTGCAGAAATAGGTGAAGGCACTATGATAGATATGAATGCAGTAGTAGGTGCTAGAGGAAAACTTGGTAAAAATGTTCACTTAGGTGCTGGAGCTGTAGTAGCTGGAGTTTTAGAACCACCTAGTAAATCACCTTGTGAGATAGGTGACAATGTACTTATAGGAGCTAACTCCGTAATCTTAGAAGGAGTAAAAATTGGAACTGGCTCTGTAATTGCAGCAGGTTCAGTAGTAACAGAAGATATACCTGAAGGAGTTGTAGCTGCTGGAAGCCCTGCAAAAATAGTAAAGTCAGTAGATGATAAAACTAAAGGCAAAACTAAAATTTTATCAGATTTAAGGAAATAATTCATCTAGAAAATACAGGGTATAACCTCCTTAAAATTCAAGGACAAGGCCTATACCCTGTAAATACAGATTCTGTTTATGATATACGCTTATCGCCTATGTTATCCCCTAAGCTATTTTCATCTTCATTTTTAGGTTGTTCTTTTTCCTCTTCTTCGTTTTCTTCCTCCATTTTTTCTTTATCTCTGTTAACTTTTTCCATTTTAGATATAGAAACTTCATAAGCTATTTTCCTTACAGTTTCAGTATCTGATATCTTTTTTTGATATTCTCTACTCTGTAATCTTCCCCAAACCCTTATATTGTCACTTACTTTTAATGACTTACAAAACCTAGAATTTCTTCCCCAAGCAATGGTAGGTATGTAATCAGACTTATTATAAGCTCTGTTTACAGCTAGAAGCATATCTGAGATTTCTCTACCAAAGGGAGTTGTCCTATAAACTGGCTCCTTGCATATAAATCCATCAAGAAAAATTTGATTTGGATTTTTACTCCTTTCAGTGCAAAAATCTATATTTCTTGCAAATACAGTTAATATCAATCTATTTGCCCCATCCACAAATTTATTGTAGGACCTAAGCTGTCCTTCTATTATTACATCAGTTCCAACTTTGATATCCATTCCACCTATAAGTCTCTCTGAAATTGTAATGAATAGTATATCCTTACTTTCACTTAATCTAGGAACCTCAACATTAAAGGTGTAAAAACCCTCTCCATACATTTCGTGGCTAAATTGTAATTCTGAAGCTACTGTACCTTCAAGATAGATCTTATTGTTTAACATTAAATTGTCCATCATAAACCCCTCTTTCCCTTAGTTTTAAATGTTTCACTATCATATAGTTATTCATCAAAAAACAAAAATATACTTATAATTTAGCTTAAAGTCATAAATGTTTTATTTTTGATCAAATCATAAATGCACTTGTCTTCCATAAGACCTATAGTTATAGCTACTACAGCTGCGTAAAGTTCATCAATATCTTTGAGTGCCATATTAACTGGAATTTCCTGAGCCTCAATCACCCTTTTTCCCTCATATATAATATCTCTTTGGAGGCAATATACAAATCCGCTAGAATAGTCTAAGCTCGATATAGTAACCGTATTCTTATTTCCCAGTCCATAGGTTATGATGCAACCGGATATATCTACATTATTTTTCTTTTTACATATTAAATCCATATTTACAAAACAATAATCTCCATCCAGAACTTTGTACCTTTTGTCTATAGAATTTAGCACTACATAATTTATCCTTCTACTAGCATCATTGCTTGTAAACGTACAGTAGTCTAAATTCATTAAATCAAAAAGCTCTACCAAATATCTCTTAAACTGGGCATTAGTTTCAATAACTTCTATAGATTGCATCTTTATTACCTCCCGCTAAAATATATGTTTTAAAATTATTTTAAACAGGATATGTTTTTTTATACTATTTTCTAAATTGTAATCCAATCATTGATGCTTGCCCTCATTGCCATTATAATACATATTTATTGTGTTTTTCAATAATTGTTTAATATAAGTTATATTAATTTCTCATCTGCTTTCCGTCATAGTCCATTTTATAGTTATCTTTATATATCAAATCTCCTACCTTAACAAACTTGTATCCTTTTTCCTTTAAGTTTACTATTACCCTTTCTAAATTAGATGGTGTATACTTTGCACTATTATGAAATAGTAATATAGAACCAGGTTTTGTACTTTTTATAACCCTGTTGTATTCAAGATCTGCCCCCTGCTCTTTCCAGTCTATACTATCTACATCCCATTGAATGCAGTAATATCCTGAATTCTTTACTGTATCTATTACATCGTCATTATAAGACCCTTCAGGACATCTAAACAGTTTTGTTCCACTTCCTGTTATACTTCTTATTTTAGCTTCATTTATGTTTATATCTTCAATAATTTTATCTCTAGATATTTTCGTCATATTAGGGTGCCTATTTGAATGATTTCCTATTTCGTGTCCTTTATTATATATCTCTTTTAGTTTATCGGGATTTCTATCAACCCAGTCCCCTACTACAAAGAATGTAGCTTTTATATTATGTTTATCCAGTACATTTAATATCTCATCAATGTATTCATCTCCTAGACTAACATCAAAAGTTATAGCAACTTTTTTATCTTTTGTGTCAACACAATAAATAGGTAATTTCCTATTTACTCTTGCAAATGCCCCTTCATATCTATAATTTGCAAATAATGATACGCCAATAGCTATAAGCAATAATATGGACACCATAAATATTTTTTTTATACATCTTGATTTCAATTTTTACCTCCACAATATATTTATTTCATAATTTTATATAGTATTTTATAACAACAAATATTACAAAATTCAAAAAATTTATTTTAGATATATTACATTCAAAAATATGCATTCAAATATTTTATACAACTATGCTATAATATACATATATATTATTTTAGTATTCTTAATTCAATGGAGAGGATTTTAAATGTTTGAAAACACTTTAGAACTAGCAGAAAATAAATTACTTCTGCTTTACATATTTAAGAAAATCAAGTTTCCTATTTCCAATAATCAAATAACTGAAGTCATACTGGAAAATGACTTCATAAATTATTTTACTCTTCAACAATATTTAAATGAGCTTCTATCTTCTAATTTTATCAAGCAGATAGATTCTCAAAGTAACCATAAATTTATAATTACAAAAAAAGGCATAAAGGTGTTGTCCCTCTTCGGAAATAGAATTTCCAAAGATAAAATAGATATATTAGACAACTATATAGATGAGCGTTTTAATGACATAAAAAGTAAAATCTCAGTAAATGCCAACTATACAGCTAAACATAAAAACAGTTTTATGGTAAATTTAAAAATATCAGAAAGTAATTCCACCTTAATGAATTTGAAGCTAAATGTGGACTCTAAAAAAACTGCCCAAGGTCTATGTGAAAAGTGGGAAAAAAACTTTTCAGAAATTTATTATAAAATAGTTGAATTACTTATGGAAGATTAAAGATTTATTTCACAACCATACCTGTAGGTTCTCCACCTATAGGTATATATTTTTTATTTTCATCTTTTAAATTTACCTTTATCAATAAATTGTTATAGTTATCACCCACGTATAAACTTCCCCTTCGTTTTAATACACTTGCAGGCATACCCCCTACAATCAACCTCTTTTTCTCCTTATAGTTATTTATATCCAAAACACTTATTGTGCCATCTCCAAAATTAGATACAAAACAGTATCTACTGCTGCAGTATATGTCTACTGGCGAATTTCCCACAATAATTCTATTTATAATTTTATAGTTTTTAAGTGATAATATGGCTATACTTCCCCTAAACTCCGATCCTATATTGCTTTCACAGATAAGTATATGCTGTCCATCCACTGCAAACACAGCCTTAGTAGGATAGTATCCTACCCTTATGTTAGCTATACGTTCATTTTTTTTGCAGTCTATTAATGTTATGCTATCGTCTTCCATATTAGATATTACTAGCAACTTTTTTTCCTTATTCAAACATATACTATAAGGAAGATTTCCACAGGGAACTTCTTCAACCACTTTTCTCATGCTAAGATCAAAAACAAGTAAGCTGTTTAAATCACTGCATATTATATATGCATTATTTTTATAGGTAATAATATCATTGCAGCATGCCCCAACGTAATAAGTTTCTTCCTGAATTTCATTTTTTATATCTATTATAGATATGCTGTTATTATATTTATTTGCTGTTATAAGTTTAGAATCACTTAAACATACACCATGGGGTCCAACTCTATAGGTCATGTCCTCAGATTTTAAATGTATTCTAGTTTCTTCATGAAAATCATCCAGATTCACCTTTGATACCGTATCAGAAGAAGTGCTACATATATAAAGATACTCCAACACACCATCGCCCCCTTACAACTATAATATGAAGGTTAGCTAAAATAGGTAATACTAATTAATTTATTTTGTTGTATATTAACTTTATATTCTATATAATTATTTTGTTACTACATTATTTTATATGAAACAAGGTGATGAAATGTACAGTTATATAACAAAAGGAGTTTGTTCAAGTCAAATAAATTTTGATGTTGTAGAAAACAAAATTAGAAATGTAAATTTTGTAGGAGGATGTAATGGGAACTTACAAGGTATATCAAAATTAGTAGAAGGAATGGATGTAGCTGAAGCTGTCGAAAAATTAGAGGGAATTTCCTGCAGTGGAAAAGGGACTTCCTGTCCTGATCAATTTGCAACTGCCCTTAAAAAATTAGTTTTAAACCGTAAGTAAAAAATTTATCTAACATATAGATCTTCTAAGCAAAAAATCAACTTATTCTACGGATATCTTTTACAACCTTCAGTTCATTAAATATTTTGATAAGTCTAAGTAAAAAATTCTAAAAAAGCTAAGAACTTTTGAAAACTCGTACCTCAGACAATTCAAAAGTTCTAAGTTTTTACGAATTTTTTTCTAAGACTTATATGCAAAATATTTAAAAGAACTTCATTATTGTAAAAATATACCTGCGTATAAGTTGATTTTTAAGTTAGAATACCCATATAAATCTATATAGGGCTTCTAATTGAAATTTAAACTTATACATAAAATGTAATGACAAAATTGAAAGCACCTTTAAAAACTTTTCCATAAGTCTTAGCGAGGCATTTTAGAAAATCTTAGGAGCTTAGATATGTTTGAGGTACGAGTTTATCTAAGGTTCTTAGATTTTCAAAATACCGAGCTTTAGACTTGTCAAAAGTTTTTATGGTGCTAAAATTTGTCATTACATGCTTTGTATAAGTTAACTTTCAATCTAGAAACTTTATAGTGGTTATTTGCTGTTATTGTGCTTTCTTATAATTTTCCTCATGTCGCCTATCATATAAAGAGAACCCGATATCAATAAGATATCATCTTCGCTGCAGTAAGAAAGTGCCTTTTCGTAAGCCTCTTCATAACTATCCAAAGCTTCACATTTAGAGTTATATTTTTCTATGACACCTTTTAATTCTTTTGAATTTTCAGCTCTTGTATTGTTTGGAGTAACAGCTATTACTCTCTCCGCTAAAGGAACAATAGTTTTTACCATTACTTCAACTTCTTTATCTGCCAATATACCAAGTATAAGTATCATCTTATTGTAGTTAAAATAGGTACACAAGTTTTTCCTCAGCATGGAAATTCCTTCTCTATTGTGTGCCCCATCTATTACAACCAGTGGCTTTCGGTGCATTACTTCAAGTCTTCCAATCCATTTCACATTAGAAAGTGCTTTTAATATAGTCTGCTTATCTATATCAAATCCATATCTAGACAGTTCCTCTATAGCAAATAGGGCACAAGCACAATTTGTAAGCTGATGTCTACCTAAAAGGGATAATTTAATATGGTAATCTTCTTTTTTTGTATGTACCTTTATCTTTTGCACATATTCTTTGCTGTTATTGTTCACCTTTTCCTGATCTTCAGGCTCTACACAATCACAAGGAACCTTTATAAGTGTGCTTCCCCTTTCACTGCATACTTTTTCTATAGCTTCTTCTGCTTCTTTTTCTTCAGGATAAAGTATTACGGATATACCAGGCTTAACTATTCCTGCCTTTTCATGAGCTATCTCAGCTAAGGTATCTCCTAGTATCTGCATGTGGTCATAGCTTATAGAAGCAATTATGCTAAGTAATACTCCTCCATCTTCTTCTTTTGAAAATGGTGCCATAACATTTGTGGCATCAAGTCTTCCCCCAAGTCCAACTTCAACTACAGCTATATCAACTTTCTTCTCATAGAAATAATAGAACATAGTACAGGTAATTATCTCAAATTCGGTAGGGTTTTCATACCCGAGTTCAATAACTTTTTTAACAACTTCTGCCACCTTTGTTACTACCCTACTCAAATCATCCTTAGGTATATTGACACCATTTATCTGAATTCTCTCTTCAAATACTTCTAAATAAGGTGAAGTATACATACCTACCTTAAATCCTGCTTCCATTAGTATTCTATTTATCATTGCCGTAATAGAACCTTTTCCATTGGTACCCGCTACATGTATTGTCTTTATTTTCTTCTGTGGGTTACCTAAAAGCTCCAACATCTTTTCTGTCCTATCAAGTCCATAGTTACTTCCAAATTTAGCAGTAGTTTCTATATATTCAACTGTTTCATTGTAATTCATAGTAACACATCCCCACATTTTGTTTATTTTATATTCTGCAATCTTTCAATTACAGTATTCAGCATTTCTCTGTACTTATCTCCTTTTTCTCTTTCTGCATTTACCACAGCTTCCGGTGCCTTGGAAACAAATTTTTCATTTGAAAGTTTGTTTTCTACTCTCTTTATTTCTCCCTCTAGTTTTTCCTTTTCCTTATTAAGTCTTTCAATTTCCTTATCCATATCTACCAGATCAAAAAGTGGAATAAATAATTCTGCTCCTCTAGTTACTGCCGATACTATATTTTTTGGTGCATCATTTTTATCTTTTAAAAATTCAACCTCACTAGCAGAAGCTAATTTTTTGAAATAATCTTCTCCATTTTGAAAAGCTTCATATGCACCTTTTTCAGCTACATGAACCATAATTTTTGCTTTTCTAGAAAATGGTACATTCATTTCTGTTCTAATATTTCTTATTTCTCTAATAGCCTCTATAATATATTCCATATCTTTTTCTGCCTTTAAATCCTTCAGGCTTTCATCATATTCTGGCCATTTCGATATAGTTATGGATTCATACTCTGTATAAAGATGAGTATATATTTCTTCAGTTATGAAAGGCATTACAGGATGTAATAGCTGCAAACTTGTGGATAATACATTGTTTAATACATTGTATGCCACACCCTTAGCTTTTTCGTCCTCACCATACATAACAGGTTTAACAAGTTCTATATACCAATCACATAATTCTCCCCATATAAAATCATATAATTTCTGAGAAGCTATTCCAAGTTCAAATTTTTCTATATTATCTGTAACTTCTTTTACAAGAGTATTTAATTTAGACATTATCCATCTATCTGCACCACTGTAATCTTTGCAGTCTTTATACTTATTCATCAAATCTTCATCTATGTTCATAAGTACAAATCTTGAAGCATTCCATATTTTGTTTGCAAAATTTCTAGATGCTTCAACTCTTTCTGGATAATACCTTATGTCATTTCCTGGTGCATTTCCTGTAATAAGAGTAAATCTAAGAGCATCTGCTCCATACTCATCTATTACCTCTATTGGATCTACACCATTTCCAAGTGATTTTGACATTTTTCTTCCTTGAGAATCCCTTACGATACCGTGTATAAGTACATTTTCAAAAGGAATATCATCCATACAGTAAAGACCTGAGAATATCATCCTTGCAACCCAGAAGAATATTATGTCGTATCCTGTAACAAGAGTATTGTTAGGGTAGAAGCATTTCAAATCCTCTGTCTTATCTGGCCATCCAAGTGTTGAGAAAGGCCATAGTGCAGAACTAAACCAAGTATCCAGTACATCTTTATCCTGCTCTAAGTTAGTTGAACCGCACTTTGGACATTTTAAAGCTTCTCCATCTGTTACTATAACTTCACCACAATCCTTGCAGTACCAAACAGGAATTCTATGTCCCCACCAGAGCTGTCTTGAAATACACCAATCCTGAATATTTTCCATCCAGTTGAAGTAAGTTTTTTCAAATCTTTCAGGTACAAATTTAACCTTTTTATCTCTTACAACCTTAATAGCAGGTTCTGCTAGTGATTTCATCTTTACAAACCACTGCTTTGAAAGCATAGGTTCGATAGTAGTACCACATCTGTCATGACATCCTACATTATGTGCATGTTCTTTGATTTTAACCAAATATCCCTGCTTATCTAAATCTTCTACTACTAACTTTCTAGCTTCATATCTATCAAGTCCATCATATTTTGTTCCAGGTAATTTTATAGTTCCATCTTCGTTCATTATTATTATTTCAGGAAGGTTATGTCTTTTTCCTACATGATAGTCATTAGGGTCATGCGCTGGTGTTATCTTAACTGCTCCTGTACCAAACTCCATGTCTACATAGTCATCGGAAACTATAGGTATTTCCCTATTTATAATTGGAAGTATAGCTTTCTTTCCTACTAAATGCTTATATCTTTCATCCTTAGGATTAACTGCAATGGCTGTATCTCCAAACATTGTTTCAGGCCTTGTCGTTGCAATTTCAAGGTATTCGTCACTACCTACAATCTTATATTTTATGTGCCAAAAATGTCCCTGCTGCTCTTCATACTCGATTTCCGCATCGGATATAGCTGTCTGACATTTAGGACACCAGTTTATTATCCTGTTTCCCTGATATATAAGGCCATCATTATATAGTTTTACAAAGAACTTTTTTACTGCCTTATTGAGGCCTTCATCCATAGTAAATCGCTCTCTTGTAAAATCTGCAGAACAACCAAGCTTCTTTACCTGGTTTCTTATTCTTCCTCTGTATTCATTACTCCAATCCCATGTTTTTTCAAGGAATTTTTCTCTTCCTATTTTCTTTTTTTCTATTCCATCTTTTAGAAGTTCTTTTTCAACTTTTACCTCAGTTGCAATACTTGCATGATCTTCACCCGGAAGCCATAGTGTACTGTAGCCTTGCATTCTCTTTGTTCTTATTATTATGTCCTGTATAGTATCATCTAGCGCGTGTCCAAGGTGCAATTTTCCCGTAATATTTGGAGGTGGTATTACTATTGTATAGGATTTTTTATTTTTATCTGCTTTGGGTGTAAAGTATCCTTTTTCTTGCCAAAGATCATAAAGTCTGTCTTCAAATTCTTTTGGGTTATAAGTAGTTGCCATTTCTTTCTTTTGTGCCATCAAATCTCCTCCTAATTATTAGATATTCTAATATTAATACCAATTCAAGTATTTACATTCTTAAATCAAAAAAAGCCTTCATCCATAAAGGACGAAGACCCGCGTTACCACCTTTTTTCCTGTAAATACAGGCTCTTAAAAAATAACGATTAAGAAAACCGTCTTTACCTACTGTTATTTCAGCAAAGAAACTCCAAAGCTACCTTCAAGATAATACATATAGAAAACCTCTCAACTAACAAGTTTTCCTCTCTTTATACTCCATTATCTCTAATCCTCTTTTTCACAGTTAACAAATTCAAATTTATATAGTTCTATTATAACGTTATTTTTCAACCTGTCAAGAATTTTTATAGTAAATCCCTATATGCATTAATCTTATACAACTAGTATTTTTTAAACATATTTCCTGGCGAATCATTCAATAATTTTACACACAATCTATATTTATAGTGTATCATAGAAAGGTATTCTTCTTCCGATAATACATCTTGAAAATCATCTTCATCTACAAGACCATATTTAGGATGAAATATAATAGCTCTATAATTTATCCCACCATTTCTTACACCTATAAAAAATATAGCAATAAATTTTTTATTATCTGCATTTAATAACGTTCCTGGAATATATACTTCATCCATTTCATTATACGAAACTCCATATAGATCTTCAAATTTCATACTTATGTCTCTATACACTTTTTCAAAATAAAATGGATTTTCTCCTATTTTCTTAAAATCAACCTTTCGAGCATAATCTTCTATATAATCTAAATATTCATCATTCAAAATATACACCACCTACCATTCATACAGCAAAAAGACTTTAATTGTATTTTATTCCATTATATCAAAATTTATGTGTAGACAGAACTTAAATTTAAAATTAATAGTTAAGAATTAATAGTTATGGTTAATTCTTAACTATTAATTCTTAACTTAAATGTAATTTTCAATTACTAACAGTCTGTTGATGTATTCAAGTTTATTTCTATTTTGAAATACTATAAGCTATTTAATAGCTTTTTCTGCAAAAGAGTTATTAACTATCTTGTTAAAGTCTGGTCTTGAAGGTATTAAACTAGGTTTATAGTTTTGTATTATATCCACAAGTCTGTTTAAATCCTGCTCTTTTATAACTGGAGTAGTCGCATAGGCATTTATAGATCTATAATTTTTCACTACAGAAATCAAGATACCTTCATCTGTTCCAGGGAAAAATGATTTTATAGCTTCAGCTACTTCTGTGTCATTGTGTTTTTGAACCCATATTTGTCCTTGATGAATTGCATCAGTGAATTTTTGTATAGTCTGTGGATTCTTTTCCATATAGGATTTAGTTGAAAAATAACATGTGTATGGAAGTACACCAGCAGATTTGCCTACTGAAGCAACTACGTATCCATTTTTATCTTTTTCAAGCATACTAGCTGTTGGTTCAAAAAGTGCAACATAGTCACCTGTTTTCGATTTAAAAGCTCCTCCTGTTGCAGTATAAGCAATATTAGTTATCAAGTTAACGTCTTTTCCAGGTTGAATTCCATTTTTCTGCAATACATACTCCAGAGCCATTTCGGGAACTCCGCCAGGTCTTCCTCCAATTATACTTTTACCTTTTACAGATTTCCAATCAAAGTTTTTTTCCGCTTTTCTACCAACTAAAAAAGAACCATCTGTAGTTGTAAGTTGTGCAAAAAGTACGGGGTAATCCCTTCTCTTCTGGTTATATATATATATTGTCTGCTCCGGCCCACAAAATCCAATATCACAACTTTTACTAAGTACCTGCTGCATAGTTTTATCTGCTACCATTACAAAAACACAAGTTTTTATCCATTTTTATTAATTAAAAATTTTATCAACCTGTTTAAGCAGTTTAAAATTAGTAAGATCATAGTGAAGTGGCGTTAAAGTAGCATAACCTTGTTTCATAAAATATCCATCTGTGTCATTAGCATAGGAATCACTCATCTTACCTTTTAATTGAAAAGTCTTTCCCTCATCTTTAGAATCCACCTCTATAAAATAACCAGTATATCCTCTTTCACCAATTTTACACACTTTAATTCCTTTTTTTATTTTCATAGGCATATTTAAATTAAATACAACATCATCTTTCATATATTTATCTTCAAGCTTTTCCAGTACTTCTGAAACACATTTTGCTGCATCCTCATATTCTCCTTCTACTCCATCTTCCACTTCCATAGATGCAGCCAGTGAAGGTATTTTATTGATGGCAGCCTCAATAGCTGCAGAAACCGTACCAGAATACAACACGTCCAATCCAATATTCAATCCATTATTTATTCCAGATAAGACCATATCTATATTTCCATCTACAATTTTATCTATTGCAATCTTTACACAATCTGCAGGTGTACCAGTGACGCTGTAGGCTTTTGATTTTATTCCTTCAAGCTTCACTTGTTTGACAAATAAAGGATCTCTTACTGTTATTGAATGACTGCTGGCACTTTTTTCAACATCCGGCGCAACAATTATCAATTCATGCTTTTTTTCTAATTCCTTGGCTAATGCATATATTCCCTTTGCATTAACTCCATCGTCGTTGGTCAATAATAATTTCATAAATTAGCCTCCACACTTATAAATTGATCATTTAAAACTATTCTACTACAAATACAGAAAATTAAATGTAGAAATAAATAAAAAATAATAATTTAAAACTATTTTATATCTGTTGACACATATATCATTAAATGATATAGTATATTAAATCATATGTCATTTAATGATATATAGGAGGTAAAAATGGCTAGAAATAATTCTTTAGAAATGGGTGAACTTACAGACACCTACTATTATATTTTGCTATCTTTAATAAAACCTAAACATGGCTATTTGATTATGAAATCAGTTGAAAAAATGTCAAAAGGCAAGTTTTCAATAGGTCCTGCATCTTTGTATACAAGTATAAAAAAACTTCTTGATGCAAAACTCATAAAACTTACAGAGGAATCAGATCAAAAAAAAGTTTACATTGCTACAGATAAAGGAATTCAATTTTTAAAAAATGAAGTTGAAAGAAAACGTAAGATGGTTCAAATTGCAGAAGAAATATTTAATAATGAGGAGATGTTATAGTATATGTCCAACACAAAATATGTCATGAGCAAAGGAGTAGCTTTTGGAGAAGAGGAAGAAATGGAAATGCTCTCTGATTATGCAAGCAAAGGCTGGATTTTATATAAATTTAGCTTTATGGGGTATAAACTCAAAAAAGCTAAACCTGAAAAACTGCAATATTCTCTAGATTATAGATATAATGCAGATGAAGAGTATTTTTCATACTTCAAAGAAGCAGGATGGAATCATGTATGTTCCATATCAAATGCAATACATATATTCAGTGCCCCTGAAGACACAAAACCAATTTATACAGACAGTTATACCAAATCAGAAAAATATATAAGCCAGTATAAATTAACTAAAAAAATCGCAGTGCCATCATTTTTATTCCTTATTGTATGCTCTATTTTATTTATTATTTTATTATCACTTGCTAAATATAATTATATACCTTACATATATATAAAAATTTTTGGTATTATTTTAATACCTACATTAATAATAACATTAGTAATAACTATTTTTACAGGATTACCTTGTATATCTTATTACACTACATTAAATAGAATTAAGGAGGGTTCTTTAACTCATAAAAATCATAAAGCATTAAAAAAATTATTAGATACATTATCAACAATTGCATCTATATTAGTAATATCTTTGTTCCTTTTAAGTCTATTTAACATTATAATTATAAGCAAAGCAGCGTTTTTTTCAATTTGTCTAATTGCTATCATAACTTGTCTATTCAGTATGTTCATGAAATGAAAAATAAGCTAAATAAAAGGTGACCAAATATAAAACTGGACACCTTTTATTTTACCCTAACTTTAAATATAAAACTCATCAGCTTATAACAACCTTTTTCTTTTCTTCCCTAATAACAATAATTCTCTGCAGTGCAATAAATATAAATAGCAGCATTCCTACTGCAATCTTTGTCCACCAAGAATTAAGATTTCCCTGAAACATTATAAGGCTTTGAATTATACCCATAGTTAAGACACCAAATACAGGTCCTATAGGATATCCTGATCCTCCTGTTAGTAATATTCCTCCTATTACACAAGCTGCAATGGCATCCATCTCCGTCCCCAAGCAATGTAAACCATAACCGGATAGTGTATATAAAGTAAATAACAGTCCCGCTAAAGAAGAACAAAAACCAGATACAGTATAAACAAGAATTTTAACTTTTCCAGTATTTAAACCCATAAGCATAGCTGAATTTTCATTTCCACCAATTGCATATACGGTTCTACCAAACCTTGTATACTTTAATACAAATATAGCAACTGCCGCTACTATTAAACTAACAATTACATTAATAGATATAGCTACACCTGGCCCAATGGGTATTCTAAAACCTGAAATAGCAGTAAATACCGGATTTTTAATGCTTATAGTATTTATACTTATAACATAACTTGAGCCTCGTGCAAAAAACATACCTGCTAATGTTACAATCCATGGGTGAAGATCAAATTTTTCTACTAATATCCCCTGAACTGTTCCAAATACAATACCTACAATTAAAACAAAAATCATAACCAAAAACGGATTAACTCCATTTTGCAATAGGCTTGCAGTAATCATACTTATAAAAGCTATCATAGAACCTACAGAAAGATCTATTCCACCTGTAATAATAACAAAAGTTTGACCAATAGCTAAAACTATTAAATAAGCATTATCTATAAAAAGATTTGCTAATACTTGTCCTGAAAAAAATCCACTAAACATAACAGATCCAATTAAAAATAATACTATAAACAAACCAATTGTAGCGTAAATCGAAATAAATGATGGATTTAATTTAAAAATTTTCTTCTTATTAGTTAACCCTTTTATCATACACGAGCCACCTCTTTTTCAGGTTTACTTTTAGTTGTATTATTTTTTGATTTCTTTCTTACTAGCATTTTTCTAAATGCCTCAGATTGTATAATACAAACTATTATAACTACTATGGCTTTAACTACAAGAGTAATTTCTGGAGCCACTCCCATACTATAAATGGTTGTTGTTAATGCTTGTATAAATATTGCTCCTACTACTGTCCCTCCTAAATAAAATCTACCACCTGCCATGGAAGTTCCTCCAATAACAGTAGCTAATATAGCATCTAATTCCATCCACAATCCTACATTGTTTGCATCTGCACTCTTTATGTTAGAGCATAAAATAATGCCTGCAATACCCGCTAGAATACCAGATATAATATAAAGTGAAAAAATAACTTTTCGTGCCCTTATACCACAGTATCTGCTAGCACTGTTATTTACACCTATAGATTCAACAAATAAACCCAATGCTGTTTTTCTAATAAGTAAATAAATTGCAAAAACAATTACAGCAGCAATAATTATTGCCACAGGTAAAAAAATATATCCTGTTCCTATAAAAATAAATGACTTATTAGTAAATGTTAGTATTTGGCCCCCTGTAATAAGTTGGGCTATACCTCTTCCAACTATGTATAAAATAAGCGTAGCAACCATAGGTTGAATTTCAATATAAGCTACCAAGAAGCCATTCCATATTCCACAAAGTACTCCTACTATTGCTCCCGATAATACTGCCGCTAAAACAGAACCACCTCCAACTATAACTGTTGCCGAAACAGAAGCACTTATAGCAATTATAGATCCAACAGAAATATCTATTCCCTGGGTGGCAATAACTATTGTCATACCTAATGATATTAATATAAGTGGTGCTGAATGATTAAGTATATCTATTACATTTCCAAATAAGTGTCCATCCCTAATTGTTATATTAAGAAAACCTGGTCTTACTAAAAAATTCAATAAAAGCAGCGCAATTAATGCTGCTACCGGCCAAAATATCTGCATATGATAAAATTTCATAAATATATTGGAAGTTTTAGTATTATGCACTGATGTTACCTCCTTCCGCAATAGTCTTAAGTATGTTGGCTTCTTGTACCTCTTCTCCTGCTAACTCCCCTATAATTTTTCTATCTCTAAGTACAAGTACCCTATCACAGCAACTTTCTATTTCTGAAAGTTCGGAAGATATAAATATAATTGACATGCCTTTTTTTGCTAGTTTTATAATTAATTTTTTTATTTCATCCTTGGCACCTACATCAATACCTCTTGTAGGCTCGTCCAAGATTAAAATCTGAGGATCTGTGGCAAGCCATCTTGCCAGTATAACCTTTTATTGATTTCCACCACTCAAATTGTCAATTCTCTGTTCTATACTAGGAGTTTTAATATTTAGGAGTTTAACATACTTTTCAGCAATTTCCTGCTGCTTTTTCATTGGAATGTATTTAAATATACCTTTAATGGATTGCAAGGCTAAAATTATATTTTCTCTTATAGTTAGTTCTCCAACTATGCCTGCTGCTTTTCTATCTTCCGGACAAAGTCCTAAACCTTCCTGAATAGCTTTTTGAGGATAAATATATGAATATTCCTTACCATCAATGATCAATATTCCATGATCTGATTTATCTATACCAAACAACAATTTAGCACATTCAGTTCTTCCGGAACCTAAAAGTCCTGCTAATCCAAGTACTTCACCCTTTTTTATATTCATACTAAAAGAATCTATCGTTCCTTTTCTGCCAAATTGTTTAGTTTCTATCAAGTTTTTTTCTTCCTTACTGTAATAGTCACGAGATAATTGCTTATTTTCTTTTACCATTTCTTCATACTTTTTCCCTATCATCTTCGAGATTAGATCCATTTGAGGTAAATCTTTTACAGCATAAGTTCCAACCAATTCCCCATTTCTAAGTATTGTTATCCTATCTGAAATTTCATAAACCTGATCTATGAAGTGAGTTACAAACACAATTGACATGCCTTCGGATTTTAACTTTCTCATAATACTAAATAGCTGTTTAACTTCATTACTATCCAAACTAGATGTAGGTTCATCAAGAATTAATATTCCACTTGATATATCTACAGCCCTTGCTATAGCCACCATTTGCTGAATTGCAACAGAATAACTAGATAATAATTTTTTTACATCTATTTTTAAATTTAATCTTTCTTCTAATAATTTTGATGCATTTTCATTCATGGTATTCCAATCAATAAATCCCCTTTTCATTGGTTCTCTTCCAATGTAAATATTCTCAGCTACAGTAATGTTTGGACACAAATTGACTTCTTGATAAACAGTGCTTATCCCATTTTCCTGAGCATCGCGGGTTGATTTAATTATAATTTTTTTCCCATTTAAAGTTATGATTCCTTCATCTATTTCATAGACCCCTGTAAGCACTTTAATTAAAGTTGACTTTCCTGCCCCATTTTCTCCCATAAGAGCATGTATCTCACCTTTTTTAAGTTGAAAATCTACATTGGAAAGAGCTTTAACTCCGGGAAAAGATTTGCATATGCCTTCCATATTAAGAACAATATCGCTTTCATCCATTAAATTCACCCCCATTTATCAAAATTTCATAATGTATGAATGTGGAATATCCAATTCATACATTATGATTTACAATTCTAATATTTTCTGTTAGGTAATTCTTTTTTAGCTTGATCTTGAGTAAATACACCCTCTTTAGTGTGTACAATTTTATCTTTAAGTTTACCACTTAGTACTTGTTTTGAAGTTTCTAGCAATTGAGGTCCTAAAAGAGGATTGCACTCAACTATGCCATTTGATTTTCCATCAGCCATTAACTTGAACATATCTTTAATACCATCAACAGAAACTATAAAAATATCTTTTCCTGGTTTTTTACCATATTCCTCTATAGCTTGTATAGCTCCAACTGCCATATCATCATTGTGAGACCACAAAACATTAATTTTATTTCCATCAGATTTCAAAAATGCTTCCATAACTTCCTTACCTTTTGCACGGGTAAAATCACCAGTTTGTGATTTTATAATTTTATAGTTTGGACAATCTTTTATAGTTTCATTGAAACCTTTTTGACGTCCTATCATAGCTGTTGATCCAACAGTACCTTGCAGCTCTGCTATGTTAAGCTTTGCATCTTTTCCAAATTTATCAATTACAATTTTAGCTGCTCTCTTACCTTCTTCTTCCATATCTGAACCAAGGAAAGCTGTAACAAGAGAATTATCTGCTACTTTTACATTTCTATCTACTATAACAACCGGTATCTTGGCATTTTTTGCCTCTCTCAATACTGTATCCCAGCCAGTTTCTACTACAGGATCCAATGCGATTATATCAACTTTTTCAGCTATAAAGGATCTTATAGCTTTTATTTGATTTTCCTGTTTTTGCTGACCATCAGAGAACTTTAGTTCAAAGTTTGGATCTAATTTAGGAATTTCCTTAATAGAACTAGTTTCTGCTGTTCTCCAGCCACTTTCAGCTCCAACCTGTGCAAAACCAATTACCTTTTTCTTACTTGATGAATTTGAGGAGCTTGTCTGCTGACTTGCGCCACCGCATCCCGCAAATATACCAATTGTTAAAACTGCCGTTGCTGCTAAAGCAGCAATTTTTTTAAATTTCATATTTTTCCCCCCATTAAACTTATTTTTATTTCAGAAAATCCAGGATATGCAAAACATCTAACTCCCTGTATGTAAATATTTCCTTATTTTACACAATTATACTTATGTTTTGTATAATGCCCTATCATTTTTGAAATCAAACAATTATATTTTGAAAGCGATTTCTTAATTATTATAATAATATTTATTGGTACAAATGTCAATTATTTTCATATGTTATTATTTATTACCTTTATTCAATATTATTACAATTAGATTCTTCTAATACAATACATATATTAAAACAAAATAGAAATCGCTTGAAAAATTATTACACAATTAATATGTATTAAGTATTAGTAACTATATGCATAAAAATAGACCATACAGTGGAATTAGTATCCATCATATGGTCTTAGTTAGTAAATTAAATGTACTCAAGTATTCTTATTGCTTTAATTATCAGCTATTTTTTTACAAACTATTTTAGAATTTTTACCAACATCTGCTTTATTTCTATATTCCACTGTCTCGATATCGCAATTAGCTCCTATAGTAACATTATTTCCTCTTACTACTTTTGCAGATGTATTTTCAAGATAAATATCATCTCCTTCAATTGTGCCTGTTACAAGTCTTGCAGAATTTGAGAAAAGATTTATCATTTTCATGAAAAAATGACCTTCTCCTAATTTAACACTTATATTTTCTCCGCCTATATCTTTTACTGTGCATTTTCCATACATCTCTATATCTATATTTCCTGCATTTAATAATCCGTCTATATTAAAGCCTCCTCTTGCATTAAAATTTTCTGCTTCACAATCTCCACTTATGGATGCTGAACCTGATATTGATATTTCTTCCGTATGCAAATTACTATCCATACGGGAAGAACCGCTTATTTTAACTTTTTTTGCAGTAACACTGCCTACTATATGAGAAGATCCACTTACGGTTATTTCTTCACAATCAAGATTTCCACATATTTTAGTACTGCCGCTGATTTTAGTTATTTTACTTTTTAAATTTCCGCTCACATTAGAAGATCCTGATACTTTATAAGAACTGCACTCTATATCTCCATTCATTTTAGCAGTCCCACTTATTTTAACTTCGTCATACCTTCCACCCCTAATTATTCCAGCTCCAGAAATTTTTACATCTTGCAAATTCTCTTCCATTTTAAAACTCTCCTTTATTTTATAATGTTAGTTTTGATTTTAATTGTTCCACACATTCCCCTGCATTTATCTTTAATACAAGCATGGCTTCAGTTTCAACATATACTTCATTTGGTATCAGCATTAAAAAACATATAGCAACTCCAAGCTTTCTTATAAGTACTACATCACAATATCTTCCATAAAATTTCTCATAGTTTTTTTCCAGAGTATTGAGTACTAATTTAGCCTCCTCCAAACTCACCTTGCCAGATTTTAAAAACCTATCTACTATAGTCATAAACAGCAGTTCATTAAAATTAAATTCACTACTTTCTTTATGAACATCTTTATATAGCGTGAAAGTAGGTTGTGAAACAATGTTGTGTGATGATATGTCATTTTCTTTTAAAATAACCTTCGAAAGATTTGGTGAAAATATGCTTGCAAGCTCATCTAAAGATACATCATCTTTAAAATTTTTGATCTTTTCTACTCTATCCAGTATTTCCACCCTTGGAAAAAACGTCTCCTGACCTGTAAAGCTGGACCTTTTTATAAACCATTCCTCAGGTATTAATTTTTTTCTCTTCCATCTATACAATTGGCCATAGGAAATACCTGTTACTTTAAGCAATTCTTTTTTAGAAATTAGATTTTCCTCTTCCATATTTTCATTCCTCTCAACAATTTCTTTTTCAAAAACAGTGTAACATAACATTGTTACGTTAGCAATAGTTATTTTATTTAAAATAAAAAATTCACCTTAAATCAATAACTGCTAAAGGTGAATTTAAATAAAACTCCATTAAAATCCTATGTATTATTCTTTTTAAAAACAATATCCTATTACATAACCATTCCACCATCTACATTGATGACCTGTCCTGTAATATACTGGCACATATTTGAAACAAGAAATTAGATAATTTCTTAATAAAATGCTAGTGGTAATTATATCATACTTTATGTATCAAACAAATCCAAAATTCACCAGTTTATTTCCAGCCCCACTCCTACTTCCTTTATAGGTAAATATTTATGTATTTCTGCTTTAACAGCAAAGGAGGTACAATGACAAGGATACAACTCTTTCACATTGTTTTTTCTTAGATATTCAATAGTTTTTCTAACCCCGGAGTTAACTTGAAATAAATGAAATCCACCTATAATTCCAAGTACCCTGTTGTCGCTGCAAACTTTTTTTGCGTATTCCACTATATTGCATATGCCGCTGTGGGAACATCCTGTTATGACATAAATGCCCTTTTCACTTTTATACACAAGTGCCGTATCATCCATTACATAATCGTCAACTAAAGCTTTCCCTGAAGCCTGCCTTCCTATAGGTTTTTTATTTTCAAAATCATTCGTTCTTGGTATCTGCCCTAAAAAAGTTATATGTTTGCTAATTTTTTTAGGTTCTTTGGAAAGAATCAAATTACATTTTTCTTTTAGCTCTTCTTCCAAAATAGGAGAACAAATTTTTAAATCTCCATCTATTTTTTCCTTAAATGCATCAGGATGGGCAAGTATTGAAATTTTATTTTTACATTTTTTTTGAAAGTAATATTTAAGCCCCCCTGTGTGATCATTGTGCCCATGCGAAATAGCAATTATATCTATGTTCTTTAAATCCACCTCCAATGCAGCTGAATTTTTCAAGAATATATCCGAATAACCTGTGTCAAATAGAATTTTAGTGTCCTCGTCTTCAATATAATATGAAACAGCAGGTTCTCCAAAATAATATCTATCTATATAGGTGTTGTTATCTACTAAAACTTTTAGCTTCATTGCTTCATCTCCCAAAAATAATTTTCACTGTCTTCATTATATTTTATAAAACCATTCTTTTGCAAAACTTTTTGGGATGCGGTACAAAGCAAATATCTCCAAAATTTTTGGAAATTAAAAAATCGTCTTCAGCTTTCTACCAAAGACGATTTTAATTATTTCATTTTTGATAAAATTTTTTGTATGGTTTTAGGGTATAGATAGTATGTTTCAGAGAGGTAGTCTATAGATGCTCCCTTTCTTTAAGCTTTATATATAGTTAAAATAAATTCTTCTCCTGATTCCTGCAAAACCGGTTCCCTGGCACCAATATCTTTCATCGTTTTAATTATCATAGGAATTCCCCTACCCAACTGATCTATGTATCTCATATTTTCCATATATTTTACTAAAAATGGATTTCTTGCATAGGATACTCCTATTTTCATTTTTTCAATAGTAACAGTATTAGGTAATTTTCCTGGACTATGAAATTCAATACGATCATCAAACATAAAAATTCTTATTTTAGATCCCAAAATACTATAATTTCTATGGACAAGAGAATTTACAATAGCTTCTCTAAGTACCAACGCAGGATATTCTTCTTTTTCCTGCCTCTTTAGTTGATTAATGGTTGATGGATTTTTTATATTATTTTTTAGTATAACTAACATTTGATCTGCTATATCTTGCAATCTTCCGCACAGTACTTTTTTATCTATAAGATCACCTGTTATTTCATTTCCATTAAAATGTGCAAAACTAATGCCATTCTGAGGCATTACATTATCAATGTTTTTTCCAAATATGAGCAGTCCTCCTACGGAGCATGTTACTTTTCCATCTATTTGCTTTAATATATCTGCATTGATTAATATTCTCTCTATGCTTTTCTTATCTTCTTCATACAAGTCAAAAGTATTATATTCAAAGAAATAATCTCGTATTATGTCTAAATTCAAGTCTTTTATAGAGGTGTTATTAACTGGCGATATGTCAAAGTGAATACTTCCATTAGTTTCAAATATTCCTATCATATTCATTTTCTCCATTTTCAATAATACTGAATAATTTCAATTTATACATAGAATTTCATCTTTCAATAATACTCAACAATTTCAATTTATCCATAAAGAATTCCATCCTTAATTTAAATATAGTAACTACGTATTATTATATCATATTTACTGAACATTTATTCCTCATTTTGGAAACATCATTCACTTAAATACATACTATTTTTTTATTTTTAAAACTACAATAAAAAAGTGTGCTTAATTCTTATATTTCAAGACTTCAAAGACACCTTACTTTAAATCTATATTGGTTAAATGATTAATGTTACTTATAATTGCAAAACCCAGCTCCAAGGCTACTTCCTTTTTCACCTAGTCCTAAAGCAAGTGCTAACAGCGCCTTCTTCTGACTAAACTCATCTTGATTTACCTTTATTTGAACTTTGTTTCCCAATAGATTAATGGATTTATACTTATATTTCATAGGGCATTTGTTTAAAATTTTCATTTCATTAACAAACATTTCCGATTTTCTAAACCCACATTTTTCTCCAATTTGGTTAAGCTTTTTCTCCAAATTATCATTTAGCCTTTTCATTAATAAATCTACTGAATTTTTTTCTTTGAGCCATGGTTTACTATCTATAGTGACAATAACAGGTTTTAAGGTATATATTTCATTAATCTTATCTACTTCTTGCACTTTTAAGTCAACATCTATAGCTTTAATATTATTATATTCATGATTATAAATAGCTATTGCCATTTTGTTTAACAACTGAATATTCATACTTCTAAGTCTAAAAAAATATACCTTGTCTTTTTTATATATCTTGTCCCTCTCTATGGGATAAAAATTATCATATACATATTTATAAAATTTTTCTTCGTGAAATTTTTTTAATAAAGCTGATTTAAGCATAGAATTATTTATAAATACTCCTATATTATAAGGAATTTCAACAAAATTCATATTCATTGATAACTTCACTTTTATCCTAAGTTCATAGAAATTCATTTTATATCTCCTCTACAAGTTTTATCAGTTGACTATTAAATTGACCATCTTTATTATAAAAATTATCATCTGAAAGATTCTCATTAAAAATACCAGTAAACTTTATTACTAAGTTTTCCAGATATTTATCTATTGCAACATCGTCAAGCTCTGTTTCAATTAATGCATTAATTTTTTCTTTTGATACACCACTATAACCATGTGCCAATATGCTTTTATTTCTTAGTGATTTTAAACTTTTTAATTTTGAACATTCATTTACCAACTTAAGTTCTAAAGAATTATCTTCCAATACTATCTCTAATGTTTTTTTCATTGATTCTATATTAAGCTCACAATCCCTATACTCTAATTTAATACCAGATTGTATTTCTGCACTATTTAACTTATCCATTTGAGTCTCTGATAATGCTTCTTCTTTTAGAAATAATTTTCCATATCCCTTGTCTATAACAACTTCTTTACTTAATAAAATATTGCTATATATAGCCTCTTGAATTCTAAATATTCTACCGAGAAAATCCGTATAAGCTCCATTATTATATTTATATACAGCATTGTTTTTCAACTCATTAAGCAAGTATGTTTCATTTTTATCTTTAAGATGTCGCAAATAATTTTGAAACATACTACATGTGCTTCTGCTTACTGGACTATAATCTTTAACTTTCCTAATATATTTTTCAGCACTATCAAAATCAAACTCAATTCTTGATGATGCTGCTTGAATCATATTTAAAACTATATTAACCTGTTCTTTTTCTGATATGTGATATTTACTAGCATAATCTTTAATTAATGTTTCAGCCCCTTTATAATTTTGATCTCTTATAAATAGACAAATCTGTTTTTTACTATCAGCTTTTCTTAATGATTCTGATATAGTAAGATTATATGCATCTTTACTTTTTCTATCTATATAAAATGGATTTACCTTTATATTAATTTGATTTGTAGCATTAAATAAAAGTGCTGTAGACATTGCTGGCGTTCCGCCTGTTATCTCTATGAATAATTTTTCTATGCCTTCAAGTCTATTATTTAGATTATATTCATATTCTTTCATCATTACGTCATAATCTGATGGATTTTCATTTATACACCAAATCTTAACTTTAGGTGTTCCTTTAAGTTCATTAAATCCAATATTTTTTTTTAGTTTTTCATGCTCTCTGTCGTTTTTTATCTTTAATAATATTTTACCTAAATTTACAGTATCTTTCTTATGCTCTTGATCTGTAGTTACAAATATAATTTCTGTTAATTTATCATTTTCCAAATCATTTTTAACTTTTTCCATAGATGCCTTTATAATTGGAAAATCAATA
The DNA here is from genome assembly GCF_001636845.1 of Clostridium ljungdahlii. Classification (GTDB taxonomy): domain Bacteria; phylum Bacillota; class Clostridia; order Clostridiales; family Clostridiaceae; genus Clostridium_B; species Clostridium_B ljungdahlii_A. The sequence goes on from NZ_LITT01000035.1 coordinate 135,689, forward strand.
TATTCTAACCCATCAGGATAATAATTTAATAGTTTTTCAGTAAACAAACTAAAATTATCTACTACACCATAACTTTCTCCAAGTATTTTTAACATTTCGTTATCATCACTAAATAACTTTTTCATATCCTCATAATTATCTTTTTTAACTTGAAGATCATGGCTACCCAAATTTAATATTAGTGCAGCATTCTTCATCTTTCCTTCACCTCAATCCAACCAAAGGTTCCTTTTATATCGTTATCACTTGAAATTACCCATTTTGTTGTAGGAAATTCACCTTTTTTTCTTTTCTTTCTTAAATTTACTACAAGGCTATAAATTTCATTATCACTAAGTTCCGCTGCTAATGTGTTACTAAAAAAGCCTTTAAGCTTTCCAACTCTTGATATGAAACCATTATTATCTTTTTTGAACATCCTTATTTTCTCTAATAAGAGAGCATATTCATTTATGAGCACATTTTTTTCGTTAAATCTAACTTTTAATATTTCTTTTAGCTCTCTATTTATAACTTTTTCATAAAAATCATTTATTTTATAAAACAAATCTTCTTTTGTAAAAATTTTATTCTTCAATATCATTTGAGAATACATCGTTTGTTTTTGGTCTATACTCTCTAAAAGTATCTTCATATCTAAATTCAATTTTTCACAATTAATGTCTTTATATATATTTATACTTCTAGCTTCATATATAGATGTTTTTACATTGGCATCTATGTCTGTATCCCTTATTATTAAATTTTTAAAAATATCTTCTTGAACTCTTTTAGGATATTTTCTAAATATATCTTGTCCAACATACTCTTTCGAAAATATTTTCTTTTTACCTACAAGATCATTTTTATCTATTTCATTATATAAAACTGCTGTTCTAATACCACCTTTTAACGAACTTCCTGGTATATATGGTATCCCTTTAGATTTAATGCATGTATTTATTTCAACATTTCCTTTTATATTACAGCTGCATTTAATTCTGCCAGCTTCCACCTCTTCTAACTTTATATTTTTATCCTGCAGTAAATTTTTTATAGTATATTTATCGCTACTATTACTTCTCTTATTCCGTAAAATTTCCAGATATTTATTGTAATATTCTTTATCATTAATAAGAATATCTGCAATTTTATCAACATCTAGCAGAATAAACTCATCTTTATCCTTTACTACATCTATGTAAGGACTTAGTTTACTATTACTATCATTTAAAATTGCAACAGGGGAAAGTGTTTTTATTTCCAAATTTATTATATCTTTTTGCAAATAATTCACTAATTTTCACCTCCAAATGGACTCAAAAAGGCTTTACCATAAACATGTATATCATGATTAATCCCCTCTACTTTAAAAGAGTATATGTCTCCTTCTACTTTTCCATTGAAAATACTCCCTTCCTTTATCATCCTTAATGTAGGTTTTTTTATATTTGTTGATCTTTTGGAAAAAATAAATCCATTCCTATTTTCTAAAGAATATTTACTTATTTTACTTAAATCCTTTTTATCAGGATAAATCATTGAAAAATTTATATACACTTTCCCATTATCACAAATATTAAATTTATAGTCACTTATGGATATTTCTTCAACTACTCCTGCACCTAAAGACCTTTTTCCACCTATTGATATAAATTGAAGAGCTTGAATGTATTCATCTTTTAATATTTTTTCATTATCATCTATAAGGAAATAGAAATAAGGTTCTATCTTTATTTCACCTGACTCTTTAGTGGATAATATGCTAAAGGAATCATAATAAGTATCCATAGATTCTTTAGTATATCTATCAATTGTATTTCTTTGAAGCATATCTTTTTTTATTGGAGAATAGTCTTCTAATACTTTTCTAACATCATTTTCTACTTCATCGTTTCCTATGTAATACTTTCCATCAATGATAACTCCATTTTTAAAACTATAATCAATTATATCTTCATCTAAATTATAGTTCTTATTTAGGTTTCTAAAAGAATTGTGAGATACCCACGCTATATTCTTATACTTTTTTCTATTTAACAAATTTTCTTCTTCTACTTTTTTTGAAATTTCTTTTTCCTTAATTAATACATAAGGTTTAGGTAGGAAATCTATATTCTTCGATACATTATTTTTAGTTATTTTCAATCCGAGAAAAGCTGATGATATCTTCACTTTTTCATTTACTAAATTTACTATTACATTTAATTCATCATCTGTAATAACATAAGATAACGCATTAATAATCATAGAATACAGTTTGTCAGAGGATATATAATCATATAGTTCTTCACCAATATGAATTTTCGCATTATCTTTAAAACTTAATGTAGCCTTCTTCATTTTACCACCTACTTAGTTTCAATCATTTCATTTTTTAAATCTTTAATCCAAGTATCATCAATTTCATCTACAGAGGCTTTAGTATCTCCAAATGGCTTACTTGTATAGCCTTTTATTGTTTTTGTAAAAAATTTAATATTCTCAAATTTAACTTTACCATATCCTCTTGTCCCATTTCCCCCCAAATAATCATCTTCGAGGAACTGAAAGCCTTCTATTAAGTATTTAATATTATCTATATCTACTTCATTATATATTGTATAAACTATCTCTAAATCAAATATAGCTCCTTCAGGAACTCTTTCAAAAAGTCTTGGATTCGCTTTAGAAGTTAACCTATCTATTGAATTTTCCCATTTTGATTCAGTATAGCTTAATTCCAAATCTTTAAATTGTCCTTCTTTTTTTCTCATAGTTTCAGCTATACTTTCTTTTAAAAAGGCATCTCTTACTATAATTCTTGTTGGTAATCTATCTGTGATTTTATTTTCTTCACTAGCAGAAACTCCATATATTTTACAAATAAAACATTCTCCACAATTGCAAGGAAGGTTTTTGCCGGTTTTTTCATCTTTATCTATTTTGCCATAGGCAAGTTCTGTGAGACTTCTTAATTTACCTTTTAAAGATGAGCCAGGAATATATGGTTCACCCTTATGATTTTTTATTACACTATTATCTATTCCTCCAATTTCAACACTAGAATTTCCCCCACCTATATGCAGTCCTGTTTTAACAACTAAATCTGCATTTATAATTAATCTACCTAGCATTTTACTAATCACACCCCTTTATTTATCATCACCATAATATTTTCTATAAGCCACTATTGTTTCCATAAATTCTTTTAAAGATTTTATTTCTTCTTTATTGTCATTATCATTAACATTTAACATTTCGATGCCTTTATCCAAAATATTGATTAAACTTCTAATAGCATATTTAGCACGATTATTTTCATTTTTTCCTATTATATACGCAAGTCTTGGTCTTAGTTTCTTCAATTCTATTGCTGTTTCAGCATTCATAATGTCACTATATATTTTTCTGATTTGCGAAGTAGTTAACTTTTCATTTCTTAAATATTTTGCATATTTCTTACATTCATCTATATAATTGTCATATTCTTCTGTTAGGCTTGTAACCCTAAGTATAATATTTCTAAAATACTTTTCACTATTGTCATTCGTTTGCTTTCTATTTTCTGGTTTAGTATCATTATATTTTTTCTTATTATCATAACATCTATTATTGTTATACATTCTTATTCCCCCCTATCATATGTCTACAATTACATTGCGCCCACTTGTTGGCAAATGGTATTATCATGGCTTGTTTACTTAAATCTGATTTTACTACTGCACTTAAACATATGCTTTCATACTGTTCTACTAAACTATCAATTAATGTAATGTTATCCTTAGTTCTCAAATCTCTTAAGTAATATGCCAACCTATACATTTTTATATAGTTTATATTATTACTGCCTTTTTTAAAAACAGCTTTAAAACCTTTAGTACTTTTATCTATTTTTTCAAATATGCTTTTACTTTGGGTTTTTTCGTATATCTTTTCTATAAGATTTTTTAATTTAATTAATTCCAAATATTGCTCCCATGTAAAAACTTCTCCAAGAAAGCATATTTTATCTTTTCCTTTCGTCAGCTTTCCTTTTGATAGAAACTCTTCTGTAATTTCAGCTGTTTTAATAATAGGAAAATCCGAATTAAACATTCCAACACCAGCTGAAAAAGTTTTATCTTTACAATCTACAAATGTTCTAAATAATTCTCTAAGCACATATATAAACTCAAATATCTCATCATATCTCCCTACTACAAAGGTATCATCACCACCCGCATAAATTATTGTAATCTTTTCTTTCCAATTTTTTGTTTTTAAATACCGTCTACATTCTTTCGGAGTGTAACTATTTTCTATAATTTGTTCAACAAAGCCCTCAAAAAACATAGAAATATTTCTACTCAACCCGACAACTTGTCCAATACTCTTTGTATTGATAAATAAACTTCCAAGATTATCAACATCCAATTTAATAACCCCAATTTTATTGTCTCCCAGTAACTGGTTGCTTGCCACCAGTTCATCTAATGAATTAGTACTAAGCTTTGTACTTTTAAAAATATAACCATCGACATTATCATTATCAAAATTATTAATTGAATATGCTGTAGTTCTTTCATTTTCCCTACAAAAATCTTCTGAAAAAGAAATATTATAGCCTAATGCCTTAAATATGTCCTTTACATCTTTATACGTATCTTTTATCAAATCGAACTCTGTCTCTTTTTCTATATAGTAGCTTTTATTTCTTGCATCTTCTATCAATCCTATATATGATTGGCATAATGGACATCTTTTTTCTTCATCTAACTCATCAGATATACAATTGCAAATACTACATGTTTGATTTAATTTTCCACCATTATCTATAGGTCCAAATATTTTTTTAAAATTTTCTTGAAGTCCTATTTCACTCCATCTTTTATTCTTAACTTTTCCTACACTGTCTCCAACTTTCTTCCAAACTTCTTCAAAATTATTAAAATCACTTAATGCAAATTCAACTTCTGCCAGAGCTAAATAAAGTTCTCCACTATGAGCATTAAGTAAAAGTTCACTTAACTCTTTTCTTATTCTTCTAAATTCTTCTATATTCTCTTTACTTGCTATGATATAAAAATTTCCCCCACCACTATACAAAATATTAGTGATGTTAAGATTAAGTTTTCTAACTATATATTTTGAACATAAATCCTGTAAGAGAGTCAAATAAAGCGAATGTGCTTTTAATGTTTTCAGAGCATCTGCCTTTCTAGTTTTATATATGAAATTTTGTATTCCTGAAAGATCACCTTTTATTAATATAAACTGGTTATCATTTTTCTCCTGACACTTTGCTATAGCTGAAGTTATTTTGCAAATATCAAATAATGAAATATCACAGTTTTCTTTATTAATAGCAGGAATATTGCTTAAATATTTCATACATATATAATAGACCCTTTTAAAATTTTCTTTACTGGTTTCAAGTTCATCAAGTACCTCATCAATATAGTTATCCCAAACACATTTTTGGATTGTGTTATTTTCTTTTTTGCTTTTGTTCAATGATTCAAAATCTAATTTTGACTTTCTAAATGGTAAGTAACTATTATCAGTATTTGATAATGTATTTTTTAATTTGTATATAGAATTCTTTACTGATTCATTTTTCTGATTACCTATAGCAGCTTTATATGACTTTTCTATATTATCATTACTCTCAATCGAAAATATATTTAGTAATTTATTATATCTTTCTTTATCAATACTTTCTAAATATTTAGCAAATGCATATACTAATTTACCGCACTTCAAAAACTTATCCTCCTTTTTACCCATTCTGTTATAACATATTACATGTATTGTATTAAATTATATTGTTATGCCAACTTATATTGAAAATCTTCTCTCCGTCAAATTTGGCATAAATAATAAAAACTGCATTGTATCGCCTTTTTCTAATATTTCAAGATTAGTAGTTATCTTTGAAGTTGTCCCCAAAATTCATACTTTTTTTCACTATTAACATTATATTGATATACTAAGACATTAAAATCATTAGACAACTCAGCTCCAATCATAGTAGAAATGCTAACTGGTGCAGCGATGAATAAATGTATTTTACATATACCCTTTTGCTGTAATTTTATTTTCTTATTTCTAAGATTATTAATTATATTACCAATATCTATGCTACTAATATCTCCTATCTTTTCAAGTTTAAATATATATTCACTAGATATGTCTTTATAATATTTTCTTTGACTCAGCCAAAATTTCACCTGATTTTCTATATCATTTTTTCCGATACTTACTATTAATACACCTGCATTTTTAGATGGATTTTTTAATATTTTTCTATATTCAATCCATTTTTTTAGCTTATGCAACTTAATTCCTGCAACAAAAGATATTGCAGCAGTTACTATTGTTATAATACAAGAAAGCTTATTTACATTGCCCCAATCCATCATATACATCACCTTTTAATACACATATTATTTTTTCTCTTCATAATTTTTATAATAAAACTTTTCTTTTAAATCTCAGAATTACACATAAAAATATTTGATTTGTATACCTCATATTTCTAATCACTCTAAATTTATATATATTATACCATATTTTACATTTTATTTACTTAATTGTCACTAACTATTACAATTTACTATACAAAAAACCGCATCTTTTTCAGATACGGTTTTTTATACTTCAAATTTTTTACCTGCTATATATTTTACATCTCATGTTGAGGTTCAACCACAGTAAAATACCCATTCCTTATTTTTATTATAGTCCTAAAACCCTTAATAATAAAGGCATCCGCTGAAAATTTTCCAACCGTTTTTCAATTTTCATAAACTCAGCCAAAAAAGTACCTCAATCCATTACATATCAATGCATTGAAGCATCTTCTATCTTCAAAGAGGTTGGGAAAAGTCTATCCGTGATATTTAGTTTGAAACACACAATAAGTTTTTGCCAAAATTCTCTAACCATTTTTTAATTCCAAATAAAAAAGCACCTCTAAAGCTCACTTTCAAAGCTTTAAAGATACTTTATTATTTAAATTCCATATCTTCTCAAATCTTCTATTGTTTCTATGTCAAATATGCTTTCTATAATTGAATTTAGGCTGTCACTGTCTAATAATTTTACCTTTTCTATCACAGCTTCATCTACATTCTTAAGCTTTTTGTTTAAGAATGTTATAACTCTTTCAGCATCCTTCAATCTGGATTGTTCTCTTTCTTCTTCTCTTCCCTCTTGCTTATAGTGGAGTCTTCTGATTTCATCTATACTCATTTTAAATGCACCTCCAATTTCCTTTTTATCTGATGGCTACCTACTATAAGGAGATAACAGTAGCTACGCCCCTAGATAATTCATCTAAACTTAGTGGGAGAAGCAAATCTCTAAAGAGAAAGCCATTATCACCAAATCAAAGATTTGGGATATCTGCTTGCACACAGCGAAAGCGACTATCACCAAATCAAAGATTTGGGATATCTGCTTTTCCCACTAAGTAAGATTCATTGATATTCCTCATATTTCTTTTCTAACTCTGGATCTTCAATTAAAAATAAGTATTCTAAAAAGTACAGTGGTAAAAGCCCAAACTTTTTGGAACATAAAAACTAGCCTAATATTAACACGTTAAGCTAGTTTTACTTTAGGATTTTTCTAATCCATTTAGGCATATTTTTACTTTGCCATTTAATAGTTCCATTAACCAAATATGCTACTTCTTCAATTTGTTTTGTATTATCATATACATTCGTTTCATCACAGGTATACAATAATGTTCTTAAATTTTCTAATGATTCATAATATCTTCTCTCTACAGCATCGTCTGCGATTCCATGTCCACCTCTTAGGACTCTAATTTTAACTCTTTCTTTAGCAATTTTAGGACTATCTACCCCAATAAAGTTCATAACTACGTAAAACCCTTTCTCTTTTGCCTTTTTTATATTTCTAACAATGCTTTTACCTGAAAGAGTTGTCTCTTGATTAAATGATATATTATTTTCTATATAATAATCTATGAGTTTTACTGCTTCCCTTGCACATTTGATTTGAAGATTATTATCTTTCCATGAACCTATTCTTGCTACCATTTCATCTGTATTTATTCTTTCTTCATTTTTATTTCTTTCATAGTAAACGGATTTATATATTGATGTCTTTCCAGCACCATTAACACCAGCAAATATGGTATATGTAACCATTTTTACTCACCTATTATTCTTTTTTGTTCTTTTTGCAGCACCAGATTAGATAGTGTTATATAAAAATCCTGTTCTTCTTTGGTTTTTGCATTCTTAAATAATTCTTTTAAGTCCCAATACGAATATTTTAAGAATTGTTCATATAAGTTATTTTGTTTATTTGTTTTCTCCATATTAATTCCTCCAACAAATAATACTTTTATTATATTATAGCCTAATACATCACTTATATAAATAATTTTCTGCAAGTGTACATCTCATGTTAAGGTTCAACTTTATATGCTCATGCCTTTCGTCATTTTATTGTAAGATTTAAATACATCCCATGTTAATGTTCAACTAGGTACTGCATATGTTGAAAACTTTATATTACGATTTAAATACATCTCATGTTAAGGTTCAACAATTCAAATGGATTTGTATATTTCTTAGCTTATACATTTAAATACATCTCATGTTGAGGTTCAACAGCACAATGTTTATTGTGTGGTTCAAAGAAAGAGTAATTTAAATACATCTCATGTTGAAGTTCAACATGGCAGGCAACGAAACAGACAAAACATTCGGACCCTTATTTAAATACATCCCATATTAAGGTTCAACCACAGTAAAATAGCCATTCTTTATCTTCATTATAACCCTAACCCCCTTAATAATAAAGGCATCAGCTGAAAATTTTCCAACCGTTTTTCAATTTTCATAAACTGAACCAAAAAAGTGCCTCAATTCATTACATATCAATGTATTGAAGCACCTTCTAATCTTCAGAGAGGTTGGAAAGAATCTACCCGTGATATTTAGTTTGAAACACACAATAAGTTTTTACCAAAATTCTCTAGATATTTTTTTATTTAAATTCCATATCTTTTCAAATCTTCTATGGTTTCTATGTCAAATATGTCTTCTATAATTGAATTCAGGCTATCACTGTCTAATAATTTTACCTTTTCTATCACAGCTTCATCTACATTCTTAAACTTTTTGTTTAGTAATTTTATAACTCTTTCAACATCCTTCAATCTGGCTTGTTCTCTTTCTTCTTCTCTTCCTTTTGCAAGTCCTTCTTCTCTTCCTTCTTCTCTTCCCTCTTGCTTATAGTGGAGTCTTCTGATTTCATCTATACTCATTTTAAATGCACCTCCAATTTCCTTTTTATATTCCTCATATTTCTTTTCTAACTCTGGATCTTCAATTAAAAATAAGTATTCTAAAAAGTCTACTAGTGCTTTTATTTGCTCATTATTTTTTACTTTTTCATATTCTCTTAGTTCTTCTGCTAATTTAATCTTTGCCCTATATATTTCTTCATCATCAGCTTTTGTTTCTAATAGATTCTTTGCTATTTTAAACACTAACTTTAACGGGTTGTTTTCACTGATATTTTCTAGATTTATATTTTCAACATCTATTGTCCTAAAATTATACGTTAATATGTCCTCTTCTATCTCTGGCAATCTATATATGTAATTCTTGTCTTTACCTCTTTCTCCCTTATATGTATATATCGCTGCTGCCACTATTTCCGATTTGTCCTCATACCTATACCTAAATTTATCCCAGATTCTATAGAAATATCTGAACATTCTCTCCCCAAATACTTCATCACAGCTGGCATAACTTTGTACTTCCACATGTATAAACAATATTTTACTCTTATTATTTTTTAATTTTACCTTTATTATTTTATCTGATATTACTTTTTCACTGCTGTCTCTATCAAAAATTTCTCTTTGTATTTCTTGAAGTTCTTTATCTAAAGATTCTGCTCCATATTCCCATGCTATATTTTTAAATATCTCCGGGAAAAGCAGTTCTACTATCTCTACTTCAAAGGCTTCCAAAATTGATTTCCATGCTGCATCAAAATCGTGTTTCTTTGCCAAGTCTCATCCACATCCTCTTATGTTTATCCTTCTTAGTATTAATTATAAAGCATTTATGTTTTTCTATCCAACATATTTTTAAATATTTACAGATTATTATTTTTATTCAGAAAATAGACCATGTTAAGGTTCAACAGAGATTTCACAGGAAGTTCTATATAATCTCTACAGATTTAAATACATCCCATGTTAAGGTTCAACTGATCTTTTAGACATAACTCTTAGAATGAGTAACAAATTTAAATACATCCCATGTTAAGGTTCAACATAGCATACCAAAGATAAGAAAATTGGCTAATAAGAATTTAAATACATCCCATGTTAAGGTTCAACCACTTACGGGCGTGCAAGACGTAAGTATAGAAGAAAAATTTAAATACATCCCATGTTAAGGTTCAACTTTTGTTCCATTCTAAATCTGCTATTGATTTAACTTATTTAAATACATCCCATGTTAAGGTTCAACAGAAAATTATAAAGCTTTATTTTCAAGGCTATACTGTATTTAAATACATCCCATGTTAAGGTTCAACCATAGTAAAATAGCCATTCTTTATTTTCATTATAACCCTAAAACCCTTAACAATAAAGGCATTCGCTGAAAATTTTCCAGCCGTTTTTCAATTTTCATAAACTCAGCCGAAAAAGTGCCTCAATTTATTACATATCAATGCATTGAAGCACCTTCTATCTTCAGAAAGGTTGGAAAATATTTGACCTGTATACTATCAAAAACATTAGTACGTCTTTCATTTAATAAAATAGCCTCCTATATAGTATTTTGCTTCATTTAATGTTAAAGTATAAAAATAAAATATTGACTCTAACATGGTGTGAGGTATTATTCTTAAATTGTAATTAGCAGTGATATTTTTAGGGAGTTGATTCTATGTTTAAAATTGGAGATTTTTCTAAACTAACAATGGTATCTATACGTATGCTGCGATATTATGATGAGGCGGGACTTTTTAAACCTGCTGAAATAGATACATTCACTGGATATAGGTATTATTCAGCTAAGCAAATTACTAAGCTTAATCTCATCGTTTCCCTTCGTGATATGGGGTTTAATGTATCTGATATAGCAATTGCTATAAATGAGCAATCTGATGAGAAATTGAAAGACATTTTAAAACAAAAAGAAGCTGAAGTGAAAAATAATATTAAAGCTGAAGAAGAAAAACTAAGAAAAATCAATGCTAAAATTAAGAATTTGAAAAGGGAGAGAGTCAATATGAATTATAATGTTACACTAAAATCAGTACCATCATATAAGGTTGTCTCATTAAGAGATACTATACCATCATATGATGTAGAAGGAATCCTTTGGCAAAGGTTAGGTGAATATATCCAAGATAAAAAGATTTCTTGTAATAATATTGCTTATGCCACCTATCATGATGAAGATTATAAAGAAGGACCAGTTGACGTCGAGATTGCAGTTGTTGTTGAAAAATTATTAAATGATGCTGATGGTTTTACTTTCAAAGAAACTGCACCAATAGATCAGGTTGTAAGCATCTTAGTTCCAGGTGAATTTTCAAATATTGCTCCTGCATATAATTATCTTGGACAATGGATTGAAGAAAATGGATATGGCATATGTGGTAGTGCCCGTGAGTTGCCTCTAAAAGGACCTTGTAATGAAGCAAATCCTAGTGATTACTTAACTGAAATACAAGTTCCAGTAAAAAAATTATAAATTAATATTGCTTGCAAATTATATATGTATAATTTGTAAGCAATATAAAAAGGCTGTAACTACAAAATAATTTTTATTCTAGCAGGAAATTAAACCTGCTACACCTCATTTGAATCTTTAAAATAAGAAAAATGTCTTAGTTTTACTACATCCCATGTTGAGGTTCAACACATAAAAAATCCATGGATACTAATTTAACTATATTATTTAAATACATCTCATGTTGAGGTTCAACAAGAACTGAAAGAAACACTTAGAGATTTTATTAAAAATTTAAATACATCTCATGTTAAGGTTCAACAAAAGACTTAATAAAAGATACAATACCTTTGTTTACATTTAAATACATCTCATGTTAAGGTTCAACATGGGAGATCCTAATAATGGAGTAACTGGAAAATAATTTAAATACATCTCATGTTAAGGTTCAACTTTCCACATATAGTTTTAATAGCATCTACATAAGCATTTAAATACATCTCATGTTAAGGTTCAACGTGGAAACCCATGTTATAACATTTGTCTCCCATTGATTTAAATACATCTCATGTTAAGGTTCAACCCACAGTAAAATAGCCATTCTTTATTTTCATTATATTCCTAAAACCCTTAACAATAAAGGCATCATCTGAAAATTTTCCAACCGTTTTTCAATTTTCATAAACTCAATAAAAAAAATACCCTCATCCATTGAATTCAAATGACTTAAAGCATCTCTATTCCCCAAACTGGTTGGAAAATACTCAACAAAATATAGTAATATATTGTTTAAAATGGTATAATTTATTTGCACAGCATACAGATAAATAGTAAATTTATAAGGGAGAATGTGTATTATGAAGGAATCAACCATTACAACTACATTTAAATCAGATATTAAAAAAGTATGGCAAGTAGTTACAAATAACAATAAATATGAGTGGCGGAGCGATTTAAGTAAAATTGATGTTTCAGCAGATGGGAACTCTTTCACAGAATATACAAAAAATAATTTTCCTACTAAGTTTAACATTACTTTAAAAAAGCCTTATGAGCGATATGAATTTGATATGGCTAATAAAAATATGAAGGGTCATTGGATTGGAACTTTTAGTCCTGCTAATAATGGTGCCCAGATTGAATTTACAGAAAAAATATCAGTAAATAATCCTATAATGAATTTGTTTGCAGGTTTGTATCTAAAAAAACAGCAGTCACTTTATATAGCAGATTTAAAAAAGGAACTGGGTGAATAAATTTCATATTACTTTTATGTTGCTATGATGCGTTTATAAATTATTTCTGCTGCATCTTTTGCTGAAATTTCATCTACATCTATTTTATCTGTATTCATTTTTAGATAATTGTTTAACCTGGGCACACTTCTATCAATAACATCTTCTGTTCTAATTCCATTTTCAATATCTTTTGTAATTCGTTCAATTAATGATTTTTCTGAACATATAAGAGAAAACTTATATACCTTACAGCCCTTCTTGTTTATTCTAGATAATACATCTTCAAGAATACTCTGCATATGCATTACCCAACAAAATATAATATTGTCATACTCCGAACACGAAATGAAATTATTTAGCATATATGTAATATTGTCAATTACCATCCTTTTAGTTTCATCCGTAACGATGAAAGGTGACATATTCCAGCCCCAATCACCGTCAAGGAAGACACATTTAGGCAGCAGTTTTTGTAATTCTTTACTTACTGCTGTCTTTCCTACACCCATTGTTCCATTTATAAAAATAAGATTTTTTGTCATTTTACCCTTGTTATTCATAATCAATTACTTCCAGCTTTCATAATGTATGATTTCTTCCAGTTTCTTTCGTGGACGAAGTTTAGGCTTTTCATCTGCATAACCAAGTGTAACAATTCCAACTACATATTTATCATCGGGTATATTTAAAATTGGTCTTATTTCATTTTGTACAAACCATCCAACCCAGCAAGTACCTAATCCCAGGTTATTAGCTCCAAGCAATATATGTTCTACAGAAATTGAAGTATCTCTAATTATCTGTTTAAGTTCCTCTTCCGGACTGTTTTCATCCAATGATACAGCTATTTTCTCATCTATTCTGCAGCGTATATCTGCTACGCAAGCAATAAAAACTGGAGCAGAAAGCATCCATTTCTGATTATGACATACTCGTGATATTTTTTGCCTATTTGATTCTGATTTTACTACAATAAAGTGCCATGGTTGAGTATTGCTTCCTGATGGAGCAAGCCTTGCGCCTTCAATCAACTGCAGTATTTTTTCATTTTCAACTTCCCTATCCATGTATTTTCTTATACTCCTGCGTACTGAAATCTCTTCAATCATATCATCCGCTTCCTTTCTTAATAATTATTTTAACATATCTTTATCCTTCAAACTTTTTTAAATATAAATTACTACAAAAATTTTTTCTAAAATTCAGCGGCGATACACTTTTAACTTTTTTATATATACGGCTAAAATAATTCACATCACTAAACCCACAATTCAGTGCTATTTCTGTTATATTTAAATCAGTTTTTTTCAGCAGTGAATCTGCTTTTTGTATTCTAAGGTTATTTATATAATTCGTTAGAGATCTACCTGTAATTTGTTTAAATGTCCTGCAAAAATGCTCTTTACTAATATGAGCCATTTCTGAAATTTCATCTAAAGTTATCTTTTCAGTAAAATTTTCGTTGATGTACAAAAATATATTTTTTAATCTGTTTAGATTATCAACTCGACAATTAAATTGCTTTGCTGTTAAAATTTTTTCAACATATTTTCTGAATAGCAGTACAATAATCTCATATATATATGCTTTTACAGCCAGTTCGTATCCAAGCCTTTTTGAAAAATACTCCTCAATAATTTTATCTGCACAATTAAGTATCTCCTTATCATTTCTAACTAGATTTTTAAATAAAATAAGGTTCTTTGCCAGTGGTACCATAAACTTGGTCTGGCAGGAGTCCATTTGACTGCTAAAGAGAAATGAAAGGTCAACCCTTATAATATAATATATTAAATTATCACATAAACTTTCACAGTAATGAAGTTCATTGCTGTTTACAATTATAAAATCCCCAGCTTTTACATGAATACTTTTATAATTGCATCTGATCAAAGCACTACCCTGAATAAAATAAAAGAATTGAAGATGTTCATGCCAATTTTCTTCAAATGTAGCTCCCGGTTTGTTAACTTTTACTTCGAATATATCTACGAAAAAATTTTTATCGGGCATGTCTTTATAATAATAATTAATTTTAGACTTATTCATAATTGCAGCATCTCCTTATATCAATATAGTGCTAATATTAATCAATATATTCAATGAAATTCAATACTTATATTGTTATTATATATCTAGATGTTTCACTAGTAAATATCAATAAAATATTACTATTTTAAAAAGAAAGGGGTCATCTAACTGACATGGAATATAAAAATAAATACGGAATTTTACTTGTTGTTATATCTATGACTTTTATGTCCTGTCTTGTTTCTAATATTGTGAATGTAGCTCTGCCTGTAATGTCAAAAAAACTTTCAGTACCCATGGTGTCTATAGAATGGGTTGTAGCAAGTTATATCATCTCGATTTGCTCAACTATTTTAATATTTGGAAGACTGGGTGATATAATAGGCAAAATGAAAGTATTTAAATTTGGAATGGTTGTCTTTACTATCGCTTCTTTCACGTGCGGCATTTCAACTTCATTTACAGAGCTTATTATATTTAGAATTATACAAGGCATTGGTGCTTCAGCTTACATGGCCAACAATCAAGGTATTATAACTCAGGTTTTTCCAAGAAATGAAAGGGGAAAAGCTCTTGGAATTTTGGCATCCTCTGTTGCCCTGGGAACTTTAATAGGATCACCTGCAGGTGGATTTATTACCTACTATCTAAGCTGGAATTATATATTTTTCGTCAATGTACCTATCGGGGTAATTGCATTTATCGCTGCTTTAAAAGTACTGCCTCATAGTAAAACTCAAAATAAGGAGATAAATAGTGAACTTGATGTAAAGGGATCAACCTTTATTTTCCTGTCAATGGTGCTTTTATTTGCTTCCCTGATTCAAGGACAGAAGGTCGGATATAATAATCCTTTTATAATTACAATATTTATTGTATCCATTCTATTTATAGCAGCATTTATTGTATTAGAAAATAAAATAGAAAAACCTCTCATACAAATGAAAATTTTTAAGAACAACGTATTTTCTCTAAGCTTGTTTTGTGCATTTATATCATTTGTTTGTCTAAATGCTTCAATAATTATAATACCTTTTTATCTTCAGGATGCAATGAAACTAAACTCTAGTATAACAGGTCTTATAATGATGGTACAGCCGCTGGTCATGGCTGTGATTTCTCCGCTTTCAGGAAATTTGTCAGACAAAATAGGCTCCAAACTTTTAAGTTTTTTAGGACTTTTGCTTATGAGTATAAGTTTTATATTCCTGTCATTTTTAAATCAATATTCTTCTATAACAAAGATTACAATTTATATTGTGGTGTTAGCTTTAGGACAATCATTGTTTCAACCTTCAAATAATTCACTCATAATGTCAACAGTTCCTAAAAATGAACTGGGAATAGCCGGTAGTGTCAATTCTCTTGTGAGAAATTTAGGACAAATTATAGGAATTATACTTTCCACAAGCCTCCTATATAGTTTTATGAGCATTAAGATTGGATATCGTGTGACAGACTATGTTACAGGAAGAGATGATATTTTTGTATATGGAATGAAATATGTATATATTGTTTTGACTATTGTATGTGCCTTCGGAGCACTGCTCACTGCTTTTAGAATGCATAATAAAAAAAGCATACAAATAGATCAGTAAGCTGCAGATGTATACAGTAAAAATTTTTAAAAATGGCCTCTTGTATAATATTTTATTTCAAAGCATTTTAAACAATATTTATGGCAGTAAAAGCAATAAAAAATGTAAAATTCTAAACTATAATGTGATGTGAACTTAGAATTTAAAAAAGGAAGTGAAATAAATTTGGTTACTATAACTAGGATAACATATGATGATTTAAATGATTTGTCAAATTTATATGAGCAACTTTTAGGTAAAAAAACAAATTTGCAAAAATTCAAAGATAAGTTTACATTAATTAATTCAAATAAAAACTATATATTAATTGGAGCAAAAGATGGTGATAATAATTTAGTTGGTTCATTGTTAGGTATTATTTGTCAGGATCTTGGTGGAGAATGTAAGCCCTTTATGGTCGTTGAGAATGTAATTGTAAAAAATAATTGTAGACGAATGGGAATCGGAAAAACTCTAATGACTTTTATTGAAAACTTTGCCAGGAAGAAAGACTGCTATTTTACCATGTTAGTATCGGCTTTCAAGAGAAAGGATGCTCATAAATTTTATGAATCAATTGGATATAATAACGATGTGGTTAAAGGATTTAAAAAGTATCTATAATATAATAAAAAAAATTTGCATACTTAGAAGACATATGGTATGATTTTCATAAAAAGGGAGCATGCTTAAGCATGCTGAGAGGAAGTATATGCTTCGACCTATAACTTGATTCGGATAATGCCGACGTAAGGAAATATTTAATTTATGCTGTTTTTGTATGTTTTATGAGTGTAGATGGAATGTGCCTTACAAGGTATGTTCCATTTTTTATATTTAAAAAGCATTGGGGGAGCGCCCGAGACTTTAAAAAGTACAACTAAATAGCGAGGGAACTTGTGTTTCAAGGTGAGAGGAAGCTTTTGAGCTTCGACCGACCAATATGATTTGTCATATAGGGAATTGCTATTTGGTTACTCTAAAATTATGCCTACGATAATGATGTTTATTTCCTATGTGACAACTTTAGAAAATAAATATTATTATGGAGGTATTTTATTATGGAAAGAAACTCGAAACTATTAAAAAAACTTATGCTGGCAATGATGGTGGCAATGGGAGTTGTCATTTCACCAATTCTTCGTATAGAAGGAATGTGTCCTATGTCTTCTGTTATAAATATTACATGTGCAGTTTTTTTTGGACCTTGGTATGCGCTGCTTTGTGCTGTTTGTATTGGAATTATAAGAATGTTTCTTATGGGAATTCCACCTTTAGCTTTGACAGGTGCTGTTTTTGGAGCTTTTTTAGCAGGATTTTTATATAGAATATCCAAGAATACTTTGATTTTTGCAGTTTTAGGTGAAGTTATCGGAACAGGTATAATAGGTGCTATTATCTCATCGCCTATTATGACATATTTCTGGGGCAAAAAAGGACTTTCACTTATGTTTTATATTCCTTTATTCTTTACTGCTACAATTATTGGTGGAACAATTGCCTTTATTTTTTTAGGAGCATTAAGCAAAAATGGAATGCTTATAAAGATTCAGAAAGACTTGGGGGTAAAAGTCTATGACAAATCAACAGACACTGATAAACAACCTATTGCAAATAAAACGCAATGTTAAAATAAAAAAACCTCTTATTCACTATATTACAAATCCAATTTCAATAAATGATTGTGCAAATGTAATACTTGCCATTGGGGCAAAGCCTATTATGGCCGAGCATCCTCTAGAGGTTTCTGAAATTACATCTGCCTCTAACGCACTTGGAGTTAACCTTGGAAATATAACCGATGTTAGAATGAAATCCATGTTGATTTCAGGTAAAACGGCTTTTAAAGAAAGAATTCCCCAAGTAATTGATCTTGTTGGCGTTGGCTGCAGTAAATTGAGGTTTAATTATGCAAAAAAATTTATTTCTCAGTGTCATCCAGATGTGATCAAAGGTAATTTATCTGAAATAAGAGCAATTTGTGGTATAGAAAGCAATGCAAAAGGAATAGATGCAGGAGAATGTGATAGGATAACAGATGACAATATAGAAATCATGAAAAAACTATCTCTTAGAACAAATTCTGTTATTGCAGCCACTGGTGCAGTAGATGTAATAACTAATGGCAGCGAAACATATTTAATAAAAAACGGCTGTGAAATGCTTTCAATGGTAACAGGTACAGGGTGTATGGTTACTGCACTTATAGCAAGTTATATTTCCTCCTTAGATATATTTGGTGGTACTATTTTAGCTGTATCACTTATGGGAATATGCGGGGAACTTTCTCAGCATGTTACTGGTATAGGAAGTTTTAGAACTGATCTTATAGATAACTTATTTACAATTTCTGATAATACTATAACAAATAAAATAAAGTATGAATTAAAATAGTATAAAAAAGTTTTAAAAATTTGAGAACGTACCTAAACCAAGTACGTTCCCCCTATTCTACCGGCATATAGTTATAAACAGTTGACTCCCCGGTACCTTTATAATCACCTCTATATAACGTCAGCACGGGAAACTTAACAATTTTATGCGCCTGCGAAATGAATGTAATTAAGGGTATTTCATTTTTCATAAAGCTCTTTAAACTTTTACTTTCTAAAGTAGTATACCAGGCATGCTTATGAGAAGGTATAGTAAATACTTGCATGTCTCTCGGTACTTGTTCTGCTTTTGAAACTTGTACCCCTACTATAAATGAAAAGCTGAATTTGTGAATTAAAGTTTTAGGCTTTTCATATTGAGGAAGACTGTCTATTCCATTTATTGTATAAATATCACCGGGATTTACCACATTACTAATCTCATCAATCCTTTTTCTAAAATTCTGAACTAGTTTAGATGTTTTGCCAAGAGGAATAAATTTTTTATATTCGCAGCCAACAAAAGTCATCTCAGTTAAAGTAGTTATACCCATATTATTTTCAATTTCATCAGCACTAACCTTAGAACACCCTGTATACACTTTTTTCATTTTACAATTAACTAATGAAAGATTTTCTTGAAATTTTTTGTACTTTGAACTGAGTACCTTTAAATCTTCATCTATTAATTTAAGTAAATCGTTCATATATTTTATATTGTCTTTAGAGCTTACATAACTTACAAACTGCTCTAATAATTTCAAATCAGTTTCAGTTAGTTCAGCATCATACAAGCTATCTACATAATTTTGAATGTCTTCTTTATTCATTGAATAAAAATCTTTATCTCTGTTTTTAATTATTTCTCCAAGCAAATTCCAATCAATTTCATCTGATTCCATGCTTTCTAATATTTCTTTATTAACTTTTAACTCATGACTGTCGTCAAGTATTTTAACAAGATGAACCCAGGCATTTTCCTTTTCCCTGCTGTCAATTGGCTCATCAAGGTAATTTGAATACTTCAAACAAATGTATCTACCAAAAAATCCAGGAAAGATGCGTATCAACTCTTTTTTCATATATCCTTGTTTTTCTCTTTCACTCATGTCAAGGCTTCTTTTTAGCAGCATCATATCATCAGTAACTTTGCCTATATCAGAGTTTGGTAAATTAATATCATTTATGCACAACTGGAAAATGTCCTTGGATCTTTCCATATTTAAAATTTGTGCCCTTACCTTATTTAAATGTTCTGTAAATATCTTTTCCATTTCTTTAGGGTTCACCAATATTTCTCTAATCTTTTTTACTGGTATATCAAAGTTTCTTAAAACAGAGATTTGCTTTAATTTTTCAATATCTTCTTTAGTATAATCCCTATAGTTATTTTCCTTATTTACTGAAGGACTGATGAGTCCATTTTCCTCATAATAGTTTATTGCTTTTTTTGTAAGAGATGTGGTCTCCATAACTTCACTTATCTTCATTAAAAATTCCCCCTTAGATACTATTCATAGTATAAACCAGTACCCAAGGCATCAGTCAATAATGAATTTTTCATACATCTAAAATAGAATCCAGAGCATCAGATATGAACAACCCCCAAATATATGATCAAAGTGGAGAAATGATTGCATCCTATAATTGGGCAAGTGGATGGACTTCTGTTCCAACATCTGCTGAAAATGCTGGATATCATATGTTAACTTTTGCTTATTATGATGCTTACTGTAATGCACGGGAAGCTATGAAGGCAGGAAATATTTCAAATGTAACAGCTGTCCTGGAACATTACTTAATTCTAAAGCCTAAATAGCAGATACTCTAAGTCCGTGTGTATCAGCCATAGCAAGTTTTATTAATATTACTTAAATAATATAATTTAATTCTTGACAAGGGTAATTAAAAACTGTAACAAGTTTTCCTTCAATAAAACCTATACTCTCATACAATTTTCGTGCAGCTATACCTTTTACATCATCTTCACGGTAAGTTATAACTTTTAAATTTGTACCTTTAGGGAACAAATTAAACATATGCTGTATTAAATTTGTCGCAATTCCCTTCTTTCGATACATTGGATGAATTGCAAGAAATGCAAGTTCACAATTCTCCCTTGAAAATATTAGTTCTCCTACTAATTTTCCTTTATCATTTTTTGCAGTTAATGCCTCTTGATTCAAAATACTTTGATGCAGCACATTTTTATATTCTATTAAATCTAATCCAGGAAAGCTTTCTTTAACAATCTCCAACAAATCTATCCAACTCTGAAAATCGCAGTTATCTGCATAATCTACTTTCACAACCTTCACCTCTTTTTTGATACCTAATTTTTCTATAATAATAAGTTTGTAAATCTTTCATACCTATATTCTTATATCAAAATTGTGCTAAATTTCAGCAATATAATTATTATAATACGAGTACCTTCTATTAATGAAGATAAAAATTTCAAAAGTTGGAGGACATATGCCTGCTTTAGAACTGAAACTTGAAGATGAGGACAAACCATATTTTAAAGACATAGATATATGGGAAAAATATGATCCCATACATATTGCCAGAAACAGTAGTATTTCCACTGATATTGATGTATATCTTAATGCTGGAGATAAGGACGAAAGTGGTTTTTATGAAGGCTGTTCAATTTTACATAAAATATTGAAGGAAAAAGGCGTAACTTCTCAAAATCACGTATTTTGTGGTAACCACAGTGCCGAATATATAAAATCAAACATTGAAAAATATCTACAGTTTTATGGGCGCTAATATTAATTTTTAAAGATATAGGATTTCTAACTTGGAAGTTGACTTCAATTAGAAACCCTATACTTCATTATGCCATTTAATTGCACAATTATTTAAATGTATTATAAAAATCTTTCAGTTCCTTTTTTACTCCTTCTGAAAGATTATGCCACCTAATTCCCTCTATGGCACCTTCCAAAGCATACAACCTATTTATACATGCAGAATGATCAATGCTTTTTATTCTCGACCAAACTTCCCTGCTTCCGATATCAGTTAATTGTTCTATTGTTTCTATCCCAACTTGATTTAATTGTTGTTCAACTGCTTTTCCAATATTGGGCAAGGTGGACAATTCTCCCATAGCATCATTCCTCCATTTATATGTGATAAACATTTTATCCCATATATTCTATCATGCTAAAGCTCATATTTACTGTCATCTTTTATCTTTACATCTCATGTTAAGGTTCAACTTCAATATTACAAGAAGCAAAAGGTACACCAATTTCATTTAAATACATCTCATGTTAAGGCTCAACGGTTATATAATTATAAAAGTATAAAAGCAGGTATATTTAAATACATCTCATGTTGAGGTTCAACTTATCTTAGAGAAGTAGGAGTATTTGCACAAGACCCATTTAAATACATCTCATGTTAAGGTTCAACAGTATAAAAAAGATAGTAACCTGAATAATATTAAAAATTTAAATACATCTCATGTTAAGGTTCAACCACAGTAAAATACCCATTCCTTATTTTCATTATATCCCTAAAGTCCTTAATAATAAAGGCATCTGCCGAAATTTTCCCAACCGTTTTTCGCTTTTCTACATTCAAGCAAAAAAAGTGGCCTCAGCCATTCAATTCAAACGGCTTAAGGCACTTGTGTTTTTCAAATTGGTTGGAAAAATGTTTCTGTCTTTTACTTGCCAGGAGTTATTCAATAAAGCCTTTTGCCTGCATTTTTTCTGTATTGCAAAACAATGCCATTCCTGTTTTCATTTTTCTAAAATTTAATTTTTCATAAAAGGTTTCTTTACCAGGTGAAGCATACAATATAAAATTGCACTGTGGAATACGATTTAAAATACCATTAACAATTGTTCTTCCAACATTTTTTCCTTGATATTCAGGTAATACTGCTACATCATAAATTGCAGCCTGGTAAACTCCATCTGAAATTGCACGACCAAAACCAATTAATTTATTATTATCAAAAACAAATATGGTAGTATGACTATTTTTAAAAGCTTTCTCATGCACTTTTCCTTCAAAATATGACATACCAGCTTTTTTCAATATCTCACATACGTCATCCCAATTAACATTTAAACAATTATATTGAATCTTAAGATCCATATTTTCTCCTCCTTGAAATAATATAACCTTATCTATAAGTATAAATGCTTACGCAGCGTAAGCTTCAAGTGAAATTTCTACATACATTTATCAGAAGACATATTTAAAATTGGTCTTAATTTTTCATAAACTCAAAAATTATCAATAAATATGTTATAATGAATTTGTTTGAGGTTTGTATCTAAAAAATATTTATCACTTTATATGGCAGATTTAAGGCTGGATATTTATTAAATATGGAGGATTTTATGAAAGAATACATAGTAGACAATTTGAAAAATAAAATGAGATATCATGATTTTCCTGGTGAAGACACACCTATACTATTTATTCATGGCTTAGGATGTGCCGGATCATTTGATTATCCAGAAGTAGCTGCACAGGTTGATTTAATAAATCACAGACGAATATTAGTAGATCTGCTTGGAAGCGGCTTTAGCGATAAACCTGATAATTATTTGTATACTGTAAAAGAACATGCAGGGTACTTATATAATTTTGTTAAGAGTTTAAATCTACATAAATTTATTATTTTTGGACATAGTTTAGGTGGACCTATTGCAATTGAACTTGCAGATAAATGTAAAGATAGTATTGAGGCAATTATTTTAAGCGAATCAAATCTAGATAAAAGCAGTGAAGATTCATCAAGTTATGAATTTGGGAGCTTTATAGAAGACGACTTTGTGAATAGTATATTCGATGAAGTTATCAATGAAAATACTATCCATAATTCTATGTGGGCAGCAGCCTTATCAGTTTGCTCATCTACAGCAATTAGTAGAATTTCAAAATCTGCAGTTGAGGGAGGAAATCCATCATGGCGTGAGATGCTGTATTCACTTAAGTGTAAAAAGACATTTATATTTGGTGAAAAATCTCTTCCAGATGATGACCAAGTTGAGCTCAAAAAACACAATATAAATATCGAAATTGTAAAAGCAGCAGGACATTCAATGGCTTGGGAAAATCCTAAAGGATTAGCAAAAGCAATTAAAAAAGGTATTCTTTACGCAAGATTGAATTTTTAATTACTATATTATTGGCTACATTCCTTCGCGTTTAAGTCTCTTAATTTTCAATTTACACTTCCATACAATTCTTAGCATTGTCAAAAATATTCCTGCAAGTAATACTGTAAATATTACAACTATATAGTCACCTGTATTAACTGCTCCTATTAGTTCCACAAAAAAGCAAATAGCTTCTACAAAGGAAAACACCTTAAAAAAATTTCCAATCCTTCTGTATTGAGCAATTTTTGATTCCACATCTGTATACATTTCAAAAGGACCATCTGATGCTTTCTTTTTCAAATATACCCATCTCCACCACTGACCTACAACTTGTACTCCTACATTACTCATAAAAGATGAATAATCAACTGTATCACCTTTCCAATTATCAAGCAAATCTATTTGATAATTGTATTCTCCAGGTTCACATGGTTTAAAAGTGTAAAATCCAAGAAAAAATTTTTTAAATTCCCATCCATCTAAACACATTTTTTTTAGCCAAGCTTCTTCTGCATCTTTGTCATAATACAATTTAAATTTTAACATATATTATCTCCCCCTAATCATCCATCTTTTCGCGTTATTTATAAGTTCCTCAAGCCTCTTGACTTCTTTTTTAAATATTTCTGTTCCCATATTTGTAATCAGGTATTCCTTTTTCTTTCTTGATTTTGTATCCTCACTATATAAACTAATCCATCCTTTTTTAAGCATTGAATTAATAGCACCATATAAGGTCCCTGGTCCCAACGTTACCCTTCCATCTGTCATTTTGCTCACATCCTGAATAATTCCATATCCATGGTTTGGTTTTTGTGTCGCCAATAAAATATAAAATGAAGCCTCTGTTAGAGGTGTACTATTGTCCAAATCTATCATCCTCCGTTATATCGTCATACGATATATTATAATATATCACCTGCCGATATATATGTCAATAATATTTTATACGGTTTTGAACTCATAATATAAACAGAGTTCTAGGCATCAGATGGAGTTTTGACTCCACCTGATGCTTATTAACAGGATTCTAAGTGCTTCAGCACTTAGAAGGCGTTATCTTTTAGGAAAAATCGTTATCCAGGGACGTAGCTGCTCGCAACGTACACTTGGAGAAAAGCAGATATCCCAAATCTTTGATTTGGTGATAGTCGCTTTCGCTGTGTGCGTGGGAGTATTAGAGCAGGTAGTCATCAGATGAAATGATTTTTAAACATTTTTGTAGAATTATATAATAAAGTCAAAGAAAAAATAAAAGAAATCAATATGAAACTATAATTTAAGCGGATATAAGGGCATGTTTTTAATGTTTCTTCCATTTCCTATAGCCGAAGCAGATTCACTGACCTGTCCTGTATGTGGGAATGTAGTCTATAGATGGGGAAGAGAAAGTAATGACTATCATGCAAAATTAGTTAAATTAGGTGAGGGATACAAATTACGAAAAGTACATTTAAAAGATGGGAGCTTGTCAGGTGAAAAAAAATGTACAAGAATAAAATATGGAAAAGAAAAGCAATATAAAAATAACAAGCTACAAAAATGTAATATATGCGGAGCTAAGTTAGGAGAGTATCATTCTCTTGGTTGCAAGAATGAAGAATGTCCAATTTACCATAAAATAGATTGTAAAAGACATGCTATATGTGACTATATTTGATATAAAAAAGCCTCTTAGTTGAGACTCTTTTCAAATGATCTTACATTAATTTTCTCAATTTTACACCTCGGATAATCATACCCGATATCTAATGAAGTGGGATACTAAAAATATAGTAAGAGGGGTTTGTGTAGTAATGGAACAGAAAGCGGCTATAAACGTGTAAATATTTTACATTTATAGCCGTTCATTTTATCCTAACATATCGAATAATAGCAACAACCGTTTATAATATTACAATTTATACTTTCTGAACGTTCACAATTAAAAATTATAGGACTGTATTAGATATCCCATTGTATTTAGACACTACAAATATTTTGACCAGTTTTTTAAATGTTAAATTTCGATTTTGGTTTAACTTTTACCCCGATAAGTGATTTTTTATTTTTCAAATGTCTTAAATCTTGATAAAAATTCAAAAAATTTAACTCTTAATTACTTGAAATTACTATGATAGGCTCCCAATTTACTTTATATGGCATATACTTTTCAGTACATGGCACAGATGCTGGTATTGCCTCTATATATTGTCCTAATTTATTACTATTTTCCAAAGTATCGTTATATTTCAATAACTCTATTAATAAAATCTATCCCTTCTATGACATGAGAAACAATAATTAATGTTCTATCAAAATCCTTGTTCCTTAAAACACCTAAAATTAAATCTCTTGTTTCAGCATCTACATTTGAAATTGGTTCATCTAAAATTATTACATCTTTATTAGAAAGAATAGCTCTTATGAAAGCTATAACTTGTGCTTGTCCACCTGAGACTCCAGAATTATTTTGAATTACTTCAGTTGCCAAACCTTTAGGCAATCTACTAATATACTCCTGAAACCCTAATTTTTTTATAAGTTCTTCCACATCTTTAGGTTTCTTTTTAACTTGTCCATACAATATATTATCTAAAACAGTTCCCTTAACAGGAAGCTCTGCGTAAGAAGGAGGAACACAAGGACAGGCTGCACCGGAATTATTTGCGGCGCAAAGCCAACGGCAAGCAGCAGGAATACGAGGGACGGATAAAAAGCGGCAAGCAGCAGAAAATGGAGGCCCAAAAGGCGGCTTTACGTGCCGAGGATATGGCAAAGGGCGTGTTTACCGTTAAAAAACATTCACTTGCCTACTTTCAGGTCTGAAAATTACCAAATTCTAAAGTGTCAGTTGTTGCAATTTATTTTTTGTACTCTCATCAACAGGCATCTGAATCATAACATATGCACCTTTTATTTCAGTCGTTTCTAAAGTTATATGACTAAGGTATAAATCTCCGACTGTTGGGTGATGTAAGAGCTTTTGTCCTTCTGGAGTCCCAATGACTTCTGGACTATTCCACCAATTCTTGAAAAATTTATCATTTTGTAAGTCATTAATGATATCCACCATAAAAGCATTGTTCTGATATATACTCAGTTTTGTCCTCAATTGTTCCACTCTTAGTTTGGCATATCCTTCCCAGTCATCCAAAATTTGCTTGGTATATGGATCGTGAAATACCCTCCAAACTAAGTTCCGCTCTTTTTCATTTGCATTTTCATAGCCGCCATAGACCCTTGTAGCTGCTTTATTCCATGCAATGACGGTAAAGTTATGATCCATGACATAGGCAAGGCTTGGATTCTGACTATCCAGAAATTTTTGTAGAGTTTCTGAAACCGTTATATATGGCTCATCATCCATTGGCGGAATTTTATCTACCAAATGAAATAGATATTCTTTCTCTTCAAAATTTAGTTGTAATACCTTGGCCAATGAATTTAGAACGGCGTCTGATGGGTTTACGTTTTCTCTGCCTTGCTCAATACGTACATACCAATCAACACTAATTCCTGCTAAATCGGCAACCTCTTCTCGCCTGAGTCCTTTTACTCTTCTTCTACTATCTACAGGAATCTTGAATTGCTCAGGACACAATGTCAGGCGCTTCATTTTTATAAAATATCCGAGTTCCTTACTCTTTGTCATATGATACCTCCTAAACAGCCGAAGTTAGTGTAAAGTTTTTTACACTATTTTTTAATTTGATCTTTACATAGCAAGGGTTACAGAGTTTTTTTGAATAAAAAACTCTGTAACCCTTTTTGTTATAATTGAATCTCTAACAAAACAAAAATAACATAAAAGGATGTCATTGTCTTGGATTCAATTATAACCTATTTACTTCTATATATCCAATATCTTTTAAAAATAAATTCTCAATTAATTTGGTTCATTGCCAAATATATTCCTCTTAAGCAGTGGGCTTTTGAGGATTCACATAGTCCAGAATATCAAAAGTTTAAAGTGGATAATCTCCCCCAAATTATTCGTTTTGAGAAAGTAGATTATCAACTTCTTTTAGCTTACTATCAGCATAAATATGGTAAGACTGTAAGACCGGTAAATCGCAGGTCTGAGACAGCAACTGTTCTTGAGACTACTGTATGTCACCGTTGTGGTGCTCCGCACCAATATATCTACGATAACAACGGTAATAAGGGACAATATCAGTGTAAAGTCTGCAGCCAAACTTTCAACAAAAGCAACCATACTAGTAAGCCTGTAGTATTCACCTGCCCATACTGTGGACAAACTCTTTCTCCTAAGAAAGATCATAAGCATTTTAGAATACATAAATGCGTTAATTCTAAGTGCTGTTATTACCTTAGAAATCTGGCTAAGCTTCCTAAAGATTTGGATGGAGCTGATAGACATAAGTACAAGCTACACTACATATATCGTGAATTTACCATAGATTTTTTTAAGATGGACTTACATGAACTTTCTTCTAGAGCAACTAACTTTAAGTATAAGAAGTTCAATGCCCACATCATGGGTCTTTGTCTTACTTATCACGTAAACCTTAAATTATTTACTAGACAAACAGCTCATGCTACGGAAGAAGTACATGGAATAAAGATATCCCACATAATGGTTGCTAATTTTCAGAGCATTTATTTGTCATGCAGTCAAGGGTGGCGGACTACGTTCTATTGTCTAAATTTTGATGTGCTATTTAGCCTTTTAAGATTTCCAATCTACGATTTTCTTTAATCTTGTTTTTTCATACCTCACTTTACACTATCCAGCCGCACACTTTTTCTCGGTCGATGGTATAAATTATCCTAGGATAATTACATCTCTTTTACTCCAGTATTAAAACCGATATACTCTCTTTGAGAGTTAAATTTGAAAATTTAGGGAGGTAAAAGAATGCAAATTAAAAATAGACAATTTTCAAAATCACTTTTAATCATATTAACGGCTGTGTGTGCCGTCGCCGTTGCCAATTTATATTACGATCAGGTTTTGCTTTTTAATATTGCCAAATACTTCTCGGTTTCCATAGCTACTTCCGGGCTGCTGGTCACGGCAATTCAAATAGGTTACACAATCGGCCTGTTTCTGTTAGTACCACTTGGAGATATGTTTAGCCGGCGGATACTCATTTTATCCGGCCTTGTTTTTTCGGCAATTTTCATCTTTCTAATTACTATTGTATCATCATTTTATCCGGCAGTGGTAATAGGTTTCTTTTTAGGGTTATCTACGTTTTTTGCCCAAGTGATTATTCCATTTGTCTCCTCACACACACCAGCCGAAACCCGGAGCGCTAGGGTTGGCCATTTATTGACTGGAATTTTTCTTGGTGTTCTGTTTGGCAGAGTGTTTGGCGGGTTCATCGGACAGTTTTTAGGATGGAAAGCGGTACACGAAATTGCGGCCGTTATTTTGTTAATAGCCGCAATCTATTTATATTTTACTCTACCGGACGATCAAACAGAAAAAGCAAAATCATATAAAAAAATAATGGGCTCTCTGCTTCCCCTGCTAAAGCAAGAAAAAGTGTTAAGAGAAACTATCCTTTTCGGTACATCCGCCTTTTGCGTATTCAATATTTTCTGGGTTTCATTATCTTTTATATTAGAGAATGCGCCTTACTATTATGGAAGTGTCGTTGTCGGCGCTTTTGGGTTTATCGGAATTGCGGGAACACTAGCGGCGGGATTTTCCGGAAAGTTGGCAGATAGCAAAAAAGTGGACTTGTGGAATATCCTTGCACTCTCAATTATGCTAATCTCTTTTCTTGTGCTGGGTGCCGGTTGGACTCAAATCATTGTATTGATTCTCGTCACTTTTATTCTGGATGTCGGTTCAAGAATGAACACGACTATCAACCAAGGACGCAATTACAAATTAAATCCCCAAAATCATAGCAGATATAGTTCTCTATATATGGTGTTTTATTACTTGGGCGGGTCTTTAGGCTCGCTAATCGGGGCAAATGTTTATCATGCATTTGGAGTTATAGGAATCGTATTGGTAAGTTGCGCTATTTTCTGTGTAGTTTATGTCTATTTCCTGATATCCCGAATTCATGCTCGTAAAAGTGCATCTATGTTCTCGTAACAATAAGGGAACGATTTGAAACAAAGTGCAAAGGCAGTGGTCTTAATCTTCTATAATTGTACAAAATAATTTGCAGAATGAAAAACTTGTACTAAAGGAGGAAACGTCGTACTTGTAATTTAATGTTCACCAATTGTTAATGAAATAAGAACGGACTACATTATGGAGTTTACTTTCATAATGTAGTCTGTTTTCATTCATGTCGACTATTGATAATCGCCATTTAATAAGAAATTCTATGCTTGATTCTAAGGAACCTAAAAATTATTTTTTAATAAATGATGTTAGTTTTTCATACAACATAGCATCCATTTTTTCTATGACTTCAGCTTTTTTAGATGGTGCCCATTTAGTATAGTAAAATTCAAGGTAAGTAGCACAATTTCCTTTTTTTCTTCCTTTGGTACTAAAATGATTTTCTGGATTATTTACAGTTTCTATTATTGCTTCCTTTTCTTCTGTTGTAAGTTTCTTATAGGTATCATAATGTACAATTCCGGCATCTTTAAGTCTACCGTTTTTATAATTAGGGACATTGGTTTTATCTTCATAACCAAGTAACAAAGCAGTAACAGGGAAAAAATGTTCCTCTGGCAGATTTAATTCTTTATACATGTCGGCAAAGTTTTTACGATATAAATGATGTATACTATTTGTGCAAAGAGTCCCAAGTTCTAGGGAAGTTGCCGCCATAACAGCAGTCTGCACTGCTAAAACAGCATCAGTATGTGCAGTTAAGTAGCTAACTAAATTATCATCGTCACTTGGATAACCCAGGTGCTCTCCTATATCATGAATTCTATTAAAATCTACGCAGAAAAGGAGTGAAATTGGTGCTTTGTAACCACAACTAATAATTTTTTGTACATTCTCTTCACCTCTGATTACAATAATTGAATAACTTTGTCTATTTGAGGCATTCTGAGCGTTGACACAGGCATCTAAAATAGTTTTAATTTTTTCTTCTTCAACAGGCTTGGATGTGAAATTTCCATGTACAGCGTGTAGGCTATAAATTGTTTCTAATACTTTATTCATTGTTATTCTCCTTTAAATGTGTTATTTCTTTCATTCTATCTTCACATTTTTTTAGCAAATAAAATAGTTGATCGCTTTCTTCAGAGGTTAGCACATCAAATGGGCTTATTGTAAGTGGTTGAACTGAGGAATTAACTTTTTGTAAAACCTCTTTACCATTTTCTAAAATTATTATTTTATGATATTTTGCATTTTTTTCATCTTTCTTTCGATAAATCCAATCTTTCTTTTCAAGGTTTTTAATGATAACCGAAGCAGTAGGACGGTCGCAATGCAAATAGTCTGCTATTTCATTTGGTGACAGGGATTCGTTTTTATAAAGTTCGTTTAATAGTGCCATTTGTTGAATAGTAATATCATAGATAACCAGTCTTTTTTTGTTAAATCTTCTCCACTCCAGAAAAAGCCACGCAATTTTTTCTGTTAGAATACCAGAGCTTTTAATTGCATTCACCTCCTATTCATAATTAGAACTCTAATTATATACTATTTGTTATGTACCTAAAAAATATAAATCCTATAAAAAAGCTTGTAAAAAAATATAATGGAGTGTTATTGAGTGCTGAAGAATATAAATGTAACTTAGCAGTATGTAAAGCAGAAGAATCAGAAGATACATGGTACTTAGCAACTAATATGGATAGTAAAGAAGCAGTTAGAGAATATAAAAAAAGGTTTATTATAGAAGAAATGTTCAAAGATTTGAAATCAGCTGGCTTTGATATGGAAGGAACATGGACAGAGGATGTTGTATATTTTAAAAACTTGTATTTATGTTTAAGTATAGCTTACACATGGATGATAATATTAGGCGCAGACTGCTTTAAAAATAAGAAGAGTAAAATTGTTGGAGCTACAAAAAGACTAAAGAACAAAATAGTTAGAGTATATAGTTTATTCAGCTGTGGCTTAAAGTGGTTCAATAGGTGTTATGATTCTGATACTAAAAAGTACAGGCTTGAATTTGACTTTATACTTTATGATATATAAAAAACAATAGGTAAATACAGGGTACCTATTGGGATACGCACAGGGGAAGTCTAACCTTTTATTCTTACATAAAATTCATATTTAGGTGTCAATATCATTTTAATTAAAATAATGCATTAGTTGCCAATGGTAATATTATGAGCAGCATAATTATTATTCATTTTTTTCTTATTTAGCTAAATCACTGTCCGTACATCAGCCCTGCACTGATAGACGCTTTGGTATATTCACGGTTGGCGGACTTGTATTTTTCATACTCGGCGTCCTCTTTTCCAAACGCCCGAATGACTTTCACGTCGGTAAGCCCTTCGCGGAAGAAGCGGTTCAGGCTGTCGAGCATTTTTTGCATTTTGCTGTAAAGCGGATTAGCAAAGCGGTTGATGATTAAATAGCTGATTATAAGAAAGGGTACCACGCAAAGGAAGACAAGCACCAATTTTACATTTAAATAAAAGCGCCGTGAGGAGAATGCCCCCGATGAGATAAGCCGGAGCCATGAGCAGAAATTTGCAGCCCATTTCCACCAGCGTCTGTACCTGCGTGACGTCGTTGGTGGTGCGGGTGATTAAGCTGGAAGCTCCGAATTTGTCAAACTCGTTTTTGGAGAATTTCAGGACTTTCCCGTATACGTCCGTTCTCAGCTCAGCTCCGAGGTAGTAGGATATTTTTGAAAAGAAAAGCGTGTTGAGCAGTGCGCCCACAAGGCTTAAAATCGAAAGCCCGATCATTATAAGCCCGCCCTTTGACCAGATAAACGCGGTATCGCCCGACATGACGCCTTTGTTGACAATGTCCGTGGTGACATAGGGCAGATAAAGCGCGCAGCCGATCTGGACAAACAAAAACAGAATGGCCAAAGCGGTCTTTGCAGCTGGCAGCCGCCTGATTATTTTAAGCATAAATTACTCCTTTCCGCCTGAAAAAAGGCGCAAAAAATATAGGCGCTGATGCCGTACTTTTTTGCAGCAGCGCCTGTTAACAAGACAAGCTCAGATCATGTTTATGAAAGATGCAGAGTCAGGGAAACAGCAGTCATTTCATGTAACTGTAAAGCTTTCTGTCTCGAATGACCTCTTTAATCCTCTCATTTGGCTTATCGCTAAATAATCCGCCATGATACGTTATGATATTCACGATGTCATAATCCTCAAGCTTTTTCAGTGAATCAATAGCATCATTTGCATTCACCCCATCTTCTCGCATGGGATCAGCGTTCGGTCCGACCAGCTCTCCGTGAAGAATATTCAAAGCATCCCCCGCAATGAGGGTTCTGCTCGTTTGATGATACAGACAGATGTGTCCCGGCGTATGACCGGGAGTGTGAATTACCGTAATTCCCCCGCAAAAAGGCAGTACGTCGCCATCATGAAGGGCACTGTTCACTTTAACGCTGGAGTTTTCAAACATATCCACAATTCTTGCCTGTTCTTCTTCGGGCAAATCCTTGATGCGGTCCATGAATCCGGGGTTCAACCTTTTAACCTTTATCTCGCCCTGGATATACGGTTTGTCCTTTTCATGGGCCAGAACCGTTACCTCCGGATTTTCGCGCAAGATACCTTTGATTCCCGCAATATGGTCGATATCCTGCTGGGTGGCTATGATTTTATTTAATTTTGCAAAGGATGTTCCGGCAGTTTCCATTTGTTTTTTAATCGCCTCTAAATTATCGGGCGTTCCGGTATCAATCAATATTACGTTATCATCATCCCATATGAGTGTAGGGTAAACGATCCGCTCCACTCTCATGACCTTCATGTGTAATTCCAGCATCTCTAAATGTTCGGCTATTTTCATCGTATTTTCACTCCTTAAAGTCCGGCATCTAAGCATACGGGCATTTTATCAATATTGACGCAAGCCGGACTCCCTGGCGCCAAACCGCAACGGTTGATAAAGTATCGGCAATATTGGTGGTCGGGTCACCCTTCACCAGCAACAGGTCGGCGCGAGCTCCATCCACAATTCGGCCACGGTCAAAAATGCCGAAGCGGCGTGCGGGAACGGACGTGGCGGCCCTGAGCGCCTCGATTGGTGTCAGCCCGGCCCTGACGAGTAACTGCAGCTCATGATGAAGGCTGGCGCCATGCACCATACCCCCAATGGAAGGAAGCGTCGCATCGCTGCCAGCTAATAGATCGACGCCCGCATCATGGAGAGCCTTCACCGTTTCCAAAAGATATTCCGTCTTACCCTGAGGATAAGCACCTATCTGATTATTTAACGCGTTCAGCCATTCCTCACTCAATTTCGAGCTTACGCGCTCGTCCTTTGCAAACTCAGGGGAGTTGCTATCCCCTATGGTAGACGCACCGGCAGCAATTGTGGGGCATACAAACACGCCTGAATTGACAATAGCGTCGATGATCTCCTTTGTATACGGTCTATCGATGAAGATGTGCATCAAACCGTCGATGCCTCGGTTTATGGCGCGTTCGGTAGCCTTAACGGACATGGTGTGCGCAACAGCCATCTTGCCATAACGGTGAGCTTCGGCACAGGTAGCCGCAATCACTTCATCCGTGAGGTCAGGCGTACCCGGATGGCCAAATACGGTTCCGTCTTCGATCATGACCTTAATATAGTCCGCTCCCTGCCCCACACGCTCCGCAACAATACTGGCTGCCTCTTCAGGCGTTGTGGCAAATTTTTTGGGAGCTTTCACTCCGGCTCCCATTTTTGCCATGATCGCTTTATGCTGAGCGGCGGCTTCCGGGCTTATAAGCTCGGACGGGTGGCCGCCCGGCGCTCCGACTGCCGCGAACGCTGTCAGGCAATCCGTCACATCTCTTCGCTCGGTGATTTCCTTGCTCCAGAATCCCTGCATCTGAAACGTGGTAGTAACGCCGAAGGTCAGGGAAAGCTTCAGGGTTTCCATCTTCGGATGGGAATGTGCGTCGATTAATCCCGGCAGCAGTGTACAGCCGCTCCCATCAATTATCTCCGCACCGGTAGGAGCCGGGCCTCCGACGTTTCGTATCTTTTCTCCCTTGATCGTGACAGTATCTTTATCGAGAACGCGCTCTCCGTCAAAAATCCGGGCGTTTGTGATGGTTGTAATCTGGTCTGTCATTTCATGATTCATAAGATATACCTCCGTTTCATTAATAAACCCATTTCAGTTAACAATGTCTGAGCCGATAGAGTTATTCTTTATCCGGCTTATCGTCGGGTTTGTGTGGTGTGCGGTCTGGTCCGAAACCCCTTCCGAATCCGCCGTGATCGGGGCCTCTGCCAAATACGCGTCGGTCGAAGCCGCGTGCTCTCATCTGCTCGATCATTTCAGGGGTTATGCCGTGAGTTTTTAAGTGCTCCTGCATTTCAGGGGTTACGCCGTGGATTCTTAAATGTTCCAGCATTTCCGGCGTCATCGCGAAATCCGGTTCACCCCCGGTCAATTTTTCGAGCTCGGCAATGATACGGCTGAGATAATCGCTGAGATTTTTGCGTTCCTCTTCACTCAAAATTTCAAAAAGCTGATCAGTGTCCTCTTTCTGCTGCTCAGCTTGTTCGGCAGCCGCCTTGCCCTCGTCGGTCAGCTTAATGTCCATCACCCGGCGGTCTGTTTCGGACTGTGTACGGGTAATGAACCCGGCTTTTTCAAGCTTGGTCAGCAGCTCGCTCAGGGACTGATTACGCATATCCAAAAGATAGGATAGGTCCTTCTGACTGATTTCCGGCTGCATTTTAAGCATGACCAGAATGCGGCCTTGCCCACGATGGGGATTTACGAACGCTCCCTGCTCTCTGCCGCCGTGATGCTGATAGCGAAACAGCAGCATACCAGCTTTGCTGAATAGCTCCATCAAAGTGTTGTTGTTTTCCTCCATGATGATTCCTCCGTTAAAATCGTTTTACGTAACATTTCATAGTCATGTACCTGAATGTTCGGTACCTGATTATTATATTATCAGGTACCTGATGATATGTCAAGCGATTTAGAAAATAACTTAAGGCACCTGATGAAAATTCCATACTGCAGTCGAAATCCAGTATGGAATATTACAATTTTATGCAATTTTGATTATTCACCAATAATGGTTCAATCTTTTCTGCATGTAAATGCATACATTGCCGCCGCGAATCCTGTCCAAAAACTTGTGACAGTACGAATGAATGCATAAATCCGGGTAGTATGAGGGAGATCGTAAAACGATGAACTCCCTCTAATACTTGCCCTAAGCAAAAATAATAATTGTTATCAACAGAGTGGCGTTGACAACCCAAAAGGAGAAACTTAATTCACCGGGAGGCAGCGTTGGCATAGGGGACATTTTGCTTGAGTATTATCTTAAACTATAATCCATTATTACTTGTTTGAAAGGCTATCAATAAACGATTGGCTTTTCTCGGAAATCTCCGTAGACTCATAATCCTGCACATAATGTCCACAGTTTAGAAATATTATTTTCCCGTTGCTTATTTTTGAAATATAATTTGATAGTGGTCTACGCCAATTAGCTGTAGAGATACCTGTTCCACCTCCATCTGATGCAAAAAACAGCATAGGTGTATGTGCTGGAATACCGCTTTCTGATACTTTTTTTATATTTCCGCTAATAGCAGTAATTTCATTCAACATATCCGTCGACAAAGTTTTTCTATAAAACAGTGCGATAGATTTTATCTTCTTGATCTGTCAATTGTCCAGCCTTAATTGCATCTGAACTGTCGCAAATAGACGGTATAAAGCGCACTGCACCAATACGAATAAGAAATGATTGAAAGTAAAACGGAATCATATTTGGCGTCGTCATACCGGCATAAGTCTCCGGGACTGCTGGGTCAAGCCCGACAATTGCTTTAACTTCGGCGGGGTAATTTTGAGCCCAGTAAATAGCTTCCAGCCCCGCCACAGAATGCGGGAATAAAATATATGGCCCTTTTTCCCCTGCTTCTGATAATGCCGTTCTTGTTTCTCTAAGAACTGTATCGAGGTCTTTGGGTTCTTTTGTCGTATCACTAAAACCATAACCGAACGGCTCAACTACAACGATACGATTTTTACTGCTAAGCTTGCTGTATAGACTTTTAAAGTCAAGAATCGGTGAACTGGTCCCTGAGCCTGTTAAAAAAACAAGCGTGTTATTTCCGGTACCTTACACGTTGTCAACTGTGATATATTGCCGCAATGAGGGGTCGGCTGACAGTTTGCCAGGACGAGCGTGGAAGCTCAAGCGTACAGCGCGATTGTATTTTACGCTGTATAGGGCCAAACTCATAGTAGCAAGCAATGCATTGTGGTACCCACAATACTCAAAGGCCGATTTCCGCTTCAACGGAAACCGGCCTTTTGCTTGTTGGTGGCAGCGCCCCCAACCCCCTTTGATCGCACAATAAATTGTGCGGCTACGCGTCCTGCGGACGCTTCCGGGAGCATGGAAAGCTCAACGCTGCCCATGCTCTTTTTCTTTCTCCGCTTCGCGCCTGCCGGTACCAAGTAGATGATCAACGTTTGCTTTCACGGTCAAAATCTCTTTCATCTCATCGCGAGCCTTGCGATAATCGGCGTAGGTCACCTTTTTCTCTGCCAGAAGCGCCGCGTATTCAGCCTGCAAGCTCTTGACAGTGGGAAGTTTTTTCACGCCCAGCTCGTCAAATACTTTCTTCGCCGCCTTATGCAAAAGAATGTCGCCCTCATGTCCTGCTAGGAACTTTTTTGAATACCCCGCCTTGCGGTAGGCGACGTAGGTGTCGCGGGTTTTGGCGTAATTAATAATCTGCGTTTTCAGAACGGCGATTGCGGCCAGCCGTTTTTCAGCCGCTTTGATTTGTGCGGAAAGCTCATTGTACCGGGCGGTTGCCGAAGCCGCTTTAGCGACCAGTGCATTGTACTCCAGTAGATTGTGCTCGGTCAGATAGTTCAATGTCTGCGCCATCTGTTTGAGGTTAAACACCTTGGCCCAGCGTTCATAACCGACGCCTTTTCTGGCGCGGATCTTGGCCTGAATATCCACCAACAGATTGACCTTTTTATCCGGCGCGGGCCAGACTATTTTTTTGCGCGGCTGATGTGCCTTTTCACCGGAAAGAACGGCCCGAAGTTCTGCTTCACTGTAGCCGTTGCCCAGCGTATCCAGCCGGATAAACCGCTTTTGATTCTTCCCGCGCAGTGCGGGAATTTTCCCCGGTTTGATTTCATATCCGGCATCCTGCAAGAGTTTCAGGAGCGCGTCAAAATAGGCGGGCTTTTGAGCTAAAGCCGTGTCTATTGCCACACGCAAAAGTTCCCGGTTTGAGGGCTTTACCCGATCACCCAGCCACTTATTATAGCTCTTGCCATGGTACTTCGGATTTTCCACGATGGACAAACCGTTCTCGATGCACAGCGTATCGTTCAGCCGCCGCACGGCTCTGGTGTTTCCCCAAAAGTTTCGGAACTTTCGGGTGCAGTCAAGGGACATGGAATTCCAGATGATATGATTATGAATGTGGTATTTGTCAATGTGAGTGCAGGCAATGAAAGCGTGGTTCCCGTCCGTAAAGCGTTTGGCAAGCTCACAGCCGATCCGGTTTGCTTCCTCCGGCGTGACCTCGCCGGGGACAAAGGACTGCCGGAGATGGTAGGCGATTACATCGTCCGCGCCGCGCGTCCTGCCGGTGAGCGCGGCATACTGCCGTTTGGAAAAAAGGGATTCGGCGTCGGCTGTCCGGCTATCGCATTCATAGCCCTGCCCTACGGACACTGAAAAGGGTAACCTATCCATGAGTAAAATTACCAATAAAAAAGTGTAGAAAAAACATAGCCAAGCCCTAAAATATAAGTTGAATTTACCGAAACAAACTTATAGAAAAGGAGAACTTGACCATGCTAAACAATCAAGAATATATTACTGCAGAATTAGAAAAAATACTATATGAAATTTTACCTATAACAAGTAAAAGATTGAAAAATCTAGTTTATATAATTATAGGGATAATATTATCAGAATCAATTGTAATCTCAGATATATCTAAGAAATTGAAAGATGATTTCACAGATGCAACTGAAGAAAGTAAAATAAAAAGAATAGATAGATTTTTTAGATCTTCACCAGTAAATCCAGACTACCTGTATTCCTTCTTCATTGAAGAGGTACTAAAAAAATATGTAAAACGAAGTAACAATAATAAGGTAGTTATAATATTTGATCATACAACAATTTAAAGTGGACCCCTTTGTCAAGACAATTTTTTAGTATATTTATAGTTAGGTCAATAAACGTGTATTCTAGTAAATTGTCTAATAATATTTAAGATTACTTTCCTTTAGATATTCTCAACTTGTAGATAAATATTTTCATACTTAACGCTCCGCCATAATCTTTCAATAAAAATATTATCATATGCACGTCCGCGATGATCCATACCGATTTTGGAACCTGCATTAAGAAACAAATTTGTATATTTGGAGCTTGTAAAATGGCTTCCTTGGTCACTATTCATGATTTCTGGAGATGTCCGTTTTAAAGCATTTTTACATGTTTCTAACACAAAATAAATTTCGAGGTTATCATCTACTTCCCAGTCTATAACAAAGCGCGAACACCAGTCAATAATTGCAACTAGATAAAGCCAGCTTCTATGTATGGGAAGTAGGATAAGCAATGGGTGTGGCCAATTAGATGACTTTCCCCAGTACTCTCCTCCGAACCACACGTACACCTCTCAATGTATGTGGCTCTCCACAAATCATATTCCTTAAGATTAAGGCTGCTCAATATTATTATTGGATTTCTCAATGCCTCACGCACCCTTCCTAAATATATTGAACATGAATTGCTGTTTTCCTTCGCCATGTAAGAGGTTTTCCCTCTCCCGGACTACTATGAAAACTCCGTTACCTTATTATGAAAAATTCCATAACTTAGGTAATCCCCATTTAGAATCGTAAAAACAAGCTTATTGGGGTAAAAGGAGCATCCGTGTCATGTACTGAAAAGTAAATGTTATAATATGGAATTGCTATTTATGAGAACATAAAAACTATGTAATATCAGTGAATATGTCCATGAACAAATCAACTAAACTATGGTAATTAATATAACAAAAAGACGCATCAGCGATTGATACGTTTTTTAAGAAAATTACGTACTAAATTATACATTAATCATTATCCATGATATGCTTTATCTACTTGTTTTTACCATATCAGTAGCAAGTGATAAGCCCGCTTACTTCTTTGCTTATTATACTCACTTTATTAAAACTAAATAGTTATATAGATACAATATTTATTGATGCTAGTTTGCTGCTACTTGATTCTTCTTTAGTTTACTATTAAAAATAATATATAGTATTACTCCAGTTAAAAAGGTAATTATTTCTGTAATGGTCATAGACCATATAACACCATGCAATCCAAAAAAATTATTCAATACTATTATGACAGGAATAAAAAGAATTCCCTGTGTAATTGACATAATTGTTGATGGTGTTCCTTGACCTGATGCTTGAAAAATTCCTATAAATAATGTTGTAAATCCATTGAAAAATGCGGAAATAAGCATGGCAGCCATGATATAAACCCCAACACTTAATACTGCTGCATCATTAGAAAACAGATGAATAATTACATTTCTAAAAATATAAACTAAAGTAACAACTCCGCCTGATAATCCCAAAATCCATAAAGCTGATTGTTTTATACTGTCTTTTAATCTCTTAAAGTTTTCATTAGAAAAATTATATGCAATTAAAGGAATAATTCCTAGCGCGAGCCCCATTGCAATAAATTCTGGTACTTGTACAATTCTCAAAGCAATCCCAAAACTAGCTACTACACTTTCTCCATATCTAATTGAATAATTATTCAAAAGAAGAGTTGTAATAATTAGAAAACCAGCTAGGAACAATTCAGAAACCCCAATTTTGTATATCTCTATTTTATCTTTAAGAGAAATATTAAAATTCTTAATAAATCCTTTTAAATTGTCACTTTTTGTTTCCAAGTAGTAAACATAGTAAATAGATGAAGCTATATTAGCTAAAATCATTGATAATGCTACCCCTACAACATTAAATTTAAATAATAGTATAAATAATGGATCAAAGATAAGACTAAAAATTGTACTTACAACCATTCCGAACATTGATTCTTTTGATGCTCCTTCTGCTCTCACAACTTGCTCCAATGCAAAGTTCATTACAATTGCAAAACCACCAATAAACATAGTTAAAGAATAACTTTTTGTATAATTAATAATAGCAGAAGTATCTGCCCCCATAATCTTAACAATAGGAGTAAGTGCTATTGTTAAGATTATTCCAAGCAAAATTCCTATGATAATACTACTATAAAAAGTATATCCTGCTATCTTCTTAGCTTTCTCTATATTTTGTTTTGCAACAAGACGAGTTATAAATGTTCCGCCTCCAGCTCCTAACATATTTCCAAAAGCCATCAATATAGTGAAGATTGGTAGTCCTAAAGTAACAGCAGTTAACATATCTGTATTGTTTAATAGTCCAATAAAAAAAGCATTAATAACGTTATATATTGTACCTACTGACATACCAATCATCATAGGAATAGATAAATGTGCAATTGCCTTAGTAATTGGTGCATTTTCTAAATAATATTCGTTTGACAATTTTTGTTTCACAATTTCATCCTCCACAATAAGTATTCTTAGAATTCATATTCTTAGAATTCTAAGTTTTTAGGTATAAGTTATTATATTAATAACTTATAAATTTCTATCTACTTTCAATAGCAAAGCTAACAACGTCCCTTTTTCTTGATCCGTCAAGCTTTCAATAATATTTTCCTCTGTCTCAACCACTGATTTGTTAAAATCTTCTATTAATTCAGCACCTTTAGGCAATACATATATATATTTTTGTCTCTCATTCTCTTTAGGAATTCTTCTTTCTATATATCCTTTTTTCTCTAACCCTTGAAGCATACTTGTAATGCTTGCTTCTGTACGTTGAAATGCTCGTGCCAAATCTTTTTGAATAATACCACTGTCTTGATGTTCATAAATATAACCTATCATACGTCCTTGTTGAGAATTTAATCCTAACTTTTTTACTTTTTCATCAGAACTGAGTTTCATTTTTATCGCAATACTTCTTATTAATTGTGAATATGGCGTTTGTATAGAGTATCTAGAATTAGTCATTCAAATTCCTCCTAAAATTCACTTAGAATTCTAACTGTTTATAGTTTAACAATTATAATTCAAAGTGTCAATATTTATTTTATATTTATAATATTTCTTTCATTAATTATATACAAATTTTTATATTTATAGGATTTGTCATCAACTTTCTTAATATAAACAAAATAAAAAGGCGAACCTCCTCCAGTTTCACCTAGACTTGATTCTCCTCCTTACTTAGATGCATTATTAAGTTATCATTGTAATCTAAAATGTTATTTTTAGGGTTATTAACTTCTTTCTAAAGCACTTTTGCTCCTATTCTTGAATAGTTTAACTTTATATTCTTTATTTGTGATATGGTTCAACACTCATAATTCTAATTTATTTATATGGTTAATTCGCATTAATTTACAATTCTAAATTAGAAGAAGGATTATCACGGCTTCAATGTGAACTTGTTGCTGGAAGAAACAATATAAACACAGAGAATATTTCTTGGTTTCAGTATGATTTATTAGAATCTCTATATCATACAAATGGAAGCCGTCCTGCAGAATTAAGTAATACAATAAGTGATATTCTTAATCTCTCAATTGATGAGACTTTAGAAGTTTTTATTGATAAGGCGCTAAAAAAAATATTATATACTATTTCTGAAGTAAACTTAGGTTATATTAAACTTGGGCAATCTCTTGACACTCTGTCGGGTGGAGAACTTCAGAGACTAAAAATAGCTGTAACTCTTTTAAATAATACTGGTGAAATTTATATATTAGATCAACCAATCACAGGTTTACATGAGTCAGATATAAAAAAATTGATACAACTATTTCACAAATTAATTAATAAAGAAAAAACTGTTATTATACTAGAACATAATTTAAGTATAATGTGCCATGCTGACTGGATTATTGATTTAGGTTCATTAGGTGGATTTAATGGCGGAGACCTTATATATATGGGATATCCCAATGGTATTACAAAATGTTCTTCATCTTTTACTGGAAAAAGATTATTAGAATATATATCTTAAAAATGTATTAGATGAACTTTATGACTAATCTACTTCTTTCTGACTAATAGGGCTAATACCAGCAGCTGTGTCATGTACTGAAAAGCATATACCATATAAAGGCAATTTCTAAGTGTAGTAGCTATATGTATAAAAATAGGCCATATACTGGAATTAATATCCTGATGTGGCCTTAGTTAGTAGTCGACTAAGTCAGAGGGATTACTCCCTCTTTCTCGTCTAAGAACCGTACATGTCCCTTACAAGACATACGGCTCAAGCCATCTTTTTATCTCAAACAAGTTGATATTTAAATTTCACAAACTCCTTTTTCATCAATTTGTATCCTTCTTCGCTGTTGGGCTCTACTTGATTATTCTTGAAATGGTTGACGATTCTTGGTAAGTCTTTTCCTTCCCCATATTTCTCAAGTAGTTTTAGATGTCGCCGATAACAACTTTGATGTAACAATTCTAAGTTGTCATAACATTCAACTCCGCCTAATACACTGGGCACAATTTGATTAATCTTTAAAGGCTCTACTTCACCATCAACACCAGCTGTTTTTTTACCTTTGTTAATTTGGGTTATTCTCTTTATTGAAAGTAGTAAATTAGCTTTACTTCTTATCATTAGTCTTTGGAGTTTTCTTACTTTCCTTCTCTGTCCCAACTGTTCGGCACGAAAAATCCGTTGGCGAAGTTTCTTCACATATTCATTTATTTTCTTCCAGCCAATTAGCGACCAATCCTGCATATGTGGAGAAACAGCCGACGTATTAAATTTATTAATAGTTTTCATAACATGTTTCTCCTTAAAAAAGTTACCTCTTTACGTTTTCTTTCGTGTTGATGACCATGTGGAAGTCAACTCTCTTTCGAGTGAGTTATAAAACCCTATCCAACAGGTTATTCTTTCCCCTGGACTTTCGTCCTATTGGCATTCGCTTTCTCCACAATCCTTTACCCTCTGGTATTGTAGCTTTCTTTCGATTGCCCTACCTCTTTCGAGGAACACAAAGGGCTTACCAAGTTTCACTAACATTAGATTCAAATGGTTAAGCATCCTTCTCTACTCCGATGGATATATGGGTTACTGCACGACTGGATTGTTATTCAGTCTTTCCTATCCACATTAAGCTTGCTACTCCGCAGTACGCTTATCTTCTTTAACGAAGATTACAAAGGTTCAACTCTCGTTTATGCTTTCCATTCTTCCCCTAACCCTGCACCGCTCCTGCGTAAAGCAGTGACATTAGGTACTTAACTCTCATGCAACCTACAATCCAATTACTCAGAATGCAGTTTTGAGCGGGGATGCGCTTAGTAACTACCGCAGTTTCTTACGAAACACTAATAATTAGCGACTTCTTGTCACACAACAATATATGAAGAATGCGTACTAATAATTATACCTATTAACTTTAGTCATTGCATCTTCTCCACTTTAAGCCATTTTATTGAATTGAGTTCATAAGCTTAAAGAAATATTTTGACTCTTTGGTTTTATAAAGATTGTACCAGGAATCTAAGGTTTGCGGTAAGAATACATCTAGAATTTTCAATACATGCAACGCAAA
The DNA here is from genome assembly GCF_001636845.1 of Clostridium ljungdahlii. Lineage (GTDB taxonomy): Bacteria > Bacillota > Clostridia > Clostridiales > Clostridiaceae > Clostridium_B > Clostridium_B ljungdahlii_A. The sequence continues at coordinate 180,491 of NZ_LITT01000035.1, forward strand.
TTCAAGGGGAGCTATTCCAGAAGCAGTAATCAAACTTCCATCAGTTACTACACATTCCTGCTTATAATACTTTTCTCCATCATAGCTTGGGCAGACCATTTTAAGATACCCCAAGTCATTGCTTGTATGAGCTCGCTTATTCAATACTCCCCCCATAGCAAGTCCTATTGTAGCACCACAAATTGCCCCTACAACAATACCTTTCTCTAAATATTTTTCAGCCATTCTTATAATGGGAGCATGAATTGCTTCTGTCCATGTATTCCCACCAGGTAGAATCAAAGCAGCAGTATCTTTAACACTACACTCCTTAAGTTCAATTTCTGGCAATATTTTCAGACCTCCCATTGTAGTAATAGGGGTCTTGGTAATTCCTACAGTTACTACTTTTAGCGGCATTAATCCCTTTTTGTAGTACCTTCCCGAATTGATTTCAGTGCTTAAATAACCTATTTCCCAGTCTGCCATTGTATCAAATACGTAAAGATATACTGTATTCTTCATTTTCTATTCCTCCACATTCATTTTATTGTTGCTATTTGTTACAGGATGGTCTCAAACTCCATCTCGATCTATTATATATTATCTTCACTGACGAATTCAGTCAGTGAAGATAATGGGCCATCAAATCTCTAAGAATTGCTGCCATAGCATCTTTAAAACTATTTGGTTCAAGCACCTTTATTGATTTACCATATTGAAGTAGAATATGAGGAACATAGGTATGTATTGAGTCTTCATCCATTAAAAAATTAGCTCTGCATTCAGTTCGTTCTATCAGATGATATCCTAAAAACCAATGTGCACAAAGGTCATTCAATGCTTCTGATTTGCCCTCAATTACTAAAGTGCAAAGTCCTAATTTGCTTTCCACATTGGATAATAAGTTTTTTGTAAAAACTCACGTGCCGAAAAAGCTTCAGGACGCTTAAATGAATTTTTAGTGCTTATAATATTTACTATTCTATCTACCTTAAAACTGCGAATTTCATTCCTAAGATGGCAAAATGCAACAGTATACCATTTATTGTTCCAGTAAAGCATCCCATAGGGGTCAACAACCCTGCGCTTAGGATGCCCTTCATAACCTGTACAGTATTCAATTTCCACAGAGCATTCATTAGCAACAGCCTGCTTCCATTGCAAAAGTGATTTTTTCTCTTCAAGGTCAAAAAACAGGGGTGTTCGGATAAAATTGTTAAGCAAACTATATCCGCCGTTATGACCAGGCTCCGATATTATTGGCACTCCACTAACACATACCCTCTATTACTTCTTATACAATAATATAGCCCTTTATTTCTTATATTTACTTGTTATATTAAATGTTATATATACTATATACTTATTATACATTACATATTATAGATAACATTATTAAGCACATCCTTTCTTAAACATTATATAAAAAGAAAGATGACACCTGTATGTCATCATAGAAAAATTGACACACTAAAATTATTATGATAATATATCTTTTAGATACATATCTAAAAGATATATTAAGGGAGATTAATTATGAAAAGACAAAGTATTAGAAAATTAACTTTAATAACTGCAATGTTACTTTTTCCAATAACTATTTACTACTTTTCACCAGCTTTAATTATCATGGGAGCAATGGAAAGAATAATTAACGGGAGTTTTATTGTATTTCTAGTAATGATAATAGGTTCTATATTTTTGGGAAGACTATTTTGTGCTTATTTATGCCCTATGGGTGGAATGCAAGAATGTGCCATGCTTGTTAATAGCAAAAATCCAAAGCAGGGGTGGAAAAATAATATAAAGTACGTAATTTGGCTAGTATGGATAATAACTATAATTACTTGTTTTATATTTAAGAAGCAAGAATTAACAGTGAACTTTTTCTATATGACAGACCATGGAATATCCATAGCAAATATATATGATTATGTTATATACTATATAGTAGTATTTTTGGTTTTTATTCCTTCTGTTATATTTGGTAAAAGAATTTTTTGTCACTACTTTTGCTGGATAGCACCATTCATGGTGCTAGGAATGAAACTTGGAGATGTACTTCATATTAAAAGGGTTAGGCTACATGCAAATAAAGATATGTGCATAAACTGTCATCTATGTGACAAAAGCTGCCCCATGGGTCTCAATGTATCTGAGAAAGTTCGAACAGAAATAATGAATGATAGGGAATGCATACTATGTGGAGCATGTGTTGATAATTGTCCTAAAAAAGTAATTTCTTATACGTTAGGTAAAAAAGGGGAAAAAATAAATGAAAAAAACAAGATATGTGCTGCTGGGGCTTCTTCAGGAGGAAGAACTAAGCGGATATGAAATGAAAAGAGCCATAGATATACGAATGTCCTTCTTCTGGCAGGAAAGTTTTGGGCAGATATATCCAGAACTTAACAAAATGATTAAAGAAGGACTAATTGATTTTTCTAACAACACCTCAACTGAAAAAACAAAACGTGAAAAAATAAGATACAAAATAACTTCTAAAGGTGAAAGTGAATTAAAGAAATGGATGGAAGCAGAAAATGAAAAAGACACTGTTAGAAGTGAGTTCCTTCTAAAAATGTTTTTATCAACTGACAAAAATGCGGAGGAAATGCAAAAACATGTAATTAAGTTTAAAGAACAATCACAGCAAAAATTGGATCTGTTCAATTTATTTGAAAAACAGTTAAATCAATATATAGGTGTGCATAACAATCACAGACAAATACTATCTGTATTAAATTTAGGCATTCGTCAAGCAAAATTATATATTGAATGGAGTAATGAAATGTTAGAACAACTAGATAAATAGAAAAATTTTCCATTAAATACTATCCATAGTATAAACCAGTTTCTAAGGAATCAGTCAATAATCAATTCACAAAATAATGATATAATTATATTATTATTTTGTGATAAGCGAGGTATAGTATGCTGGAGATATTTATTTGTGACGACAATAAATCTTATAGAGATAAAATTAGACAAATCATTGAGAACACTATTTTGAGGGAATCTTTAGATTTGAATATACCCCTCTGCACTAACAGCCCAATAGAACTATTAAAATATTTAGGAGATCATGCATCAACTGGAATTTACTTTCTGGATGTTGATTTAAAAAGTAATATGAATGGAATAAAGCTTGGTGAAAAGATAAGAGACTTAGATCCCTTTGGATTCATAATATTTACAACTATCCATATGGAAATGAGCTATCTCGTATTTAAATACAAAGTTGAAGCAATGGACTATGTTGCTAAGGACGAAGATGACTTTAAAGCACGGGTAACAAGTTGTCTTATGAAGGCCTATAGCATTTATACTAGAGAAAATCTTAGTGAAGGATATATTAAAGTAAATGAAGATTCCAGAATAATAAATATAAAATTATCTGATATCTTGTTTATTGAGACAAGCAGTACCCCACACAAGATAAGAGTCCACGAAGAAAATAGGCAAATAGAGTTTTATGGAAATCTTAAAGACATGGAGCAAAAACTCACTCCAAACTTTTACAGATGTCATAAATCCTATATTGTAAATAAAGACAAGATTGACGAAATAGATTTGAAAAATAATAAAATCATCATGATAAATGGAGAAGACTGTCTTGTTTCTTTTAGATATAAGAGAGGTCTTATAAAATGATCATTAAAAAATTTCCCATAAGCAAACTTTTTACAGACGTGCTCTTCCCTTCACTGCAAATTAGCTTATTATGTTGTATTTCAATATACATATTATTTAAAGATAAAGTTACCTTAAATGTAATGAAAAAGTACTTTGTCATATCCTTTGTAGTTGGAGTGGTGCTTCAAACTGGTTCATACATCTTAATACTCCCTATCTTTACGATCCTAATAATATTTTTATTAAAAAATAGTAAAGACATAAAAAGTACCATAGAAATACTCATAACCATTTTTACAATATACTTTATTAACATCATGTATAACGGAATTTTAAAATTAGATGTTTATAAAACAATCTCTTTTAAAAATTACATTACTGAACTCATAATTATACTATTTTTTACACTTTTAATATATGCAATAAAAAAACATATTCCTCATAAATTTGAGAATTTCAAAAAAGTTTCACTGCAGCAAATAAGATATAGGATGATTCTCAGTATAAGTATTCCTATATCTTTGAGTATATTTTTAATTTATCCTCTGACAAACTTGACAAGTTACACTGGAATATTTTTTATAATTGAATGCTATCTTCCACTTGGAATTCCTCTTATTTCAATAATACTCATACTTATAATAATTTATAATTATGACAGGAGTTTAAAAATTGAAATGAATTTAAAAAGAGAAACTGAAGAAAAAGACAGAATAGAGGAATATTCACATGTGATTGAAGAAATGTACAACGAAACGAGAAAATTCAAGCATGACTATATAAATATGCTCCTTCCTCTTAAGGAATACATAGATACTTCCAATGTCAATGATCTCAAGGATTTCTTTTATGACAATGTGCTCAATATAGACAAAGATATAAAGTGGAATAACACAAATATAGATAAGTTAAAACATATTAAGATACTGCCTTTAAAGGCCCTGATTTCTACAAAACTAATAAAAGCATTATCTTCAAGGATAAATATAAAATTAGAAGTAGTTGAAGATATATCTCAAATATCTATGAATATAATGGATTTATGCAGAATAATTGGAATACTTTTGGATAATGCAATAGAAGCATCAATAAAGTGTGATTTGCCTAAACTATATTTCTGCATTTGTGTAAAAAAGGATTATGTAGTTATAGCACTTCACAATAACTTCGGGAATACAAAACCAGTAATACACAAAATATATGAAAAAGGTTTTTCAACTAAAGGAGACGGAAGAGGCCTTGGCTTATATATCTTAAAAGATATTATAGATACAAAATACAATAATGTATTTATAGACACCTCTGTGGAAAACAATATGTTTATACAAGAATTATGGATTAAGAATATACATGGGGCATCCTAACTAGGGTGTCCTTTTCTTTAACGTAAATTTTTTAATCTTAACCGTATCAGCTTCTGCTACTTATGAATTCAGGACATCCTCTTTGGACTAATACATAAAATATCCACTAATACCTGTTAATATGTAGTAGAAGTTCTGGTTTGCAAACAAAAATTAATCTTTGAAGAAAGGATAAAAAATGGAACCAATTTTAGAAGTAAAAAATTTAAGTAAGTACTATAAAAGTAAAAAAGTAATTGACAGCATCAATATGAAGGTATTCAAAGGAGACATCTATGGTTTTATAGGTCCAAATGGAGCTGGCAAAACAACAACTATAAAAACTATTTTGCGTCTACTAAAACCTTCAAGTGGTGACGTCTTCATAGGTGGCAAAAATGTATTTAAAAATGGAGAAAACAATCCTTCAGATATAGGAGCCATGATAGACTATCCTAGCTTTTACAACAACTTATCTGGATATAAAAACTTAATGCTATATGCAAATGTCTTGAATCTCAGCAAAAAGAGAGTTTATGAAGTTTTAGAATTAGTAAAATTGATGGAGGATAAAGATAAAAAAGTAAGTAATTATTCTATGGGAATGAAGCAGAGGCTTGCAGTGGCAAGAGCATTTTTATCAAAGCCCAAAATTGTAATATTAGACGAGCCAACTAATGGTCTGGACCCAGAGGGAGTAAGAGATATGAGAGATTTAATTAAAAAATTAGCTAGAGAAAATGGTACAACTTTCATATATTGCTCTCACATTTTAAATGAAGTACAAAACATATGTAATAGAGTAGCAATGATAAATAAAGGCAGGATAATCATTGAAGACTCTATGGAAAATATGCTTAAAAGTGCTAATTCTCTAGAAGATTATTTTATGAAAGCAGTGGGACTTTGATATGATTAAAAATGAATTTATAAAATTTTTTACTCCTTTAAAAATATCAATATATGGAGGTATCATACTTATATTCATCTTATTGAATGATGTACTATTTGCAGATAAAGCCTCCGCCATAGTTACTTTTCATACTTTGCTTTATAACGATATATCTTCACTTATATTTATGCTTCCAATAATTTTATCACCGATAGTTTCAGATATGATTACACGTGATTATGAATGTGGCTGCATGAAATTTTTTATAATTTATAAAAGCAAATCAAAAGTACTTTTATGCAAAATAATTTCTCTTATCCTAATAACAGGCATTATGATAATTTTTACATTTACTATTTTGAATGTGATTTATATTTTCAAAGATTCAGTGCAAATTGATATATTTTTAGATATAAAAATGGGATTGCTATTTTTAACTGCACTTATGCCAGTACTACTTATATATGTTTTAATTTCTATACTAACTAAAAACAGCACTATAATATCATTGCTTGTGTTTCTTCTAATTGTAATGTCAGACTTTATTCCCAAGACAATTGGGAATATAACTCCACGAAGATTTTTATGGGAATGCCTTTTAAAGAATCAAATTGATAAATTTTCTATAATCTTATTTTCAATATACACTATAGTTCTTGTATTTTTGAACTTTAAGTTATTCAACAAAAAGGAGCTGATACATTGATACTTAAACTTTTTAAAAATGAAATCATAAAAATGCTGCATTCTAAAAAGTTATATGTACTTATGGTATTTGTCATATTCATGATTGCAGCAATATGTTATATGATATATTTAGATAGAGGGCATATAATGAATAATGCACCTATAGCACGTAACTACAGCAATCAGCTTAAAATGGATATATTAAATATGAATAGTGTAATATTTTTAAAACAATTCAGCACAGAATTTATATTTAGGACAGTAGTACCCTACTTTGCATTCTTTATGACTGTATTTTCAGTTAGCATATTTGGTGAAGATTTTTTTAGTGGGAACATGAAATACTTTGCAAGATTAACTAAAGATCATGTTAATGTATTTAAAGCCAAAGTACTTAGTATCATTTTTTATTCAGCACTAGTAGTTATTTTGACATTGATATTAGGATTTACAATAAGTTCCTTTGTTTTTAAATTGAGTTTTGATGGTTTAGGAAAAATTGTATTAATTTATTTATCTGCAATAATTCCAGTTGCTTCATTTGGATTAATCATAGGAATAATATCTTTGTTTTTTAAAAACACGACAATTAGCATAGCTATAGGTATTGTAAGTTCAATATTTTTAACTGTTTCAGACAGACTTACAATCACAAGTAACTTTTCACCTATAGGAGTACTTGGTCTTATGGAGAAGTTCAGAGCTAACAATATATCGTTGATCTCTTTGCTGATAGTAAATGGAGTATCAGTCATCCATTTGCTAGTTGCTTATTTCATAGGAAAAAAACTGTTCAAAAATAAGGAATTTGTCTGAAATTTTCCCAATCATTTTTGATCTTCCTTCATGGAGTTTATTTCTTCAAATCTTTTCTCTGCTGCGTTTATTGCCTCTACACCTGCTTTACATAAGACATTAATACCCTTAACAATAGTTACAATCACAAATGCTTCTACTAATTCTTCCATAGTCAAGCCTGCTTCTATGGCAGCAACGGCATGTGACTTTGCACCACTTACTTCATCATCTAAACTATCTAATATGGTAAAAATTAATTCTCTTGTTTTTTTAGGTAAATGTCCTTCTTGAACTGATTCACGCATGGTTAAATAACCCTTTAATCCATCAGGACAATATTTAGATAGAGCTTTAGCAAAAGGCGGGTCCCATTTTAATTCATTCTTATAATAATCAAGTATACTTTCTAAATCTTTCACAATTAATTCCCCCATTTTCATAATATATTATTTATTCCTTTATTCTACATTTTCATTATAGTATAAAAGATATTTTAAATATAGGGTTTTCTAACTTAAAAATCAACTTATACGCAGGCATACTTTTATTGTGATACTTCTTTTTTGTGTATCTAAAATTCAAAAAGCTGCTGACAAAATATTTTATCAACAGCCCTACTAGTACAAAATACTATATTGTTTAATTTTTAATTAATTTTATCACCATGATACTGCATTCCATAACCAGGCATGTTAATGGTAATGCCTGTAATTTGTCCATTTGAATTTTTATCAAATGTAGTATCCCCATATAAAGTTCTCATAAAGAATTTATCCTGAGATTCAGCAAAAAGCTCATATTTTTGATTTGCTCCATCTGCTAAATAATAAAGGTGCCCATCTTCATTTGTTATTGAAATATTTCCCATATCCTTAGATTTATATTTACCTGTATATTTATTTAATACACTATTATGAAGTTTTATAACATTCTTTGCCTTAGGCATACTATAGCTATTTCCAAGTGCTATATTTGAAAGCGTATATGTAAGTGGATTTATAGTATAGTATCCTGAATTTGTAAGTATGATTATACTTAAACCTTTATCTGTATACCTTGCTATATTGCTTGTAAATCCAAGTATATTTCCACCATGAAAAACTTCATGACCATTATCTCCATCAGCTATCATCCAGCCATACCCATAGTAGATGCCGCTTCCTTTTGCCATTTCAACATACTTTGAAAACATTTTGTCCATAGTTTTCTTGCTTACAAGCTTTTCTGTATCAAGTGCCATATTCCATCTATATAAGTCTTCTGTAGTAGAATATAAATTACCTGCTCCATGTACACCATCAACTATAATTTCATCGCTTATTGGTGTTACATCCAAATATCCTTGATATCCACTTGAATTATACATTTTTTCTTTTCCTATATAGCCAATTCCTGTATCATTCATATTTAGTGGTTTAAATATATTCTTATTTAAATAACTTTCATAATTCATTCCACTTACTTTTTCAACTATATATCCAAGCAATAGATATCCTGAATTAGAATACTCAAATTGAGTACCTGGTTTAAAATCAAGAGGCTGATTCTTAAAAAAGTTAATTGCAGTATTTATATTTTGCAAGTCCTCAGGCTTCATATTCAAAAATCCAGGTATCTCATTTAAACTTTTAATACCGGATGTATGAGTAAGTAAATTATAGATAGTTATTTCATCTCCATGGGGAAAATCAGGTACATACTTTGAAAGTTTATCTTGTTCACTTAAGAGTCCCTTTTGTTCAAGCTGCATTATTGCCATTGCCGTAAATTGTTTTGTCATTGAACCTATCAAGAATCTAGTTTGAGATGTATTTTTGATGTTTTGTTCAAAGTTTGCCATACCATACCCTCTATTTAAGAGTATATTTCCATCTTTAGCAACTAAAACACTTCCATGAAAGTTATCTGATTTTTGTAAGGCAGTTAAATAATCATTCAACTTTGCAGCAATTATTTTATCATTTGTATAAACTAATTGCTTATTGAAGCTATCTTCAGTATTTTTTTTCATATCAGATATTTTGACTATCTGAGTAGTACTGTCCCAATCAACTAATTCATTAAATGCTTCACTAAAAAACTCAAGTGGTACAAAAACTTGTCCATAATTTATTATTGGAATTGTGGAAAGCGTAATAGCCTTACCATTAGCAGTTACTTTCTCATCTCCACTTTTAAATGTAACATTTAAATTAGAACCTTTTATTGTAATATTACCGTCTTTAACCTGTAAGACAGCATCACTTCTGATTTGTTTAAGTATTGGAATAAGTGGCATCATAACTTTTGAATTTGAATTTACGTATGGTTTTGGATCTAATATAATTGCTTTATCATTTATCTTTACTACAATTGAACTAGTTTTAGATTCAGTTATAGCTGTTCCGGTCCCAGCAATTACTTGTGCACTTACAGGCGTTACAGCTGAATAAGTGACAAGAGTAAGCGATACAAGAAGACCTGATATACACTTTTTAATCATTCACACATTCATCCTTTCAAATTTTTGATTGAGGGATTGCATTTTACAAATCTGACTTACCTTCAATAAAACTCCCCTCTTATCAATATATCATTAAATGATACATTATAAATAAAATATATCATTTAATGATATATATGTCAATGTATAGCTTTATTTCCTATATGCCTAAATTATACCGTGATTTCGATAAGTAATATTAAAGAAAGTCTTAAGAAAAACTTAAGATTAATTCCCCCATTTTTGATATGTATCCTCTAACTTAAAAATCAACTTATACTTCGATATTTTTAATTATTAAAAATATCCCAAGTATAAGTTGATTTTTCTTTGGAAACTCTATAAATTTTACTTAGAAAATATTAAAGGTTTTTTTCTTTCTGGTGGAGTCAATTTAGTTTTCATATATCCCATGCTCATGGTAGAAACCAATTCATACTTTTCAGGTACCCCATGTTTTTCTTTAAATTCTTTTGTATTTAATAGAGCCTCTGCAAATCCAATCCAGCAAGTTCCAATTCCCATGCTGTGAGCTGCAAGCATAATATTTCCTGCTGCAAGACTGCAGTCATAAACATGCCAGTGAGATTCTTTATTTCCGTAAATAACTAGTACTGTACCTGCATTATTAAATATATTATATTTAGGATTCTTCAACCAACTTTCATATTGACTTAAGTAGGGATATTTTTCAATATTGTTCAATAAATACTGTTTCGTAGTTTCAGATAAAGAATCTATTTCACCTTTGTCCTGAATAACTACAAATCCCCATGGTTCAAGACCTGATCCAGTTGAAGCTTTTGTTCCAAGCTCTATAAGATTAGTTATAGTTTCTTTAGATATTACTTCATCTGTATATGCTCGAACACTCCTTTTACCGTTAATGCATTCTAAAACTTCCATTTTATTACCCCTTTCAACACATGTTTTATAAATCTTTTAATAACCAATATTCTATGTTTCTAATTTGTTTATAGTTTATTTTTCTTTTATTGTCAATAAAAAACACAAGAAAATTTATAGGAATAATTTTTATATATGATTCAAATAATTAAATTAATAACTATTTTTCAATAAAAAGTGAAGGTGATATTAACAATGGGTTATTATGGATATGGAATGATGGGATACGGCTGGGGACTTCTTATGATGATATGTATGATTGCCTTAACAATTTTAGCTGCTGTGGCTCTTATACGCTACCTTCATCAATCAAGCAAGCCAAATAACCAAACATCTGGAAACAATAATGCCTTAAACATACTTAATGAAAGGTATGCCAGAGGAGAACTAACTGAAGAAGAATATAGAAATAAGAAAACACAAATTCAATCATAACATTATGTAAAAAATACCAGTAAGAATCACCTGGTATTTTTTAATTTCATCCGTATTATTTCTCTTTCATCTTTTCTGCAAAAATAGCATCAAGCTGTTCTAAGAAATTGATTATATCTGAAAATATTACTGACTTTTTGGATGACTGCACATTTAAATCATTAATCTCGTCTTTTACAATTTTTGAAGAGCTAATTATTTTTCTTATATCATTTGATATTTCTTCAGCTTCCCTTTTATTACTGCTTATAGAACTATTGATTTCTCCCGATTTTTCTTTTACTTCCTCGGATGAATTAAGAATTTCCGTAAAAACTTGTTCTGTACTTTCCGCCGAGGATATTCCTTCCTTTAAAGCTGATCTTGAATTTTCTACAGATCCAGATAAATCTCCCACATTTCCATTCATATCTGCCATCTTTTTATTTATACCTTCTACCAGCTCCTTAGTTGAATCTGCAAGCTTTCCAACTTCTTCAGCAACAACTGCAAATCCTTTTCCTGCTTCTCCTGCTCTTGCCGCTTCAATATTAGCATTTAAAGCCAAAAGATTCGTCTCATTAGCTATATCATTTATACTGCTTGACAGCTCTCCTATGTCATTGAAGGAATTTTTAAGTACTGTAAATGTATCTGCAAATTCCTTCATGCTGTTTTCTATATTATTCATTTTATCTTTTAAATCACCAATGATAACTTTCGCATCGTCTAAAGACTTTATAGAGTTATCTGCAGCAGAATTTATATTATTTGAACTTTCCGCAAAATAATTAAAGTTATCATTGAAGTTATTTAGCACATCTCCAATTTTACTTATACTTTGAGAAACGTGATTAAATGTATTTGAAACATCATATACAGCCTTTGATATAGTAATTTCACTGTCCATAAGGTTGGACATTCTTTCTTGTACATAACTTAAACTATAATTAATATATTTATTCTCATCAACATCATCAATTGACTTAATTTCTCTTTCTTCACTGCAGCAATTACTATCTACCATATCCAATTCTTCATTTTTTTTAAATATTCTAAGCATACATGTTCTCCCTTGTATTTATTCAAAAACACCAACTACCATAGTTTGATTAAAATGATAATCTCCTATTTGTTCACCATAGCTTGCAAATCCTACATAATCTCCAAGTTCACCTAATTGTTTTGCAAACTTCTCTGCGAAACCTTCCTTTTGAAAAAGCATGGTTCTCGCAATACAATTGATCACAATGGCACATGAGATATGATCAAAATCATTGTTTATTTTAGCTATGGTGGATTTTAATATTTCTTTATAATTATCAGGCTCAAGTAAAACCACACTGGTATTTTTATATATTCTGCTGTAATAGGAAATTGCCTTATCATCAATTAGATTCTTATTCGCTGAAATGTATAGATCATTACCTACAACTCTTCCCAATGGATGGGTTGAAAATAGTTGTTCAAGTCTATTTACAGGAACATTTAATCTTTCAGCAATAACTTCAGCACAGGGTCTTTCATTGAGTTCATACACAATTCTTTTTTTTGGATCTACTTTAGTAGCTACAAAAGAATGCTTTGTTTTTTTAAATATATTTTCCTTATATATTTTTATTTTTCCACTCAAGTTTCTGATTAACACAAATACACAGTTATTACTATATACCTTTCCATTTAATCCTACATAAGTAGTTTGAAATTCCCCATCATCTGCTGAAGTTCCTCCAAATAAAGGTATTTCATATACTTCTAACAAAGAATTAATAGTTGACAAGATCTTTTCTTCACTATTAGTTGTCCCAACACAAAATTCAAGACATACTGTATTATCTGTATCCTTTAATTTACTGATGGACTCTTGTACCCTCTGAATATACTTCACTGGATACTTATCTATATCTTCAATTACACCGGCAAAACATTCTATGCCATCTTCAAAACTCATGGCAAGCAGTGCACCACTCGTAAGTCCATACCTGCAAATTTCTTTGTATGCAGAAGAACCAATTAATATGGAATTGGGAAATTTGTCATGTAGTAATTTGCTAAATTGTTCAAATCGACCCTTACTCGTAAAGTAAACTATCAACTTAGGATTAGCAAAATCTTGAGTAGCTTCTTCTAATGCTGACTGGAGATTATTAGATTTTCCTATTCCAACTTTCGTCTTAATCATCTTTAAATTTCTCCTTTTTCTCAAAGTATATATTTATCAAGTGATTCTTAGGTTCAGATGGAGTTTGCTTATAAAGATGACTTTCTCCAGCTGAACCTTATTAACAGTATTCTTAGTGTCTTTAGCACTTAGAATACGTTATTCTTTAGGGGAAGAACTTATCCAGGGACATAGCTGCTCTTTACTCCCACTTAGAGAAGTGGGAGTATTAAAGTAGGTAGTCATCGGATAAAATAAGTTACATTTTTTATAGTATAATTGTAATCCTTTACTCTCTAAATTTCTACATTTTTTGATAATAAAAAAAGATTACCTTTTTAACTATATACAAATCATTAAAAAGTAATCTTTTCATTAGATTTCTTTTACATATCTTTCTTACCATATACTTTTACGGATATAGAATAGGAAACTACCATAACTAAAATTGTTATTAAAAATAACATAATAGGCAAGTACTGCAAAATAATGTGCATATATTGTACAGCTAAAGGAGAAAGTTTTAATTTCGCAAATTTGGATCTGACAATAATTTCGCCAGCAGGTGCTAAAAAAATTAAAAGCATGAGAATACGTGACTTCTCCACTCCAAATTTATAAATAACAGGTAACATAACACTTATAAACAAAAAACCGCCTGCCATGGCTACTCCATTGACTGTAAATATTTCTATGACATCTAAATTATGTTTATTAATTCCCTGGGCAAATCCCAGAGCTGTTGCTAGTAATGCCCCAATAAAAATTACAATAATGGAAACCAGATATTTTGAGAGGACTACATCTCTTCTTGTAACCGGCATGATAAGTGCATATTTATCCCACTTTGCTGTATTGTCGTATGACATGGTATTTATAACAAGTATACTTCCAATAAGTATTATAAATACATTCCAAACCTCCATATTAGTGCCCCATAAAAAATTTAATAAGCTAAAGACCACAATTCCAATATACAAAGATTTTCCACTACTTTTTAAGTTATACAAATCCTTTAAAATCAACCCATTCATTATTTATCACCTCTCGTATAAAATAGCCTGATATTCGTCTGCCATAAGACTTGTTACATATCCTTTAAAATCATATTAATATGTAAAAATGGATAAATAAACATTTTACATATCCTTATTACCATATACTTTTACAGATATGCAGTAAGAAGCAATCATAATTAAAATTGTCATTATCAGCATAATAAAAGGGAGGTACTGTAAAACAATATCCATATACTGTTTCACCAAAGGAGAAAAACTTAATTTTGCGAGTTTAGATCTGGAAATACCTGTGATACCAGCAAATGCTAAAAAAAATACTAAAAATATAACAATACGTGATTTTTCTACTCCAAATTTATAAATGACAGGTAATACAATGCTTATAAACAAAAATCCAACTGCCAGAACGAGTCCAGTGGCTTCAAATATCTCCACCATATCTAAGTTATGCTTATAAATTCCCTGGGCAAAACACAGAGCTACTGCGATCCCTGCCCCAATAAGACTTAAAATAGTGGAAACCAGATATTTTGAAAGTACTACATCTCTCCTTGTAACTGGCATAGTCAGTGCATATTTATCCCATTTTACCATATTGTCATATGTTATAGTATTTGTAACAAGCATGCTTGCTAAAATTACTACAAATCCATCTAAAAAAGCCATATTATTTTGTTGAAAAAATAAAACTCCAAAGCCTACAATCCAAATGATTAAAAATTTACTAGTTTTTTTTAAATTATATAAATCTTTTAAAATTAAACCCCTCATTATTTATCACCCCTAATATAAAATAGCATGATATCTTCTATGGAAGTATTGTCCACCACAAGTTTTGGATGCTTATTTATAAAATCATATTTGTCATTTATTAAAACCTCATACCCAAATTGATTTTTTCTGTAATTTATAAATTCTTCTTTAGAAAGATTATTAAAATCTGAAGTTCCACACTTCAATATACCCATATTTTCTCTCAAATCATCCTTGCTTTTACTGAAAACTACCTGTCCATCATGAATGAAAGTAATGTAATCTGCTATCTTATCTAGATCACTGGTTACATGTGATGACAGCAAAATAGAATGTTCTTCATCTTGAATAAAATCCAAAAATATATCAAGAATTTCTTCCCTGGCAACAGGATCAAGACCTCCTGTTGCTTCATCCAAAATCAGAAGTTTTGGCTTGTGTGAAAGTGCAGCAGCAATACACAGTTTCATCTTCATTCCTCTTGAAAATTCTTTTACAATCTTATCTTTAGGTATTTGAAATTTATCCAGGTAATTAAAAAAAAGACTGCTGTCCCACTGCTTATAAATTTTTGCCATGAATTTTGAAATGTTTTTTGCATTTAAAGTGTCATGAAAATTACTTTCATCAAAAACTACACCTATCTGTTCTTTTATATACTTTTCATCTTTTATATTGTCACGACCAAATATTTGAATTTCTCCACTTTCCCTGCTAATCAAATTTAAAATAGCCTTTAATGTAGTAGTTTTTCCTGCACCATTCTCACCTATAAATCCTACGATACTTCCTTTAGGTACAAAAAATGAAACATTTTTCAAACTAAAATTTTTATAAGTTTTGTTTAATCCCCTAACACTTATTGCTTCATCCATAATTATTCTCCTTTATATAATAATTTTAGAATATCTTCTAGTTCCTCATATCTAATGCCGCTTACCTTTGCAAGATCCACAGCTTTTTGTAAATGTTCTTCCGCAAGGCGCAGCTGTTCTTCTTTTATAATCTCCATATTCTTGCCTGCTACAAAACTTCCCTTTCCCTTTACTGTTTCAATAAAGCCATCTCTCTCTAAATCTGTATAGGCACGTTTTGTAGTTATAACACTGATCCTCAGTTCTTTAGCCAAAAGTCTCATGCTGGGCAGTGCATATCCTTCAGGCAGGGAGCCACTTATAATCATGTTTTTTATTTGGGCTGATATTTGTTCATAAATTGGTTTATCGCTGGAGTTGCTTATGATGATATCCAACTAATCACCCCTTATCTCAAATTATGTATTTCGTATATATTGTATATATCATATATATACAATATATTAATATGTACGCTCTGTCAATAGAAAAACATAAAAAAATTCTCTACTACAATTATTACACCGTAGTAAAGAATTTCTAGACTCTCTTATTTACTTATAAGTTTGGAAACTTCATCTTGAATTTCACTGCTTACAGCAACTGTTCCTCCTAAAATGGTGACATCTTTTGGCGTATTTTTTATATAAATTCAAATAATTTTTACTTAGATTTTTATACTTAAATATTCTCTTCTTTAAGCATTCGCATAAGTTCATTTAAATCATCAAAACTCAATATGCCTTTAAGATAATTAAGTACTATCTTAGCTTCAGCAGCTTTTAATTTTTCCACAGCCTCTTCTGTTTTTGGATAATTAACTATAACTTTTATAGTCATAACCATACCCCTCTTAGCATTTCTACCATAATATGAGATTAATTTTAAAAGGTGATTAATATTATATAAATAGGAAGGGGGTAATCACAATAAGGGCTGCCATATATTCAAGAAAATCAAAATTCACAGACAAAGGAGAATCCATAGAAAATCAGGTAGAGATGTGCCGGGAATATTTAAATAGGATGTATGACAATATTGAGGAAATAATTGTATATGAAGATGAAGGCTTTAGTGGTTCTAATGTTAAAAGACCTCAATTTCAAAAATTGATGTCAAATATAAAGAATAGAAAATTTACTCACTTAATATGCTACAGACTTGATAGAATATCAAGAAATGTAGCTGACTTTGCAGGTACTCTTGAAATTCTAAATAAATACAATGTATCTTTCATTTCTATTAAAGAACAGTTTGACACATCTTCTGCCATGGGCAGGGCCATGATGAACATAGCTGCAGTATTTGCCCAACTAGAACGAGAAACTATAGCAGAAAGAGTTCGGGATAATATGCTGGAACTTGCTAAAACAGGTAGATGGCTTGGAGGTACTCCACCTCTTGGATTTAAATCTGAGCCTGTAAAATATGCAAATTCTAATGGTAAAGGGAAAAAAATGTTTAAGTTAAGCAAAGTACCAGATGAAATAAATCTTGTAAAATCCATTTATAACCTATATTTAAGTAAAAAAAATTTTAGTTCCACTGCAAGTTATCTTTGTAAAAATAAGTACAAAGGTAAAAACGGTGGAGAATTTTCCCGGGGAACTGTACAGCAAATAATACTAAATCCTGTATACTGTACAGCAGATGAAAAAATATTCACCTGGTTTAAAAGTAAAGGAGCTATAACTTGTGGAATTCCTGACGGAAAACACGGACTTATGGTATATAATAAAAGGGCCGGCGGCAAGAAAGAAAACCCTATAGATAAATGGATTGTATCTGTGGGCAAACATGAAGCCGTTGTAAGTTCTGATATATGGGTAAAGTGTCACAATATACTAGATGAAAGTAAGAAAAAATCTTCTCCTCGCTGTGGTACTGGCAGAAAATTTTTGCTTTCAGGGATGATTATTTGTGGCGAATGCGGCTCAGGCATGTCCTCCTGGTCTCATTACAATAAAAAAAAGAATTTTTTAGAACGCTATTACCGATGTAATTTAAAAAATAGAGCCAGCAGCAGATGCAAAAATAAAATGTTAAATGCCTATAAGGCAGAAGAATATGTAGAAAAATATTTTTTGCATTTGGATATATCTGCACTTTTACGTATTTATAAATCAGATCCGTCAAATAAGATAAATAGAGATAGCTCTTCCAAACAAATACTTAGATTTAAAAAAAAGATTGATGCTAATAACAGAATTCTTAAGGGTTTGATTAAAAAATTCTCCCTTCTGGATGACAATATAGATATTTTACAAATAATAAAAAAAGAAATGTGTGATATAAGAAAAGAAAATGTGGATTTGGAAAATAAAATAACTAAATTATCAACTTCTACAAATTCAACTGTCTGTTCTAAAAAATTTTTAAATTCAATAAAAGATCAGCTTTTGGATTTTAAAAAATTCTTTGCTTCCATGGATATTGATAGTAAAAAATTGCTTTTAAACTCTTTAATAAAAAATATAGTTTGGTATGGTAAAGATGAAGTTCTACAAATAAATCTTATTGGATGTGATACTGATATTAAGAAGACGTAATTTCACGGATTGCGTCTTCTTGTGCTTTTGATATGGCAGCTTCTGCACCCTGACCTGTTGTTAGATCTATATTTATCCCCTGTTCTTTAAACATTCCCTTATTTATTGCCACATACATAGGTGCATAAAATACAGACCTTGCTACCTCGTTCAATTTTACTGTAACTAACGCCTTGCTATCTTTCTTACCACCACATCCTGTAAAAAGAGTAACTATAAATATAAAGGAGAGTAAAATACAACCTATGCAAAACTTCTTTCTAGTCATAAAATCCTCCAAAAAACATTAATATTTATATTATTAATATGAAGAATACTACAATTATGTTAAAATGTTTAGAAATTCTATCATCTCTATAGAATTCCTAATTAAAAGTTAACTTATACAAATCATATTTTTACAATAGCGAAGCTCTTTTAAATATTTTGCATATAAGACTTAGTAAAAAATTCGTAAAAAAATCTAAGGACTTTCGAATTGTTTGAGGTACGAGTTTTCAAAAGTCCTTAGATTTTAGAATTGTTTACTTAGCCTTATCAAAATATTTAATCGAGCTGAGGATTGTAAAAAATATGTGGAGTATACGTTGATTTTTTGCTTAGAACCCCCATATTATTTGGTTCCACTTTGAGCAAGTGCTGCTTGAGGTACTAATTTCTCTTTTGGTTTTTGGACTGAAGTTTCATTTTCCATAGATTTAAAGGCCACAGACAGCATGAGTTTTAATCTATTTAACTGATTTACTTCACTTGCTCCTGGATCATAATCTATAGCAGCAATATTACTTCCCTTGTATCTTCTCTTTAATTCCTTTATCATTCCCTTACCTGTTACATGGTTAGGCAGACATGCAAAAGGCTGCATACATACGATATTTTTAGTTCCACTTCTTATAAGTTCTATCATTTCAGCTGTCAAGAACCAACCTTCACCAGTTTGATTTCCTATAGAAAGTACTTTAGAAGCATACTTCGCCAGTTCTTCAATGTCTGATGGTGGAGTGAACTTTTTACTATTTTCAAGAGCTTTTCTCATATGCCTTCTAAAATATTCGATACATTTAATTGCCCATTTATTTACAATATTGTCCTTATAACTTCCATCCAAATATTTGTATTTGAATTCAGCATCATAAGCACAGTACAAAAGAAAATCTGTCAAGTCCGGAACTACTGCTTCTGCACCTTCTTTTTCCAAAACATCTACAATATTGTTATTAGCTGTAGGGTGGAATTTAACTAATATCTCCCCTACTACTCCAACTCTAGGCTTTTTAACTTTATTTAATTCAAGATTGTCAAAGTCTTCTACTATGCTGTATATATTTTTCTTAAATTGGCTGTGACTTCCATTTCTAACATTTTCCTTGCACTTATCAACCCAATTTTTATAAAGTGTATTTGCAGATTCCGGTATCTTTTCATACGGCCTTACCTTATACAACACTCTCATAAATAAGTCTCCGTATAAAAGTGCCATCATGGATTTATTTACAAGTCCTAGAGTAATTTTAAATCCTGGATTTTTTTCTAATCCCACTGTATTTACAGATATTACAGGTATATTTTCCATACCAGCTTCTCTAAGCGCCTTTCTTAAGAAACCTATATAGTTTGTAGCCCTGCATCCTCCCCCTGTTTGAGAAATTATTAAAGAGGTATTATTTAAGTCATATTTCCCAGATTTTAATGCTTCTATCATTTGTCCCACTACTATTATGGAAGGATAGCAGGCATCGTTATTTACATATTTAAGTCCCTCATCTACTGCTTTCTTATCTACAGAAGGTAGTACCTCCAGGTTATATCCAGATGCTTTAAAAGCTTCCTGCAGAAATTGAAAATGTATAGGTGACATCTGTGGACAAAGTATAGTATGCTTTTTCCTCATTTCTTCAGTAAACAGTACTTTTTTATAATCAGTTCCAACTTTATGAGGTTTAAAACCAGATTTATCTCTCTCTTCAATAGCTGCCTTAAGAGAACGCATTCTTATTTTAACAGCCCCTAAATTACTACCCTCATCAATTTTAAGTACTGTATATATCTTTCCGTATTTATTTAATATTTCCTGAGTTTGATCTGTAGTTACTGCATCTAATCCACAGCCAAAGGAATTTAATTGTACAAGTTCTATATTGTCCTGTTTAGCTACAAAACTTGCTGCAGCATATAATCTAGAATGATATACCCACTGATCTACTACCCTTAAAGGTCTTTCTACTACTCCAAGGTGTGCCACAGAATCCTCAGTCAAAACTGCCATACCGTAAGATGTTATTATGTTAGGTATACCATGATTTATTTCTGGATCAATATGGTAAGGTCTTCCTGCAAGTACTATGCCCTTTTTACCTGTATCTTTAAGATATTTTATTACTTCTTCACCTTTTGACCTTATATCATTTTTTACATTTCTACTCTCTTCAAAAGCTTTTGCCACTGCAGAAGATATTTCCTTTTGAGGTATATTAAACTCTTTAAGTTCTTCTCCAAGTCTCTCTGCGAGCTTTGGCTCGTTATTCAAAGACAAGAATGGATTTTTAAAATTGATATCTTTCTCCTTTAGTATATCCATATTGTTTTTTATAACTTCAGGATAAGATGTTACTATAGGACAGTTATAGTTATTATCTGCCTTTTCTTGTTCTTTTTTCTCATAAGGTATACATGGATAGAATATAAAATTTACTCCTCTATTTATAAGATCCATTATATGTCCGTGGACCATCTTCCCAGGATAGCAAACTGACTCAGAAGGTATTGTTTCTATTCCAAGTTCGTAAATTCTCTTTGACGAACGGGAAGATATTTCTACTCTAAATCCTAGCGCGGTGAAAAATGTAAACCAAAATGGATAATTTTCGTATAAATTTAACACTCGAGGTATCCCTACTATCCCTCTTTTTGCTTCGCCCTTTTTAAGCGGAATGTAATTAAATATTCTTTTGTACTTATAGGCAAAAATATCAGGTACATCTTGACTTTTACGCTCTAATCCTGCACCTCTTTCGCACCTGTTTCCAGATATAAACTCTTTTCCGTCGGAAAACTTGTTTATAGTCAAAAGACAGTTGTTAGCACACTTTCCACATCTTCTCATAGATACTTCTGATGTAAAATTACCTAGTTCATTTTCACTTAAAAGTGTACTTTCACACCCAGCCTGATATCTTTCCTTTGCAATAATTGCAGATCCAAAAGCTCCCATAAGACCTGCTATATCAGGTCTTACTACTTCCCTGCCAGATATGATTTCAAAGGCTCTAAGTACAGCATCATTATAAAAAGTTCCTCCTTGTACTATTACCTTTTCTCCAAATTCTTTTGAATTTCTCATCTTTATTACTTTAAATAAAGCATTCTTTATAATTGAATAAGAAAGTCCTGCAGATATATCTCCTACTGAAGCTCCTTCTTTTTGAGCTTGTTTAACTCTCGAATTCATAAATACAGTACACCTGGAACCCAAATCCACAGGTTTTTGAGAAGTTTCTGCAGCTTTTGCAAAATCTTCTACACTCATATTAAGTGATTTAGCAAAAGTCTCCAAGAAAGATCCACATCCGGATGAACAAGCTTCATTTAAAATTACGCTGTCAATTACCTTGTCCTTAACTTTCAAGCATTTCATATCCTGTCCACCAATATCCAGTATAAAATCTACTCCAGGCTGGAAAAATTCTGCTGCCTTATAGTGGGCAATAGTTTCAACTTCACCTACATCTACATGCAGTGCTGCTTTTATAAGATTTTCTCCATAGCCTGTAACTGCTGAACTTACTATATGTGCACCTTCAGGCATCTTTTTATATAGATCCTTTAATATTCTTACAGACGACTTTAAAGGGCTGCCTTCATTACCCTTGTAGAAAGAATAAAGTAAATTTCCTTCTTCATCTATGAGTGCCGCCTTAGTCGTAGTTGAGCCTGCATCTATTCCAAGATAACAGCTTCCTCTAAATGTATTCAAATTTGCTCTTTTTACCACACTGGTACTGTGTCTTTTCTTAAATTCATTTAATTCGTTCTCATCTTTAAATAATGGCCTTATGGTTTGTATTTCATCTGCTGAAGAATTGCTTAAATTAGGAAGCCTGTCTACTAAATCTTCAGCAGAGATAACTTTTCTATTTTTAGAAGAAATAGCTGCTCCAAGTGCTACAAACAATTGAGGATTTTCAGGAAAAATCACCTGCTTATCCGTAAGCTTTAAAGTTTCTATAAATCTTTTTCTAAGTTCTGATAAAAAATACAGTGGTCCACCTAGAAATGCCACATTACCTTTTATAACTTTTCCGCAAGCAAGTCCACTTATTGTCTGATTTACAACTGATTGAAATACAGATACTGCAATATCTTCTTTTGCAGCTCCCTCATTTAAAAGAGGTTGTATATCAGTTTTGGCAAATACACCACACCTTGCTGCTATAGGATAAATCACTTTGTAATTTTTAGCTAATTCATTTAGTCCCTGCGCATCTGTTTGAAGAAGAGATGCCATTTGGTCTATAAATGCGCCCGTTCCACCTGCACAAGTTCCATTCATTCTTTGATCAATTCCACCATCAAAAAAGGTTATCTTGGCATCTTCACCGCCTAATTCTATTGCCACATCCGTCTCCGGTATAAATTGTTCTATAGTATTAGTACAAGCTACTACTTCTTGAATAAACGGTATGTCAAGCCACTTAGATACAGATAACCCACCTGAACCCGTAACCATTACAGTGATATTTGAATCCTTTAATTTTTCATAGGCGTCTTTAATAACTTTAGCTATAGTACTTTTTATATCAGAAAAATGTCTTTGGTATTTATGATATACTATACTATCTTTAATATCTGATATAACTATTTTTACTGTAGTTGAACCTACATCAAGACCTACATGAAATAAATTTTTCATAAGCAATCACCTTTTAATAAAATAATAATTTGAAATTGTACATTGATATTGTAATATATTTTCACTTAATAATAAACAGGAAATAATAGCTTTTATCCATATGCTTTATAGTATGTGCCATCACAACCCATATTTAGAAAATAATTCTACGAATATGCCGCATAGTTACAATACAATTTGGATTTAAACTGTGTTCAAACCTAATTCAGTAATTATATTATAACACATGTTACCCCTTAATTAATTTTAAGTTTAAAATACTACCATAATATAAATTGATATGTGAGTATTTTCATAGTTATGTGTTGAATTTTGTGCTGTTATAGTTTTTGCGTCAGGAACAATAAATTACGAGCCTTCATATAATAAATCATAGTCTGTAATAAGACTTTTGAAAGAAAATGCTTAAGTCTAATGAATGCCAATTAATAACTGTAAACTGGCGGGAGATGATATTTTGAGTAAATTAACAGTAAAAGATGTATTTATGAACTACCATTCACTTAAAGGATTTACTAAAGCCTTGACTGATATAAACTTTTCTGTAGAAGAAGGAGAATTTTTAAGCATAGTAGGTCCATCAGGCTGCGGAAAAACTACACTTTTAAATATAATAGCAGGTCTTATAAAACCTTCTTGTGGTGAAATATTTATAGACAATGAACCCTTAGCTTCTGCTTCCTCAAAACTTGGATATATGTTTCAAAGAGATCACCTATTTGAATGGTCCAGCGTGTGGAACAATATAACTCTTGGTATAAGAATACAACATAAATCACCAGACTTATACAAAGACAAGTTAACTTCTCTACTTAAAAATTATGGTCTCATAGACTTTGTAAATTATTACCCGGATGAACTATCGGGGGGTATGCGTCAAAAGGTTGCCTTAATAAGAACTCTTGCCCTAAATCCTGAAGTTCTACTTTTAGATGAACCCTTCTCAGCACTGGATTATCAAACTAGATTAAATATAAGCGATGAAATATTTAAAATATTGAAGAAGGAAGGGAAAACAGTAATAATGGTAACTCACGATATAGCAGAGGCTATATCTATGTCAAATAGAATAGTAGTACTTTCAAAAAGACCTGCTAAAATTAAAAAAATATTTGATATAACTTTCAGTGAATCTTATAATTCTCCTTTAAAATGCAGAGAAGATCCAGAATTTAGAATTTACTTTAACAGCATATGGAAGGAGTTGAATTATTAATGCTGGATTACAACAAGGAACACCAAATATATATAAACAATATAGTAACTAGAAAGAAGAAAGTCATATTAAGCAGAATCATAATTTTAATAGCTTTTTTTGCATTATGGGAAATAGCAGGCGACCTTGGATGGGTAGATCCTTTTCTAACCAGTACACCCTCTAGAATGTGGAAAAACCTTATAAAACTCTATGCAGAAGGAACTCTATTTAGACATATTGGCATAACTTGTTATGAAACTATACTGGGATTTTTACTTAGCACAGTTCTTGGAACTATAATTGCCATACTTCTCTGGTGGTCTGACTTCATTTCAGATGTACTTGACCCTTATATAGTTGTACTAAATGCACTTCCTAAAATTGCCTTAGCACCTATAATAATATTTTGGGCAGGAAATGGTATGTCAACTATCATTGTAATCACCATATTAATTTCTGTAATTGTGACCATAATAAACGTATTTCATGGATTTAAAACTGTAGATAGAGATAAAATCAGGCTTCTAAAAACTTTTGGAGCTTCAAAGCTGCAAATTCTCACCTATCTTATAATACCTTCTTCGGTACCTACTTTAATATCTGCTCTAAAAATAAACGTAGGCCTGTCCTGGGTAGGTGTAATAATGGGAGAATTTCTGGTAGCAAAAGAAGGCCTTGGTTTCTTAATAATATACGGAGGCCAAATATCACAGTTAGATACAGTAATGGTCAGCATAATCATACTTTCAATTTTAGCTTACCTAATGTACAGAGCAGTAGAGTTTGCAGAAAAAAAGCTTACAAAAATAATGCTTCATTAAATTACAAGATTGTAAATTAAATCAACTTATTTCCATAATGTTTTTATAACCTTCAATCCATTAAATATTTTAATAAACCTAAGGTTTGGCATTTTGAAAATCTAAGAATTTTATCTAAGCTCGTACTTCAAACATATTTAATTTTCTAAGGTTTTCCAAAATGCCTTACATAGTTGATTCTCAAATAGTCCGGTGGAGCAATCAGACGCTTTTCTTACAATTCATTATTGCCATGGTTTATGCAAAATTCTCAAATAGTGGTTCAATATACCCTTTAATAAATTCTAATCTATCTTTAGCATTTGGTATAAAAAGAGAAGCAATAGCTACTATCATTTTTTTCTTCGTATTGACATAAATCACATTTCCACCATCGCCCATAGCTGCATAAGCATGTTCTTTGTCATCAATAATCCACCACAGATAGCCATACGACAGCTTCCACTGGTTACATATACTATGTTCCTTTGTACTCTCATTTATCCAATCTGATGAAATAATTTGTTTACTCTTCCATATTCCCTTATCTAAATATAATTGGCCTACCTTTGCCATATCCGTAGTAGTCAGATTAAGACCCCATCCTGCTGTATTTACTCCAGCCCTGTCAGCAACCCATCCTCTAACATTTTTTTCTTTATACCAGTCAAGTTGTTCCTTCTTATTATGAAAAACTATATTGCCTTCCACATGAATGTCCAGTGGTAAAAATAAATATTTTGCTGCAAAATCAAGCACAGATTGTCCAGTTGTTTTTACAAGAATACCAGACAAAATATCTGGTCCTATGAGAGGAGTGTATCTAAATTCTCCTATTTTTCCTTTGCCTCCTAATAAATCAAGTGCACTATTTACCCAGTTATCGCTTGCAAAATATTCTGCGTATGGTTCTGACTTATATTTATACGGAGCTGTCATTGTCAGCATATCCTTAAGTGTAACATTCTGTATCGTTTTTTCTCCTCTTTTAACTGCATAATCAGGGAAAAAATCCAGCACCTTCTGGTTGATATCTTTGATATAACCTTTATCTATGGCAATGCCAATCAATATGGAAATAATACTTTTGGTCACTGAAAAAACATGGAAAGTGTTAGTAGCAGTACATTCGTTAAAATAGTTTTCATATAGTGTTTTACCATCTTTTAATACTATTATTCCTCCAATATTACTATAGCTGCTATTTATTATCTTTTCCATTTTCGTCTTCAATAGCATATAAGATACCCCCTATCTTGGAATTTCGATTAACTATAAGCTCATCTGGTATTTTTTGAAACTTGATTTCTTCCATATCCTCACCTCTAAATTTATTTGCAGCATGTTAGAAATGAATGGGCTCAATAGGAAGATAGATGTCCACTTCATGGATATGACTCTCATTGGCATAAACATCGTTACGGTACACTTCAAATGGACAATAGTTTCTTGGAACATAACCACTACCTGTTATCCACTCCTGATACATGTAATTCCAGGCATCACTGTACTGTTCCTGTTGAATCTGAAAATGTCCGATGGCATACAGACCACCTTCTAATTTCATCCTTCCAAGAATTCCGTCTTCCTGAACCCGAATGTCGTTCGGTACCGTTAGACACAAACTGGTGCGGAACTGGCTCTCCTCTCCAAATTCCGGATTGTCATGATACATGGCAAGCAGCCAATTCTGGCCATCCACGAGAAGGTGCTGTTTCTTTGCATAAACAAATAACGTCTTTATCAGATTGGCATATTCTTTTGCTAATGTCTCATAGGTACCTGTATGCCTTACATAAACAACCTGTTTTTCCTCCA
Source organism: Clostridium ljungdahlii (assembly GCF_001636845.1). GTDB lineage: Bacteria > Bacillota > Clostridia > Clostridiales > Clostridiaceae > Clostridium_B > Clostridium_B ljungdahlii_A. The sequence continues at coordinate 207,692 of NZ_LITT01000035.1, forward strand.
GATTTTCTATGGTAATCTTCCCGGTAACAGAAAATGGATTACTCGCCCATTCTTTCTTTGCCGTATCCTTATTGTACTCAGACAATAAAAAAGATTCTTTGCAATTCTTGCTATATTCATTCCGGTATTCTCTTGGACTAATGCCATAATAATTCTTAAATGCCCGAGAAAATACAGCTGAATCCGAAAGCCCAAGTTCATAAGCAATGTCCGTTATATTTTTATCTGCCCGGTGTGCCAACAGAAACAATGCTCTCTCCATGCGAATTCGGTTCACATAATGTGCTAACGGTTCATGTAACATACCCTGAAAGATCCGGCTGAAATGATATTTAGAAAATCCGGCGGCATTGGAAAGTTCCTCAATGGACAGAGACTGTCCTAAATGATACTCGATGTAATCCTGCACTTTATGAATTCTTCGTATGTATTCTTCCTGACATTTTCGGTCTGACATATGAAGACTTGCAAAATGTTTTTTCAATTTTACCTCATCCCCCAATTCTCTATATGAGCAATTATAGCTTACTATAAAAATACTGTATCACTTGTTTAAAATCCTTTAGATTCTATAATAATATAAAGTTTCTAAGTACATTTTTAAAATATAAATGGAATATTTTTAGAAAATATGGATATAAATTTACTAGAGAACTATGAAATTCCATAGAAACTGAGGAGGATCAAAATGAGCTACTTTCAAAAGGCTAACGAATACTACAATGACAGAGATTACAAAAAAGCTATTGATATGTATGAAAAGGCAATACAATTAAAAGATAATGAAGCATCCTCACTGTATAATTCAGCAGTATGCTTCATAAAACTTAAAGATTATAAAAAAGCAATTAACTTATTAAATTCTGCTCTAAATATAAAGAGAGAAAGTAAATACTTTTTTAACCTGGGATATTGCTACACTATGCTAAAAGATAACAAAAAAGCCCTCATATATTTTAACAATGCATGGTGCCTGAATAATGAGGACTCTGATTGTGAAAAAGCAATAAATGCCATATTGAAAAACTATATAACAAAATCAAAATAAGTAAGTACCACTCTAACATAATATGAGTGGAACTTACTTATGCTACCATTCTCCTGCTATCTGTGCATCTTTATGATCAAGTTGAAATCTCCTGCTGTCAAAATAGTTTCCCCCTTTGTAAAAGGTAGTATCCACATTTATCCACTTGCTTTCCTCAGGAATATATACTTGATTCCATGCATGGCTCACCCAGCTTATTCCATTAAATCCCTCTCCAGTTATAAGCCTTACTTTCATGTTATTGGCTCTAGCCATAGCTACATACAAACAAGAATAGTCAAAACAAATTCCCTTTTTAGAATAAAAAGTTGGGATTGCACCTGATTTTACATTGAATTCATTGTTCAACACTTTATTTGCCTTTTCATGATCATAGCTTATATTAGTACCTATCCAATTATATAACATCTCTGCTCTTTCATTGGTATTACCCCCTTCTGAGGCAAGTGCTTTAGCTAAACTATTTATTTCACTATTGGATTTTACTCCTTCATCTAAAGTAACTCCATTATAATAAACTACTGTATTCGCTTCATTTTTAACTCTATCTAATTGATCTACATTTTTTGTTTCATTTGAATTTGCATTTCTTATTACTATTTTAAAAGAATTATTTATTACATTTGGCAGTTGTTTTGCAATAGTAGAATTGGTAACAGGGATAACTACTTCTTTGCAAATGCTCTTATAAGGCTTTGAGCCCTCTAAGTATGTGCTCAATTTAGGACTTACATTTAGTATAGACATTATATTTAACACAAATACAACTAAAAGAGCATAACATACTGCCTTAGGCAGCTCAAATACCATTCCTGCTATTCTCTTGAACATATTTCCCTTTGGCCTTAAAAACCTATCTATACTATCTAATACAGGGTAGAAAATAATACGATTTACTAAATTAAAAAATAATTTTATTATTCTATAACATATAAATATTAGAATGGGAAGCAGAACTGCATATACTATAAAGTTATTGTTATCAAAATATTGTGTGAGATTTTGAGGTATTAAATTATATATCTCTTGGTATATACCCTGGTCATGCTGTATAAATATCTTTTTACCAAAATATATCCCTATTATCAGAGATATTATAAATGAAATGCTTCTGCTTACATCATCAATATCTAATTTTAAATCATTAGAAGAAAACTTAAATAAAAATCCCTTTATGATGGGATATAAAAATATTACCCCTATCATTAAAGTTATAGGGTTTACTTTCATAATAATAATCACCTCTAAATGGCAAAAAATTTATTAATAGTGATTGCACATCACTTCATATACAAGCATTCTAATCTTTTAATAATTCATTTAATGTATTCTTTATGTCTGTCCATAAATACCCCCTTCTTAAAAGATATTCTCCAAGCCGCCTATATATTTTATTTCTATCTGTTTCTGATTTAGTTATTATTCTATACCTTTTACTTGCCAGATTATATAGTTCATCTTTACTTTTTTCCTGCATATTTTCTTGAAAACTTTGCTTTTTCTCATCTTCTAGCTTGGCATACTTTTTTATGACTTTATCCGATACTGTCCTTGCCTTTTCAAAACTATATCCGCTTCTTGCCAAGTAGTTTCCCAATTTTTCATATACTTTTCTTAAGTTGTTTTCACTTTTTATAAGCATAGCATACTTTTTTTCTGCTATGTTAAAAGCAGCTTTTTCCTCCTGTTCTTCATCTATAAGATCTAATCTTTTACTTATAATATCCTCACTTATTCCTTTTTTAATAAGGGAATATCTTATTTTATTTTTACCTTGAGAATAAATTTTTTCTTTTATATAAAGTTCTGTGAACTTATCATCATCTACGAATTTGTATTCTTTTAAAAACTTTATAGTTCTTGAAATAGCATTTTCATCATATTGTTTCTGAGCTAATTTATCCTTAATCTGTTTTTCTGTTTTATAAACTTTCTCTATAATTTTCAATGCACAACTTTTACATTTTATAAAATTATCTTCTTCAATTATACTTTTTAAATAATTCATATCAACAGACGTTCCCTTTGATATGCCATAACTATACACAAGTTCTGCACTACAGGCAAATGCAAATTCTTCATTTATATATACATTTACCCTACCTTTATTTTTCTTTTGTAATTCAATTTTAGTTACTGTATAATTACTCAACCTAGCCCTCCCCCATATTATACATAATTTCATTAGTGGAAACTGCTGCGTTTAGATTCTCTTTTTAAAACATGAACCGTTGGATCTTTTAAGACAGCTCTAGCCACTTCGTATATATTTTCTCTAGTTATACTCTCAATTTCATCTATATCATCAACACATTTATATATACTTTCACCTTCTATAGCCTGATGTAAAACATAGTTTCCTATATCCGTGACATCTTCAAGGGTAAACACTACTGCAGTTTTTAATATCTTCTTCATTAAGTTTATAGTATTATCATCAAATTTTATTTCCTCATTCTTTACTTTATATATGCATTTTTCTATAGTATCCATAGCAGATTTTATATTCTTTTCACTGACTGAAGTATATATATATAAAGTCTTTACTCCCGTAGTTAAATCCAAATCCGTATATACGTCATAAGCAAGTCCTTTTTCCTCTCTTAGTTTTCTAAATAAAATAGAATTGCTGCTTTCACCAAATCTATGATTCAATATTTTAAGTGCCAATTCCTCTTTTTTATTTAATCCATAAAAAGTAAAAAGATACACAATAGTACTCTGTTCTATATCTTTTTTATAAGAAACTTCCCTACAGGGTATATTTTGTTCAATTATTATGTCGTTTCTAGTAAATTTTCTGTACTTCCAGTCTTTAAAATATTTCCATATCAAATCATAAATCTCTTCGTGTTCATAAGAAGAAACCACGGTTATGAAGCAATTATTAGGAACATAATAATTATTATAAAATTCTATTAAATCTTTCCTTGTAAATTTAGTTACTCCCTCTTCATCTCCTGCAGTATCATATCTCAATGGACCTTTTTTAAAAGCTAGTTTATTTACTTTTTCAAAACTATAAGTTTCTATATCATCTTTATTGCTTTTTATTTCTGATAATATAACTTCTCTTTCCTTTTCAATTTCTTCATCCGGAAATACAGAATTTATAAACATATCAGAAATAATTTCCACAGACTTTTCTAATTCTTCCCTTAATGATGTAATACTATACACTGTAGAATTATTGTCTGTATATGCATTATATTCTCCCCCCAGGATTTCTAAATCATTGTTCAACTTTTTATTGTCTCTAGACTTAGTACCCTTAAAAAGCATATGTTCAATAAAATGTGATATACCCTTTTCCTGAACACTTTCATATATAGCTCCTATTTTAATTCCAGCATGAAAAGCCGCTATATAAGTATCTCTTTTTATAGTAATAAGTTTTATACCATTAGGTAAAACTTTTTGTCTAGCATCAAACATATAAATTCTCCTCTTTAAATAAAAACTATCGTACATTATATTATAATTTATATACAGTCAAATAGAAAGAGCATAAAATTAGACTAATTGTCAATTACAGAAAATTAAATTAAAATTTGATAATATGTATATACTATGATATGATAAACTTTGTTTTGTAATATAAAAAAGAAAGAGGAGTTTTAATGGAAAATATTAATTTTAGTGATTTAAATTTAGATCCTAAGGTTCTTCAAGCAATTGATGATATGGGATTTGAAGAACCATCTCAAATTCAAGCTGAATCAATCCCTGTAATACTAGATGGAAATGACGTAATTGGTCAGGCGCAGACAGGTACAGGAAAGACCTTAGCTTTTGGAGCACCTATGTTAAGCAAGATAACTACCAAAAGCAAACACATCTCAGCTCTTATAGTTACTCCCACCCGAGAACTTGCAATTCAAGTAAATGATGAGTTGTCCAGAATTGCTAAATTCAAAAAAGTAGCCCTATTACCTATATACGGTGGTCAACCTATAGACAGGCAGATTAGATCTTTAAAAAGAGGTGTGGATGTAGTAGTAGGCACCCCTGGAAGAATACTTGATCATATAAAGAGAAAAACTTTAGATCTTAGTAATATAGAATTTTTAATATTAGATGAAGCAGATGAAATGTTGGATATGGGTTTTATAGAAGATATAGAAAACATAATAAAAGCCACAAATTCTGACAGACAGACATTGCTTTTCTCTGCTACTATGCCAGATCAGATAAAAAAATTATCTTCCAGGTATATGAAGTCAAATATTAAGAGTATAAAAATAGCTAAGAACACATTAACTGTAGATAAAACAAAACAATATTACTATGAGATAAAACAAAAAGATAGATTTGAATCTTTATGTAGAATTCTAGACGTAGATGAACCTTCTAGTGCCATAATATTTTGCAAAACTAAACGTGGTGTAGATGAATTAGTAGAAGGTTTGCAAGCTAGAGGATACAATGTAGAAGGTATGCACGGTGACATGGGACAGAACCAGAGATTAAATACCCTTAGAAAGTTTAAAGAAGGTTCCCTTGAATTCTTAGTTGCCACAGACGTAGCTGCAAGAGGTATAGATGTGGAAAATGTTTCCCACGTTATAAATTATGACCTTCCACAGGATACAGAATCTTATGTTCATAGAATTGGAAGAACCGGAAGGGCAAACAAAGAAGGTATTGCCTATTCTTTAGTAACACCTAGAGAATACATACTTTTAAAGCAAATAGAGAAGTTTACTAAAAGTAAGATAAAAAGGAAGGAAATTCCTACAGTAGATGATATCTATGAAGCCAAGTATAAAAATATAGAAGAACAAGTTAGAAACATTATATCTGAAGACAATTATAAAAATTTTATTCCTATAGCAACTGAATTAGATGAAGAGTACAATCTAGTAGACGTAGCAGCTGCTCTTATGAAAATAATTTTTGATAAAGAATTGAGCTTTGATTATAAAGAAAATTCCTTAACTGTAGATGAAAAAGATGTTAGATTATTTCTCTCAATAGGTAGAATGGATAATTTAACTCCTAGAAAGCTTTTAAAATTTATAAGTGAAACTTCTTCAGTTGAAGCCTATGAAATAGGTGATATAGATATACTAAATAAATTTACATTTATAAATGTCCCAGAAAGAGTCTCTTCTATTATATTGAAAAAGACTAATGGTAAAAAGCTTCAGGGAAGAAGAGTTTCGGTTGAAGTGGCTAAAAGCAAAAAATCTCATTAGTTCACTTTAAGTATACTGTTTAAACGTCTTATAATAAAACAATTAAGCCCTATGTCCCAAGGAATACGTCTCAATTTAAGGGTTTTGGGGCTTTTTGTAATTTAAAAATATTGTTTCTAAATTATAATTACAAATTTTTATATACAAAAATTATATATAAATATATAAAATCACAAAAATTTTTATCATAATAATATTTACCATGATACTTCATATTAAATAGATTTTAAAATAATAATTTAGTAGAAAAGGAGATTTGCAATGTCTAAAATATTTTTTAAAGGCAGTTGTATGCTGAATCCTGTACCTTCAGTACTTATAACTTCAAAAAGTAAAAATAGCGATATAAATGTGTTCACTGCTGCCTGGGTAGGTAATGCGTGTACCAAACCCCCTATGATTACTATAGCCATAAAACCAGAAAGATTGTCTTATAAATACATAAAAGAGACAATGGAATTTGCAGTAAACCTTCCTTCTAGAAATTTAACCAGAATTGTAGATTTATGCGGTGTAAAATCTGGCAGAGACTTTAATAAAATAAAAGAATGTAAATTAGAATTAGAAAAAAGCGAAAAAATATCCGTTCCTTGTATTAAAGAATGTGCTGTTAACATGGAATGCAAGGTTAAAAGCATAATTCCTCTTGGAAGCCATCATTTATTTATAGCTGAAATTTTATCAGTTCATGTAGATGAAAATCTAATAGACAATAAGGGTAAAATACATTTAGAAAAAGCTGATCTCATATGTTATTCTCACGGAGAATACTTTCCTATAAATTCAAAGCCTCTAGGCAAATTCGGATTTTCAGTAAAAAAGAAGAGGTAGTTTTAAATTAAAATACAGAGTTTCTAAGTAGAAAGTTAACTTATACCAGCCATATACTAACAAATTTCATCACACTAAAAACTTTTTATAAGTCTAAAGCTCGGTATTTTGAAAATCTAAATAAGCTTATATAAACTCGTACCTCAAACATATATAGGCTTCTAAGATTTTCTAAAATACCTCACTAAGACTTATAAAAAAAGTTTTTAAATGTGATTTCAATTTTGTTAGTATATTTTATGTATAAGTTAACTTTTATATTAAAAACCCTATAAGTATTCTAACTTAAAAATCAATTTATACGCAGGAATATTTTTACAATAATGAAGCTCTTTTAAATATTTTGTATATAAGTCTTAGAAAAAAATTTTTAAAAAATCTAGAACTTTTGAATTGTTTGAGGTACGAGTTTTCGAAAGTTCTTAGTTTTTTTAGAACTTTTTATCTAGACTTATCAAAATATTTAACCGGACTTGTGTTTGTAAAAAATGTTCGAAGTATAGATTTATTTTCCCTTAAAATACCTACATAGATATTTTATTCTCCTACATCTACCCATTCTCCTTTTGTAAGCTCACTTATTTCTGATGGACTTATTTTAAGTGCATATTCTTTAGATCCTGCTGCAGGATAAACATAATCGAAGTCCTTTATTGAATCGTCCAAATAAATTTTAATATTATTTTTTAATCCAAAAGGACACAGGCCTCCCACAGGATGACCTGTAATTTGGAGCACCTCATCATGATCTAGCATTTTTGCCTTGATTTTAAAATTCTTTTTAAATTTCTTATTGCTTACTCTAAGATCTCCTCTCATAACTATGAGTATATCCTCATCTTTAAGCTTAAATGCTAGAGTCTTTGCTATATACTTAGGATCTGTATGTATAGTCTCCGCAGCCTCTTGAACAGTTGCTCCACTTGACTCCAACTTAAATACTGGATTTTCCAATCCCTTCTCTAAAAAATAATTAACTACATTTTCTACACTCATATTTTTATCCCTCCATTTTTTGTCTGATGACTACCTACTGTAACACTCCTGCTTCTATCAAAGTGGGAGGTAACAGTAGCTACGCCCCTAGATAATTCATCTAAGCTTAGTGAGATACGTAAAACTCTAAAGAGAAAGCGACTATCATCAAATCAAAGATTTGGGATATCTGCTTGCACACAGCGAAAGCGACTATCACCAAATCAAAGATTTGGGATATCTGCTTTTCCCACTAAGTAAGATTCATTGATACTCAAAAAAATCTTCCTGTAGATAAGCCTACAGGAAGATTAATATTCTTCCACTTCTTATCTTTCAGGTAATACCTGCTGGAATTGGCACCGTTGGATTACATCCAGGTTGCCGGGCTTCATAGGGCCAGTCCCTCAGCCGCTCTTGATAAGAACTTATTATTTAATTTAATAAATTGTAGCAAACTGCTAATTATTTGTCAACATGTTTTCATCAATTTAACTTATAAAAATAAAACATTCAACACACTTATTTTACAATAATTTTTCAACCTGCACATCATAACTTCCATCAGGAGATGCCACAGTTGCCTTTTGACCTACTTTTAGTTTATAAAGTGCCTTTCCTAAAGGAGACTCTATACTTATCTTCATATTTTTAACATCTGCTTCTACTGTACTAACTAAGGTAACTTCTTCAGTTTCATCTACGTCACAAAACTTTACTAATGCGGTTTTATTTATATCAAATACATCTGCTTCTGAAGAACTCTCTATTATTACTGCATTTTTGAGCTGAGTTTCAAGTTCCTGTATTCTAGTCTCAGTCATAGATTGATCATCTTTTGCAGCATCATAATCTGCATTTTCACTTAAATCACCTTGTGCACGTGCTGCTTTCAACGCTAACTTGATTTCTACTCTTTTAACTGTTTTTAAATATTCTAATTCATCTTCTAACTTTTTTTTACCTGATTCTGTAAGAATCACATCTTGCATAAAAAAATCACCCACTATTCTAAATTTTATCTGATGGCTACCTACTTTAACACTTCCACTAAGTAAGATTCCTTGATAAAGCTTTGCTGCGAAACTTGATAAATTTTGTATAAGTTTAATAGCTTTTATACATTTATTTACTTTACTATTTTATTATAATATTACTAATTAAATAATACAAGTTAAATGATGAAATCGCTTATTATACATACTATTTAAGTCCATATTCCGCAAATAATATGACGTTAAGATCATATTGACATTAAAATATTTATCATTATATAATATTATTGGAAGTAAATTTTAAAAGACATTCTCACAATGAATTTGTGTGTAATGAGAGCATATAAATCTAAGAATTCTTACTTGGGTTTTATGTGCTTTTTTTGATGAATAAACTATGAAATTAAATAGAAATTATATATAGGAGGCTTTTACTTATGAAAATAAATTTGAAAGATATTTTTCTTATACTAGTAGGTTCACTTTTCGTAGCTTTTGGCACTTATTTTTTTCTAGCTCCAAATCATATAGCAGCTGGAGGAACAAGCGGTATCGCCATAATTATAAACAGTATATTTCCAAGTATTCCAATAGGTCTTTTAATGATGGGCATGGAAGTTATACTTTTTACCATTGGTATAATTGTAATAGGACCTGTGTTTGGTGGTAAAACCATATTTTGTAGTTTTTCTATATCTGCTCTTGTACTTTTAATGGGAAAAATATATCCTAATATAAAGCCTTTCAGCAATGATACTTTAATTCAACTTATATTAGGCATACTCATATGTGGATTAGGTATGGGAATTGTATTTAACTTAAACGCCTCTACTGGTGGGACAGATATAATTGCAAAAATAATAAACAAATATACTCAAATAAGCATAGGCAAATCTATTCTAATGGCAGATATCGCAATAACTATAGCAGCAACCCTAATACTTGGAGTAAGTAAAGGAATGTATGCGATTCTTGGAGTAATATTGAATTCTACTATAATTGATAAAGTTATATTAAGTTTGAACTCCTATAAGCAAGTTGCTATAATAAGTAACAATGGTGAAAATATAAAAAAATATATTGTAAATGAGCTATCTAGAAGTGCAACTATCTATTACGCCAAAGGAGCCTATAAAAATAGCAATAAAGAAGTTATAACCACCATTTTAGATAGGAAACAGTTTTTAAAGTTAAAAAATTATATAAAAGTTTTAGATGACAAGGCCTTTATTACTGTAAATGATGTAAATGAAGTACTAGGAGAAGGATTTACTCGTATAATATAAAAAACTGTGTAGTTTTTTATATTTAATTTTCATTGTAGAATAATAATCCAACTCTTGGTAATAATTTAAATTAGTACTTAAACTAGAGGAGGATGTAAAAATGGCACTGCCAAATCACATAGGTATAATTCCAGATGGAAACAGGCGCTGGGCAGTTAAAAGAGGGTTAAGTAAAGAAAAAGGATATAATTTTGGTCTAAAACCTGGAATAGAATTATTTAAATTATGTGAAAAATTAGGGATAAATGAATTAACCTATTATGGATTCACTACAGATAATACTAAAAGACCATCAATCCAGACCAAAGCCTTCACCAAAGCTTGTACAGAAGCTGTAAAAATACTTTCAAAAGAAAATGCTTCTCTTTTGGTAGTTGGAAATTCTGACTCTCCTATGTTTCCAAAAGAACTTCTTCCTTACATGGTTAGAAAAGACTTCGGTAAAGGGGGAATAAAGGTTAATTTTTTAGTAAATTACGGATGGGAATGGGACTTAGGTAAAACTAAAAATTTATCAACTACAAATAGACATTCCGTTATATCCAGTCTAAATTCCCACGATATATCAAGAGTAGATTTAATAATAAGATGGGGTGGTAGAAGAAGACTCAGCGGATTTTTACCAGTTCAATCTGTATATTCAGATTTTTACATAATAGATGACTATTGGCCTGATTTTAAAATGGAACATTTAATGCATGCTCTAAAATGGTATAATGACCAGGATATAACTTTGGGTGGCTAATTTTCTCCCAATTTAAATATAGGGTTTCTAGATTGAAAGTTACCTTATACAAAGCATGTAATGACAAATTTTAGCACCATAAAAACTTTTGACAAGTCTAAAGCTTGGCATTTGGAAAATCTAAGGACCTTAGATAAACTCGTACCTCAAACATATCTAAGCTCCTAAGATTTTCTAAAATGCCTCGCTAAGACTTATAGAAAAGTTTTTAAAGGTGCTTTCAATTTTGTCATTACATTTTATGTATAAGTTTAAATTTCAATTAGAAGTCCTATATAGATTTAGATTTATATGAGCACTCTAACTTAAAAATCAACTTATATGCAGGCATATTTTTACAATAATGAAGTTCTTTTAAATTTTTGTATATAAGTCTTAGAAAAAAATTCGTAAAAACTTAGAACCTTTGAATTGTTTGAGGTACGAGTTTTCAAAAGTTCTTAGGTTTTTTAGAATTTTTTACTTAGACTTACCCAAATATTTAACGAGCTGAAGATTGTAAAAATATCCGGAGTATAAGTTGATTTTTTACTTAGAATACCTATAATCATATTTATTCAACTTACATATAATAAATTGTGTGTTTATTTTCCTATCATTTAGCTTATATTGAAGTCAATTTTCTTTATCAATTGAGAATACATATCGAAGTAGTTTTCTATTGACTTATAATGATTTTTGTCCTATTATAATAGGTATTAGTTCTTATCACTTGATAACTGCTAAATTTTAGAGGAGATGTTTTTTAAATGGATGAAAAAGTAAAGACAGCAAGACTTTCTATAATTTCTAATACATGTTTAATAACTATGAAGTTAATAGTTGGGATAATTACAGGATCAGTTAGTATCCTATCAGAAGCCATACATTCAACTATGGATTTAATTGCAGCTATAATATCGTTTTTTTCTGTTAAAATATCATCCAAGCCTGCAGATGCAGAGCATCCTTACGGGCACGGTAAGTTCGAAAATGTATCTGGTGTAATTGAAGCACTGCTTATATTTTCTGCATCTGTATGGATAATAGTAGAAGCTATAAAAAAGATAGTAAGCGGAGGAGAAGTAGCTTCGTCCAGTCTAGGATTTTTTGTTATGTTTTTTTCTGCTGCAATAAACTCTTTAGTATCCAAAAGATTATATAAAGTAGCTAAAAAAACTGACTCTATTGCTTTAGAAGCAGATGCCCTTCATCTTAAAACAGATGTATATACTTCCCTTGGAGTTGGCATAGGGCTTTTTCTAATATGGATTACAAAACTGCATTTTCTAGATCCTGTAATAGCCGTAATTGTAGCTTTATTTATTTTAAAGGAAGCTTTATGTCTGTTAAAAAAAGCTTTTAATCCATTAGTAGATGTAAAATTATCTGATAAGGAAATCAGCATTGTAAAAGATTGTATATCTAAATACAGTTCCGGATATTGCAGTTTCCACAGATTAAGAACTAGGAAATCTGGGAATAAAAGATATGTAGATGTGCATTTAGTATTTCCTGAAGATATGCATATAAAGGTTGCTCATAAATTATGTGATGACATAGAAAATGAAATGAGTCACTCACTTCAAAATACGGAAGTAATGATTCATCTGGAATCCTGTGACGATAAATGTACTGGCTGTAGACTTGCTGATACAACAAAATGCAAAAATAGATAGGATTTTCATCCTATCTATTTTAATTTCAATTTTTATTATTTATCTTCTACTTCATTTAAAGCTTTAACCAAACTGTTAACATCAATACCATGTACTGCAGCAGCTTCTTCAACTGTTTCTGCTAAAGATGCAGGACAGCCTATGCATCCCATTCCGAAATTCATCAATGTTTCAGCATATGCTGGCTTCATTTTTACTATTTCACCTATAGTTGTATCTTTAGATATATTTGCCATAATTTTTAACCTCACTTTTTAATTTATATATTCATTTAATTTTTTAATATACTTTTTGTTAACAAATTCTAATTCTAAGATAGTGCATTTAATGCCCTTACTAAATTATCTGCATTTAATCCATGTACGTTTGCAGCTTCTTCTAATGTCTCTCCTTGAGATTCACCACAAGTCACACATTCCATTCCAAAAGTCATCAATCTTTCCGCATTTTTTGGATTCATTTTAATAATTTCAGCTATAGTCATATCCTTAGTTATTTCAGACATATTAAATACCTCCACCTACATTATTATAATTACATTAAATATATTTTATACAATGAACTACCCTATGCACAAACTTTATCAATTAACCTTTCCTATTAGGAGTTTTCTAGTAGATATCGGATAAATATAAAACTAAAGTCTGTACCTATTATTTAAGTACATTATTACCTAATAGATATTGTCACCATCATAATACTACTAAACTTGTCATATATCAAGTTTTATATATAATTCTCTGCTATTTATTATTTGTTCTTTCTCAAATTGTAAATTACCAGTTTCATATTATAATGTGCAGCAATTATATATTCTACTTCTACCCTTTTCATGCCATTTATCAGAATAAAATTATTTTTTATCCATAAGCTTAAAATTCGAATTAGTAATTTCAAAATTACCTTTTAATCCATCTGTAATATAAACTTTTTTATCCTTTGTAATAAATATAGCCTGTAATCCATTTTTTTTGTTTACATAGTCCATTCCCTTATCCACTCCTAGATAAAATATATTTTTAGTCATGGCATCGGCATCTATGGAAACATCTGTGACCAAAGTAACACTAGCTAAATTATTATCCATAGGATACCCTGTAAAGGGATTTAATATATGGTGATATTTTTTTCCATTTTTTTCGAAGTACCTTTCATATATGCCTGAAGTTACTACAGTTTTATTTGTAACATTTAAGCCTCCAGCAGGATCTCCTCTTGTTTTAAAAGGGTCTTGTACTCCTATATTCCATGGTTTTCCGTTAGTATTAGTATTTATAGCTAAAATATTCCCTCCCAGGTTCACAATGGCGTGTTTAACTCCATTTTCTTTTAATATTCTCGCAGCCTCATCTGCAGAATACCCCTTTGCAATTCCGCCTAGATCCAAAGACATACCCTGTCTTTTTAGCATTACCTTACTATCCTTTTCATCTAATAGTAGATCTTTATAATTGATAAGTGATTTCTTTTCATCTATTTCGCTTTGAGAAGGAAGTCTCGCATTATCTGTTCCTATTCCCCATAATTTAACTAAAGGTCCAACTGTTATGTCAAAAGCCCCTGATGACTGCTCTGAATAGTATTTTCCCTTTTTTAAAACATAAAATGTATCCTTGGATACTTTGACAAAATTCTTGCCTGCAGCATCTGCCACTGCATCCAATTCTGTGCCAGGTTTATTTACACTCATCTTATTTTCAATTTCTTTAATTCTGGTAAAAGCTTTGTCTATAACTGACTCAGGTTTATTGTCATATACAGTTATAGTACATATAGTACCAAGCATATATTCAGTTTTTGAAACAGGCTGCACATTGTCTTTTACACAAGCAGTTAAAGGAATCATAGAAACTATAATTATGATAATTAGAAACACATTTAGTTTTCTATTATATTTCATATCATTTAACCTTTCCAAATAAAAAATTATTTACTTCAGCTTTATAGGCAAACCACAAGCTACCATATATACCTCATCACTAAAGCGAGCTATAAACTGATTCACCCTTCCTAAAATATCTACAAATATTCTACTGAGCTTATACTCAGATACCACACTATATCCTACTTCATTAGTAACAATTAAAATATGCTTGTCACTATGTTTTATAGAAGATATTATATTATCTACTTCCTTAATTATATCCTTTTCTAATTTTTCTATGTCATCAGATGTAATATTGTCAAAGTCATAGTTTTTTTCAAAAATTATATTAGTTACCATAGTTCCTATACATTCTAACATTATGTACTTACTGCTGGATTTTTCTATAGCCTTATCTAACTTAGTAAAGCCTTCATAAGTTCCCCATTTCTGATTTCTTCTTAGTTTATGCTTTTCGATCCTCTTTTCCATTTCACTGTCCGTAACTACAGCAGTTGCTATATAAAGTACGTCATCTTGATTTTCAAGGATTTTCTCTGCAAAGGTACTTTTTCCACTTCTACTGCCGCCTGTTATTAAAGTTATCTTTCCCATATTTATCCTCCATCATATGCCAAGAACCTGTTTATAATACCTTAGTAATTATAACAGAAGCTATGAGCATAGTAAGTATTTCTACCATTTCATTATCTGCACCAAATAAGTCCCCTGTAAGGCCTCCAATTTTTTTGTTGCAAAATACATTTATTAAAATTGCCATAATTAAAGCAGCAAATATCATTACAACAATATACTTTGGATTCATACCACAGATGCAAAACAGAATGGCAACAGTTACAACAAGTGCTAAAAACATCTGAAGCTTTCCTATATTGCCTATAAAGAAATTTCCTGTTCCTGTTTTCTTAGCCGTTCTACCTATAAAAGCTATAAATACTATTGAAAATCTACCTATAACAGGTGCAGCTATTATTATAAAAGAAAATATAGGCACTATAGAACAAAGGAGACTGTATTTTAATATTATGTCCATAACTATAGTAGCACACGCATAAGTTCCTATTCTGCTGTCTTTCATTATCTCTATAATTTTGTCATTACCTTTAAAGGCAAAAAAACCATCACTCATGTCTCCTAGTCCATCTAAATGCAGTGCACCCGTAAGCATTATACCCAGTAAAAGTATGATAGCTACACTTACATTTACAGGGAGTACCATTATACATAGTTTGTACACTATCCATTGAATCCCCCCTACCAATAGTCCTATGACTGGCATAAAGACAGTGCCTCTCCTAAAATTTTCTTGTTCACAAGAGAAGCTTTTATTAATTGGAATTCTAGTCATAAATTGAACCATTAAAAAGAAATCATTTATTAAATTCTTCAAAGTAATTCCCCCTAGTATAATCTATAGTATATTTGATATAAACAGAGTTCTTGGCATCAGATGGAGTTTTGACTCCACCTGATGCTTATTAACAGGATTCTTAGTGCTTCAGCACTTAGAAGGCGTTATCCTTTAGGAAAAATCGTTATCCAGGGACGTAGCTGCTCTTTACTGCCACTTGGAAAAGTGGCAGTATTAGAGCAGGTAGTCATCGGATAAAATTGCAATCAATTTTATGTATTAACGTGGGTGATACTATCTATAAATAGATTACTATATTCATACTTAACTAGAGTAACGTCTCCATTTTTTGAAGCAAATTTCCAGAAGAAATCCAGTATGCCATTTAAAACATAACAATAAACTGATCTTATAACACCGCTGTGAGTAACTATCAAAACGTTATCTTTGTCTAACTTTAAAATATCATCCATAAAGCTTTTTACTCTAGAATAAAATTCAACGTAACTTTCTCCTTCTGGTGGTGATACACTTTTCCAATCGTTACTCCACTTTTTCCATTCTTCAGGGTAAAGTTTCATTATTTCTTTATAATTTTTACCTTCAAACTTTCCAAGATTCATCTCATTTAATCTTTCATCTATAATAATCTTCCTAGAATTATCTTCTAAAATTATCTTAGCTGTCTGAGATGCTCGTTTTCTGTCACTTACATAAACATTATCAAATTCTATATTACTTAAAAGTTTTTTTGTCTGTTCAGCCTGACCTAAACCCTTTTCATTTAAAGGTACGTCAAGTCTTCCGTAATAATATTTATTATTATTTTCATTTGTCTGTCCATGTCTTACAAAATAAATATTCATGAGTTTTACCCTCCTGCATAAAGCCAGCAATGCACGCTAACTTACCTTAGTTATTATATAATATTTGAGTAAAATATACAAATTCTAAGGATAATGTAAAAAAATAAGAGGGAAAATCTTCTCTCTTATTTTAAATGAGAAATAGGTATAAAGTATGTTAATTTATTAACTTTTATAAGTTAATAATACCATAATTTTCTCAATAATCAAGTCTTTTTTAATATAATGTATACTTTTTATAACCTTTTATTAATTTATGATCATTTTGTTACAGTTACGTATTGTATATTTCTTAACTGTTATATATTTATTATCTTGATAAATATAAACATCTAGCATTCATTGCAGTAACTACCATAAATTTGGCTTTGACAACTAATAATTTTTATTATATAGTAGAGTAGATTATATAATAAGGATGGTGCATATGGATAATTTAACTTCTATTTTTAGAGAAAAAAAGCTAAAACTTACTCCACAGCGTATTGCTGTATACAAATATCTACAATCTACCAAGAAGCATCCTTCGGCTGAAACCATATATAAGGCCCTTCAACTAGAATATCCTACTATGAGCCTAGCAACTGTTTATAAAGCTTTAAAAACTTTAGTTGACGTAAACTTAGTACAGGAAATCAATA
The DNA here is from genome assembly GCF_001636845.1 of Clostridium ljungdahlii. GTDB lineage: Bacteria > Bacillota > Clostridia > Clostridiales > Clostridiaceae > Clostridium_B > Clostridium_B ljungdahlii_A. Next base: position 225,171 of record NZ_LITT01000035.1, read on the forward strand.
TAGGAGAAGGTAACTTTAGATATGATGGAAATGTTCATCCTCATTCTCATATACAGTGTATAGTTTGTGAGAAAGTAGATGACGTAGAAGGAATTTGTTTTGCTAGTTTAAATGATAAAATCAAAGATTGTGTTGACTACGAAGTATTGAGTAACCAGGTTTATTTTTATGGAATATGTAAAGACTGCCAAAAAAACTCTAAAGAATAATGCTCGTAAGCATCAAAAATCTAGGGCAGTTACCTTTCATAATTAAGATAACTGCCCATTTTTAGGAGGATTCATCTACTACTTCATTCCATTCATTTTTAGTGTATTTTCCAGAAAGTATACTGTCAACCTTGCTTGATATATTATTTTTAAAGCTTTCTGGTACATTATATATAAATGCTATGTTGTCTTCCGTGCTGTTTTCTAAGTGGATTATTACACACTTCTTTATACCATCTTTTGGAATGTCTGAGCTTTTAAATCCTGTTACAAAACCTTTGTCATTTAATTTTTTCTGAGGATCTTTTCCAAATGCAAACTTTATAAATTCGTTTGTCTCTTCTGTATTCTTACTACTTATAAGAACACTCATTATGGCATCTGACATAATTGGAACTTTTAACTGACTTTTAGAATTTGGGCTATAATACTCAAAGCATTTTATATTTTTACTTTTTAAATTGTTCACATAATATGAAGATGCTATTATTACTGGAATGTCTCCTTTATCAAACTTTTTTAAACTTGATTCATTTCCTATCTCAAAAGTATCCTTGTTTATAGATCCATTTTTTACAAGATCATTTAACAAATCGAAACTTTTTTGAACCTCAGTTAACTTTTTGTATGCAGAAGGTCCGCTGTCATATATATTTTCAAGTTTCTTCATAGTAATTGTATTGCTTGATATGATAGAAAATAGAGTATTATTAATATCCATTCCTTCATTAAGAACTACAGGTACTCTCATTGATTTAGAGTTCATTGTCTTCAAAGAAGCATTAAATTCATCTATACTATTTGGCATTTTTAGGTCTAATTTATCGAAGGCACTTTTATTGCAGAGTATCTCTATAGTATAAGGCATTACAGCAATTCCATAATATCTATCATTAAATCTACCATAAGATTTTACTGAAGTATAATATTTATCAGTTAATTTATTTTGTTCATACATATTTCCCATATCCGCTAAAAGTCCTTTTCTGACTAACTTTAGCATGTCATTTCTTGAAGCAATTACAATATCTATGTCACTGGATTCACTTACATTTTCATCCACTTTTTCCCCTATAGCATTATTTATGTTTACCTTTACTTTAGGATTTTTCTTTTTATATTCGTCTGTTAAAAACTTTATTATATTTAAAGATTCTTTATCCTTTACACCTATATATATATTTATCTGTCTATTTTTTTTGAGTGTCTCTGTATTTTTCCCACATGCAGATAAATTAAATAACAATATTATCATTAATAAAAATGTAATTGTCTTATTTTTGAGCATAAATTCTATCATCTCCTTTAAATATAATTTAAGCTCTTTTTCTATAAATTTATTTTGTACATAATAATTAAATATATAATACATTCATATAATTAAGTGGAGGTGAAATTTATGAAATTTAGGATAATATTTCTAAAGAAAAAATATATCTACTTTTTTATATTATTATTGATATTTATATCAGCGGTCATAATTTTTATAGTATCCAGAAGCTCTTCTCCTTCATTTAACACTATTTCAAATAATAAAAAGATAAAAGCAGATTTTAATGGTGATGGAAAAGATGATATATTATCTATTGTGCGCAATGAAAATAAATATTCAATGAAAGTAATAATTGGAGATAAGTCTTTTAATTTTCAAACAGATAGAAATTCCCCTACAATAGAAAGTTATTCTCCTTATTGGCCCATTAGAATAATTCTTATGGATGTATCCAGAAATAAGATTCCTGAAATATTTGTACAAGGTTCCATTGCAAATAAACCAGTCCAACGTATTTTTACATTCAATAATAACAAATTTGATAATATATTTTCAAATTATAATAACATATTGGGATTTATAGACTGTAAAAACAACAAGACACCAAAAGTAATATCTGGTAAATTTCAAGGAGACAACATGACACTTTCAAATTACATTTTTTTAAACTATAAATTTAAAAATTACAATTATGAGAGTGACAGTACTTTTATGGGAAAGGATACTATATGCGCATTTATTAAATTAATTCAGGGGCTTCCTCAAAGTGAATCCTACAAGCCTAAAGACATATTTTATTCTAGCATATCCAATGAAAATATGTCTCTAATAGGTAACATGTCCGGCGAAAACAACTCCTATGTATTTCAGGATGCACTGTTCATGGAAAATAAATGTGATGCAAATGGAAATACCTCTGAGTTATCCTGGACATTAAATTTTAAAGCTATCTCTAACACAGATACAAACATAGTAAAAAATTATACTCTAAATTTAACTCTCTTACCTGATAAAAGTAGTGAAAAAAAATACCATTTTAAAATTGCATCTATGTATAGAATTAAATAAAAAAGGGACCGTTCACGCGGTCCCAAGGGGGATGGGGGGTTATTACATCAAATAACATTTTTATTACTTGATGCTAGGAGATTTAAATCTCCTAATTACATTTATTATAATGTCCCATTCTGAACAAATTATTCATAAAAATTAAAATTTTTAATATCTTTTATACAATTCTTCTAATTCTTTCTTTATATTCTTTCTAAGCTCTATAGGTTCAATTACTTCCGCATTTTTTCCAAAGCTCAGTATCCATTTTTTAATATCTTCCAATTCATTCAAGTATATAGTAAAAAGTATTTTCCCCCCTTTAAGTTGGTCTATATGCTGATGTATATGCCATGTAGTATCTTTTATAAAAGCAGCTTCCTTTTCGCTAAATTTTATTACTACCTTTATTTTATCGCCCATAAATATACCCCAGTTCTTGTCCAAATATTCTTTTAGTGAAAATGTGTGAGGTCTCATATATATATCTTTACTAATTTTCAAATTTTTTACTCTATTTAGCTTAAAGCTGCGTATATCACCTTTCATATGGCAATACCCTATTATATACCAATCTCCTTCTTTAAATATCAAATCGTAGGGATCTATTTTTCTCATAGTTAAATTATTTTTATTTACTGAAAAATAATTTATACTTAAACTTCTCCCCCTGCTCATAGAATAATTTATCTTAGATATCTTGTCTTCTAAATTCTCCATACTTCCCACATAATTTATCGAGAAATTCTTATTACTATTTATTTTACTTAAATCCTTATTTTTATTTACATTTATGCTTTTTACTTTAAAAATCGCATTTTTTAAATCCTTTTCATACACAAAACCATTTTTTGATGTAAGTATTTCCTCCGCCATAAGAAGAGCTTCTAGTTCATTTTCACTTAGGTTGGAAGGTTTTATATAAAAATTTTGGTCTATATAAAATCCACCATTTCTTCCTTTTATTGTATATATAGGTACACTTGCTTCATTTAAATTCCTTATATATCTATATATGGTTTTCTTATCCACTTCCAAAATTTCAGATAATTCTGATGCAGTAGTTAAACCTTTATATTGCAGCATTATTATAATTTCTAATAAATTAGAAATTTTAGACATAGTCCTTACCTCCAATATATTTACTATTTATAATAATTTATATCGTTACTTTTTATAAATTTTTTAGTAAAACTTTATTCTAAATTAAACTTGTTTTGGTTTAATCTAGAATTTTAGCTATAAGCTTTAATTTTAGTATCAATTTTTTTACCTATGAATAATATATATTATAAATTAATTATGTTTAATTTAAATAAATACAAATCTATTTACTTAAAAATAAGGGGTGAATATGATGTCAAAACACCATCGCAAAAATTACAATACTGGTTTCAATTTAGGTGATATTCTAAATAATATAGATATAACTCAACTTGTCTCAATAATATCTGCCCTAGGTGGTAACTCCAGAAACTCTTCCAATGACCAATTAGGTGCAATGTTGAGCAATCTAAATTTAGGGGATATTTCCAAGAAAAACAATGTGCCTGAGTTTAATCAATCCAATATAAACTCTCAACTTGCAGAATTGGAAAAGAAATTGTCTCAAACGGAAGACAATAGCAGTGGGAAAAACGAGATATTAGATGCAGTAAGACAACTTCAAAATTCTCCAGATGCAGCTAAAATATTAAATAGTTTTATGAATTCCAATAATAATAATAAAAAATAATTAAATTACTTTTTCATTTAAAAAATACTATCAAATTAACTAATTTGATAGTATTTTTACATGATTACATCATATTAAGTTTTTGCAGTAAAAGTGCTGCCACTGTTACTGAATTAAATGCACAATGATTGAACACTGCATACCAGTATCCCTTTTTATTTATTAAATAGCAATTATAAATGCCAATCCATAATATTATAGGGAATGCATTTAAACTAAAATGAATTACTGCAAATATTAAGCTACTCAAAATTGCGGCCAGATATACTCCCATTCTCTTAGTAAATATTTTTTTAAATAAAAGCCATCTAAATACAAATTCCTCAAGTATAGGTGCAAATATTATAACTACAGGTACCATTATCAAAAATTTGTTTAAAGGCATATTAGCCATATGTGTAACTATATCCTGCTGTTTTAATTCAACCCTAAAATTAGAAAGTATAATAGTTTCAGTTATAGATATACCTACAGTTATCAAATAAAATACCACTACTGCTGCTAAAGCTTTAAAAAATTTAAATCTTCTTATATCAAATTCATATGGTCCATCCCTATGTTTTAAATATCTCATATTTAAAAGTACAAATACGAAAGGTATAAAGTTTTCCGTAAATATACAGGTAATTACATAAGCTATTCCAATCAACACCAATAGTAAATTACTCTTCTTTTTATCCCTCCAAAATTTCGAAAACACTAAAAATGGTGGTACATATACAATTGAAAATACAAGGACATCCTTTATAATATCCAATCTAAACATGGCTAATTTCTCCTTGCTATTATTTGCTTGCCTCAACTTAAATTTTATTCTATGAATCCTGCACTAATATTTTATCTTTAATAAGAACTTATTGTAGACTCCAAAACTTCTAAAATTTTCTCTTTTCCTTGCTTATTTAATGCAGAAAAAGTTAAAATCTCATCTTCCCCACTCATTTCTAAAGTATCTCTTATAATTTTTAAATTCTTAGACAGTTGATTCTTAGACACCTTATCAATTTTAGTAGCTACAATAGCAATATCATAGTTGTAGTGCTTAATCCACTTATACATAGTTATGTCATCAGCTGTTGGTTTATGCCTGCAATCTAAAATAAGCACTATCTTTTTTAATTGCTGTCTAGCATTTAAATACTTTTCTATTATGCTTCCCCAACTTTCCTTTTCCTTCTTGGAAACTTTTGCATAACCATATCCAGGCAGATCTACAAGATAAAAGTCATTATTTATTAAGAAAAAATTTATTTGCCTGGTTTTCCCGGGTGTAGCACTAACCTTAACTAGCTTTTTTCTATTTGTTAAAGTATTTATAAGTGAAGACTTTCCTACATTAGATCTACCCACAAAAGCTACTTCCACTCTGTTATCCACAGGATATTGTCTAGGACTTACTGCTGAAATTATAAATTCTGACTGTTTTATTTCCATAAATAATACCCCTCTTAATTATCTCTTAAGATTGCATTTTCAAGTACAGTATCTATATTATCTGCAAGTATATATTTCAATTTGCTTTTAACTGTCTTTGGAATTTTCAAAAGGTCTTTTTCGTTTTCCATAGGTATTATAACCGTATCTATACCTGCCCTATACGCTGCAAGACTCTTTTCCTTTAATCCACCTATAGGAAGAACCCTTCCCGTTAATGTTATCTCTCCAGTCATAGCTACATTGTGTTTTACCTTATTTTTGTTAAGTGCGGATATCATTGCAGTAACCATAGTAACTCCTGCAGAAGGTCCATCTTTTGGTACTGCACCTTCTGGAACATGTATATGCAAATCATAGTTTTTATAAAATCCACTTTCTATTCCATACTTATGGGAATTAGCCCTTATATAACTGTACCCAGTTTTAGCTGATTCTTTCATCACATCACCAAGTTGGCCTGTTAATTGCAGCTTACCATTTCCAGGCATTACGCTTACTTCTATAGGAAGAGTATCTCCTCCATATCCTGTCCATGCCATTCCCGTAACTACTCCTACTTTATCTTCCTTATCTACCTTATCATAAGTAAATATTTCAGGTCCAAGGTAAGATTTCACTTTAGTTACAGTAACATTTATATTTTTTTTGCCCTTTTCCATAATCTCTGCTATTGCTTTTCTTATAATGGATGCAACTCTCCTCTCAAGACTCCTAACGCCTGATTCTCTAGTGTAATTGTCTATTAGATTGTATATAGCTGAATCCGAAAAAATAATTTCATTATCCACTACTCCATTTTGTTCTAACTCTTTAGGTATAAGATGTTCTTTACATATATGGAGTTTTTCTTCACTAGTATACCCAGATACCTCTATTACTTCCATCCTATCAAAAAGTGGTCTTGGAACAGTTTCAAGGGTATTTGCAGTAGTTATAAACATTACATTTGACAAATCAAAATCTAACTCAAGATAATGGTCTCTAAATGTACTGTTTTGCTCACTATCCAATACTTCCAGAAGAGCATCTGCAGGATCTCCTCTAAAGTCACCACTCATCTTATCTATTTCGTCTAATAAAAATAGTGGATTTTTAGATTTGGCCTGTTTCATTCCATATATTATTCTTCCTGGAATGGCCCCTACATAGGTCTTCCTATGTCCTCTTATCTCAGCTTCATCCCTTACTCCTCCAAGGGACATCCTTACAAAATTTCTATTTAAAGCATGAGCTATAGACTTTGCAATAGAAGTTTTTCCAACTCCAGGAGGTCCTACAAGACATAGTATTGGACCTTTAAGTGATTTACTCATTTTTTTAGCTGCTAGATATTCAATTATTCTATCTTTAACATCTTTTAATCCATAATGTTCTTTTTCAAGTATTTCTCTAACAGACTTTATTTCTAAATTATCCTTAGTCTGAGCATTCCAAGGTAAATCAAGTATCCAATCCAAATAAGTCCTTATTACTCCACCTTCTGCAGAATAGGTACCTGTATTTTTTAATCTATCTAATTCATACAATGCCTTATCTTTAACATCTTTAGGAAGTTTTGCTTTACTTATTTTGTTTTTATACCTTTTCATTTCCTTTTTATCTTCGTCATCTTCACCAAGTTCTTCTTGTATTGCCTTTAGTTGTTCCTTTAAATAATATTCCTTTTGAACTTTATCTATCTTATTTTTTACTTTTACTCCTATTTTTCTTTCTAACTTTAAAATTTCTATTTCATTTACGAGTACGCTTAAAAGCTTTTTAAGTCTTTCTTCTATGTCATAGCATTCCAGAATTTCCTGTCTTTTTTCTTGCTTTAGCATTAAATATGAACTTACAGTATCAGCTAATCTTCCCCAATTATTTAATTCATCTAAGGTTATTATAGTTTCTACTGGTATACTTCCAGATAATTTTATGTATTCATCAAATTTATCTTTAATAGTACGAGCTAGGGCTTCGCAATTTTTATTGTCATCGCACTCTTCTACATCTTCCAAAATCTCCACTTCTACTTTAAAAAAGGGATCTTTACTTATACACTTTTTCAATACTGCCCTTGTTTCACCTTCTACAAGTACTCTAACTGTGTCTCCCGGCAATTTCAATATTTGTTTTATATTACAAATGGTACCTGTTTCAAAAATATCTTCTTCTTCTGGCTCTTCAATTTTAGCTTCTTTTTGAGCGGTTAAAAATATTTTTTGATCTACAAGCATAGCTTCTTCTAGTGCAAGTATGGATTTTTTCCTACCTACATCAAAATGTAAAACCATGTATGGAAATACAGTAATACCCCTCAATGGAATTAGAGGAAGAACTTTTAAGTTTTTATCCATCTTTCTCTCCTCACTTTAAATAGTTTAAATTCATATATCCGCATTTTATATACTTAACTATTGCTTAAAAGAGAGTACCGAAACCAGTACTCTCTTTTTAATAACCTATGCAGTTTCAGGGCCCTTTCGTGTTCTTGATTTTTTTAATTTAATAGGCGTCCTCTTTCCATCCTCTGCCTCTATAAGTTCTGGCTTCTTTGTATCCACTGCATTCTTATCAATTATTACTTTAGCTATTTCCTCTTTTGAAGGTATATCAAACATTACATCCTTCATAGTTTCCTCTATAATAGCTCTCAGTCCTCTAGCTCCTGTATTTCTCTTTAATGCTTCATCTGATATAGCTTCTAGTGCATCTTCTTTAAATTCAAGTTCCACATCATCAAATTCAAAGAGCTTTTTATACTGTTTAACCAGCGCATTTTTAGGTTCCTTTAATATTCTTACAAGAGCACTCCTGTCTAATGCCTCCAAAGTTACTATAATAGGAATTCTACCTACAAATTCTGGTATAAGTCCAAACTTTAGAAGATCTCCAGGCATTATATCTTTTAAAAGTTTTCCTATGTCTTTTTCCTTTTTAGATTGTATTTCTGCACCAAAACCTAAAGTACTTACTCTAGTTCTACGTTCTATTATATTGTCTATACCATCAAAAGCTCCACCGCATATAAATAATATATTTGTAGTATTTATTTGAATAAATTCTTGATGCGGATGTTTTCTACCACCTTGAGGTGGCACTGAAGCTACTGTACCTTCTAATATCTTTAACAGTGCCTGCTGTACGCCTTCTCCTGAAACATCTCTAGTTATAGATGGATTTTCTGACTTTCTTGCTATTTTATCTATCTCATCTATATATACTATTCCATGTTCAGCTCTTTCTATGTCATAGTCTGCATTTTGTATAAGCTTTAACAATATATTTTCTACGTCTTCACCTACATAGCCAGCTTCTGTTAAAGTAGTCGCATCTGCAATAGCAAAAGGTACATTTAAAAATTTTGCTAAAGTTTGAGCTAACAATGTTTTTCCTGATCCCGTAGGACCAAGTAATAATATATTACTTTTTTGAAGTTCCACATCATCATTTTGATTATTTGAATTTATTCTCTTATAGTGATTATACACTGCTACAGACAGTGATTTTTTTGCATCTTCCTGACCTATTACATATTGATCAAGGTAATTTTTTATTTCTACAGGTTTAGGTATAGAAGTCATATCTATTTGAACATCTTCTTCAAATTCATCACTTATTATTTCAGAACATAATTCTATACATTCATCACATATATATACACCTGGTCCTGCAATTAATCTTCTAACTTGATCTTGTGTTTTACCGCAGAATGAGCATTTAAGTTGTTTTTTATCATCATTTTTGGCCATTTCCACACCTCACTAAAGGTTATTTCTTTTTGGTAATAACTTCATCTATCAATCCGTATTCTTTTGCTTCTTCTGCTGTCATAAAGTTATCTCTCTCTGTGTCTTTTTCAACTTTTTCCAGGGGCTGCCCTGTTCTTTCACTTATTATAGTATTTAACTTTTTCTTTATGTCTAATATTCTTTTTGCATGAATTCCAATATCAGTTGCCTGACCCTGGAATCCTCCAAGTGGTTGATGTATCATTATCTCTGCATTTGGAAGTGCAAATCTCTTTCCTTTTGCACCAGCTGTAAGCAAAAATGCTCCCATGGAAGCTCCCATACCTATACATATAGTGGACACATCTGACTTTATATACTGCATTGTATCATAAATTGCCATTCCTGAGGTTATTGATCCACCTGGACTGTTTATATAAAGATATATATCTTTGTCGGGGTCTTCAGCTTCTAGGAATAACAGCTGTGCTACTACCAGACTAGCTGAAACATCATTAACCTCTTCACTCAGCATTACTATTCTATCTTTTAAAAGCCTAGAATAAATATCGTAAGACCTTTCCCCTCTACTTGTTTGTTCTACAACTACTGGTACTAAACTCATAAACTCTCCTCCTCTTATATAACCATTTAAGGCAATTAATATATATTAAAATTAATTTATATCAACCTATAAGGATGAACCCTTTGAATTTTTTTATTTTAAACTAATTGCCAGAAAAGCTCCTGGCAATTAATTTAAATATAATCTATGCTGTTGCTTTACTACTATCTACTAACATTTTTACAACTTTTTCATTAACTACATCTGTCTCTAAATATGATTTTTGATTATTAAAAATTATTTTTGCAGTTTTTTCTGCTTCTTTATTACCATATTGTGCAGCCATTTCTTTTGCTCTTTCCATAAGTTCATCATCAGTTGCTTCTACTTTTTCTACTTTTGCTATTTCACCAATTACTAAATCTGTTCTTACTCTTTTTTCTGCTGATTCTTTCATATATTCTCTTACTTTTTCTTCAGTATTATTTGTATATTGATAATATGTCTTAAGATCTAATCCCTGATATTTTAATCTCAATTCTAAATCTTTAAGCATAGTATCTACTTCTTTTTTTATCATAACTTCTGGTATGTTGATTTCTGTATTTGAGCAAACTTTATCTAAAACTGCTTCTTCAAATTCTCTTTTAGTTCTAAGTTCATTTGCTTCTTTTTTCTTATTCTTTATATCTTCTTTAACTTTATCTAAAGTATCAAATTCTGATATATCTTTAGCAAATTCATCATCTAATTCAGGTAGTTCCTTAATCTTTATTTCTTTAACAGTAACTTTAAATACAGCTTCTTTACCATTTAGCTCTTCTCTTCCATATTCTTTAGGGAATGTAACATGAACATCTTTTGAATCACCAGCATTAAGTCCAATTAGCTGATCTTCAAAATTATCTATGAAAGTACCAGATCCGATTTCTAACTGATAATCCTTTCCTTCTCCACCTTCAAACTCTTTGTCATCTACAAATCCATTAAAATCTATTACTGCTATATTTCCCTTTTCTATACTTCCACTTTCTTTGGTTTCTATTCTAGCATTCTTTTGCTGCATTGTCTTTAATTCTGCTTCTACTTCTTCGTCTTTTACGTCATATGTATTTTTCTTAACTTCTAAGCCCTTATACTCTCCAAGTTTAACTTCAGGAAATACAACTATTTTTGCAGTATATATGAATTCCTTTCCTTCTCCTATTTGTACTATATCAATTTCAGGATAATCTACTGGTTTTATATCATTTTCCTTAATGACTTGTGGATATGTATCATCACAACAGAAATTTATTGCATCTTCATAAAATACGCCTTCACCATAGTACTTCTTTATTATATTCATAGGGGCTTTACCTTTTCTAAAGCCAGGTATATTAAACTTTTTTGCATTTTTAGCAAATGCTTTTTTCATGGATTCATTAAATTTCTCTGCTTCTACAGTTATTTCCAATTTTACAACATTTTCTTCTATCTTTTCCTTCTTAACATTCATTTATAAAATTCCTCCTACTAATTACTATACATGCTTATATCAACTATGCTATTATACCATATATTTATAAACATTCCTATATGATGTGAGCATTGCCTTTCTTTACTGCCTAAATTGTAAAACTCAATATTGATATTTTATATAATTGCACTATAAAATTCAACTAATATTTTGATATACATACAATAATTATATTGTAAAAGCTAAATTCATAGTTTTACTCTATATATTTCTTATTATTGGGAATTAAAATTGGTATTATAATTATATACCAAAAATCTCAAAGTTTATAGTTTTTTTTAATTTTTACAAACACTTTTCAATATAATCCTTAGATTTCTTTAAATCATCATAGTTTTTATAATTGTCACTGTACACTTCAATTATACCAACCTTATTATAATTTGCTTCCCGCAGTTTACAAAATAGCTCTTTATAATTTATATCGCCTTTACCTGGAAGCAAACATGAACTTATTGAATTTCTATCGTTTATATGTAAATTTTCTATAGCTCCTGACATAATATCTATATATTCTTCAGGTAACCTTCCGGCTCTATAAGCTTGCTTTATGTCCAGTGTAAAGTATAGGGAATCCTCATATTTTTCTCTAAGTGTATATAAAAAATCAATATTTCCTGACATACACCAAAATACATTTTCCTGACACAGCTTTATGCCTTCTTCTCCTGCTGTATATAATAATTTATCATAAACATCAAAAACCAAATCATAGTTAATTACATTATAGAGTTTTTTATGCTTCATTCCATGAAACGTATAGCACTTAGCTCCAACTTTTCTAGCTAGTTTACATACTTGTTTAAACTGCAAAAATGCATCATTTCTTCTCCTCTTATATTCATCAAACAGATTAGGTTCAAAAGAAGAAGAAAAAGCATGAACAGAATTTATGTTAAAATTGTTCTTTAATTTCTGTTCCAAAAGTATGTCTCCAAAACTTTCACTATATTCACTGATACTGTTTAAAAATATTTCTCCTAAACTAAATCCTAAATTTTTCATCAAAGCTATACTATTTTCCGTATTTACATTTGGGTAAAAGCTAGCTGATGACAATCCTATATCCATAATTCCTCCAAAACTATCACATGTTTCCATCGCAAAAATAACCAGTAGAGGGCTTCACCTTCTACTGGGTAACGGAACCTGACGCCGTTAAATAAACAGTTTTACCATCTACAATGGCCGTAAGTCCCTTTTCACTTATTCCCTGAAACTTTATATCTTCACCTTCTATATTCTGAACCATAACATGATTTTTATTCTGCAAGCTTTCTATCCACATGTATTTTGTTGTTTTCCCAATCCATGGAAGTTGACTTACATAGGCAATATTATTGTCATCTATAAATTTAGGTGAAGAACACCATACATATCCTGGATTATTAGTTAATTGAGAATCTTTTGCTATTACAGTTCCTGTAGTAGATACATACTGTGGATTTGTTATATCCTGCTTATTTCCATTTGCATCCACTAACAATATACTCTGAGATTTATCATCAAATAAAAGTGCATTCTTACCTGATGGGCTTACATCATATGTACCACTGCTATCTGCCTTAAATACTTTGTCGTTACCCTTGCCTTGATATATTAAACTTACATCTTTTCCACTACTCAATTTTATTTTATATGAATTCTGACTTGCTGCATCTTTAGACTTAGTTTGAGTATTTGGTTGAGATGACTTTTGGCTATCTGCATTATTCTTTGTCTGTTTGTTTTCAGAAACAATATTGTTCTTTACTTTACTTGTTTCCTTTACTACATCTCTAAATGCTCCCCTTATGTAAACTACAACTAACACTGCTACCATCAGACATGCTACAATAAGTATAACTTTATTTCTCTTATGCCGCTGCATTTTCTTTTCATATTCTTTGCTAAAAATACTTGGTTTACCCACTAAAAAACTCCTCCTATACTTAGTATTAATAACTATGGGAAGTTAAATCACCCATTACAAAAGTGGTGATTCCCTGATTAATATTCCCAAAGGATTATCCATTATATAAAATTATACGCAATGAAAAATCATTATAATCCTTCATGTACATAATAAATAATATTGTAGGAATTCATTACTTATTATACCTCAAAAATCTTATAAATAGTAATAATTTTTTGTAAAACTCCATAAAATTGTGAAAGGTAAATTTAAGCTATTTACTTAAATAAGCCTATTCCTAAAAACACAGTTAATGTGCTATAGAAATAGGCCTATTTAAGTAATAAATTCACAATACACAGTTGACGATTTTGGTAGGTTTTTCTCCGTGAGTATTATGAAAAATCTAAAAACTAAGTAACATAAATATTATAATTCTTAGTTTTTCTGTAACAACAGAAAATCTATCCTTAATTGTGAATTGATTTTTTCCCCCTATTTGAATATTCTACTTCCAGGCTTTACATATTCTTGTCCTTGCTTACACATAGGACAATTTTCCTTATCATAAGTATTTATACTAAGTTTTACCGCACTATAAATTGGGTATTCTATTTTGACACCTTCCGCTCTTCTGTCTACTATGCAGCATATACCTACAACCTCTCCACCTAATTCCTGAATTACCTTAGCAACCTCTAAAGAAGATTTTCCTGTAGTTACTACATCTTCGGAAATTATAATTTTTTCTCCCTCTTTTATTTCAAATCCTCTTCTTATAGTCATATTTTCATTTTGCCTTTCAGCAAATATTCCCGGTTTACCTGTTTGCCTTGCAAGTTCATAGGAAACTAATATTCCACCCATTGCAGGTCCAACTATTTTATCATATTCTACATTCTTTAGTTTGTCTGCAATAACTGCTATTACATCTTTTGCCTTATCAGGATACTGTAAAAGCTTTGCACACTGACAATACCTGTCACTGTGTTTTCCTGAAGAAAGTAAAAAATGTCCTTCCAAAAGTGCTCCCACTTCTTTCAATGTATTTATAACTAAATTATCCATAACTATCCTCCTAAATTATTCCTCTTATTTCACTTAAATCTTTTATATTTTCATCTTTCATATATTTCTCTATACCATCTATTATATCCAAACATATATCTGGTTTTATAAAGTTTGCAGTACCTACCTGGATTGCATAAGCTCCTGCCATTATAAATTCTATTGCATCTTGAAAGCTTACTATTCCGCCTATTCCAACTACAGGAACTTTTACAGCTTTTGAAACTTCATATACCATTCTTAATGCAATAGGTTTTATTGCCGGACCTGACAATCCAGCAGTTATATTATTAAATACTGCTTTCCTGTTTTTAATATCTACAGCCATAGCCTTAAATGTATTTACAAGGGATAAACTATCCGCTCCTGCTTCGCAGCACTTATAGGCCATATCTACGATATCTTCAGCATTAGGAGATAATTTCACCATAAGTGGTTTTTTGCAGACTTTCCTTACAGCACTTACTATTTTATAAGCTACCTTTGATTTTATTCCAAAAGCCATACCCCCACTTTTTACATTAGGGCAAGATATGTTCAATTCTATAATGTTCACATCCGAACTACTTAGCTTCTCCACAGATTCAACATAATCATCTATAGTACTTCCACCTATGTTAGCTATAATAACTGTATCAAATTTTTTCATTTTAGGAAGTTCAAAATTTATAAAATGTTCTACTCCTGGATTTTGAAGTCCCACACTATTTAATATACCTGATTTAGTTTCATAGCTTCTTATGCCGTCATTTCCTTCTTTCCTTTTTAATGTAAGACCCTTAGAACATATTCCTCCCAATTTTGATACATCATAAATTTGATTATATTCTTCACCAAATCCAAAGGTTCCAGATGCTCCGATTACAGGATTTTTAAAATTCACACCGCATATATCTATCAATTGGTTAAACTTCCTTTCCCCTTCTATATTTAGGCATTTGAAAGAAAGTAGTCCAGTATACTGACTAGTTATTTCTTCAAAACGCCTTAAAGCATTACAGTACTATATCGCTTCCTAAGAAAACTGGTCCATCTTTGCATGCTCGTTTATTACCTTTAATAGTACTACAAGTACATACAAGACATGCTCCCACTCCACAGGCCATACGATTTTCCATTGAAACATATACGGTTACCTGCTTTTTTCTACACATACCTATTACTTTTTTCATCATAACTCCCGGTCCACAGCATAATACAGTATCATAGAGTTCAGGTCTAAATTCATCAGTTACATAGCCCTTTGTACCCTGGCTTTCCGTTTCTGTAGAAATGTGCATATCATCTACAAAAGATTTAAATTTATCTATAGAATACACACAATCTCTAAACCCAGCATAAAGATCTAATTTGCAATTCTCATGTTGTTCTCTTATGCTTTGAGCAAGATAAAACATTGGGGCAATTCCTATACCTCCTGTAATAATAGCAGTTTTTGTTTTCAAATTTTCTATATCAAATCCATTTCCTAAAGGCCCTAAAAGTTTTACTTCATCACCAGTTCTCAATCTGCTTAACTTTTCAGTACCTTCCCCTACTACTTGATATAAGAAAACTATTTTATTTGTATCTAAATAATGTATGCTTATAGGCCTTGAAAGCAGCGGTTCTAGTTTCCAACATCTCAGCATATAAAACTGCCCTGGTTTGCCCTTAAACTTTCCCTGAATTTCAAGTTTATAAATACCTTCAGCTGCTTTTTCATTTTTATATACTTTTTCAGTGGTATAGCTTAACTCGTTTTTCAATACCTTTATTCTCCATTTCTAAATATTTTTTGATATTTTAAATATATCATCTCTAATTCTAATACACTCTTCTCTAGCACATTCTCCATAATTCTTTTCACCGTTTTTCCTTTTTCTATATGCTAGAAGTATTCCCCTTGAAGAATTCACTATACCGCCATTGCCTTCTTTAAGATAAGCAGCAATGTCTTGTGCTGTTCCACCTTGGGCTCCATATCCAGGTATTAAAAAAAATACACTGTCTAGATTCCTCCTAAGCTGTACCCCCTCTTCCTGATGAGTACACCCTATTACCCCACCTATGGAACTGTAGCCGCATTCTCCTAAATATTTCTTTCCAAGAAAATTTACTTTTTCTCCTACTACATTGTAAAGTTTTTTATCTTCTTTAGTATCTATGTATTGAATATCTTCTGCTCCTCTATTTGACGTACGTATGAGCACAAACATTCCCTTATTGTCATTCTCGATGTAAGGTAAGTAAGGTTCTAATGTATCAAATCCCATATAAGGATTTAAGGTTATGAAATCACTTTCAAATTCGCCTTTAAAATGTGCCTTTGCATACATTTCTGCTGTTTTTGCTATATCTCCTCTTTTGATATCTGCAATCGTTAAAACCTTCTTATTTCTTATATACTTTAAGGTTTTACTATAGGCCCTGAGTCCTTCCATACCCAGGGCTTCATAGTATGCAATTTGTACTTTATAACAGGCAGCTACATCGCAAGTACTGTCTATTATAGTTTTATTAAATTCAAATACAGTATCTTCTATATTTTCATGTGAATTTAGTACATGTTTTGGTATATATTCTAATGCAGTATCTAGTCCCACACATACATTTCCCTTTTTTAAAACATCATCGTACAATTTATCTATAATCATAAAGAGCCCCCTCTTTAAATATAACTTTTCTTTAATTTAAAGATATTTCGATAAATTCTCATATATCTGGTCACAATATTCACATCTATAGGACCCTGTTTTTTCGTCCACCAGATTAAAGATATGAGGTATATTTTTTTCTACAGAAGTAACACATCTTGGGTTTTTGCATTCTATTATATTTTCAATTTTATCTGGAAGTTTCAATTTTATCTTTTTATATATCTTTTCATCTTTTATTATATCAATTGTAATGTTAGGATCTATAAATCCAAGTACTGTAAAATCCAGTTCCAAATTATTTTCTATTTTGATTATATCTTTTCTTCCTAATTTTTCACTTACCGCATTCATTATAAGTGCCACAGAATACTTTGCCTTGTTTAGTTCCAGGTAATTAAATATTTTCATCCCGTATCCTGCTCTTATATGGTCAATTACGATACCGTTCTTTACACTATTTATTGTAAGCATATTTATCTTCCTCCCCTACCTAATTCCAAGTAATTTCAACATTAATGCCATTCTCACATACATACCATATTTAACTTGTTTAAAGTAACAAGCTCTTGGATCACTATCTATTTCATATGGAATTTCATTTACTCTTGGAAGTGGGTGAAGTACTATCATATCTTTACCCGCTTTAGACATTTTATCTTTACTTAATATATATATGTCTTTAAGTCTTATATAATCTTCTTCATTAAAAAATCTTTCTTTCTGTACTCTGGTCATATAAAGTATGTCAAGAGAACCTATAGCATCTTCTAAATTTTTAGTTTCACTGTAGTTAACACCTTTTTTATTTAATTCCTTCTTAACGTAATCAGGTACTTTCAATTCTTCCGGGGATATAAGAGTAAAACTATTGTTTTCATATCTAGACATGGCGTTTATGAGCGAGTGTACTGTTCTTCCAAACTTCAAGTCACCGCAGCAGCCTATTTTTAGATTGGATAATGTTCCTTTTATAGATTTAATGGTTAAAAGATCTGTAAGTGTTTGTGTTGGGTGTTGGTGACCACCGTCTCCTGCATTTATAACAGGTACTGTAGAATACATAGATGCAATCTTAGGTGCCCCTTCTTTAGGATGTCTCATAGCTATAATATCTGCATAACATCCAATTACCCTTATTGTGTCTGCTATACTTTCACCTTTTGAAACAGAACTTGAATTAGGTTCTGAAAAACCTACTACCTTTCCACCTAGCCTAATCATAGCAGATTCAAAACTAAGTCTAGTTCTGGTACTTGGTTCATAAAATAAGGTTGCTAGAAGCTTTCCATCACATACCTTTGAAAAATCCTTCTCTTTTGAAATTATTTCATTTGCAAGTTTGAATATCTCATCTAATTCTTCTATTGAAAAATCCATTATATCTATTAGATGTCTTCCTTTTAACATTGATAATTCCTCCTTCTCAGCCTCTCCGTGCTAAATTTAAAGGTGTAAAAAAATGCCTTCCTTTGCGGAAGGCATTATTATACCATAATATAATAATTTTATATTCTACATATGCCTTCCCAGTCTCACAGGACTAGTTTTAAAGGTCTTTCATTATTTAATTTTGACTGTACTTAGGATATCACAGTTTTAAATCAAAGTCAACATGTTATTTCAATTTTGAGGCTGAAAGAGCTGCTCCAATAGCACCTGCATATCTTCCAAATTTATTACTTTTAACAGGTGATTTTAATTTTTTAGAAAGGATGTTTATTATATACTCATTTTGACTTAAACCACCAGTTAAAAAATAATTAAATTCTTCTCCATGCTTTTGACATAGAGATTTTACTTTACTTGTAATAGAATCAACTACTCCAAAAGCTATATCTTCTCTTCTGGTACCATTTCCAATTAAACTTGTTATTTCAGACTCAGCAAATACAGTACACATAGAACTTATAGTAACTCCATTGCCGCTTTTAGCTTTTTCGCATAGTTCATCTATGGTAAACCCTAAAGTGCCAGCCATTAGCTCTAGGAATCTTCCTGTACCTGCTGCACATTTGTCATTCATAGTAAAATTAGTAACTCTACCACCTTTTATGGTAATTATCTTGGTATCTTGACCACCTATATCAATTACCGTACAATCATCTTTTAAAAGGTAATAAGCACCTTTTCCGTGGCAAGTAATTTCAGTTATAGTTTTATCAGCATAGGGAACGGATACTCTTCCATACCCTGTAGCTACTATTTTACAATTATCTTTCTCTAATCCTATTTTTTTTAGTCTATCTTTTATGACACCAGCAGTTTTCACACTGCTCCAACCTGTTGGAAGCGTGAAGGTTCCCTTAATTTCACTGTCATATAAACAAACTTTTGAAGCAGTAGAACCTATATCTATGCCTACGTAAATCATAAAATTCCACCTTTTATATTAAGTTGAGTTATTTATAAATAAGGATTCACAATTTTTTTATCTACACAGTGAAAACCTAAGGTTTTTACATTATGCTGTCGTGCCATCAGCTTTATTTCTTCTTCATCCTTCTTGCTATACATTATAGATATGCCGCAGCAGGATGAAATTTCCCTAGGTGTAGGTACAATTGTATATTCTAATTTACTCCCTTTTAATAACTTTTCCATCTTCATCCCTTCAGTATGAGATGGAAAAAGTATATAGTATCTTTTATTTCCCATACTATAAATCTCCTACATTATATCATCTCTAAAAATGCCTCTACTCTTGTTTTTATCTGTCCTGAATCCTCTGTAGAATAATCCGTTTCTATCTGAATTAAAGGTATATCTTTTTCTTTTAACACTTTTTCTACATCCTTATGTTCTACTGCATAAGTATGGCAAAATGAAAGATTAAAATCTATTACCCCATCTACATGATATTCATCTACATATTTTATTATATCATCAATTCTTCCTGTATTTGGAGTAAAGCAGGCACAGTTTATCTTCATATATCTGTCAGCCAAATTTTTTACTAAATCGTCTATAGTTTCTCCCTCTTCACAAACTTCATTTTCAAAATATCTGGTTCCTGTACATGTTTCTTCAACTACTACCTGTGCATTTAACCCTTCTATAATAGAATGAAGTTTCCAGTTAGGCAGTGCCATTGGGGTTCCTGTTATCATGATCCTTTTTTTACCCTCGTCTACGCCTTTTTTAACTCTTTCATCCAATTCATCGCATAGTTCATTTAATTTTTCTACAAATCTATCTGGATCATCATAGAAGGCAATTTGTGATATCAATAAAACATCTAGTCCACTTATTGGAGACGGCTTATATTTTCTCAGATCATATAATCTTTTAAGTGCCCTTCTCTTAGCATTTGCAGTCTTTATGCCTTGTCTTAAACTTTCTACAGTTATCTTATTGCCCGTAAGTTCTTCCATCTTGCTTATAAATTCCTTTATTTCTTCTTCCCAAGCCTTATAATTTTTTTCTCTTTTCATCTGTGGTAATTCCATAACATGAACTGGCACATAGTCATTTAATATTTCCCAAGCTTTTTTCTTTCCATCACAGGTTGTCTCTCCAATTAGCATATCACACGATTGAAAATATGGACACGTTCCTCCAACTTTTGCACCCATAAGTGCCTTAATTAAAGGGCATAGGTTCCTTGGTAAAACCTTTTCACCATCTTCAACCCAAAATTGTGATCCTGAGCAAAGTCCTACCCCTATTGCTTTTGCTGCAAGTATAACTTCATCAGGAACAAACACACAAAATGTTCCTACTACTTTTCCACCTTGTGCTTTATAGTCATCCAGTTCCTGTATTCTTAATCCATGAACTTCAGCTACTACAAGATTAAAATAATTCATTCCCTCTGGCCTATTTTTTTGGGTTAAATAAACACCACCATATAATTCTGGAAGTACTGCACATAATTTATCATGCTTTTCTAAATCTATTCCCAACTTACTCCATAATTCTCTATAATCTGCCACTACATATTCCCCCTTAACTCTAGATATTATAACATTTAATTTTATGATATCACATTTAACTCTATACGCTTATTTGATTTGCAAATAGTTGGATCAACGACTATAACATGTTTTTATACATGTTTTCTATATTGAAAATTGTCTTATACCAAATCGCATAATAACAATTTTGAATTGGTATCCCTATAGTGTTACTCTGAAAAATATACATATATGTAACAATTTAAATTTTATGTTTAACATAGTATGGCAGCTGTTTTAATTTATAATCGAATATAGAATTTATAACTTAAAAATGAGCTTATGCGCAGGCATATTTTTACAGTAATGAAGCCATTTAAATATTTTGTATATAAGTCGTAGGAAAAAATTCGTAAAAAATATAGAACTTTTGAATTGTTTGAGGTATGAGTTTTCAAAAGTTCTTAAATTTTTTAAAATTTTTTGCTTAGACTTATCAAAATATTTAACCGAGCTGAAGATTGTAAAAAATATTCGGAGTATAAGCTCATTTTTACTTAGAAACTCTATAAAAGTATATTTATTTTACTACATCACAATGCTCCATATCTATTTCAGAAAAGTGTCTTATATATGGTTTTTTATAAGTCAATTTCCATCCAATTCCACAAATTAGTCCTATTACAGCATTTACAGCTCCTATTACAAAAACTTGGTTGGACCAATTAAATGAAACAATAACCATACCTACACTTCCCATAATCATTGCAAATCCACCTATAAGTGATGATGCTGAACCTGTATCTTTTTGCTGCTGCTCAAGCATCAAATTAGTACTTGGTGGACGCAAACAGCATGATGCTATAGTAGATGGTAAAAGAGATAATGCAAATACCCAAGGTTTGCTGTTATCAAATATACAAACTAATATACCGCTAGCTACCATTACAATAAAACAAACATCAATAATAAATTCACGTTTAAGACGACCTGCAAGCTTAAGATAAAGGAATGGACCAAATAACATTCCCACTGCATTTAAAGTAAAATAATAACTGTACACTTGGCTTGTAAGCTTAAAACCTTCTTGATATATATAGGATGAGGCAGATATAAAGGCCATACATGCTATATTTACTATAGAGAATATAAGTAACATAGAAGAAAATCCTGGATTTTTAAGTACTACGCCTAACCTTCCCAATGTCTGCATTACTGTACCTTTATTATAATTTGTTAAAGTTTCATTTAGCAATATAGAGCCTACTAGAGATGCTAATCCTATGATGGTAAGACCTACGAATATTCCTCTCCATGAAGTCACTTTTAAAATCCATGAACCTAAAACTGGAGCTACAGCTGGAGAAATTACTGTCATAGATTGAACAATAGATAAAACCGATTCTCGTTTTTTGCCACTGTAAACATCTTTAACAATAGCTGTAGCCACTGCACTAGCTGCACTTCCTCCAATCGCTTGAATAATTCTAGAAAATATTAAAAGGGGCATATCAGGAGCAAATACACACATGACACTTCCTATTAAATAAAATACAAGGCCCATAATAAGTACTGGTTTACGTCCATATTTATCACTTAAAGGCCCAAATACAAGCATGCCTATGCTAAAAAATACAAAAAACATTATAAGCGTAAGGTTAGTAACAGCCTGCGATACATGGAAATATTCAGACATCATAGGCAGGGCTGGAAGATAAAGGTCCGTAGATAAAGGCACAAAAGCACTTAATAAAGAAATAAGAATTATAAGGCCTTTATTTCCTAGATATTTTTGTTTTACTTCATCATTTTTAGATAACTTTGACATATAACTTTTTACCATAGATACCTTCCTTTCAGATTTATATATTAGCGTATAAAAATAAGCCCTACGGGCTATTATGTCAATCTATATATGTCATTTACCATATATAGCAAATCATAACATAATTCATAATACGAAATAATCAATTCACAATGAACGATGATTTTCTGTTGTCACAAAAATTTAATATTCATGCTACCTAGTTTTTAAATTTTTTATAACATTAGCGGAGAAAAGCCTGCCAAAATTGTGAATTGATTTGGATTTCATTATTTTCTAATTATTGAAAATATATAGCCGTGAATAATGTCATCTATTTCTGATACTTATCCGCGGCTGCTGAATTTCTGCCTTTTAAATATTGTCTTGATCAGTTAAAATAACGGGTCCATTTTTCGTTATAGCAATAGTATGCTCATACTGTGCTGAAAGACTTCCATCTGCAGTACGTGCTGTCCAATCATTACTATCTACTACAGCTGAGTAAGTACCTATATCTATCATAGGTTCTATAGTAATTACCATACCCTCTCTAAGTTTAAGTCCTCTTCCCGGTTTACCATAATGAGGTACACATACATCATCATGCATTACTTTTCCTATACCATGTCCTGTATAATCTCTTACTACTGAATATCCTAATGGCTCTGCATAGCTTTGTATTTCATGTCCTATATCGCCTATTCTATTTCCAACAACAGCTTTCTTTATACCTCTGTAAAGACATTCTTTTGTAACCTTCATAAGATCCCCGGCTTCTTTAGATATATTTCCTACTGCATAAGACCACGCAGAATCAGCCAACCATCCATTTAAATTTACAACCATGTCTATAGTTACAATATCCCCTTCTTTTAAAGGTTTGTTGTTTGGAAATCCATGACAGATCTCATCATTTACTGAGGCACAAGTAGCATATGGAAAACCCATATAACCTTTTTGCTCAGGTGTTGCCCCATTTTCTTTTAAATATTTCTCCGTAAAAGCATCTATTTCCATAGTAGTTATACCCGGCTTAATCATTTTTCTAATTTCTTTATGACACGATGCTAGTATCTTCCCTGCTGCAGCCATATATCCTATTTCTTTTTCAGTTTTTATATCTATCAAATTTCTCGCCTCTATCTTAAAATTTATCATATAATTATTTTAACATATTGATCCATAAAAAACTTATACCGATTATTAATTATTATATACTACAGTTTGCATATTTTCTACAGTTTTGAACTATAAACCTTCAAAATACTTTACAGCCTGATTATCAAACTATTTTTTTGTTCTCAACTCCGCTGTATAATTTAAATCCCTGTCCTAAAACTTCATGGGTATCACTTATTATTATAAATGAGTCTTTATCGATATTTTTTATGAAAGTTTTAAATCTGTTCAATTCTGATTGATCCATAACCACCATTAAAACTGTACGTTTTTCTTCAGTATAACCACCAAAGCCAGACAGCACGGTAACACCTCTGTTTAAATCCTCTAATACAGCTTTTTTAATTAGCTGTGATCTATCAGAAACTACAAAAGCAACCTTTGATCCACTAAACCCTAATTGTACCAAATCAATAGCCTTACTAGTTATAAATATGGATATAATCGCATAAAGTGCTTTTTCTCCACCAAATACAAACCCAGCACAAATAATTACAGAACCATCTATTAATCCCTGAGAATTTCCAATGCTCAATGCCGTATACTTGTTGATAATACTAGCTATTATTGAAGTTCCTCCTGTAGATCCATCGCTTTTAAAAACTAGTCCAAGTCCTATACCTGATAATAATCCTCCATATATAGAACCTAAAAGTGGATTTAATGTAACAGCATGAACATTGGTGGTAAAAAGTATACATAAAGGTAAAACTAAAGAACCAAATACAGTTCTTAACGCAAATTTTTTTCCTAAAAAAGCTAATCCTACAAAAATCAGTGGAATATTAGCACACCATTGGGTAATGGCAGGCTCTACACCAAATACGTGCTGTACTAATATGGATATTCCAACCGTACCACCAGAAGCTATTTCATTTGGCTTTAAAAACAGATTAAATCCAAAGGCTGTTATTATGCATCCTAAAGTCATTTGTAAATACTGTTTTATATATTGATACATAGTACTTTTATTGGTCCAAACATTATCCTTTGTCATTTCCAATCCCCTTTCTATAAACAGAGTTCTAAGTGCTTCAGCACTTACAAGGCGTTATCCTTTAGGAAAAATCATTATCCAGTGACGTAGCTGCCCGCAACGTACACTCGGAGAAAAGCAGATATCCCAAATCTTTGATTTGGTGATAGTCGCTTTCGCTGTGTGCGTGGGAGTATTAGAGCAGGTAGTCATCGGATAAAAATCATCTAAACTTTTAAAAGCCCTATAGTATAAAACTATAGGACTTTAGTAAACACTTTATTATCTTCTGAATCCTCTGTTGTTCTGCTGTTTTCTTTTTCTTCTACAATCAGGACATCTCTGAGGTTCATTTTCAAAACCTTTTTCTTTATAAAATTCTTGTTCGCCTTCAGTGAATACGAATTCTTCTCCACAATCTTTGCAAACTATAGTTTTATCTGCCATTTAAACATACCTCCTTTTCCAAAAATCAAGATCTAAAACGATTCACAAATATATTTCTAAAAGAGATATGTTGTTCATCCAATCAAATCTAAGCATCAGCTATTACTAATACTCATTCAGTGTATCATACTAGTACTTAATTTGCAATATAATTGAACTCATTTTAATAAACTTCATCAATTATATAGCTGCTCCTATTCCTATTTCTTTTAGCCTGTTTTTTTAAAGTACTCATATATTCACCAATTTCATCTACATCTTTAAATCTATCGAAATTTCCATACATTCCTCCAAATGCAATTGACGTAAGTGGAAAAATGTCTTTATTACCTTTTCGATCAAAAGATTCTATGTAATTATTTTCTTTATCTTTTTCATTAAAAAAATTAAGTATTTTCAAATCAAATTCCTGGGTCATCTCTTCACATAATTTATAACATTTAGCAGCAGTATCTTCTATTATGCACACAAAGTCATCTCCTCCTAAGTGTCCTATAAAGCTATTGTATGGAAAAGATTCCTTAATTTTATTTTCTAAAAAAATTGAAGTAAATTTTAATACCTTATCTCCATTTTCAAAACCATAGGTATCATTATATACTTTAAAATTATTTAAATCAGCATAAAGAAGTAAAAAACTATTTTTATAGCCAATCATATCTTTAAGAGTTTTATTTATAATTGCATTACCCGGTAGTCCAGTCAAAGGATTGAGATTTTTTGCATAATTTTTTTCAAATTCCACTGTATATTCAAGTAAGCATTTAACTGTTACAATTCCACAATATTTGTTATTCTTTGTAACTATGACATAATCATAAATCTTACCATTTTCTCTTGTCATTGCAGTTTTTGATACTTCACTTATAGAATCATAATAGTCTACTATAAGAGGTGAACAATCCATAATTAAAGATATAGGTCTTTTTAAGAACACTGAGATTCCATATTTTGTAGCAAGCATAGAATCAAGATTGTGTTTCATAATTAAACCTGTTGGAAAATCTTCATTTACTATACATACTCCTGTAACACTTGATTGTTCAAAAAATTTTTTTATATTTTCACTTTTAGTTGATACCGAAAATGTTTTATTTTCTTGGGCAATATCTCCAATATAACTTTTTTCAAATTTAACTTTGTTATCAGATATTTTATTATAATCAATTATTTTTTCTCTTACATTTTGTGGAATATCTAAAAATGTTCCTGCTGGTCTTTGAAGAAAATATCCCTGTCCAGCACAAACACCTATTTTAATTAAGGTTAAAAGTTCTTCTTTCGTTTCAATTCCTTCTGCAATAAGTTTCATATGAGTAGCTCTAGCTAAGCTTACAAATGTTTTCATAAGCTCCTGCTTAAATGAATCTTTATCTATATCTTTTACAAAAGATATATCAATTTTAACATAATTAGGTTTTGTTTCCATTAAAGTTTTAAGGCCTGAATACCCTGCCCCTGTGTCATCAATTGCAATTTTATATCCCTGATCAGTATAATTTTCAAGGGCAGTTTTAAAACTTTTATAATCTTCTATAGCAGTTTTCTCCGTGATTTCAAATATAATTGAGTCCGGAGACATATTGTGCTTCTTTAAAAATTCTTTTGTAAATCCGCTTTTAAATCTCTCATCTCTAAATATTTTAGGATCTACGTTTATAAACAGCAGCTTATTTTTATCAATTTCCTTTGCTTTTTCGATAGCCTTCACCCTGCACAAAGATTCAAGCTCCCATGTTTTATTATATTTTTCTGCAGTGGAAAAAAGCTTGCTTGGAAAATATAAAGGTGAGCCTTCAGGTCCGCGGCTAAGTGCTTCGTATCCTATAATAAAACCATTTTTTAAAGAAATAATAGGTTGAAAAACAGTACTTATACTCTTTTCCTCTAATATTTTATCAAGTTCATTATCTATACTCATTTATAGCACCCCATTAATTTAATTTTAAAAAAAGTATACATTTTACAAGTTAAATATAAGTTAAATATTCTCTAATTATCAGTTAAAAATATTCGGACTCCAATTTTATAAGTACCCTATTTTTCTTCCTTAACAGTAACACTTTTAGTTTGTATTACATATTTTACAGGCAATGTTTAATACAACATTGCTATATAATCAGCAAAGGTTATAATTACCTTAAATATATCAATTTGAAAGGAAGATAACGCTGGATAAAGAAAAATATCATTATGGAAGTATCAAAAAGCTTTGAAAAGATAATAAAAATATACTGTTACTTTTATTATTTGTTGAAAATATGCTTATATATAATAATAATATATTAATATATTATTGTAAAAGTACAAGTATGAAAATTGAATATTTTTTCCTACAATGCAGAGAATAATCATAAATTATAAAATAACTTTTTAGGAAAGAGGTCTTTAATTGTGAAGAAGTTTTTTAATTCTAAAAACACTTCAGATCCTATTTATGTACAAAAGTTATCTGATGATAGATATAATTTGCCATTAAATAAATCTCTTTCAAATAATTTAAACCTATTATACAAAGTATTTTCAAATTGTGCTGATGTTGTTTATCATAAATTTGTTATAGATTCAATAGAAGAACGTCCATGCGTACTTATTTTTATAAATGGACTTTCGGATATAAGATCAATTAACGAAAATGTACTACCTTCAATTATGAATATAAAAGAAATTTCTCAAGATAATTTAAGATCTAATGGTACTCTAGAAATAATTAGGAAACGTTTTCTTCAAACTGCAAAAGTAAGTGAACTAGGGACTATTGGTCAAGTTACAAATTCTCTTTTAAATGGAAATAGCATATTTTTACTAGATGGTGATGATAAAGCTTTAGAAATGAAAACGCCAGGATGGAAGGAAAAAAACGTATCAGAAACAAATGTTGAAAGGGTTATAAGGGGACCAAATGAAGGCTTTACACAAAATATTTCTATAAATATCTCTCAACTTAGGAGAAAAATTAAATCTTCAGAACTAAAAGTTGAAGAATTTACAATGGGGAAACAAACACTAACAAAAATAAGCATCACCTATTTACATGGAATAGTAGATAACAATATTGTTGAAGAGGTAAAAAAAAGACTTTCTAAAATAGATATTGATTCTGTTTTAGAAAGCGGCTATATAGAAGAGCTTATAGAAGACACTCATTTTACATTATTTCCACAAATTCAGCACAGTGAAAGGCCAGATAGAGTGGCTGCTGGCATTTTAGAAGGTAGGGTAGCACTCTTAGTAGACGGTACCCCCTGTGTTTTGATACTTCCTGCTACTTTAATTCAATTTTTACAAACCAGTGAAGATTATTATGAAAGATATACCACTACCATATTTGTACGCTTTATCAGATTAATTTTCTTCATAATTTCGATGCTGCTCCCTGGATGTTTTGTTGCAATTATTTTATATCACAAAGAAATGATACCTACACCTTTACTCGTTAGTATTATGGGAGCTGCCCATGGGGTACCTTTTCCTATTTTTATTGAAGCATTATTAATGGAAATAGTCTTTGAAGCACTTAGAGAAGCAGGTATCCGTCTTCCTTCACCAGCTAGTCAAACTGTAGGTATTGTCGGTGCACTTGTTATTGGAGACGCAGCCGTTAGAGCTGGCATTACTTCTCCTATTATGGTTATCGTTATAGCCATTACAGCAACAGCTTCTTTTAGTATTCCATCTTATGATATGGGTTACGCCATTCGTGTTTTACGTTTTGCCATGCTGTGCTTAGGAGCATTTTTGGGGTTATATGGAATTTTATTAGGCATCATTATACTTTTAATTCACCTATCATCATTGAGTTCTTTTGGTATAAATTATCTCTCTCCACTAGCACCTTTAAATTTAAAGGATTTGAAAGATGCTTTAATAAGATTTCCATGGCCTTATATGAAATGCAGACCTCATTATGCCAATTCTAATAACTTGCAGCGACAAAAAACTTTTTGTAAAAACAACAAAGACGAGAAAGGATAATAAAATATGAAGTATAAATCAATGCTATTTTATATTTTAATCTTTATATTTTCAATTTCACTTTACGGCTGCAGCACAGATAAAAGTGAACTAAACGAAATTAGCCTTGTAGTAGGCATGGGTATTGATAAAATATCCAGTGATAACTCCTTTGTTGTAACATTAGAAATTATCAATCCAAACGGCACAAAAGACGACAATAATGCATTAAAAAAAGGAAATAATTCTATTATACAAACAAGCACGGGGAATTCTATTTTTGATGCAGTTCAAAACTTTTCAAAAAATAGTTCTACCCTGTTGGACTTTTCACATGCTAAAGTAATCATTTTATCAAAAGAATTATGTGAATCGGAATCAGGCGTTTCTGAAGCAATGGATTATTTAAATAGAAATCGTCAAATGCGAAGTACTAATTGGATACTTGTTTCAAATAAATCAGCTAAAGAAATCTTAAAAAGTAAAATTCCTAATGAAGGTGCTATTTCAAATGGCATAAACACTATGATGAGTTTATTTGAAAGGAACGGACCTATTGTACCCATGACCATAAATAGCTTTATTATAGAATCAAAAAAAGAGTCAAATTCATCCTTTGCTCCTGTAATTGATATAGAAAAATCAAAAGATAGTACCGCTCCCAGAATTACAGTGGAGAAAATGGCTATTTTGAAAAACAACCGCTTAATAGCAATACTTACAAGTGAGGAATCTAAAAATCTTTTCTGGATGGCAGACTATACAAAAGGCCATACAGATATATTTCCCCTTAAATCAGCTAAAAATAATACAAATATAACCACTAGGGTTTTTAAACAATCCACCCAAATAATTCCTCATTTAACTGAAGAAGGTTTTAATATGGAAATTCGATGTAAGGGCAGTGCCTTTATTGAGCAGGCAGGAAATATTGATATGAGCCCTGAAAATATATCTAGGTTTGAATATGATATTGAATCTGTACTAAAAGGTGAACTAAATAAATTGATAACAAAGTCACAGAA
The DNA here is from genome assembly GCF_001636845.1 of Clostridium ljungdahlii. Taxonomy (GTDB): domain Bacteria; phylum Bacillota; class Clostridia; order Clostridiales; family Clostridiaceae; genus Clostridium_B; species Clostridium_B ljungdahlii_A. The sequence goes on from NZ_LITT01000035.1 coordinate 255,551, forward strand.
AAATCTAGATACAGATTTTGTTGGTTTTTCAACAAAAATATATAGTAACTATCCAAAGGAATGGCTTAATATAAAAAAAGATTGGGATAAAATATTTCCAAATATAAAATATAAAATTAGTTTTGAAATTAAATTGACTAATATAGGAATAATTAAAGATCCTGTTGTAAGAAATGAGGAGGAAACAAGTAAATGACCGCAATTGTAATTATTTCAGCAATTCTAATAGTACTGCTTGAGGGAATATTTCTAATAAAAAAAAGTATGTGGAAAGAATTTCTATGTACTGCATTTTTGCTTATAATATCTTTGTTTTTTCAAATTGGTAAAGGTTTGGGCATTCCAGGTCCTATAGACTTAATAGAAAGCTTATTTAAACCTATTGGGGAAACATTTTTAAATAGATTATAAATTTCACATTGAGGTGAATAGATATGCGTGAAAAAGAAGTTATCACTACAAATCAATTTATATGGATGCTTTTTTGTATCATTACATCTTTCAGTGGATTACAAGTAATTAGACTGCTAATTTTTCAAGCAAGAAGGGATGCCTGGCTGTCTGTAATTTTAGCCTGGATTTTAGATGTACTCCTGGCTGTTGTCTATGCTTACATGGGCATAAGATTTCCAGGTCAAAATATGGTACAATACAGCGTAACTATTTTAGGGAAAAAACTAGGTAAGATTATAGGAATATTTTTTCCTATTTTCTTTTTACTGGTATCTGCTGTACTGCAAAAATCACTGAGTATAATTCTTAATATGGTATTTTTCCCCAAAACCCCCACAGAGCTAATTCTTATTTCAGCTTATCTTGTAATTGCATATGCTGTCTTAAAAGGAATAGAAGCAATAGGAAGAATATGCGAAATTTTGGGGCCCTTATTTTTATTTGCCCTTATTTTATTCTTTCTATTTGCCATACCGGATATACAACTAGATAGACTTAAACCACAGCTAGAAATGGGCTTATATCCAGCTTTAACAGGTACCCCTCTAATTTTATCCTTTATAGGAATATGTATTATTATGGGTATGTATATTCCCATTTGCAATCATCCAGAAAACGGATTTATTGCAAAATTTACTGCAGTTAGTTTAGGTACTTTGGTCCTCGTGATGCTGGTTATAAGTGCAATAGGCATTTTTAGTTATCCACAAGCTAAAAACATGATAAATATCAGCCTTGAACTTACAAGATTTGTTCATTTAGGTCGGTTTTTTGAACGGGTGGAAGCTATCTGGCTTATGATTGTCATCGGTGCAGCAATTACAGCATCTTCAGCTATGATATGGGCCTTTAGTGTTGGTATATCTCAAATTGTAGAACTAAATACATATAAACCTGTTGTATTTCCTGCTGTACTACTCTCTTTTGTTATTGGTATGACTTCCTTTAAGAACAGCTTGGAATTGGTGAGCTTCAGCTTTTATTCATACCCTTTTCTGTCTATATTTGTTGGAACAGGATTAGAAATATTTCTCTTCCTTGCAGCTTTAATCTTGAAGAAAAAGGGCTAACTTAATCATCATCTTTATCTACTATATTTTTTACTTTATTTTTATATTTGCTAAAGAGATACTTTTGAAAAAAATAAAAGATTAAAAAGCAGGTTAAAATTAAAGATACTCCTATAATAATGGAAATTAAATTATTGACACCTATTCTATCCATACTTACGCCTCCCCTCTTACAATATAATTCCCAATATTGTAGATTTCATTAATCTTATAAAGTTTCAACTATAAACCCTCATATAGGTATACTAACTTAAAAATCAACTTATACGTAGGAGTATTTTTACAATAATGAAGCTCTTTTAAATATTTTGTATATAAGACTTAGGAAAAAATTTTTGAAAAATCTAGAACTTTTGAATTGTTTGAGGCACGAGTTTTCAAAAGTTCTCAGTATTTTTTCAAAATTTTTTACTTAGTCTTATCAAAATATTTAACGAGCTGAATGTTGTAAAAAATATCCGGAGTATAAGTGATTTTTCGTTTAGAAACTCTATATTTAATGTTTCTTTAATTGTGCTTCATAAACCTTTTTTATTTTCTCAATAATACTACATTCATTAAAACTTCTATCGTAAATATTAGAGACCTTCATTACTCCCATAATGCTGTTAGTTAAAAAAGCACTGTCTGCGGACATTAAATCTTCCTTTCTGAATTCACCTTCAGTAACATCAAAGTTATCTATTATAAACTTTCTTACTGTACCCTCAAGTAATCCACACTTTTTAGATGGAGTATATATTTTTTCATTCTTTGTAAAAAACACATTAGATACACTTCCCTCTGATAATTTATCCTCTGTATTAAAAAACAGCACCTCATTATATCCCTCATCAATACATTTTTCATGTTCCAATATATTTTCTAAATAATTTAAAGATTTTAAGTATGTAAGCCGAGAAAATTCATTTCTCCTAACAGAACTTATTTTAACATTAAAACCTCTTTTATACTGTTCCTCAGTATAATTGTTTTTTCTAGTATTAAACAACGTATTTTTCTCTGTAACTACTAACTTCAACACACAATTATTACACTGAAGCTTGTTAACAGCATCCATAACTTCATTTTCAGTAATTTCTTTATCTATTCCTATAATAGAAAGACCTTTATTTATTCTATATAAATGATCTTCAAGAAAAAGCGGTTCATTGTTTACGAGCATAGTTTCAAAAAGTCCTCTTCCAAAATAAAAGCCGCTGTCTAAGAAAACTTTATCATCTTCTACCATATTACCATTTAAGAGCATCATAACTGCCATTCACCCCTTTACAACTTACAACACTTTCATCAAAGCTCTAGCCTTATCAAGTGTTTCATCATATTCCGCTTCATCATCAGATTCCCAGGTAATTCCTCCACCAACACCTAAATAAGCTTTTCCATTTTTCATAAGTATAGTTCTAATAACTATATTTAAATCTACATTGCCATCAAAACCTAAATATCCTATGCATCCTGTATAAATATTTCTTCTAGTAGGTTCTAATTTCTCAATTACCTCCATAGACCTAACTTTAGGTGCACCAGTTATAGAACCACCTGGAAAACATGCTTTTATACAATCTACTGCTGTATACTTATCTTTTAATTTTCCTACAATAGTTGATACCAAGTGAAATACTGTACTATATTCCTCTAATTTAAAAAGTTCTATTACCTTTACAGAATAAGGCTTACATACCTTGCTTAAATCATTTCTCTCCAAATCCACAATCATTAATAACTCAGATCTATCTTTTTCACTATCTATAAGTTCTTGTCTGTTTTTTAAATCTTCTTCTTCATTTTTACCTCTAGGTCTTGTCCCTTTAATGGGCCTTGTTTGAACAAGGTTATTTCTTATTTCTAAAAATCTCTCCGGTGAAGAAGATATTATACTAAAATCTTCAACGTTCATTAATGCAGCAAATGGTGCTGGATTTATATGCCTTAAATCTTTATATACTTCATAAGGATCTTTTTTTGTTTCGCAGCAGAATCTTTGAGTCAGATTGGTAATATAAATATCCCCATTTCTTATAAACTGTCTGACCTTTTCTACAGTTTCTATATATTCCTCCCTGCCAAAGTTTGATACAAATTTTGTATCACTATCATTTACTTTTCTATATTTAATTTTATGTCCTTTGGATATTTTACCTTTTATTTCATTAATGCTGTCTTTTTCTGACTTTAATATACCTAAAGAAGTAATATAGGTCTTCTTTTTTAAGTTATCTACTATTACTGCATTATCATAGAAATAAAAATAGCAGTCAGGTATTTTTATTTCTTCTATAGTCATAACAGGAAGCTCTTCTATAGTTCTCCCTATATCATAAGAGAAATATCCCATAGCCCCAGCTATATATGGAAACTCTGTATTATTTTCAATTTTGTACTTTGCAATAAGTTTTTTTAGTTCGTCAAAAGGATCACCATTAAGTTCTTTTTTATTTATAGTACAAATATTATCTTCATATTTAAAAGTAGTAAAAGGGTTTAATCCTATAAAAGAGTATCTGCCTAAATCTTCAGCACCCATGCCGCTATCTAAAATGGTAACTGTTCTATCTTCTTTAAACAATGAGTAAATATCAAAAGCATCTAATTCTGTTTTTATTTCTTCAATGAAGAACTTCATACAATTCCCCCTTACTAAACATTCTTGCTTCTTCTATAAAATTCTTAAGCATTTCATGTCCACATTCTGTGAGTTCTGCCTCGGGATGAAATTGTACTCCTTCAACAAGATACTTTTCATGCCTAACGCCCATTATAACCCCATCTGAAGTTTCACAGGTTATATTAAGACACTTAGGAAGTGTTTCCTTTTCTATTACCAACGAATGATATCTTGTAACCTCTACAGGATTTTTGATTTCTTTAAATACTCCTATATTTTTATGATGAACTTTAAATATTTTACCATGTACAGGTTCCTTACCCTTTATTATATTACCACCAAAAGCATACCCGATACATTGATGTCCAAGGCATATACCTAAAATAGGAATTTTACCACTAAATTTTTTAATTATATCCACGCAAATACCCGATTGCTCAGGGGATTTAGGTCCTGGAGAAATTATAATTCCTTCGGGATGTATTTTTTCCACATCTTTCAATGTTAATTTATCATTTCTACAAACCTTAACCTCTTCATTCAGTTCTTCCAAATATCTTACTAGATTATATACAAATGAATCATAGTTATCAATCATAAGAAACATGAATTCTCACTCCTTGGCATTAAATTATATTGGTTTTAACCTTATCCATTTACATTTCAATATAATCATTCTTGCAATTTTAACTAATTTTGCCATAGTTCTTTTGGTTAGTTTAATAGGTCATCAGCAGTTCTAATCAATTACCTCCCTTATAAAATATTTTTATTATATTTAAAAATAAAAAAGACATACAGTGTATTTAATTTATCCAATGTTATCATCCGCAAACAACTCGCCTGCTTTACAAAAGTTGCAAGTTTTATGCTGTGTATAAAGAACTCTTTGGCCTTAATCCATTAGAGCTCTTATGTACATAGGTTTGCTAAACCCTGGATAAGTTTTATACACTATATGCCTTTATTTTTAAATTCCATTATTAACAAAAGATACTAATTAAAATCTTAAATTTCTATAAATAATTATATCATATCTCAATAACTCATATCAATATTATTCATTGCCTCAACAGCTACACTTGCACCCAATTCATATTTATTTGTTAAAGCTTCATCCGATAATTTTTCATTTAATAAGTTTCTCTAAGTATAATAATTTGATAAGTAATTAATTTTATTTTATGCATAATTTTCTCTGAATATAAGGCTGTATAATTGGTTATCACTATATAATAGAGGTGATTATATATGACAAACATAAAAAATAATAAAACCCCTCATATTAAATTTAAACATTCTAATGATAAATTTAATATGGAAGCTGCAAGAGAATTAGGAATTGATTTTCCTAATTTTAATCAAACAACCTCAAAAATTATATATGCTTATGAGCTGGGATTAAATGATAGGCTCTAATCCTATCTGCGCTGAAAAAATCAAAATAAAAGGATGGCGATATTTGTCCATCCTTTTACTCTTATCTTTGAGGGGATATCAATTATATCAATTATGTACTACACTTTATTGTTTTCATTTTCGCTAAGGCTATTTTCCTTAGGACACTTATAATTATATTAGTTATTTGTTACAATTTAATGTCCTATAAATAAAATAACTATTTATTTTTTGAACACTATGTAAACAATATAAGAACACTTGATAATATTATCCAGTTACTTCTTTTATTTATCCGATCGCTACCATTGCTAACACCCCATCTTCTATCAAAGTGGGGGATAAGCACTGCTACGCGCCTGGATAACGATTTCTAAGCATCATGTTGAGTCAAAACTCAACATGATGCCAAGAACTCTGTTTATAGTATAATAATTTGAATTTCGTACATTCTATTATTATAAGGATATCAATGTATTAAAGCTACTAAATGTTTACGTTTTAGATAAACCAGAATATTCTTTCTTCAATACGTTGATAATTACCTTTATGCTGGGGATGACGAATCCCCAGCATTTAAGTTATTTATAGTTAGCTTTTTATAGTAATATTATTTTCTTTCATCTAAAACTTCTTTTAAAGCATTAGTTCCATTTACTGCTGAATTTCTTTTCCATGTAAAAATAAGCATCCTAAATAACGGACGCTTATTTTTATATAATCTGCCTATGCACTAACAACCTTGTTACGACATTTTTTAGCTTCATATAAAGCTTCATCTGCATTCTTAATAAATTGTTCAATAGATAACATATCAGACGGAATAACAGTACAAATTCCTAAACTAATGGTAATATAATTGGAAATAGAAGAATACCTATGTGGAATAGCTAACTGCTCAACCTTTTTTCTCAATTGTTCTGCAAATTCCAGCACACTTTCTTTTTTCATATAGGTAAGCACAACAGCAAATTCCTCTCCTCCATATCTGGCAACAATATCTGAGGAACGCCTCGCAGAAGATGAAAGTACCCTTGAAACTTGCCTTAAGCAATCATCTCCAGCTTGATGACCATAACTATCATTAAATGCCTTAAAAAAATCAATATCTATCATAATTAATGACAGTGGTATAAAATAGCGTTTGCATCTATCCCATTCTGCTTCTATTGTTTTATCAAATACAAAACGGTTGAAGATACCTGTTAAACTATCAATCTGAGAAAGTTTTTCTAATTTTTGATTCACCCGTTCTAATTCATCATTTTTTTTCTGTATTATTTTTCTATTGTTAAAATCATCTACTTGATTTTTATATCTCATACACAATATCATCCAGGATATTATTAAAAAAGTAGTACTATTAATACAGTTTGCCCACAATATATCACTGGATTTCTGAAAATATGGCAGGAGAAAAAGAAATGGTAAATGGACAATCAAATACATAAGCAATAATGTAATTGGTTTAAAAATCGGAGTTACAGCAACTGCTATAATTGATATGGCATATACAATAATCTGCCCAGAAGACAACTGATCTAATAAAGATATACCTGCACACCAAAACAGTATCATGATTGTAAAAGATACTCCAACAACATTAATGCTTGTTCCATGTTTAGAAATGTTATTTTCTAATTTAACAAATATAATTAAATATACGATCATCGTCAAAATTAGTAATATATCCATAGCTGCATAATACATGTGGGTTTTTGGGGGAAAAGTATTTTCCCTTATAGTAAACAAAATTACAAGCTCTACAACTTCTATAACAATGAAAGTTACTGCTGTAATTTTTCCCCTGGTTAAATTAATCTCATTAATATTTACAGCAAATTCTTCTTTGTACTTGTCCAATACTGATGTCAATATAAAACTTCTTATCAATCTGAATATTTTAAAAAACATCTTTTTCACCTTTATTTGAAAAATTTTTATATCATAGATTACTTTTATCAATTAGAGTATAAATAAATTATATCATCATTTATAAGAATTTTCTCCTACTATTTATTCTTCTTTTATCCATACTTATCAATGTTAACATCATATTCACTTATTTGTAATAAAGATGTCACAGAGCAGTGAGATTATATGATAAATCAAAGAAATATCTATAGGAGGTAATTAAAAATGTTAAAAAGAAACCTTAAAATAATATCCGCTTTAGCCCTTGTGGTATCAATTGGTACAGGGTTTACTACAGTTAATGCAGCTTCACTTTCTAACAAGACAGGAAAATCAGTATACTGTTCTAGTAAAAATTTCAAAACAAAAAATAATGAAAATTTCTTAAAAACTAAACTTGATCCTCTAGTAACTGCAGGTACCATCACTCAAGATCAAGAAACTGCCGCATTAAATCTTCTAACTCCTTCTAAAACTGATAAAAAATCAAATACTCAAAATTTATTAAAGTCTAAGCTTGATACTCTAGTAACTGCAGGTACTATTACTCAGGATCAAGAAACTGCTGTATTAAATCTTTTCACTTCTTCCTCAACTGATACAGGAAATAAAAATACTAAAAATTCATTAAAGTCTAAACTTGATTCCTTAGTAACTGCAGGTACTATTACTCAGGATCAGGAAACTGCTATTAAGAATTTATTTACTTCTAATAAGGGCACTCAAGCTAAAAAAGAAAAGTCTACAGGCTCGTTGAAGACTACTCTTGATTCCTTGGTAACTGCAGGTACTATCACTCAAGATCAAGAAACTGCTATATTAAATAGCAGCAGTCAAGAGAAATCTGAAAGAAAAGCTGAAATGGATAAAATCAAAAATATGACTCAAACTGAACGTAAAGCTTATTTTCAAAGTAAAAAGACTTTAGGAAAAACTAACTTCTTAGACTCTCTAGTAACTTCAGGCACTATTACCAAAGATCAAGAAACTGCTATAAAAAATTTACTTACTTCTAATAAAAATGCGAATGTTCAAGCTAAAAAAGAAAAATTTACGAATTTGTTAAAGACTAAATTTGATACTCTTGTAACTTCAGGCACCATTACTCAGGATCAAGAAACTGCAATGATAAATGCTTTAACAGTTTCTACTAGTAAAAGCACAAAAAATTAGAAATAGTTTTAATAACAAATGCGATCATTTTATATGGTCGCATTTGTTATTAAATTTTTTATATAATTCAGCTAAGGAAGAAGAAATAAGAAATAATTGTGAAGCCTATATAGTGATTCTAACTTAAAAATCAACTTATGCGTAGAAATATTTTACAATAAGCAAGTACATTTAAATATTTTGTATATAAGTCTTAGTAGAAAATTTGTAAAAAAACTTAGGACTTTTGAATTGTCTGAGGTACGAGTTTTCAAAAGTCCTTAGGTTTTTGTAAATTTTCTGCTTAGACTTATCAAAATATTTAACGTACTTGTGGTTGTAAAAATATTCGGAGCATAAGTTGATTTTTCATCTAGAAACTCTATAACTGCTAATTGTGAATTGATTTGGCAGCTCTAATTATTTCATCAGCTGCTTCGGAGCATAATCCGGCTAAATCTTCTACATGCAGCTCTTTAACTGCAGAACAATCGTAAAGAATAGTGGCATCTGCTGGAAACTCATCATCTGCTGTCCATAGACCAAATACCATAGGCACATTAGGTAATATATTAATCTTTATCCCCACATCTCCAACATCAAATTTTTTTCCACCTAGCTTAATACCGGCTTCTAAGAAAAGATCTCCCTTATGCCCAAAAAATTCAACTAATCTATTTATACCTAGATCTGCAAATCCCTGATAAGCATGGCCAACTCCCTCCAATTCTCTAAGAGGCACCCATTTATTTGTTAAGCTGCTGTTAGTAGCCCTGTATAGATAACTAAGCATAAGCATTTTTAGCATAAGCATTGTATTTACATCTACAGATGGATCTTTATCTTTATTATTCTTTAATACAATATTCCCCTCTGGATAAGAAATTAAGTATTCTTTGTTAAAACATACTAATGTAAATTGTTTTTTTTCAGAATCATAATAAGCCCTACTTCTTTTAGCCACCTCTTCTGGATCATATTTAACAAATTCCTTACACATATTTTCATAACAAATCTCATAATTATTTTCTTTATTCATACTCTCACCCCTTAAATACATAATAACATATTATTGTGGTATTATAAATCATATAAACTTACAGGTAAAAACTGCCGAAAAAAGTAATGAAATTACGGCTATTCCAGAGCTTTTAAAATTACTACATATTAATAGATGCATTTTAACCTCTTCATTCAGTTCTTCTAAATATCTTACCAGGTTATATACAAATGAATCATAGTTATCAATCATAAGAAAATTGAAATCTTAAATTTCTATAACTTATAAGTAAGTATACATAAAATGATTTACATGCCCAGCAGATCCTCTAAATTGATTTCATGTCACTTGATATCTTAAGTTCAATACCACTTTTCTTTTCCTTCATCATCAGATCTATCAGATATACTATTTGTGCTCCAGCTTCTACTGGGGGGTACCATTTCTATATATATTGGAAATCACAGTTCTTTGAGATTCAGGTTTTTTAGTACTCGATCTATAAGCCATATAACTGCTCATACTTTCACCTGTTGCAAGTCCAGGTCTTTCACCTATGAGAATAATAGTAACTTTTGCATTTAATGCTTCACTTATTTTATCCATAGTAGCTACCCTAGCATATTTTACAAATATAGGAGTGCCTATTTTATATCCTTTTGCTTTGAGTCCATCAATTATTATACAGTATATGTCTTCTAAATTAACTGTAATAGCCGGTGAACTCAATCCATCTCCAGCTATTATCTGAACATCTGGATTCTTTATACAGTTCTTCTTTATATACTCTATAGTTTCTCCAGAAAATCTTCTTCCAAGGTCAGGTCTTTGTATATATTGTTCTTTATCTTTTACCATAGTTTGAGCCTTTAAAAAATTAAGCTTATCTATAATGCTTTCATCTACATATGACCAAACTGCGTCCATTGCTACTGCGTGATCTGCCCTCAATTTTAAAAAAGTTTCAGTTTTATACCTACTTCCCGCCCTACCCACACAAATTCTTGCATTTGTTGATTTTTTCATACGCTTATATATTTCATAATTGCTATCCACAATTTCACCTCACTAAACCATTGATTTTTTTAAAAACATTGAAGCATCCCCTGCTATATCTGTAAGCTTTCCATCTTGTAAGATACCAAGTTGTTCCAATCTTCTTTCAAATTCTTTAATGGGAGTTTTTCCTGTAATTTCTCTAAGGGTTGCAATATCATGATAACTTGTGGATTGGTACATAAGCATTACATCATCAGCACAGGGAATCCCCATAAAGTAAGCACAATTAGCATTTGTTAAAAGCATCGCCAAATTGTCCATATCATTTTGATCTGCTTTCATATGATTTGTGTAACATACATCAACTCCCATAGGTAAACCTGTAAGTTTACCCATAAAGTGATCTTCAAGTCCTGCTCTTATAACCTGGCTTCCATCATACAAATATTCGGGGCCTATAAATCCTACCACTGTATTTACTAAAAATGGATTATATCTTTTGGCAAAACCATAGCACCTTGCTTCCATGGTAAGTTGATCCGCACCATTGTTTCCATCTGAGGAAAGTTCTGAACCCTGTCCCGTTTCAAAATACATAAAATTTGTTCCCTTTGAATACTTATTTTCTCTCATTAGCAAATAGGCTTCATCCATAAGGGCAGTATTTATGCCAAAACTCCTGTTAGATATTTCTGAGCCTGCTATACTTTGAAACATCAAATCCATAGGTGCTCCCCTCTTTAAAACTTCCATCTGAGTGGTTACATGGGAGAGTACACAATTTTGAGTTGGAATATCCCATTCAGAAGTAAACTCTTTAAACTTACCCAAAATTCTATATACACTATCTATGCTGTCATTTACAGGATTCAATCCAATTACGGCATCACCTATACCATAACTCAACCCTTCCATAACTGATGCCATTATCCCCTCTATATCATCAGTTGGATGGTTTGGTTGAAGTCTTGAGGAAAGAGTTCCTCTTTCTCCAATTTTAGTATTACAGTATGCAGTATTACAAATTTTCTGTGCGGCATATATAAGATCCATATTGCTCATAAGTTTTGTCACTCCGGAAATCATTTCGGCAGTTAGCCCATCTCTTATTGATTTTATATCCTTCTCTTTAGCACTTAATATAAACTCTCTAAGTTCTCCCACTGTCATATGCTTTATTTTATTATAGGCAAACTTATCTATGGAATCTTGTATAATTCTTGTTACCTCATCTTTTTCATAGGGAACAACGGGATTATTTCTAAGATCTTCTAAAGTTATATCTGCCAATACAATTTTTGCCGCAATTCTCTCTGCAGTACTGTAGGCAGCTATTCCTGCAAGGTCATCCCCAGATTTTTTTTCATTGGCCTTAGCCAGTAAATCTTTTATATTCTTAAATTTGTACACTTTATTAAATAAAATAGTCTTTAAATTCATAAAAATCACCTATCTTAAACATATTTAAATTGCCCTATCCTGTTCTGTAATTTTTTGTGATACCTCCTTTGCCAGTGATGCTTTAGTAAATCTTGAATATACAAAATAATATACAATAGCTAGTACATAAGCACCTATTACAAAAGATATAGTTGATATATTTGAATATCCAACAGTTACAAGTAAAATTACATCAAGTACAAGAGATATTATAGGAAGTGTAATTGGAACTTTATATGGTCTTTCTAAATCAGGTTCTTTTTTTCTTAAAATTAATAGTGCAACCATACTTACTGCATGCAGTGCAATAGCTCCAAAACTTGAAATTACTATAATTACTGAAGTACTATTTAAAAGTACAAATATCATTCCTATAAGACTTGGTATAACTGTTGCGGCTACAGGTGAGGCTTTCGAATTCACTTTTGATAAAAATTTAGGTAGATATCTTGATCTAGACATTGCAAATATCTGCCTCGAATATCCAATTATTATTCCATGGAGGCTGGCTACAAGTCCAAATAATCCTATAAAACTCATTAATTTGGAAAATGCATTTCCTTTTCCATATATTACATCAAGTGCATCAGGAAGAGGTGAATCAGTTGAGCCAAGCGCCTTAGCATCCATTACTCCTGCAGTGCATATAAAGGTAACAAGTGCTAGCACGACAAGTGTAAGTATTGCAAGTATAAAACTTTTAGGTACATCTTTTTTGGGATTTTTACATTCTTCTGCAGACATTGCTCCACCTTCTGCAGCTAAATAGAACCATATAGCAAATGGGATGGCATTAAATATTCCCCCAACACCTCCTCTGAAAGCATTCTGTCCTACTATCCTTGTAATATCAACATGGGTAAAACTAGCACCTACAAATATTACAATTCCTACAATGGCAACAATAGTAACTATGGTTTCAATTATTGCTGCAGTTTTAACTCCACCACAATTTATAATTACAAAAATTCCATAGGATACAAGAGCCGCCACAGTTATTGGTACAGCGGGTATTATAAAATGAACATAGGCACCAATAGATATAGCTATAGCTGGTGTAGCAAATAAAAATTCAACTATAGAAGAAAATCCTGCCAAAAACCCTCCAAATCTCCCCATAGCCCTAGTTGCATATTCCGCAGATCCTCCTGCATCAGGTATTGCAGTAGCAAGTTCTGCATAACTGAACATAAAAGCAGTATAAAAAAGAGTTACAATTACTATTGCTATTATAAATCCTAACGGTCCTACAAATGCCAGTGCATTATTCCATCCAAAATACATGCCTGATATAACCATACCAACTATAATAGCCCAAAGTTGAAATGGTGATAATGTCTTTTTTAATTTACTTTGCATTAAAAACCCTCCTAAAACTATTCATAATTTTTATTAATAAATTAATTGCTAAATATTAAAGTCTTTACAGCAACAGGTATAATTCCCCCTACAGGTTTTCCAATATCTATATAATCTCCATTATCAGTTGAGATTCCATCTATACATATTACTTTTCTAGAAAAATTACACTTTGTCTTTATTGTTTGTCCAAGTGCCTTTGCAAAATCATTTTCTACCACAATTATAATTGGGTAATATTTTATGGCCTCAAAACATTTTATTATTCCACCAGCTATTACCTGTATTTGACTATAAGAAGGACTTATTGGTCCCTTAAAAGAAATAGCTACTATAGAATCATCATACATTTTAATTTTTTCTGAAACATATTCATAGATGCCATCCTGGTCTTCTAATAAATCATCTGTCATTTTTATAATAGGTATATTTTTTATTGGCAGTATCTCTTCATCAAAAATTATGGTACTTCCGCTTATTTTTATAGAATGACTTCCTGCACCTATTACTGTGGCCCTTATTTTTTCTCTTGACTCCAAAAATTTATATTTGCCTTTTTTTAAAACACTTCTTATATAAACTCCTAGAAGCGGACCTATATCTTTGTACTTTAAAGTATCCTTCAGTGTATTTACCTCATCACTATATACAAATTCCGCAACACCTCCTGAAAACATAAATATTTGTGCCATTAATTCTTTATTTTTATGCTGAATAAAAAGTTCTCTTTCTTCTGAAGATAAATTCATGTTACTCCCAATCTTAAGAATAATATCTGCAAACTTACTTACAAGTACAGTTAAATGACAAAGTTCAGGTTTACTTCCAATATTAATATTTAAATCTAAGCTTTCTAATAACTTTTCTATCTTTTCAGATATATAAATTACATTACCTTCATCATCAAATTCTATTAATTTCCCCCCTATATGGAGGGCAAAGGAATCCACTATTTTTCCTTCATTAAAAACACATGCATTAGTTGTACCACCTCCTATATCAAAATTTACAACTTTTCCAGAAGTATTTTTAGATACCTGGTAAGCTCCAGACCCATATCCTGCAAGTATTGACTCCAAATCAGCCCCGGCAGTTGCTACTACAAAATCCCCTGCAAAATCTGAAAGAATATTTAAAACCTGCTGTGCATTTTCTTTTCTTGCAGTTTCTCCGGTTATTATTATTGCTCCGGTGGAAATGTGTTCTTTTTTAACATTGGCCCTATCATATTCCTCCTGTATTATGGATTTTAGTTTTTCTAAATTTATACTTTTTCTGGATACAAGTGGGGTAAGATGTATTTTGCCTTTATAAATTATTCTTTTATCTACAATTTTAACTTTTGGTACAAAAAAAGAACTTGCTGTATTTTGTATTGTAATTTCACTAAATATAACTTGTGTAGTGGTAGTGCCAATGTCAATTCCTACACTTAGTATTTTGTCATTCACTATTTTTGTACACCTCCTTTTAATGTATCTGAAAATAAATACTAAGCCAAAAGCAATAATGCTATTTTACATAAACCACGGAAAAATGATTTACACTAAAAAAAATAGCCTAAAATATCTAAAATATTTTAGGCTCCGTTGCCCTTCTAACTATTTATAAGTTTTTAAACAAAAATTATAAATTTTGTTTAAAATGCTCCATTGCATTTCATTTATAATTTATACACAGTTTATCATAATAATTTATCAATGTAAAGAGTATTTTTATAATAAATTAATAAAAATGCCTTTATTTATTTAACTGTTTTTCAATATACATTCTTATACTAATTTTTGAAGCAAAAAACTACTTTTGTTCCACTTTCATTTGACTCAATATTTATATCTCCATTTAATTTATCTTTTACTATACTTTTTACAATGTCTAGCCCCAAACTCTCATTTCTAATTAAATTCATATCAAATCCTTTTCCATTATCTATTACTGATATATTGGAGTACATAATACCTTTTTTTATAATTATCTCTATACCCCCCTCTTTTTTATCTACGAAAGCATGCTGAAGAGAATTTTGAAGCAATTCATTTAACACTATAGCTATAGATGTAGCTTTATCCGAATTTACATAAAAACTATCTCCAATAAATTTTATATCTATCTGTTTATTGTATTGAATAAAATTTCTAATGGAATTATCTTTAATTTTAGATAGTATATTTTTTATATCCACATCATCAATTCCATTTTGGGCCAGTACCTCATGGGTTGTAGCTATACTAAGTATTCTACCTATGCTTTCTTTAAATGCCTTTTTGGCTTCTTCGTTATTTATTCTTCTGGATTGCAGCCTTAAAATACTTGCTATAGTTTGAAGGTTATTTTTAACTCTATGGTGTATTTCCCTTATTGCCACAGCTTTTAAAATAAGTTGTTTTTCTTTTTCTTTTATATCTGTTATGTCTTTAATTAACATAACAACACCGCATATGCTGTTATGTTTCCTAAGTACAGCATACTTTATCTGGAGTGAAAAATCTGCTATTGAAACTTCAGATAATATAGAGTTGTTCTCCTTCAATACTTTACAAAAACTAATTTTACTTAAAACAAGGTTATTAAATTTCATTCCTACTATCTTATCTTTATAACCAAGTTTTATATACATATCTTCTGCAATATGATTAGCATAAATAGAAACTCCATAATCATTAAATATAATAATAGCATCATTAATCAGATTAAAATCTACAGTATTAGGCAGCTCTGGACTCCTTAAGTTCATAAGTGTCTGACTTAGCTGTTCTGTGGTTTCAGATAGTATTTCCATATTTCTATTTTTACTTAAATCTTCAGTTATATCTTTTTCCATTATAAGCACACCTATTACTTTATCCTCATTATTTTTAATAGGCACTGTATTTTGTTTTACTACTCTATTTTCCTGGGTAATGGCTTTTAAATCTGAAGTCCCCATTCCTATTTGAAGAGTTCTAAGTGCAGCTGGTTCATTTTCCATTAAAGCAAGTTCACCTACTACGGTTTCCCTATATAAAGATCTAGTATTTGAAGGCTTAGCTTCCGAAACTACAATGGCGATTCCTGATTCTCTAGTTAAACAATCAATAAAAATATCTGCTTTAACTAAATTGGATATGCTTTGAAGATAATTTTCCACGTTCTTTAAAATTTTTATATCTTCCTCCAGTAAATTTGTATATGTTCTACACAATTTTCTAAGCATATTAATCTACCTTTCTATATCCTCTCATTAAACTTATTGAAGTCTGTAAAATAGAACACTGCCTATCCATGCTAAGCTTTCTTATTCTTTTATAGGCATCTTCTTCTTTTATAGAATACCTATCCATTAACATCTCTTTAGCCTTGTATATTACCTTCATATCTTCAATTTTTTGCTTTGCATCAGCTGCCTCATTTTTAATATTTTTTATTTCCTTACTTTTTGACATGGCAATTTCAATTTGTGGAATTAAATTTATTTCATCTATTGGTTTTACAGCGTACCCTATAGCCCCTACTTCTTTTACCTTATCCAAAAATTCTTTTCCACTGTAAGCTGTAAGCATAACTATAGCATCTGCCAGGTTTTCATTTGTTATGATTTGGGCAGCCTGTATACCGTCCAGATTTGGCATTTTTATATCCATAATGACTAGATCTGGCCTATTTATCTTGCACAATTCAACAGCTTCAAATCCATCAGAGGCTTTTCCAACCACATCATATCCAGAACATGTAAGTATTTCAGAAATATCCATTCTAGTAATGGGTTCATCTTCCGCAAGCACTATCTTACCTTGCATATAATCCACCCTCCCTTTTAATTAAATTGGAAATCAAACTACCTATTAATTATCATTTTATCATAAAATAATAATTATTTTTCATAATTTAAAACCTATATTATAATTCCTCATAATAAATATTTTTGATTTCCTCTAAAGTAAATTCTCTAGGATGATTTATTATACTTGGTTTTGAAACTTTCATACAATTTTCTGACATCCACTCAACGTCTTTTTCTTTTACTCCAAGTTCCCCCAAAGTCACATTTAAGTTAATCTTTTCAAGAAAACTTCTTATGGCATCTGCACAATTTTTTGCACTACTACATCCTATTAACTTTGATATATCATCATATTTTTCTATATCACTTTTCCAGGATTTTTCAACAATAATTGGTGTAAGTGCTGCAAGACCTTTCCCATGAACAGCATCATATAAGTCACTTACTGGATGTTCCATACCATTTATCCGATGGCTACCAGCCATAATACCACCATCGCACACAGCCAAAGCGACTATCGCCAAATCAAAGATTTGGGATATCTGCTTGCACACTGCTAAAGCACTAAGAATCCTGTTGATAAGTTTCAGATGGAGGGAAAAAACTCCACTTGAAACCAAGATTAAACTCCTTTTTAGTATCTACAACAGCTTCTTCAAATCTTATAAGAACTGTATCAAGATCTTCATAAGATATTATCGCTGAATGTAGGTGATCCAAGAATCCATAGAGTAATTGCAACGACAGCTTTTACTAAATATCCTCTCTCATATACATAAGTTTCAAAAACTTAGAAACATGTTTCTTTTACAACATTAGAACTTATTGATAATTTATTACTAATTAGTACATTTATTTATCAATTAATCAATTATAGAAGTTAGATAAACTTTTTAAACCTGTAGCGTAGGCAATCTCAAGAATTCTTATATCTCCTTGTCTTTGCCCTCACTAAAATACTAAATACACTTGCATTTATTTAAAATATATGATAATATTTATTTATTAATAATTTGTATTGATAAAAGGAGATGTTAAAATGGCATTTAATTGGAAAGAAGAATTTAATTTAAATATCGATGAAATAGATAAACAACATAAAAAGCTAATGGCAATAGGAAAAAAAGCCTATGATATTGCAATAATAGATGATGGATATGATAGATATGATGAAATAATGACAATACTTGATGAACTTTTAGAATATACAAAATATCATTTTGAGTATGAAGAAAATATGCTAAAAAAATATAATTATGATCATATTCATGATCAAGAAGAAGAACACGGATTTTATATATATAAAATAAATGAAGTTGCTTCTAGAGAGGATATAGATGATAATCAAAAAAAAGTAATATTAGAAATTATAGATTTTTTATCTGAATGGATTAGTAACCATATTATGATAGCAGACAAAAAATATGCAGTATTTTTAAAAACTATTTAATCAAATGATTCTTAGACTCAGGTGGAGCTTGCTTATGATGAACACATCTCTCCATCTGAGTCTTATTAATAAAAATCATACTAGTAATTTTAATTTCTATTATTCACACCTGTTAACTCTGGCTTTGATGTCTTTAGATTGAACAATGATTGAACAATTGAGTAGGCCACAAGACATACAGCGCCAAATACAAATGGAAATCTCATAGATGATATATTAAAAGTATTCTTAACAAAAGCAAAGAAGAAGCTTGAAACAAAACCACCTATGCTCATAAATGCAAGAGCTATAGAAATTGCAAAAGGCTGTGCTGACTGAGGCACCGGCATACCAACATACATAATTACAGCTGGCACCACAAGTCCAAATCCCATTCCAACAATAGTTGCTGCAACAGTAAACATAAAAACGCTATTACCATAGATCAAAATCACAAATCCTATAGCATGGAGAACCGTTCCTATAACTATGGTGTACTTTGTAGCTGCATGATATATTTTCCCAAAAATCGCACCAGTGAACATTCCACCTATAGAGAACATAGTAAGTGCCATCGCTGCACTAGCCGGAGTTCCTAATTTATTGTCAACTATTAAAGATGACATACCCGTTAACATTGGGTAATTTATTAAAGTATAAACCAGGAAAATTATTGACCATACATATACCATACCAGGCATCTTTACTTTTTCATTCTTTGCCTTTTCTATCTTAGGAGGCTCAGGTAGCATGAAAATAACTATGATGAGAGATATAACAGCCAAAAGATAAGCTAAAAAGGTACTTCGCCAGTTAATAACACATAAAATTCCTCCAAGCAGCTGAAATACGATACCACCTATATTTTGAATAACACTATTGTAACCCATGAGATTTTCTATATCTTTTCCTTGAAAAAAGTTCATAATAAGTGCTGATGGAATTGGAGATATTAAACCTACCCCAGCTCCCAATATAGCCCTCATAATAAGAATTACGACAAAGCTATTTGCAAAATAAGGAACAGTACCACCAATGATAGTAAGAATTATTCCAATAATTGTAACGCTCTTAAATGTCATAATATTTCCAGCTAATTTTCCTCCTATCATTGAAAACGGAATCGTAGATAAACATGGTAATGTAGCTATAAGTACCACTACACTAAAATCTATTTTGGGGAAGGCCTGACCTATACTTGCAAGTGCAGGAGAAGTTGCTCCTTGTGCCATAACCAGAAATGAAAAAGAAAATATTGCAAATATAGTTGCTGATTTACCTTTACTCATAACTTTAAACTCCCTTCTTCGCCTTTGATTTTAAAAAACCTCCCATATAAATTTTTATACTTTAGAAATGAAAGTAATGCCAATCAATTGGAAGTTTCTTTGTATTATTATTTATTTAATGGTTGTCCTAATGTTGCTAAAATAACAGCCTCTATGTTCTCACGTTTTGCATTAGGTGGAACACTACATCCTGAATTCATAATGAAACCAGTATCACCAAATATATCAATAATTTCCTTAGCATACTTATAGCATTCTTCAGGTGCTCCTACTGATGTAAGTGCTGGTGGAACGTTACCTGTAATGCACATTTTATCTCCAAGTATCTCTTTCATCTTTACATTGCTGGTTATATGATCAGGATCCCATACACATTGAGCTTTTGGAAATTCTCTAAAGTAAGGAAGGAATGTTTCCCAGTTACCATCCATATGGAACCAGGTCTTTACATTATTTGCCTGCATTGCAGGTACTACCTTCTGATAATATGTAAAATAGAATTTTTCAAAAACTTTTGGGGATATAAAATCACATCCTGAACGAGTTCCTCCTATAAATCCATACACTCCCGGTAAAGCTTTTATTGCCTTAACCGTATTTTCTACTTCTTCCTGTTCTATAATATCTAGAGCAGCTCTAACCTTATCTGGCATGCGGTACAGATCTCTAAAAAATTTTGGCAATTTACGTGCACCACTTAAAGTTTCAAAAGGTGGCATAGGTAACAATCCGCCAGCCATTCCAACACTTGTTTTTCCAAGAGCAGCTATTTTTTCATTTACCTTACCCATATATTGTGGATCTGGTTGAGGTAATTTTTCTGGATCAAAGCCAATTCTGTTAAAAAGCTCTTGTTTAAGTACTCCCCATCCTTTATTTATAATTGTGTCGTAGTCTTCTTCTGTCATAGGTCCCTGCTCATCAATCTGCCAAAGTGCATCTTTAGCTATATCACGTCCTGGAACCTTCATTTTTGCAAACCACATAGCTGCAAAATTCTGCTGCATGAAATCCATAGGTACTCCAGTTGCTGCAGGAACTGAATCCATTTCGTCAAGTATAGGCAATTGAGCAGCTTTTATAAGATTTTCCTCTACCAGTTCCTGCCTGTCCCACCAATCAGATATAGTCATTGTTGGATCTATAAATTTAAAATACATCTGCCCGGAAAGCATAATTGGAATTCTATCCGGTTTCCCCATGTTTAGTGCAGCTAACATTCTTTTATCACGTATTGCAGTCATCTCTTTTGGCGTCATGTTATTTCACCCCCATAATTTTTTTGAAATAAACTTGAAAGTTTTAAATCTTCTGTATATATATAGTATAATATTTATACGTTTACATTTCACCCTACATGATGTAGAAATTTATGATAATATTTTATACATTTATGTAAGGTAAAATTTTTGTATGCTAATAAATAGAAATTAAATATTCATTTATTACTTTACACTTCTAATTTTTTATATGTTTTAAATTTTTCTAAATTATTTTCATTTAAAATAATTATTCTTGCTCCTTTAGCAAATCCTTTTTTTCCATAAGAGTTGTATCCTGTCTTACGCCCGTATCCTAAAGTAATACCATTTAAATCTCCTATATAATCGTTAGTATGATCATGCCCTACAAATACTCCTTTCACATCCCCCATTTCAATAAGTGCAGAAAACAATCCACTATCAACAGCCTGTGGAGATTCTTTTTCATTTCTTTCCCCTATGGCTTTTCCACTTTGCCATACCTTATATTGCTGCTGTAGTGGAATATGAAAAAACATAAATGATGGAATTATCTTGCCAAATTGTTTTTTTAGATCAGTAGATAATTTTTTATACCAATCTATTTGTTGTTTTCTTATATACCCATACCCTTTTATGTCATAGCTGCCTGAATCAAGCATGTAAATGTTAAATATAGGCTTATCATTTTTAGAGTTCTTGATGATGAGGTTATAATCTCCTGCTCTACCAATTACACTTGAAAAATTTTGACTAAGATTATACTTGTACGACATATACATTTTCATCTGATTTTTTCTATTTACCATACATAATTCATCATCATGATTACCTAAAACTACTGCCCAGGGTATTTTTCTATCTTTCATTGGTTTTGCAATATTTTCAATTGCCTTTTTAACTTCTTCTTTTAGTTTACAAAACCTACCATCTATAATATCTCCAGTTAGCACAACAAGATCTGGATGTTCAGTGTCTAACACATTTTCCATAAGTCTTATAGTTCTTTTATTTTTCAAAGAATACTCATGCAAATCTGTAAATTGAACAATTTTAAATTCCCCATTTTGATTGAATTTTAAATTAATTTTCTGTGAAATTACTTTATACTTTCTTTTAAAAATACCATTAAAAAAAGTTAGTATTGATTTTAATACATTATCTATCATTTTGTACCCCCATAATTAAATTTCTAGACAAAAATAAAAGGAAGCCTTTCTGCAGATAAAGCACTTCCTTTGTTAATATATATAATCCACCTTATATTTTAAAATTATGCCAGGAATGTTTATTTTATTACCTATGAGATAGTCCAAATTTAAATTGAATTTGAACTATCTGCTAATGGACAAATTAAAAATGTTATTCATTATTCTCTTTAATAATTGGCTTTCCATCTTTATCAACCAACAACGTTAATCCCCCTGCATATCCATCATAACTAAATAAATATTCAACACCTGTTTCTTTATCTACTATCACCTTATATCCAGATGTAGTACCCTCCTTAAAAATTACCTCAAATCTTTTATTAGACTTTTCCCCAAACATTCTTTACTTCCTCCCTTAATTAACTTTGTTTCACACTAGCCTACTATCATGAATTACTTTTTAATCTTCTATATTTTACAAACAAAAAGAGTTTTCCAAACAATAAACATTAAAAAGCACCTTCTTTCAAGATTGCAGAAATTTACCGCTGCTCATTAATCTATAAGTAAATTATATCATTTTATACAATATCTCTCTATTACTTTTTATGACAGTTATCCACACTTCTCATCGATAGTCTGCATCTCCATTACCATAATACCTTTCCTTTTTAATTGCTACTTTAAATAGGAATAGTATATAACATTACTACAAATAATATTAAAAAGAAATTTTATGAAGTAATATCAAAAAATATAGGTGAGGTGTTAGTATGAGTGATAAATCTAAAGTTATAAAGGTAAAGAAAAATCCTCAGGGAGATATAACTGATGTAATGCTTGAAAATGGAAATGTATATTCAATAGATGAAGCAATAATGATGGTAAAGGATGGCTTAATAGACGGCATAAACATTGGAAAAGCCAAAAATGGTAGAGAATATTTAAGAAGCAATCCTAATGGGGATGAAAATGATAACCTAGACAATAAACCAATTTTTTAACCTTTAAGTAAAAACGTGTTAAACTTTTTATCTACACCTAAATGAAAGAATATCGAAATAAGAGTAAAGTGCCTGTTATACTAATTTCTTAGTGCAATAGGCACTTCATAATTATATAAAATTCGACGTTTAATATTACGAGCGGATTCTTCTTTATAATGAATGATGTTATAATATAATGTATAATAATTCTATCATAGAGAGGACGTGTCAAGCTTGTATATAAATGAAACAAAGGTCGTTGTTAGATATGCAGAAACTGATAAAATGGGTATAGTCCATCATTCCAATTATTATATATACTTTGAAGAAGCTAGAACAGAGTTTATAAAAAAGATTGGTATAAGTTATTCACAAATGGAGAAAGACGGTATAATGTTTCCTCTAGTTGAAAGTAACTGCAGATACATACAGGGTGCAAAATATGAAGATAAACTAATGATAAAAACTTGGATTAAAGAATTAACACCAGTTAAAGCGGAATTTAACTATTCAATTATTAGAGAAAATGACCAAAAGGAAATTGCAAAAGGAAGCACATTACACACTTTTGTTGATAATAATTTTAAGATAATTAATTTAAAGAAAAAGCATACGGAACTATTTGAAAAATTACAGTCACTAATATGATAAAAAAGCAATTGGCTTCTATGAGAGATCAATTAATAAAAACAAGAATGGACATTTCCACGAATGTGGAAGCATCAATGGTCATTGATCCCGGCAAAGGCTGTGAAATAACTGCAATATCCAGCATTTCGTTTTCATCAATCCAGTGAGGTGTATCAACTTTATATTTTCATCATATTCTAGACTTGTGGCTGCACTATGAAGGTGTTAAAATTTATATACGTAGCAGTATAATTTTATCAGTAAAAAGGATGTGTTTAAGATTTTTAATAATAAGAATATAGAAAAATATTCATCAGCAGTTACCCTATCAGATATGGAGATTTTCATATTTCCCGAACTTCTATATAGTCTCTTGCTAGCAAACATAATGTCTCCAATTATATGGGAGTGGAAGAAGGATGAGTGGTTTAAGGATATTGACAAATTAAATCCATATAGGAAGATATTAAGACTTAAGCAGTATATAATGGATAATTATGATTTTAATCTGGATATTGATACATGGGGAATTACAACTAAGGAGAAGGAAATAGCACGTTTTGAACCCTTTATGAATGTTGAAACAATAAGCAGAAGTAATGCCTTGTTTGGTTATGAAGGAGACAAATATTATTTTAGTATGGATATTAGACGGCATTTTGGTCTTGATAAATATAACTCTAATATGATTCCTTATTGGAAGACTGAAACCGTGGAAGCAATGAATGCATTCAAATACAAAAAAAACTATGAAAAAGGTGCAGGTGAATGTGTGTCCTTATCTACTCTTTATGCCGCTGCACTGTTTATAATATGTAAAATACCACTTAAAGACATATACCTGCTTGCAACACCACTTCATTCACAAAATTTTATAGATGTAAAGGGTGGAATAGTAACAAATAATAGAAGGATTGTTACTAAAAATATGTGGTTTAACGGTACTGAACTTACAGTAAAAGCTCAAAGAGCAATACGAAACGAACAAATTACAATTATCTCTCATAGCACAGGTTTTGTCCATGTGGTATATCCCGAAGCAACCATAGATCATGGGGTATATACGGACTTTGAAAAAAAGCTCAAGAAATTCCTTGTACATGATATAGATTATGAGATATTATGCAATTTTCTTAGGCAGGAGAGCCATCTTCAGAAATTCTTTCAGATTAAGCATGAGTATCACGGCGGTCACAGATATATTCCCGCTGAAAAGGCCTATGCTTATGAACATACTAGTTCTTTTAAGATCAATAAGAGTACGAGGGACAAACTGCTGTCTGAGATTGATGAGTATGAATTTTCTCAGGAACCCATACAAAACAGGATATGCCTTAATAACTTTGATGAATTTTTTAAAAAACACAAGGTAGATTTTAATGATGAGAAGGATATTATCAGTGTAATGGATCAACTTAACTGCCCTAATATGCCGCTAAAGGAGATTTTAACTTCATTATATGAATTTTGCAATATAGACCCAAGGCTTCCTGGAAAGAATAAAAATTTTATTAAGTCAGAACCAATACAATTATCGCCGGAAATGAACAGAGAGGATATTGTTAACTATTTAGAGTCTATTAGGGACAAAAACGTTTCTGCAGATCTTGCTTTTTACGCATTAAGAGATTTTTCCAGAACTGAATGGGATCCTTTTATCAAGGCAGCCTTAGAGCGAAATCCTGTTTCAATTAATATGTATCAAAACTTAAGTGAAGATGAAGTTGTAAATATATTGGAGAGTATGCCTAGCGTATCCATATATAATGGCTCCCGGATGGCTCAACCGGATGAAGTATGCAACTACCAAAGGGGAGATGGTTTTGAAAAAGCTATATGTTTAGCTAATATATTAAAGTATAGAAATAATTCTCGAAGTATACGTATTAGGGTCCTAAATGATCATGTTGAAATTAATCTTAATAACAGAATTATTAATTGGCCGTCAAATAAAGGCTTAAATGGCACCATAAAACTTTAAAGTTTGTTTCTATTTATTAAAGTGATATTCATATAAAAATAATGGGTATAGATTTGGTTTTTTACACAAATCTATACCCATTCCCTATTTGAATAATTATATCTTCTTTGCAAGTTTTCAGCAATCTTGCTCTATTTAATCTATTTTGTTTTAGCTGTTGAATCTCTTTTCTATTTGATTTTGCAGCATACTTTTTTCATTATAATATTTCTCTTCCATTTCATTTAATATATACTTTTTAACCCAAACATTATTAGCAAATACTGTTGCCACCCCTAAATAATAATATTGAAGACCTTTATTCCCACCAATATCATTGAGATATTGGTTATATTGCTCGAAACAATACTTAAATTTTAAATTTTTATCTTTATTAGTTTTTATTATCTCCCTTATTGAATTAATCCAATATATTGTACAAATAATAATTTTCTTATCTGTATTATTTTTACTATATTTTAAGAAGTTTTTCAATGTTTTAATATAACTATCATTATCTTCACTATCTAAACTATTAGCTTCATTATCTATTAAGCTAGTCATTGTTGATTCCAAATCTCTTAATTTATGATTAATTTTGGAATCCATTCCGTCTAAATTCTTATTTAATTCTTCTATTTTAAATTTCATATCATTAATCTGATTCAGTCTGTTCGCTGCTACATTTATTTCTTGTGATACATCTGCAAGATTATCAAATGCATCCTCAAATTTACTCTTTGTCTCTCTCGATACGTCTACAAGATTATCAGATATATTTACAAGTTTGTTCTTTGTATTATTAGATTTCTGCTCTCCATTTATTGTCACTATTATAGCAATTATTGATAATATTATTGATGATATTGCCACTGCAAAAGACACTTCATCTACAAATTTAATATTCCAATAACACGACGTTGTTATAAAAATTGCTATAACTACTATACTAATGATTATAATGTATATTATATGTAATTTTAATTTTTCATGATCTACTATGCAGCTTATATCTTCTTGTTTCATATTAATCACCTCATTACATAATATTCTTAAAAATATAATTAATTCCTTTTTTTAAACTTTTCTAAAATTTATTATTTTTATTTCAAATTTTGATTAACACAATAATTTAATTTAATTTAACTTTATGTTAATATTTTATAATTTAATCAAAGGATAATAAATATTTTTGTCGAATATACATACTATTCACACTAATTATTATCTTTGGAGTTGTACTTAATATATTCAACATTTTGAGGCAAATTTTCTTTATGTTCGGCAAATTTCAGTCAAATTTTAAGGAGGTATAAATTATGCAGTGGTTTAAAAATTTAAAGATGATACAAAAATTAATATCTTCATTTGTTCTAGTGGCCTTATTTATTGGTGTAGTTGGATTTATTGGATTGCATAATATGAAAATCATATATTCTAATGCTAATTCTATGCATGATTATAATCTTAAGTCGATAGAAAGCTTAATGACTGTGAAACAAAATTTTGCAGATATTCGATCAGATTTATTAAAAATTGTTTATCAACAAAATTTAGGTGATAAAAATAACTTAAAAAAAGAAATTAATGATTTAAGTACTAAAAATGACTCAATTATAGATAATTATGAGAAGACATTATTGTCTAAGAATGAAGATTCAATTTTTTCACAGTTAAAAAAGGATAGGAATACATATAAAGAGGCATTTAATATTATATTAAAATTTATTGATGAAAATAATTATAAAGACGCACAAGAAAATTTTTCTGATATCACTAAGGCAAGAACGAAAATTTATAGTGATATGGATAAATTAATAGCAGTAAATTCTAATGAAGCGGATAATGCAGATAACCAAAATCAAATTACATATACATCATCTTTGGTTATTACCAATATAATAATTATAGTAGGGTTTGCTGTTGGAGTTATTATTGGTTTATTTATAGCATTTATGATTTCAAAAGAAATTACTAAAGTTTTAGATTTAGCAAAAGCTTTGGGAGATGGAGATTTAACTAAATCTATAGAAGTGGATAGCAAAGATGAAATAGGAAACTTAGGAAAAGCTTTAAATAAAGCTTGTGAGAATATGAAAGAATTAATAAGTTCAATAATGAATAGTGCTGGAGATATAAGTTCTTCCAGTGAAGAGCTATCTGCAACTACTGAGGAAATTACATCTATGATGGAAGCCGCAAATGAATCCACTCAACAAATAGCGCAAGGTGCACAAGAATTAAGTTCAACAACAGAAGGAGTAAACGCTTCTATGCAGGAGATTTCTACTTCAACTAATGAATTATTAGATAAATCAATAAGTACCCAAAATTCTTCAAACGAAATAAGTAAACGTGCAGTTGAAATAAAAGATAAAGCGGCTAAAAATATAAAGGATGGAAATGCAATATATAAAGAAAAACACGATAATATTATAAAATCTATTGAGGACGGCAAAGTTGTTGAACAAGTTAAAATTATGGCTGATTCCATTGGAAGTATAGCGGAACAAACAAATCTCCTTGCACTAAATGCTGCAATAGAAGCTGCAAGAGCTGGGGAACAAGGAAAGGGTTTTGCTGTAGTTGCAGATGAAGTAAGAGATTTGGCAGAACAATCTTCTCAAGCTGTAGTAAGTATACAAAGCATGGTTTCTCAAGTAAAAGATGCTTTTGATTCTTTATCGAAAAGTGGACAAGATATCTTAGATTATATATCAAATAATGTAAATTCTAATTATAAACTTCTTATGAATACAGGCATACAATATGAAAAAGATGCTACATTTATAAAAAATATGGCTGAGGAAATTTCAGCTTCATCAAAACGAATGGATAATGCTATAAGTACTATAAGTGGCTCAGTTGAAAATATATCAGCAACTTCAGAAGAATCAGCAGCTAGTTCAGAAGAGATAATGAGCAGTATAAATGAGATAACAAAGGCTGTAAATGAGGTCTCTGAATCTGCTCAAAGTCAAGCTGAACTTGCACAAAAACTTAATGAAATGGTTCATAAATTTAAAGTATAAATTTTAATTTATAAATGGGATATCTCAAATTTAAGATATCCCATTTTATAATCACAATTTTGAATATGCTGTATAAAATGCAAGTAAATTTTTAAAGTCTATATTCAATAATGCTATCTGGCGTCTTTCTCGGTCTTGGATTTGGTTTTTCATCAGGATATCCAAGTGCAATAGCCCCAACTAGCTGTGTTTTTGCACCAATATAATTTACCAGTTCATCATATGCAAAACATGTATTTGCAATCCATAATGTACCTACTCCTAAATCTTCTGCCTGTAACAACATATTTTCAATAGCTGCACCTATAGAAAGTGTATCTACAATTTCTGTAAATCGTTCATCCGCCGTAGTAATATTTTTAAATGGTGATTTACCATTTGTATTAAAAACCATAATGATAATTGGAGCTTCTTTCATAATTCGTAAAGTATTCTTTGCATCTGGTATTCCATCTTTTGAATTAGGCAATAATGCTTCTTCATTTAATTCACGCTGGATTCCAGCGTCCATTTTTGATAGAAGTTCTTTCTTTTTAATTCCTCCAAGCACAATGAACCTCCAGGGCTGTCTATTTTTCCCCGATGGTGCAGCTCTTCCAGCATCCAATATTTTATTAATAATATCTATTGGTATTTCTTTAGGTTTATACTTTCGTATACTCCTTCTATTGTAAATTGCTTCTATGCTCATTCATTTCACCTCATTAAATTTAGTTTTACAAATCAATATACATTTGGGCAACATTTCTCCTGCAATTACAGAACTGTCAATTACATCATTTGTGTTTATATATTTTTATGATAGTTGTGTTATTAGTCAATAAAAAAGGCCTGACAATATCGTCAAAGCATTGGTACTGATGTACCTATTGAGATTTAAACTCCCTGACTCTGGATTTTCGGGAAACATATTTTGATAATTTTAAATCCCCTATTCAGCATATATGAGATATCTTAAAAAACTGCACAAGTACAAAGGTACATATGTGCGAAATGTTTATAGTGGTTTTTGCTGCTCTATCGTTTTTGATAGATTTGATAAATTTAATTATCGTACTTATAGATAAAATAAAAAGGTAGCCTACCTCCGCAATTGGTATGGCTACTTTTTTATAATCTCAGCTTTACTAGTTGCCTGAGTAACTAGTATTATATACTACAGGGCGTTAGCAGCACCCTGTTTTTATTATGTCTATTGTTAAGTTAATTATACAATACATGCTGCTAAAGTCAATATAGAATGTTACAGATAAAGTTAATTTAATGCTATATATAACTAATATCAGATATAAAAATTGAAAAAATAATAGATAGACCAGCTATACTATTTAAGGATGTACCTGAAGATACGCCCCATATTGACATAGTACCTACTTAGAAAGTAACATGTATAATGTAAGTATTGCGAGATGATAAAGAAGACAGAAACAACGGATAAAATATAAGGGGGAAACTATTATGCTATTTGATTTTGTAGCAATAGATTTTGAGACAGCAAATAATAATTTCAACAGTGCCTGTTCACTTGGAATTGCTGCTGTAAAAAATAATGAAATATGTAAAAAAGATTACTTTTTAATTCATCCACCAACTCTTGATTTTAATAAAAAGAATATATCTATAAATGGAATAACTCCTAAGGACATAGAGAATTCACCTATTTTTCCTGATATATGGAACGATATACATACTTATTTTGATGATAATATAATAATTGCTCACAATGCCGCATTCGATATGTCAGTACTAAAAAATTGTTTATCAGAATATGGTATTTCTATGCCTGATTTCAACTATATCTGCAGTATACCTATATCCACAAAACTATGTAGGGGGAAAGGAATTGGTAAGTCCTTAGAAGATCGTGCCAAATATTTTGGAGTAGATTTAGGACATCATCATAATTCTTTAGATGATGCTGTAGCATGTGCCAACTTAGTAATTGAATGCATAAAACGTGCTCATAAAAAAAGCCTTGAATCTTTTTGTCATACATATACTAGCCTTCCAATAAAAACTTTTAAAGATCTAAATCCTCAAAAAGGTTTTATTAAGAACACTAAAAATAGTTTCACTAATAACAAATTCAATACAGTTAAAATATCTGAAATTAAACCTGATAATAACAATATTATTGATACATCCAATCCATTTTATAATAAAAATGTAGTCTTCACAGGTGAACTTGAAAGCTTAGGTAGAAAAGAAGCTATGCAAAAAATAGTTAACTTAGGTGGCACATTAAAAAGTGGGGTATCTAAAAAGACAGATTACTTAATAGTTGGGACTCAGGATAAATCTCTTGTAGGTGAAGATGGGATAAGTTCCAAAGAAGAAAAAGCAGCTGAATTGAATGAAAACGGATCTTCTATAAAAATTTTAAACGAATCTGAATTTCTAGAATTGATCAAAACTCCCAATAAGGAAAATAGTTTTGATGATTCCAATGAAGTTGTTGATTTAAATTCAACTATTATTTTTAACACTTTAGATGATAAGATAAACAAGTTAAGAGAATGGAAACTTTTAAGTCGTACAGCAGCTGATTTAAAAGACATATATTATAAAAATAAAAATGAAACTTATAAATGTGACATCATAGGATACACAACTAAGAAAACAAATTTAAATTGTTTAAGTGAATTTTATGAAACCATAGTAATAAAAGTTAATGATAAAATTATAAGAATAGCTCCAGCATATTTATTAGATATGCAGAAAAAGGATTTTTTTCTTTCTTATAACAGTGTACAACCTATAGGTTAAATAAATAATTATAAAGGTAAGTGATTAAAGTGATACACTATTTAAAGAGTATACCTGGGCCTCAATTTCTTGTACTATTTTTTAAATATGTTTTATGCGTTATTCTTTTTACTAGAATGTCTCTATTTTTTACTAGAATTAGATTAAGACATAGATATCATGAAGAGATACTTCAAGAAGATTTAATAACACCAATAGAATTAATAGTACTAAAAGATAACAATGTATGCAACGAAATTATTGAGTTCTATCTTTATAAGCTATGGAAAGACAAATATCTTTCATTAGAAGGTGAGAAAATTAATTCTTATTTAAAAACAAATAAAGATAGTAAAATCTCCTTCTTGGTTCCAGATGAAATAGAACTGGAGATTTTAAAACATTATGATAATGGAGATACCCCAGATAGTATCATGCATTCAGAAATTTTGCTTGAAAAAGTTGAAAATCTCATTAAAAAAACTAGAAAAAAACTAGAGAATAAAAAATGTGTTAATAACAATTCATTCAATGGTAATGAAAAAATTATATGTACAGTAGGCTTCCTAGCTTTAACAATCCCAGTTATAATCAAACTTTGTCTAGGCATTATTAACGGAAAACCTATTTTGGGATTAGTAGTTCTTTATATATTGATGTTATTTATTTACTCCTTAATTAATAGAGTCAGAAATAAACCATTAATAATAGATGAAATGGAATCAAAATATCCAAAGGTTTCTTCGTCAAACGCATCAGATGAAGAATTAGACTATTATATGTGTCTATATGGACCAACTTCATTGATAAATTATCCTGAAACAATTCTATTTAGCTCTATAATAGCAAATCAAAATCATTATTCTTCTATTGATGATTCTTCTTCAAATAATACTTCAAGAGGAGGATGCTCATCTTGCAGCAGTTGTTCTTCCTGCAGTAGCTGTAGTAGTTGTTCATCATGCGGTGGATGTGGTGGAGATTAATATGTTTTGTGTACCAACCAGCCGATTAACCTTGCAATGTCATATAACAGCAAAATGTAATCAAAGGTGCAAACACTGTTATCAAGAGTGCTATGCAGGAAAAGAGCTTTCATTTAATGAAATCCTTAATATTTTGGAACAATATAAAGACCTATTAAGACTTTATTCAAAAAGTAAAAATAAAGATTTTATTAGAGGACATATAAATATAACAGGAGGAGAACCTTTCACTAGGAAAGACTTTCTTCAGATATTGAACGTATTTAGTAAAAATAAAAAGTATTTCTCTTTTGGAATACTTACTAATGGCAGTTATATTACAGATGACATAGCTAAAAAATTGAAAAGTTTGAATATAGCTCATACACAAGTAAGTATTGATGGAAACAGAGAAACTCACGATGCTTTAAGAGGCAAAGGAAATTTCGATAGAACTTGGAATGCTGTTAAAATACTCAGAAAGCATAATATAAGAACTTTAGTATCATTTACGGCACACAAAGGTAATTATAAAGAATTTCCTGTAGTTGCCAGGTATGCACGAAAATATAAGGCTTCAAAATTATGGACAGATAGACTTGTTCCTATAGGAAATGGACAGGATATGTCGGACATGTTATTTACTTCTAAAGAGGCCTTAGAATATTTCTCTATAATAGTTAATGAAAAGAAGAAAACTCTTAGAAATAAACTAACTGGTCTTGAAATTTATTCTAATCGAGCTTTGCAATTTCTAAAAAGTGGAGAAATGCCTTATGGATGCAGTGCAGGAGACTCATTAATTACTATTCTTGAAAATGGTGATGTACTTCCCTGCAGACGAATGCCTATACCATGTGGGAATGCTCTTAAAACTTCTCTAAAGGATATTTATTTTAATAATAATGTATTCAAAGACTTAAGAAATAAAAACATTCCTGATAAATGTTTTAAATGTGCATACTCAGAAAAATGCAGGGGAGGACTAAAATGTTTATCTTATGCACTGTATAAGGATTATAAACAAGCAGATAACTGCTGCCCTATTATTTATAAATAAAACCTTCTGTATAAGCTCATACAAAAATAAGTATCCTTATTTATTTTCTGATAACCAATGCTTCTTTCATGCAAATATTTTTTTAGATCTGTACCCTTTTCTATTTCTATACTAAATGCATCTTTTATATAGTTTGAAGCGGTAAAACTTTCAATTGATGGATAGCTCAGCAGGAGTAACCCCTGCCTGTCATATTCATCATTGCTTTTCCAATTCATTTGTTGTTACCAGCAAAAACTATTTTACTCATTTTCGTATACCGGCTTTCCGCCAAAAACTCCGCTCGTATACATTTTTTCTATGTTCTGTGCTTCTCTTGGTCTTTCATCAGAAAACCTATTTATAAGACTTCCATCGTTTCCTCTAAATTCATCTATAATTAACATACCTTCACTTTTTATAACGTGGGAAAATGCAGGCAGCATATTTAAAAGATTTTTATTGCCTAATGACTCCATCACAAATGGAATTAGTTCTCCAATATCATCTCTTTTAAAGAAAATGCTTTTGTTTCCTTCTGTATTTATAGAAATTAAGCTTCCCGTACTTTCCTTTGAATACTCTATTAATTGGCTGAAATTATATTTTTTAAAGAAACTATTAGAAACTAATGTTCTGTATGTTTATGAAATATTTTATTTTGAGTGGTTATTGATACAGCAAATAAGATAAAAAGGAAGTGCTTATCCAAGCTTCCTTTTTAGAAAACTTTTTTGAATATTCTGTACAATTTTATTTTTTTCTCTCAAATCTCTTATTCTCTTTCCAATAATTTCAGATGTTAACATAATCAATCCTCCCATTATGCACAATTAGATTATAATTATATATATAATATAATTTTATATTTATTAGGCAATAAAAAATAAGTATTTCTTGAATACTTCAAGGAGTACTTATTTTTACTTTCATAGATTACAAAAATTCATCTGCAATTCGTAATATACAATTTATG
The DNA here is from genome assembly GCF_001636845.1 of Clostridium ljungdahlii. GTDB lineage: Bacteria > Bacillota > Clostridia > Clostridiales > Clostridiaceae > Clostridium_B > Clostridium_B ljungdahlii_A. The sequence continues at coordinate 290,147 of NZ_LITT01000035.1, forward strand.
CATTAAATATTCAAAGTTTTCAGTACTCAAAGTATATGATATAATTTAAAACGTAATAAGAAAAATTGTATAGGTACCTCTTCTTTATTTGTGGGTGGATTATGGTTAATAATGTCTGCGTATGAAGAAGAGGTGATGCAGTTTATGTCAGAAGGATACTTATTGTTATTCTTTAGTTTGTTTTCAATAACTGCTATTGTTATAGTAGCATTATCTAACAAAAATTCAGATATAAAAATTGAAAATAAAATTACTTTAAGACCTGATGAAATATCATCTGATACTAAAGTAAACATAAATAATTCCAAAAAAAATAATAGATAGCCTTTTCCGAGACCTATCTATTATTTAACCATTATACAATTTTACTAAGCAGACTAAGTTCATAATCCACCCTCTTATTACTAATATTATAACACAAGTATATAGATATTATAACGTAAATATTTTAATTCTAAGGTACTTAATAGTATAAACCATATCTAAATACAAAATTTTCAATTAGTAAACTAATCCACCGTCAACATAAGTAAATTCCTTAAAAAATCTAAAAAGCTACGTTTCGTGCAGAAAACGTACTAAGGTATATATCTGATCTAGTTAATAATATATGTATCATACATACAAACTAAATTTACTAATTTTTCATAAGTATGAAATTTATATTTATGAAAAATTGAACACAGATAACGACTAAAAAAATTAATCACATGAAAGAAATTTGAAAAGGGTGTTCCAATAAAAACAATTCAAATTCTCCTGGGACACAGTGATATTTTTACTACATCAGATATATATGTTCATGTAATGCCGGAACAAAAAATTAAAGCCATAGATAAAATAAATAGTCTCTTTAATGTGGAATAATATATCTATTGAAAACTTGGGGGACAATTATCTAAATTAGGGCAAAATAAAAAACACTAGAATGTAGTGTTATCAATACTTTGTGGTGCACCCAGGGAGATTCGAACTCCCGGCCTCTGGATTCGAAGTCCATCACTCTATCCAGCTGAGCTATGGGTGCTCATACTATTTAATTATAAATATGAAAATGGAGCGGGTGAAGAGAATCGAACTCTCATAACTAGCTTGGAAGGCTAGCACTCTACCATTGAGTTACACCCGCATATCTTTATTAAATTAAATGGTCGGGGTGACAGGGATTGAACCTGCGACCTCATGGTCCCAAACCACGCGCGCTCCCATCTGCGCCACACCCCGTTATTAAATTGAACTTATGGTGCGTCATCGGGGGCTCGAACCCCGGACAACCTGATTAAGAGTCAGATGCTCTACCAACTGAGCTAATAACGCTAATCATGGTGCGTCTTAAGGGATTCGAACCCCCGGCACACGGCTTAGAAGGCCGTTGCTCTATCCAACTGAGCTAAAGACGCATATTTGGAGCGGGTGAAGAGAATCGAACTCTCATAACTAGCTTGGAAGGCTAGCACTCTACCATTGAGTTACACCCGCAATTTATTTGGAGCGGAAGACGAGATTCGAACTCGCGACGTTCACCTTGGCAAGGTGACGCTCTACCACTGAGCCACTCCCGCATATATAAAAGTTGTACTTATTATTACAAATGGTGCAGGTGAAGGGAGTCGAACCCCCACGCCGTAAAGCGCTAGATCCTAAGTCTAGTGCGTCTGCCAATTCCGCCACACCTGCATAGACTAATGTAATAATTTAAAATTAAAATGGTGGCTTACCGGGGAATCGAACCCCGGACAACATGATTAAAAGTCATGTGCTCTACCAACTGAGCTAGTAAACCATTTTGGCTGGGATGGCAGGATTTGAACCTACGAATGATGGAGTCAAAGTCCATTGCCTTACCACTTGGCTACACCCCAACAGTGGGGTGAACGATGGGGCTCGAACCCACGACAACCAGAACCACAATCTGGCGCTCTACCAACTGAACTACGTTCACCACATCTTGGTGCGCCATCGGGGACTCGAACCCCGGGCAACCTGATTAAGAGTCAGATGCTCTACCAACTGAGCTAATGGCGCTTATGGTGCGTCTTAAGGGATTCGAACCCCCGGCACACGGCTTAGAAGGCCGTTGCTCTATCCAACTGAGCTAAAGACGCACGCTTGGAGCGGGTGAAGAGAATCGAACTCTCATAACTAGCTTGGAAGGCTAGCACTCTACCATTGAGTTACACCCGCATAATCTTTCATGTCAAATAAAAAGAATTCACTACTTTATCTCTTCCTTACATTTAACTAAGCTCTATCTTAATTAAATGGTCGGGGTGACAGGGATTGAACCTGCGACCTCATGGTCCCAAACCACGCGCGCTCCCATCTGCGCCACACCCCGTTATTAAGAAATCATCTTGTTTATCTTGAAATCTTTTTTGTAACTCCTGACAACATCAATTATTTTACACGATATATTCTAATTCGTCAATACCCTATTTTACTTTTTTTTATTTTTGTTTATAATTCTATGATATCTGGTCTTATAATTTTATCATTTATGCTTATGATAGCAGCGCTTTTCCGCCCATTTCTAGGCAAAGACGGACTTCCTGGATTAACAAAGTATATACCATCCTCATAGGCTATTTCAGATACATGAGTATGCCCAAATAGGACTATATCTGCCTCTTCCTCTAAAGCCCTATATCTTAACCTAGATAAATCGTATTTAACGTCATACCTATGCCCATGAGTTATTAAAAACTTTTTACCTTCTATGATTTCTATCCTTTCAGGAGGGACATCTACAGTAAAGTCACAATTTCCCCTTACGTTTATAATATTACCATGATAAAATTTCTCCATCTCTTTTACATCTTCTACATTATCTCCAAGATGAATAATCAAATCCATATGATTTAACACCTGCATAACTTTTTTTACCATTTGCTTGTATCTATGTGTATCACTTACTACTCCTATTTGCAAATTCTAAACCTCCTCCATAATGTCCCTCATTTGCTCCTCCAATTTTTTAAGTGCATTAGCTCTATGGCTTATAGAGTTTTTTATTTCATAGGGCAGTTCTCCAAAGGTTTTATGATATTCGGCCACATAAAATAGTGGGTCATAGCCAAATTTATTATTTCCTCTCTCTTCATCACATATTATGCCCTTTACTTCGCCTTCAACTTTAAATGTCCTTTTTGAATCCACTATAAGTACCAGTGCGCATACAAACTTAGCTTCTCTATCTTGTGGTTTCATACCTTCTAAAAGCTTTAACAGCTTTTCATTGTTTTTTTTGTCATTTCCATGTTCCCCTGCAAACCTTGCAGAGTGCACTCCCGGTGCCCCATCTAGCCCTTTAACCATTAACCCTGAATCATCTGCAAGAACCATACACTTATCCTGAAGCATATGGTATATAGTACTGGCCTTTTTATAGGCATTTTCTGAAAATGTTTCTCCATCCTCTAAGATATCCACATTTAAATTCATATCTTTCATAGACAAAATTTCTATAGGATATTTGGAAAGCATTTGCTTAATTTCTCTTATTTTATTACAATTATTGCTTGCCACTACTAGTTTTTTCATCATTTTCCTCCTGTACCTATCCATAGGGAATCCATTTTTAAACTCTCTTTTTGGGCGTGAATCATATTCTTTATCCCTTTTTCACCTAAATGTAAAAGTTCCTGCAGATCATCTTTTGTAAATGGGCTTTGTTCTCCCGTACCCTGTATTTCAACAAACTCTCCTGAATCCGTCATTACTATGTTCATATCCACTTGAGCTCTTGAATCTTCTAAATAGCATAAATCAAGCATTCTCACATTATTTACTATTCCCACACTTATAGCACTGACAAAATCTCTTATAGGATAAACTGTAAAAGGGGTACGTTTATGAAGTTTATTTACAGCATCTACTAGTGCTACAAAAGCTCCTGATATAGAAGCAGTTCTAGTTCCTCCATCTGCTTGGATTACATCACAGTCAATCCATATAGTTTTTTCTCCCATAGCTTTCAAGTCCACTACAGATCTAAGTGCTCTTCCTATTATTCTTTGTATTTCCATTGTCCTTCCATCAATTTTTCCTTTGGTTATATCTCTAATTTTTCTAACTTGAGTAGCCCTAGGCAGCATATTGTATTCACAGGTAATCCATCCTTCTCCTTTTCCTTTTAGGAAAGGAGGTACCCTATCTTCTATAGAAGCAGTACATATTACCTTTGTATCTCCTGTTTCTATAAGTACTGATCCTTCTGCATATTTTGTATAATCTCTTGCTATTTTAATAGGTCTAATCTGATCATATTTTCTACCATCAATTCTCATACTTTACCTCCAAAATCAAAACTATATTAATAATTATACATCAATTATTTCAACTTTTCCTCTAGTACAAATAACTCATCTCTTTTAGGCGGTACAACCTCTTTTTCAAATTCATCACAAACTAATATTCCCTTTTCCCTGGTAATTTTGCCTATAATATATGCATTAATATTTTGGCTTTTTAAAAGCTTAACGAGTTTATTTCCATCCTTTGTAGTAATGAGCATACTCCCTGAAGATATAAACCTTAAAGGGTCAACTGCATACTTATTACATATCTTTTCTGTTATTTTAGTAATTGGCATCTTATTTTTATATACTTTAAATCCCACTTTACTTGCCTTAGCAACTTCCCAAAGTGCTCCTAGTACTCCACCTTCAGTTATGTCGTGCATAGAATTTACTCCTGATTTTGCTGATAAAATTCCTTCTTTTACCACACTTATATATTTTATATAACCTTTTGCCTCTTTTATTTCCTCAGGGGTAAGTATATTCTTTAATTTATCCTCGTAGTCATTTACTACAATACTAGTTCCTTCCAGGCACAGATGTTTTGTTACCAGTATATCGTCACCTTCTCTTGCACCAGAAGTAGCTACAGCTTCTCCACTTTTTCCTTTTCCTATTACAGTACAGGATATTACCATTTTATTTACAGCTCTTGTTATTTCCGTATGCCCGCCTAAAATTTCCACATTTATCTTTTCCGTTTCCTCACTGATTTCTTCCATAATTCTTCTTATATCTTCTAAAGAACTACTTTCTGGAGCTAAAATCGTAACTAAAATTCCAACAGGCTCGACTCCACAAGATGCTATATCATTACAATTTATATGAACTGCAAGCTTTCCACTGTTCACACTAGCCCCTGTAATAGGATCTGTAGACATAACACACTCCATATCACCAAAATTAACTACACTGCAGTCCTCTCCTATACCGCTTCTTATTCTCACATCTTCTCGTACTACTTTCCTATTTTCATCTATTATAGTTTTTAAATCTTCCCAATTTAATTTTCCAGCTTTCATAAAAATTCCTTCTTTCTAAAAATAAACAAGCACTATTTTACATCTCACCTCATATTATATATATAAGGATTAATTTATGGTAGGTGTAAATATTTTGAAATATATAGGACCTTTTTTGAGAATTAATAAGGTAAACCCGGCTAACATCAAAAATCAACTGTTTTATTTATCAAAAGAATCTTTAAAGGAAATTGTACTGCACTCAGAATGCGGAGTTTCCACTCCAGTTAAAGAACTTGATATAAAAAACATACCCAACTTTGATATTAACACATTTAAAGGTGTTTCTCCACTTATATGCATTTATAGGAAAGCAAACCCTATTCTCATAAATATGGACAATAAGCTATGTTGGAACCAAGATAAATTTAAAAAAGAAATAAACATAGATAGCAATACACTTATGACTCTATGTTTACTAGAACTTTCTGATTACTATAATTTATTTAACAACATAGATAAAAAAAATTATAATTTAGGGAAACTGTATGAATCCCTTTGTAAAAATCAATTAAAATTTTATGCTCTGCATTTTAGAAATAATGAAGGTGTATTTACAGATAAAAAACTAGAAGACGGTTCCCTTATAGAAGACTTAGAATTTGTAGATAAAAATAAAAAGTTTAAATTTTCATCTCAGGCACTTCTGATGGCTGCCTACTACAAATGCAGCACTTTACTTGAAGGAGAAGAAAGGGAGGACTTTAAAAATTTTTCTTTTGACATTTTAAATATGCTTATAAAATTGAAAGAAGACTTGTATGATTTATCTTTTGAAGAACTTACAAGATTATGCTTTGGTCTTAATATATTCTACAGTTATTCCAAAGACTTGACCTGTAAAGATCTAATACTCGACATATCAGAGCTCATATTTGAAAAATTTTATTCTGACAGCACCTTAACTGAGTCTTTAAGAGAAACAGATGTAGAAAATGATTCATTGAATTATATAAATTATATGCTCATATATAAGTATACAAATATTATAAAGTCTAAGGACAATGCTGACTTTATATTTAAAAGACTTTTAAAGTTGTATGATGCAGAGAAAGGATTATTTATTAAAAATACTTCCAAAAAAAACATTGAATTTACATGTTTAGAAGTCGTCCTGTATCTTACAGTCCTTCTCATAGATGTTGATGTATATAAGGATAAAGACAAAAACAGTTTAATAGTACTGGACATATTTAAGCGTCAGCTTATAGACTCAGGTATGATTTTAAGTTGGCCTGATGCCCCTGATTTAAGTAGTGCAGAAAGGTACGAAAACTTTTCTCTTAAATCTGAAGATTTAATAGAAGAGCAAAATTTTAAAACAGATTCAATTCCATCACCTGAATCATGTGAAATAGCACCTGTTTTTACCAAATATGTAACTTACAGCAGAAAAAAGGAAAGTTTTAAATCTGTAAAAACTTCCTTTGACGCCTATAAAAATATGTCTATATTTTTTCTTGTAATACATCTTTTAAGTCCTAAAATAGCACAATAGTAGTACAGCAGTGCTAAAAATTTTTGAAAATATTTTTTAATATTTAGGACATAATAATATAACTACAGTACAAGCACTTCACAATTTAATTTTAAACCTAAGTCTGCTTCTATAAGGAAGGTGATACCTAATGATGGATATTAATTGCTCGGAAAGCTGCATACATGAAAAAAACGGGAAATGCACCCTAGATCAAATTAACGCTATTACAAACCTTTCATCTTTAGAAACAAACTGTATATACTTTACTCCAAAAGGACAATTAAAAAGCACTTCGAACCAATTTACAAATTTCAATTCTAATTAACGAAAGGGTCTCATATTTATGAGACCTTTTCAAGCCTTGCAAAAAACTATATACTCTATCAATGAACATCTAAATAAGCTTTATCTAACTTTATATTTCCCAACTTATTAGTATAAATACCCTGTACATAGTTTTTTTCACTTATAATTACATCATTGAAATATAGAGGAATAATTGGCATGTCTTCCATCAACATATTTTCCATTTCCTTAAGTATTTCTATTCTTTTAGTTCCATCTTTCTCAAATTCCGCATTCATAAATTTATTGTCAAATTGCACATTTCTATATCCATATAAATTATATTGGGATGCAGGCCTCCATATATCCAAAAATGACAGTGGATAATCATAGTATCCCTCGTATTTTATCTCTGCCATATCATAGTCACCTTTTTTTAACTTCTCATTGAATTTAGAAGACTCATATCCTTCACACTCCACATCTATTCCCACAGCTTTTTTTATACTTTCACCTATGCTTTCACATACTTTTTTGTTTTCAACTGTGTCCAAATATATGAGTTTTAATGAAGTTTCTCCATAACTAGAACTTACACCTTTCATCATATCAGAAGCCTTTTTTATATCTTCATTGCCTTGAAAAAATACCTTATTTATATATTTGCCATTCAGTCCATCCCCTGTATATTGGGGTATATAAGAATATGCCTCCAAAGCAGTGCTATTTAATATATTTTTAACTATATTATTTCTATTAATAGAAGCAGCTACTGCCTTCCTAAAATTATTGTCATTTACAATACCACTCCTTTTTAAATTAAAAGCTATGCCTTCCCCTTGAAGTAAAGGTGAAACTTTATATTTTGCCTTACCTTCTATAGTTTTTAATTCTCCTAAAGGAGGATCTGTGAACACATTTATTGTAGAACTTTGAAATGCAGCAAGTGCACTTTCTCTAGTTTTTAAGGAACTCAATGTTATGCTATTACTTTTCACCTGTGCCTTGTTCCAGTAATGAGAATTCTTCTTTAATGTAATTTCCCCGCTGTCAGATATATTGTTTATACAAAAACTTCCTGAATACATTATTGATCTATAGTCCTTTTTCCAATCTATGAGTTTAGAATCAATATTTCTAAGTGCATATATAGGCTGAGAGAGTATATTCAAAAAATAATTACAGGGATAATTTAATCTTATATTGAGCGTTTTATTATTCAAAGCAGTTACAGCCACATTTTTAAAATCACACTTGCCTTTTCTATAATCTTCTACTCCAAATATACAATTTAGCTGATCTGAAAATATGTTATTTGTGTTTTTATTTAAAATATCAGAAAAAAAGTTCACAAAGTCATCTGCAGTAATATCAGAACCATCACTCCACTTTCCGTCCTTTCTTATTTTAAAAGTATAATTAGTTCCATCTTGACTTATATCCCAACTTTCGGCAAGTGCAGGAACTATTTTGCCATTTTCATCACAATTCACAAGTCCTTCAAACGTGTTTGCAAGTATATCCTTTTCCCTTAAATTATTGGAATCAAGCATTATAAGATCTTCAGGTAACTTACCCAAATTATATGTCACATTATTCTTATAATTACTACTTTCAGTTTGCTCAACTTTCTTTTGCAAAGATCCTCCAATTAAAGTTATAGAAACTATGGAAATTATGAGCATACCTAATATTATATAAATAAATTTCTTCATATATATCTCCTCATTCCCACTTCATGGGATACTATTTAAATTATTGTCACTTATTATAAAAATAAACAAATCAGGTTGTATTATTTTTAATCCATGTTTTTTATGATATAATGTTCACGTACATTTAGATATAAGGAGTGTAAATATGATACTTGCATTAGAAGTTTTAGGTATTTTAACTATGTGTACTATTATGTTTGTTTCAATTTGGGGATTTATAATTATGAAGCAAATGCTATCCCAATTAAAATATAGAAACTATTTAGTAGAAAAACTAACTCAATATATGTATTTTTTGACAAAAAAAGATGATGGCTCTTTAACTAAACCAGACAATAATAAAAAGGAATAAGAAAGCTTTAAAATAGTTTTCTATTCCTTTATTTTAGTTAATTTTTATTGAATTCTCTATTTACAAGATCATTTACAATCTTAGGATTTGCCTTTCCCTTAGTTTCTTTCATAACTAAGCCTATCATGAATTTAATAGCTCTTTTCTTACCATTTTTATAATCTTCTAATGGTTTAGGATTATCTTTCATAACCTTTTTTATTATGTGCAGAATTTCATCTTCACTGCTGTTTTGTAAAAAATTCCTCTTCTCAATTATTTCTTCAGGTTTTGCACCATTTACAAACATTTCCTCTATTATTTCTTTACCTATATTATTAGAAATCATACCTGAATCTATAAACTTGATTAAACTTACTAGGTCTTCCGGCTTAAATTTAAGTTCATTTAATGATACCGATCTTTCATTCATAAGCCTTGATATATCTCCCATAATCCAGTTAAAAGCAGCTTTAGGATTTCGACTTAGCTTAGCAGTTTCCTCAAAGAAATCTGCTGCCCTCATATTTAAGATCAATACCTCAGCATCGTGTTTTGAGACATTGTACTCTTTAATAAATCTCTCCACTTTATCATATGGAAGTTCAGGTATAGTTTTTCTTATTTTCTCTATCCATTCATTTGAAATATTTATAGCTGTTAAATCCCCTTCTGGAAAGTATCTATAATCTCTAGCTTGTTCTTTAGCTCTCATAACTTCAGTTTTATTCTTGGATTCATCCCATCTTCTGGTTTCTTGTACTATCTTTTCTCCAGATTCTGCAGCCTTTACTTGCCTTAAATATTCATACTCAAAAGCTTTTTCAAGAGCCTTAAAAGAATTCACATTCTTTATTTCCACTTTTACACCAAATTTTCTACTGCCTTTAGGTCTTATGGATATATTACCATCACATCTTAAAGAACCCTGTTCCATCTTACAATCTGAAACTCCTATGGATCTCAAAATATTTTTTAACTTCTGGAGATAACAGGTAGATTCCTCTGGGGTTCTTATATCTGGTTTGGACACTACTTCTATAAGAGGTACACCTGCTCTATTATAATTGATCAAGGTACCTGCCTTTGTATGGATCAATTTTGCTGCATCCTCTTCCATATGTATTCTTTCAATACCTATTTTCTTTTTTTCTCCCTTACTATTTTCTACCTCAATATATCCATCGCTGCATAGAGGGAATCTGTGTTGGGTTATTTGATAATTTTTAGGGCAATCCGGATAAAAATAATTTTTTCTATCCATTCTGCTCTTTTTATTTATTGAGCAATTAAGGGCAATTCCCGATTTTATGGTATACTCTATTACCTTTTTATTTATTCTAGGGAGCGCACCTGGAAGTGCAAGGCATATTGGACAAACGTGACTATTGGGTTCTCCTCCAAATTCAGTGCTGCATCCACAATACATCTTAGTTTTTGTTGAAAGCTCTACATGAACTTCCAGACCAATTACCAATTCATATTCCATAATTTTTACACCTCACTAATTTGTGGACTCATTTTATGCCAGTTAGTAGATTGTTCAAAACTATAAGCTATATTAAAGATTATATCTTCCCTATAATAATCTGTCATAATTTGAAATCCTACTGGAAGTCCATCTACCATACCACAAGGCACAGATATAGCTGGCATACCGGATACATTAGCAGGGAGCACATAAACATCCGAAAGATACATAGATAATGCATTCTTTTTCTTCTCGCCTATTTTAAATGCAGTAGTAGGTGAAGTAGGTGCTATAAGTGCATCAAATTCCTTCATAGCTTCCTCAAATTGGTTTTTTATAAGATTTCTAACTTTAAGTGCCTTTTCATAATACTCATCATAGTAACCTTTAGAAAGCATATATGTTCCTAGCATTATCCTTCTCTTAACTTCCATTCCCAATGCTTCACTTCTAGATTTAAAATATAAGTCCCTGTAGTCTTTAAAATTTTTTGATCTATATCCATATCTTATTCCATCAAACCTAGCTAAATTTGAAGAAACTTCAGCACTTGCAATTACATAATAAACTGCCATAGAGTACTTTACTAGTGGAATAGAACACTCTTTAACCTCAGCTCCATTTGCCTTTAGTACATCTACAGCTTCTTCTATGGATTTTCTAATTCTATCATCTAGCCCATCCTCAAAATACTCTTTAGGTATACCTATCTTCATGCCTTTAATATCTTTAGTCAAACTTTTGCTGTAATCCGGTACTTTCATATCTACTGTAGTAAAGTCATTTTTATCAGGTCCTGCTATACACTGGGTTAAACATGCACAATCTTCTATATCTGCTGACATAAGACCTATTTGGTCTAAAGTTGAAGCAAAAGCAACTGCTCCATACCTAGAAACTCTTCCGTAAGTTGGCTTTAAACCCACTACACCACACAAACATGCAGGCTGCCTTACAGAACCACCTGTATCTGTTCCAAGTGACATTACAGATTCACCAGCTGAAACTGAAACAGCTGATCCACCTGAAGATCCTCCTGGTACTCTGCTTAAATCCCAGGGGTTCCTGGCTAACTTAAAAACACTTTTTTCATTTGAAGATCCCATGGCAAATTCGTCCATATTTGCTTTTCCAATTATTATTCCATCCTCAGCCTCTATTCTTTCTATTACACTAGCATCATAAGGAGATATGTATCCCTGAAGCATCTTTGAAGCACAAGAGTTTTGCATACCCTTAACACTTATATTGTCTTTTATAGAAATAGGTATTCCAAAAAGTCTACCCATTTTTTCACCATGTTTTATTTTTTTATCCAAATCCTTTGCTCTTTTAAGTGCTCCCTCTTTTTCTACATATAAATAGGCTCCTAGTGCAGCATCAAATTTATCTATTTTATTTAAATAGGATCTTACAATTTCTTCTACACTTATTTCTTTGTTTTTTAACATATTTCTAATTTCATGTGCAGTCAGCTTCATAAAACCACCTCCTGTAAAATTATTCTATTACCTTTGGTACTACTATATATTCTTTAACATTTTGTGGTGAATTATCCAGTACTTCTTTTATATCCATAGATTCTTCCACAATATCTTCTCTAAATTTATTTTCCATACAATATGGATTTATGGTTATATTCACCCCATCTGTATTTAGTTCATTTAAGTTTTCCATATATTTAAACATTCTATCTAGTTCCTCTATGACTTCTTTTTCTTCTTCTTCATTAAATTCCAGTTTAGCAAGCTGGGCTACATATTTCATTTCTTCTTTTTTCACTCTCATTATGTTATCCCCTTTCACTTTTTTCTCGAAACAGACACTAGCTTTTTAAATATTCCAAGCATTTTGGTATTATTACCTGCAAGTCCTTCTGGATGCCATTGAACACCAAAAATGAAATTATCCTTTGTTTTTTCTATGGATTCTATTACACCATCTTTGGCTACTGCACCTACTTTAAACCCTTTTGCTAAATTCTTTATACCCTGGTGATGAAAACTATTTACCATGGACTTTTCTCCAAGTATCGGATACAATATACTATCTTTTTTTACAAGTATGGTATGACCTGTAAAGCTTCTACTGGAATCTTGAGAATGTTTAATGTAAAATCCATCTTTATCGTCAAGATCTTGATATAAGGTTCCTCCAAAATATACATTTATTATTTGTAATCCTCTGCAAATGCCAAGTATCGGCTTTTTCAAGCTGCATGCTGCCTTAATAAGCTTAAAATTAAAATTATCCAGCTCATATGAAGTAAATCCCTGAGCCTTTCTAGGTTCTTCCCCATATAATATAGGATTCACATCATATCCACCAGAAATAATTATTCCATCAACTCTTTTTACTTGATCAAAAATATACTCTTCATTCTCAATCACAGGAAGTATTATCGGTGAGGCCCCAGCCAAAGCTACAGATGAAACATAATCGCTATTCGCATATGTCCTTTTCATACCAGGAACTGATCCACCTCCCATTTCTAATATATTGCCAGATATTCCGATAACTGTATTCATGCTTTTTCCTCCCTGAAAGCTATTTGAAATTTAATATAATTTTTATAAGCATTTTTTATACCATACATTAAAGAAAAAAATATCCTGTGGACAGCTTATTTGCATAAGTTATTTATATTAAATAGGCTATTTAGGCTATGATTTCATCCTGTTTTCCATCCATTTTAAAAAATTGTTCCCTTTCGTTGTAATTTTGCTTCCATTTCTCCCTAAATTACATGATATCAATGACAATTTGTTTAAAATGCTCATTATTCTTCTTATCTCAGCTTCACTTAGCCTTATATTATTTGCTTCTAAAATTTCCTTTATATTTTTTCTACCAATTCCTGATTTTAAAATTCCTTGCTCTTTAATAATTTTCAATATTGATACTGAATCAAAAATGCAATTTTTGCATTTGAGATATGCAGCTTCCTCATCAAAGTTTATATTATAGTCAACCAAATAGTAAGGCAAATCTCCAATATTTACTTCATTATCGTCATTCATAATTTTTATATAGGAAGCAACATTCTGAATTTCTCTTATATTACCCGGCCAAGAATAATTCATAAAGATTTCCATGACTTCATCAGATAATCTTATAGTCTTTTTTCTTCCCATAAAATATTTTATAAGAGAAATAATATCTTCTTTTCTTTCTCTTACAGGTGGTATGTTTATAGGTAGTACATTGATTCTATAAAATAAGTCTTCTCTAAATTGCCCTTCTTCTACCATTTGGAGCAAATTTTTATTTGTAGCTGCAATAACCCTAATATCAACATTTATAAGTCTATCAGAACCTATCCTCATTACCTGTCTTTCCTGCAATACTCTAAGCAGTCTGGCCTGCAGAGTTAAAGGCATATCACCTATTTCATCCAGAAATATAGTTCCCATATTAGCCTGTTCAAATAATCCGACTTTTCCTTCTTTGCGTGCCCCTGTGAACGCCCCACTTTCATATCCAAACAATTCACTTTCTAACAAGCTTTCAGGAACTGCAGCACAATTTATGGCAACAAAAGGCCAATTTTTTCTCAAAGATGCATTATGTATTGATTGAGCAAAAAGCTCCTTGCCAGTGCCGCTCTCACCTGTTATTAAAACTGTCAAATCCGATTTTGCAACTTTATTGCTTAATTTGATACATTCCTTTATACTGCTTGAATTTGTTTTTATAGAATTAAAATCATACCTTGCTATAAGTCCTTTATTTGTATATTTTACTGTTAGTTTTTTTGCAAGCTGCTCCAAATACGTAACTTCATTTATACTGATATAGCATCCTTTTTTTCTCCATAGTAGACAACAATTTCTTTATTAACTACTATAAACTTGTCTCTATATTCTATAAGCTCATCTTTAACACTATTTTTAACAAGTAAGCATACCAAATTTTTATCCAAGACATCTTTAATATTTTTACATTTGATATTTTTTCTTATATTAAATAACTTTTCAAATGCATTATTGTAAAATGATATATTTCCGTCCAAATCCGTAAACATTATTCCTTCTTTGGACATATTAAGTACTGCATTCAGATCTTCATTTTTAATATAAAGCTCCTTATATTTATCTTTTATGCCGCTGTCTAAATTTACGATTTTTTCTGAATATTTAAATAATCTGGTATCAATTACTCTATTTTTAAGTGTTAATTTATTAGAAATATTAATAAAAGTAGATATATCAATGTGTCGATTTCCTATATCTATAATTTTTTCAATATATTTTGGCACTCTGGAAACTTCACCAGGAGTTATTGCAAATTTTATGTTTTCATAATTTTGATTTTCGTCATAAGGTATGAGGGTAATATTATTTACACCTATCCTATATAATAAAGATATGGTTTCCAATGTGGCTGATTTTGCATTATTTACCACAAGAGCTTTAGTGCCTTGAGGAATATTAAATATTTTATAAACTTCATTTTCTTTTATCGTTCTTTTAATGACTATTATATTTTTTTTATTTTTTACATATCTCTCTATTTCAATTGCTATTTCATCATTCATTATCAATATTACATCATCATCTATCTTATCTGTACTTTTAAGCTCATTCAAATAATAATTATTTATTACAGCAAAACCCTTATATATCTCTTCTATATTGCTTTTCAAAAATACAGCCACTAAAGAATTGCTATTTGTAACAATTCCAATAGATTTCAATATATTCACCCCCAAGCTGTCGCCCATATTGGGCGTACCTAAAAAATGAGACAATCTATCAAAAGATTGTCTCTATAGCCTTAATAAACTTTCATATACATAAAAAACATAGTTGCGCAAGCTATCAATACACATGTTATAGGGTATACTATATTCCTAAAGTTAGCTCTAGAAATTATCATATTTATAGCCCAAGCTACCATCGTAACAAATATGCTCCACTGCAGCGTGCAATAATCATTAAAGTACTTTACATATGTAAAATGATATGTAGTAAGGAGTGTTAATATCAATGCCAAGATAGTAAAAATAACTCCTATCCACCCTAATAAATTTATTGTCCTTTTCATTTTTATCCTCCACTATAGTGATCCCAAGAAAAATTTGGCAGCACATTACATAAACAAACTGCCCTTAACTTAGAATCTCTATATTATACAAATAGTTTAACTTTCATATAAAATTAAACTATTCTTATAATAATCCTTTTTTACCTCTTTGTAAATATTTATACCATGCTTTCAAATTCATTTTTCTTTTATTATTTTAACTCCAAATCTTAATAATTCTTCTATGCTCCTTATTATATTTCCCTGTTTAAAAAATTCTATTATTTTTTTACTTGTTAAATAAGCCAGCTAATTCAATCATTTACGAATTCAAACAACTCTTCTACGGTTGTATTAAAAACCTTGGCTATATCCATTGCCATCTTTAAAGATGGATTATATCGACCATTTTCTAAATGCAAAATTGTTTCTCTTCTTACGCCAACAATTTCTGCTAATTCGCTCTGCTTAATTCCAGCATTTTCTCTATATTCTTTAATTTTAGTTTTTAGCATAGTCATCCATCCCATATTTATTTAATTTGTAGAATATACTTAATCTAACAATAAAAGATATCACCATACTGACTGCTAACAAGCACCCTTCTATTTTAGCATTTGCATTCTGATAAGCAGCATATAACATTATAGCAACAATGCAGATAACAAGTACTTTATATGCTATTCCATTTGCTTTTGATATGGCACTTTTTGCGAATTCATCTACAACTTCCATTTTATTTTTTATATAATATCCCAGTACTACTAATGCAATTAAAACAGCATCTCCCACTAATGCTACCAAATTACTAGAACACGTATAAAATCTGATACAAATCATAATTAAAATGCATACATCTACTATAGTATTCCATAATATAACTGATTGAATTTTTACCTTTTTTTCATTCATTTTATGTGCCTCCATATTATATATTTGTAACTTATGTTATAAATATATAACATGTGAATTCACTTGTCAATATAGAAGTTAATATATTCCTCAGTAAAATAATTTCTAATTATACTTATTTGATTATGTCACTCACTCTTGTATTTTCTTGGATCAATTTTTGATATATCATTCTTACAAAACTCTCTTTTTTATCTGTATATGTAATCCTATCATCCGGGTATTGCTTTGCTAAGGATATTTTCAAATCACTATACTCTTTAGCATACTCTTCATGCTCATTTAAGAAATCTCTGAATCGTGTCACAAAATAAAAATCAATATTGTTTGGTTCATAACAATGAACATGCCTTAATGAAATCTCCTCTTCACCTCTTAAAACAAAAAGATACCTATTCTTTTCTTTGTTTTGTGGACCACAATAATCATAACCTGCCCTTTTCATTTCTTCTATGTTCATATCTTCAAATGATTTTAATACTATGGCAATATCAAGTATTGGCTTGGCGTAGATACCATTAATTGAGGTGCTGCCTACATGCTGTATATCATTTACGTTGTCCCCGAAAATTTCTTTCAATTGTTTTTTTGCTTCTTCAAATTCCTCTTTCCATTCTTTACAATGAGGCAATAGTCTAACCTTATAACGCTCAACTCCTTGCATTCATGCACCTCCTAATGCCGTAGAATATGAATACTCTTCAGTTTGCATTTACTTTTGTCACTCTAAAAAAGAAAATTGTGATTTGAGATAACCATAAAATTTGCTTATATGTCCTTAACCAGTTTCTTTGTCTTTACAAACAGTATCACCATTTATAAAATAAGCGTTTTCTTTTAAACAATTATATATTTTTCTATAGAGTTGTACCTTTTGTTGTATAGTATAATGATGGAATGAATATGTGGAAAGTACCAAATCAAAATAGTTTTCCAGCTTTATCAAACACAGTATAACAGCTAAATTCGTAAGCTACTTTTTAATTTTGGTTTACCATTTTCTGCGTAATCAGTAGGTGCAGAAAATGTTGTGTCTGTATTTTATACTCATAAGATACATAAAACTCATATCTTATTTGAGCATTTGTAATAACTCCGCTTCAGATATTACCTTAACCCCTAATTCCTGTGCCTTAGTTACTTTGCTTCCAGGAGCATCCCCTGCAAGTACATATGTGGTTTTCTTGGATACCGAACCTGATACCTTGCCGCCGTGTTTCTCTATAAGCTCTTTTGCTTCAGTTCTTCCCATTGATGGCAGTGTTCCTGTAATAACAAACTTGCTACCTTCAAGTAAATTATCTGCTTCTTTATCTTCGTTCATTACCATATTTACACCGCATTTAGCAAGTTCACTTATAATTTTAAGGTTACCTTCATTTTTGAAATATTCAAATATTGCTGAAGCACTTATATCACCAATATCAGATACTTTCTTGATTTCATCAATGTCTGCATTAATGAGATTATCAATAGATTTAAAATACTTCATAAGTTCTTTAGCTGTTGACTTACCAACATTAGATATACCCAAACTTGCTAATAACCTCTGCGGCTCATTTTTCTTTGAATTTTCAATGGCATCAAGAAGTTTATCTGTATTCTTTTCTTTTCCGATTATACCTTCTTCAACAAGCTTATCCCTATATTCATTAAGATGATAAATATCTGGTATATCAGCTATATATCCTTTATCAACAAGCTGTTCAACATAAGCTGCACCAAATCCTTTAATGTCCATGCAGTCCCTGCTTACAAAATTAATAATTCTTTTTACAAGCATAGATGGACAGTTAATATTAGTGCACTTAATGTCAGCTGCACCTTCTTCTCTAGCAACTGGACTGCCGCATACAGGACACTTATCTGGAAATTGAAATTTAACTGTTCCTTCAGGACGTTTTTCGTGTATAACTTTTTTAATCTTAGGGATAATTTCTCCTGATTTATATACTACAATAGTATCACCAACCCCCACATCCAGTTCATCAATAAAATCTTGATTATGGAGAGTGGCTCTTGATACGCTTGTACCACACAACCTTATTGGCTCAAAAATAGCAACGGGGGTAATTCTTCCAGTTCTTCCTACTGTAAGTTCAATATCAAGAAGCTTAGTTTCCTTTTCTTCAGGTGGATATTTATAAGCAATAGCCCACTTTGGTACTTTAGAAGTACTGCCAAGCTCAGTTCTGTATGCTAAATTATTGATTTTAATAACCGCACCATCAATATCGTAATCTAAATCTCCACGGTTTTCACCAATTCTTTCAATGGCATCCCATATTTCACGAGTAGTTTTACATACTGTATAATTCTCAATAACTTTAATACCCTGTTTTTTTAGAAATTCATACCCTTCGGTATGAGTTTTAAATTCCATACCCCGAACATCCTGAACATTAAAAATAAAAAGAGATAAATTTCTTTCTTTTGTAATCTTACTATCCAGCTGTCTAAGAGTCCCTGCTGCACAGTTTCTAGGATTAGCAAATACCTTTTTTCCCAAGAGCTCCTGATGTTCATTAACATTCTCAAAAGCCTTTTTAGTCATATACACTTCTCCCCGAATTTCCAAGTATGGGAGCTTATCTTTAAGTGATTTAACTACATCATTTATCACTTTAGCATTGACTGTAACATCTTCACCATAGACAATACCATCGCCTCTAGTAATAGCAGTTACGAGTTTTCCATCTTCATAGCGTAAAGCCATTGATAAACCATCAATTTTTGTTTCTACTACAAATTCTACATCAGGAAATTGAGCTTTAACATCATCAACAAATTGTTCAACATCCTCTTTGCTAAAAACATCCCTAAGACTTAACATAGGAACTCTATGTCTAACAAGTACACCTGCTTCACGTTTAGCATTACCTCCTACATGCTGAGTAGGAGAATCCGGAGTGATAATCTCCGGATGTTCTCTTTCTATATTCTTCAGTTCCTGCATTAACATATCATATTCATAATCAGATACTTCAGGATTATCCTGATTGTAATACCTATCATTATGATAAGCAATTATTTTCTTTAATTCATTATACCTATCTTCATACATCAAAGCTAAAATCCTCCATAAACAATAAATACAACTTATACAGCTTCCAGCGGTGCTACCCCGTACATTAAATTTTTTATTCCCATCTTATCAAAAACTATAGTAAGTTTTATATCACTGCCACTTTTAGATATACTTACAATAGTCCCTAATCCAAACTTTCCGTGTTTAACTTTTGTTCCTTCTTTTATATTCTCTAGTTTTAAATAATTACCCTTTGGGACATTTTTTGCAGTAGGAGATACTGGGTTTTCTATCAAACTGCTCTGATGAACCTTTTTGTCCCAGGAAAAAGTATTTTTGTTTAATTGCCTATTTATAGGACTAGTAAAATTAGATTTTTTTAAACTGTCATACTCTATAAGGTCATGAGATATCTCACTTATAAAACTGGACTGCTGGTAAGATACCATTCTTCCAAATACCCTTCTTGTTTCCGCAGAAGTCATATAAAGTTTTTCCTTAGCTCTAGTTATTCCAACATAACAAAGCCTTCTAGACTCTTCCATTTCCTTAAACTCATTTAAAGACTGGGTTCCCGGAAATATTCCATTTTCCATTCCCGCCATAAAGACTACAGGAAACTCTAATCCTTTAGCACTATGTACTGTCATAAGTACAACTGAGTCAGCATCTTGATCAAAATTATCTACATCTGAAACCAAAGTCACCTTCTCTAAAAATGCAGAAAGAGACGGATCTTCTGAAGAAGTTTCAAACTCTGCAGCAGCAGATACAAGTTCTTGTAGATTTTCTACCCTGCTTATACTATCTGCCTCATTTGAATCTTTGAGTTCTTCTAAATATCCAGTAGTATCTAATATCTCCTTTATAAGGCTGGACACAGTAATCTTGTCCCTGCTTCTTATAAAACTGTTTATAAGGCTTACAAATTTATTTATACAATTAATATTCCTCTTTGTTAAATTTAAAACTTCATCTATAGCTAAAAGTACATTGTACATGGATTCATTCATAGAATTAGCAAAATCCTGTATTTTCTGTACTGTAGAATCCCCTATACTTCTCTTTGGCACATTTATTATCCTTCTTAAACTAACATCATCCAAAGGATTATTTATAAATTTTAAATAAGCCATAATATCCTTTATTTCTTTTCTGTCGTAAAACTTTAAGCCTCCAATAATTCTATAGGGAATGTTTGATTTCATAAATACATCTTCAAATATACGGGATTGGGCATTAGTCCTATAAAGTATTGCAAAGTCCTTGTAATGTTTGCTTTCATCCTCTTTCAGTATTTCTTTGATCTTAGATGCAATGTACCTGCCTTCATCTATATCTGAATAAGCCCTATACAATTTTATTTTGTCTCCATTTTCACTTTCAGTTCTAAGCCGTTTTTCTTTTCTATTTGAATTATTACTTATGACATCATTAGCTGCCTTCAATATATTACCCTTGGATCTATAATTTTGCTCTAACTTTACTACCTTTGCATTTGGATAATCTTTTTCAAAATCCAAAATATTTTTTATGTCCGCACCTCTCCAAGCATAGATACATTGATCATCATCTCCTACTACACATATATTTTTATGTGCCTTTGCAAGAAGTCTTACAAACTCGTATTGAGATCTATTGGTATCTTGATACTCGTCTACCATTATGTACTTGAACTTTCTCTGATAAAATTCCAGTACATCTTCATTTTCCTTAAAAAGCTGTACAGTTTTATATATAAGATCATCAAAATCCAGTGCATTGTTATCCTTGAGCTTTTTTTGATATAACAAATAAACATCTGCAATTTTATTCATTCTGAAGTTTCCTTCATTTTCTTTTTTAAATTGCTGTGGAGATATTAAATTATCTTTTTGTCCACTAATTTTATTTATTATTTCTCTGTCAGTTATGTCCTTGTCACTTATATTTAATTCTTTCATGCACTGTTTTATAAGCACTTTTTGATCATAACTATCATATATTGCAAAATTTTTATTATATCCTAATTTGTCTATTTCTCTTCTAAGTATTCTTACACAGCTTGAATGAAATGTAGATACCCACATTCCATCTACTTCATCTCCTACTAATTCTTTTATCCTGTCTTTCATCTCTCCTGCAGCCTTATTAGTAAAAGTTATAGCCAGTATTTTAGAAGGATATATATTCATATCCTCAATCATATGCGCAATTCTATAAGTTAAAACTCTGGTCTTTCCAGAACCTGCTCCAGCTAAAATCAATAGAGGACCGTCTACATACACTGCTGCTTCATACTGTTCTTTATTCAAAAGGCTTTTTAAATCCATAACATTCACTCCTGTTTGTTTATCCGATGGCTACCAGCCGTAATATCCCCATCACACACAGCGAAAGCGACTATCGCCAAATCAAAGATTTGGGATATCTGCTTTTCTTATAAAGTGGTGGATAACGGCTGCTACGCCCCTGGATAACGATTTCCCCTAAAGGATAACGCCTTCTAAGTGCTAAAGCACTAAGAATCCTGTTAATAAGTTTCAGATGGACAAAAACTCCACCTGAAACCAAGAACTCTGTTTATCTCCCCTAATTTAAAGTAGATACAGAGATACTTCCTGTTTAATATTATAACATTCTACAATTAATTTAATCATGAAAAGCATAAAAAATGTGCTGATATTTTTATCAACACACAAAAATTTATTTGTACTGATTGAATATATTATTTTAATCTTCCTAAGACTATCTTATAACCGTCACTTCCATAATTCAAACACCTATTGACCCTACTTATGGTAGCAGTGCTTGCCCCTGTTGCAGCTGCAATATCCAAATACGTTTTTTTGTTTTTCAACATTCTAGCTACCTGAAGCCTCTGTTCTAATGCCTTTATTTCATTTATAGTACATATATCCTCAAAGAATCTATAACACTCTTCTTTTGTCTTTAAAGACAATACTGCCTCACACAAGTAATCCATTTCTTTACTCTGTAATTTAGATTTATATTCTTCCATGAACTACACTCCTTATTCATGTACATTTGATGTTAATATTCCCCCTTTAATTTTATCACGTATTAAAACATTAATCTATAAAATTGTAGATAATTCAGAGATTTAGCACCTAAATTCCAGTAAAAATTTTATTTTTACTGGAATTGTATCTTTTTACACTTATTTTAAGTAATGGTAAGTTTTTAGACCGATAGGTCGTAAAAATATGTACAATTCCCTTAACCCAAGAAATCTTAAAAATTAATTTCCAGTTTTACTTTCAACTTAGGTCTTTATAAATAGTGGATTATACCAATCATCTTCTATAGTAAATCTTTCATCTTTTATATCTTCAATAACATCTATTTGAAGCATATTCTTCTCTCTAAAACCTCTTAAACATCTAAAAAAGTATAACTGCATTAGATTGAATGCTATTATTATAAACATTAAAACTGTCTCCACGCCCGTAGGGCTATGAAGAAAACAGTGGTCTAAATGCCATTCCGTTTTCAGTTGGTGAAAGACATTATTCTCAATGTCCCATCTTTTATGCATTATCTTCCACAAGGTTTCTACTGATGTAAATTTATCTGTTGTTATGATCCACCCTTCTTTAATTTCTATTTTATCTCCAGTATGAATTTCTTCTATAAATTTTATAAATCTTACTTCTATATCTGAATTGGACATTTGGAAATTATCATCATCCCAAGCTTTAATATTTCTATAAGCATTTATGTTTTTCTTTACAGTCCAACATTTATCTGCCTCACGACATTTAAATAGGGCTAACGCATCTTTTACAATATTAAGTCTGTGATCTTTTACTCTAACTACTACATCCATTCCTATGGAAAG
>NZ_LITT01000024.1 GCF_001636845.1 Clostridium ljungdahlii
ATCTGGTGGTAATGACGTGAAGGTAACACCCCTTTCCATACCGAACAGGAAGGTTAAGCTTCAGAGTGCCGATGGTACTGCAGGGGAGGCCCTGTGGGAGAATAGGTCGCTGCCAGGTAAAAAAATTAGAGTACTGATTGGTACTCTAATTTTTTTATCATAATTTAATTTTATCTGATGATTACTAGCTCTAATACTCCTACGCATTCTGTGATAGTCGCTTTTCTCCATCTGGATAATCTCCTAAAGGATAAAGACTTAAGTGCTAAAGCACTAAGAAACCTGTTGGTAAGCATCAAGTGAAGTTTTAAACTCCACTTGATGTCAAGAACTTTGTTTATTAAAAAGAATAAATCTTACAATACACTTTTTAGAACTTTTCCTATACTGTCATGTATAACTATATTAGCTTCATTATCATAAGAAGTAGAAGATTTATTTATAAGAACCAAATATTTTCCCTTAAAATAATTAATTAACCCTGCAGCAGGATATACTATTAGGGAAGTGCCTCCTACAATTAACATATCAGCTTGTTGGATGTATTCTACGGATTTATTTAATGTGTCCATGTTTAGACTCTCTTCGTATAAAACTACGTCTGGTTTTATTGTTCCATTACATTTATCACATCTTGGTATAAGACCTGGGGTATTTAGTACGTAATCTAAATCAAAAGATTTTCCACATTTAGTGCAATGATTTCTATGAATGGAACCATGTAATTCTAATACATTGTTTGATCCTGCCATTTGATGGAGACCATCTATATTTTGAGTTACTATAGCTTTTAATTTTCCCATTTTTTCTAATTCCGCAAGAGCGTAATGGGCGTCATTTGGCTTTGCATCTTTGTATATCATTTTTGCCCTATAAAAATCAAAGAAATCCTCAGTATGAGACATAAAAAAACTATGACTTAGCATTACTTCAGGAGGATATGAAAAATTATTTTTAGTTTTATATAATCCTGTTTCAGATCTAAAATCAGGTATTTGCGATTCTGTAGAAACTCCTGCACCACCCAAAAATACAATATTAGTACTTGAATCTACAGCGGATTTTAAATTCTCATAACTCATAAAATCACCTCTGATTAATATTATAGCATATACTTTTTATATGTTTAATTGTTTAGCAAATGTTAGCATATTTTATTTAGCGATAAAATTGTTTTATAGATAAGAGTTACTTATTTTATTTAGCAGCAGGTTTTTTAGTAATTGGAGTTGACAAAAAGTATTTAAAATGATATCATAAGTTCTGTTAAAAAAAGTATGGCGCTATAGCCAAGTGGTAAGGCAGAGGTCTGCAAAACCTTTATCTCCAGTTCAAATCTGGATGGCGCCTCCAATTATATAACAGTTATTTAAAAGTAGCTTATACTGTAACTTGTCAGAGGGTTAACAGTGTAGGCTACTTTTTTATGCTGGCAGACCTTTACTGTGATTTATAGCATAGACCTTTGGTCGCTTGCAGGGTAACGGATTATATTACAGGAGGGCTACAGATGGCAAGAAAACGCATAACAATGAATGGAGTAGAGGCAGTAATTGAACCGTTACACCAAGAACAGGGGCAGAATGATAGCTTTACTATTGGCGAGTTTTTAAGACTACATGAACAGTTTATGACTGTAAAAAAGCTTGAAGGACTTGCAGTTAAGACACTTTCAGACCACATAACTTTTATGAGATATTTAAAGGACTGGCTACATAATGAGGTAAAGGACTATGAGAACCGTGTCGGTGAAAAAGGAGTATTTTTAGAGTATGTGGCATATATGTACAGTAAAAATTACAAGCCTTGTACAATGAATTTAAGATTAAGAACGCTAAAATGTTATTTAAGGTGGCTATATACAGAAAAGATACTACCAGAGGATATTTCAGCTAAAATAAAGCTTGTAAAAGTGCCAAAAGATACGAAAGAGCCTCTAACACCAGCAGAAATAAAGAAGATATTTAAAATATTAGATTTAGCGGAATACTCAAATTATAGAGACTTTGTAATTATGCTTGTTATACTGGACTGTGGAGTTAGAATAAATGAACTTATAAATGTGAAAATTGAAGATTACAACAGCAAAGATAAAACTATTAAAATAGGCGGTGACACAGTGAAGACAAGAGAAACAAGAGTGCTGCCTATCAGTACCAAGACAGCTAAACATCTACAAAGACTTGTAAGTATTGCCGAGGCTAATAATGAAGAATATATTTTCAATTCTACATATGGAGGTAGAATAAATACTCTTAATGTAATCAAAAACTTTGAGAAATACGGGGAAAGGGAAGTTATTAACTATAAGCAGACTACGCCACACCAGTTTAGAAGAACATTTGCTGTAGAATGTGTTAAGGCTGGAATGGATGTATTTACACTACAAAAGATGTTAGGACACGCAAATATAACTGCCACTCGTATTTATGTTAACCTTGATAACAGTCACTTAATAAATAGCCACAGCAAGATTAATATAATTTCAAAGTTTATCTAAAGTATCGGAGGAATATATATGGAAAACAACTCATTTTATGAATTACTGTTATCTAAAAAAGATTGTGGGATACAGTTAGACTTTGATAAGATAACTTATGATGAGCTATATGAATTATCTTTTATAGAAAATATTCCTGATAGTATTGTAGGAGATTTGTTTAGAATTACTAAAGAAGCGGTGAGAAAGAAAAGATATAAGCTAGGGATTAAACTTTAATTTAATGTTAGCATATTTAAAATATAAATTAAGAGGGCGAGGAAAACAAATACAAAACTTTTCCACCTCTTTTTTATTGTTTACAATAATATGGAAAGTTATTGTATAATACTAGTATAAGATGATTTAGTGTAATGTTTTACCATAAGGTATCTTTACATATTAAATAGATGGAGGAGTAAAATGTATTTAGAATTAAAAGATTATCAGATTACTATTAATGGATTTGTATCACGCTGTCACTGTAAATGTAAACATTGTTTATTGTGTTCTGGAGATGAAAAAATCAAACAAGTTTCTTTTGAAAAATTAAAGCAATTAGCTCTAAAATTTGAAGGCTTCAAAGAAAAGTATAAAATGAATGCCGCACTTTGTGTATATAATTGTTCAGAGTATCCAGAACTTAATGAAGCAATGAAAGTGGACGAAAAAATATCATTTTATTCTGGATATCAAAATTTAAATGGGACAAGGATTAGAGAAGGTACCGAACTAAAAGAATGGGTCAATTATTTAAAAGCTTGTGGCGTAAGAAATGCTAATTTGTCATGGTTTGGTGAGGAAGAATTTCATGATGAATTTGCCAATAGAAAAGGATATTTTAAATACCTAATAAATTTAGCTAATGAATTAAAATCCGCAGGTATTTCATGGAACAACACAGTATTTATACTTAAAAGTAGTATAGGTCAACTTGAAAAATTAACTGATAGATTAAAGGTGTTTGGGGAAAACATTCATTATTCATTTTTAGATTATCGCGGAAATGGGAAAAATGTGTTAAATGAGTTTTTGAGGGAAGAGGATAAGGCTATGCTACCAAGGTTCATTTTTAGCACTAATCTCTTTAATAGGAACAAACCTGAATATGAGTGGATTAAAATGATTGAGAAAAATGAACATCCTAAATTAGAAAAGCGAATGATGTTTTTGGTGGCAACACCTGATAACATAGATAGCTATTTGCAGATGACTGTAGAAGACATTTTGGAAATGCTTCATGAAATAGATTATAGATTACAGAATTCAATACCAAGTATTCAATTTTTGGCAGATACATATGGGGATAAAGATAATACTATGTTGTTTGACTTTAGGAGCATTTTGTGGAAGTGGATGGATATGTATTTTGACGAAAATATACATCTTGATAAAACACTTTTATTTTCAGATTTACATACAGGTGTAATGTGGAGATAATAAACATAAATTTCATAGGTGTTGTAGCTTGAAATCCTCTTATAAGCGGAATTAAAGAATAGCAGGATGTGGTACAGTTTCCACCCTGCTTTTTTCTGTAATTCATAGACCATAACAGTAATAAATACTGCTTAACATTGTCCTATCTGTTTTAAGTCGCTACATGACTGCTATCAATAGCAAATACACAAGTTACTAATATACAATGATGATTACTGCTTATATCAACTGCGATTTGTGAAATCGAATTTCTATTACTGTTCACTCGCCAGCCCTTCGGTCTGCCGGTATCCTGTCTTTTATTTCGCTAGGCTACAACAACTGAATGAAGCTTTAGCGGAATGAAGGCGTTAGTTAACAGTTATTATTATCTTATACCTTCTCTGCTGTATATATCAGATAATCACTAATAATAATAGAAAATCTTTCTGAAAAAATACCTTCTATCCATTGGTATTACAGTAATAGAGGACATTTTTATTCAGTGCCAAAACTTACACAAATAATAGGATTTCAGTGCCAAATTCTGCACACAAGTTCAATTAAAAAACACCAGCAGGACAATTATAGTATCCTACTGGCTATGCTGTGCTAATTACTGTAACCTCTCCCCATATATTTTAAACATTTCTTCAAGGTTGCTAAACTTATGATAATCAATGTCTTTAACAGCCCTTCTTACTAACAGAGGGCTAACTAAATAGCTGTTTGTTTCGCTACCATAAGCTTTAAATACTCCAAATACAGGAACTTTATACTGTCCATCTTCAAATGTATATTTAAAGGTCATAGTTAGATAATTATTAAGGTTTCTTCTGCTCATTCCTAAATACCCACATAAACTGTCTATGCTATGAAGGTTGTCCAATTCTTCACCAGCAGTAAAATCTTTTACCAATACACAGCGATTATAGTCAATTAGCGGAAGTATTGCGTATATAAAGCCTATTTCATTTAGTGTTAGCCCAGAAGCTTGTAGAACTCTAATTCCTTCTTTGTATATCCTCACAGAAGTATTAGCCTGCTTATTTACTCCTACAAAATGATATTGACTATCTACCTTAAAAACTGGCTTCCTTGCAGTGCCATCATTAGTTATAATTCCATGTGTTTGCAGTTCATCTATAGCTCTTACAAAAGTTCTTTTAGGCACACCAGTTAGTTCTATTAACTCTGCTGTTGTGTATGGAGTTTTTTTCTGTGTGCAGAGTATATCACTGCCATTCTGTAAATAACAGCATAATAGTAGCAACAAACCTAGTGCAGAGGTACTTAACCTTTTCTCTTTTATTAAATTGATTATATTTAAGAGGTTGCCCCAGTAAAAGTGTTCTGTTACTCTCATTGGCTTGTTAGATTTCTTTTTATACGCTTCATCTTGTTTTCTACTTCTAATATAGTAATCCTCCCTGTTTTCTACAAAGCTCACTGGTACTTTAATACACTCGCCAGTGGAAAGGTCTACTAAATCTCTGTATTCTCTATAACTCATTGCCATCCATCCTTTCAATATCTGAATTAACTAAAGGTATAAAAAAGAACTGCCAGTAATTAGCAGTCCTTGTATATTTCTTCTTCATTCCAGATATAATAAGCCCTGATATTTTTACCTTTTCCAGTAACTCTTTTTACAATAATATTCTTGTATATAAGTGTGTTAATACTTTTAACCACTGTGCCAACTGTTAAGTTTAAGTCCTCGGTAATTTTTCTAACTGGTATAGAAAGTTCCTTATCCATAATTCTTCTGTCAAAGTATATCAGAAGCTTTACTTCATTTCCTGTAAGTTCTTTTAATAGTTGATTACTTATCATTTTCTATTCCCCCTGTATAAATTGGTTAGCAGAAAGCTCTCACTGCTTCGCCTTTAAATCCATTCAGAGTAATAAAAAACAACACATACAAATGTAAACATTATGTAAACAAAACAAAATGATAGAAACTAAAACTAATAACAGGGTAAATAGACTTTGAAAAGTTATTTTTGATGTGTACTTATTCTATAGGCAAGTTGCAGGAAGGTATGGAGTGTGTTCCCTGTTGGATGGGTGGAGTACCTTTACTTTATTTAATAGATTTACATACAGAAATTTGCAGTAATATATGTCTGAATTGATGTAAAGAATTGAAATTAATTTTGATAACAAAATATGATAACAGCAGAAATCGCATAAACTCGGCAATACAATACTGTTATCAAAAGCTAAAAGATATGATAATGCTGTCAGTAAATAACTGCAACATACTTTTAGAAATAGGCTGTAAAACACAGTATTATGAACTAGTTATAAATTGGTATTTTTGATAATTGTCTTATTTCGTTGAACTTTACAGGGACTTTAATCATTCTGCTGTATATAAATGCTGGGGAATGATGTACCGTAATAGCAGTACAAAACATTCTTATACTGTAGGATTACTGGTAATATTTACTGTTAGCTTACTGCAACTTGACGGTTAAGGTTAATGGTAGTAAAATGTATATAACTGTTACATCCTGCAAGTAAAAAAGGGCTACAACCGTTGATATAACAGGAGTTTACCAACTAAATTAACTGGAAAGGTCTGCAAAACCTTTATCTCCAGTTCAAATCTGGATGGCGCCTCCAAAAAGATACAGAAGTGATCTAATTGCTGATTTTTCAGTATATAGGTTACTTCTTTTTTATTGTTTATAGCAGTTTGGTATATTGTGGTACAATTATTATTGTATTAATGAATAATTGTAAAATAGCATTATATAAGAAGTTTGAGGAGGGCATTAAGTGGAAACAAATATTTGGAACACTGCATTAGAGTATTTAGAAAAATCAAGAAAAACATGGTGGAATAATGACTACATGGAGTTTTTAGTAGAAAAGGTATGGAAAATTACAGAACCAGTATCAATTATTGATTTTGGTTGTGGAATTGGATTTTTAGGGGAACTGCTATTACCACTTTTACCTCATGGAAGTACATATACTGGAATTGATATAGCAGATAAATTATTGGAACAAGCCAAAGAAGCATTTCAAGATACAGGTTACAAAACTTACTTTATACAATCTGACTTAAATGAGTATATACCAAAGGAAAGATATGATATTGCTATTTGTCAAACTGTACTACAACATATTCCTGACCCTATTAAGATATTAGAAAAAATGAAAGACTCTGTGAAGCCTGATGGTATGGTTATTTGTATGGAATTGAGCAGGGATGTTTCAGGTGCTTCTTTATATATTGACGGTTTAGATTACAGTAAAATGAATTTACTTGGGATTGAGCAAAAATTACGCAGAAATGATTTAGATAGAATAGGAAAAGATTTTGAGGTTGGATTAAAGCTGCCTGTTTATATGGAAAAAGTAGGACTTAAAAATATTAATACAAGGGTAAATGACTTTATTCAGTATATAACTCCTTTAAACTCTGATTACAGAGAACAATTAGAAGCCTTTATGTCAGGTTCATATTCTAAAAGAATGTCCACAGAGGAAAGAAAAAAATTTGTTTCTAATCTAATTAATAGAGGACTTACACAGCAAGAGGCAGAACATGAATTTGAAAGCATGAAAAAGATTATGGATTATTTGCATGATAATAAAGAAAATATAAGTTTGGTCTGGAGTAACTGTATGTTTATCTCTTATGGATATAATACTGAATTTAAGTTATCACCTAAATACAAAAATAAGAAGTAATATAAATAAATGACTTATGAAGGTTGCTCATCTCACTTTTCATTTCCTCTGTTACTTCGTTTATTATGTTTTGTTTATCGTGCTATTTCAACATTTGTGTGTATCCATAGATAATGAGTATTGAATACTTTTGGAATGAAAATAGCCAATACGATCCATTTCCTAAGATGTATGAATAACTAAACTATATAAAGTGATTCATAAGAAATATTTTCTGCAGCCACGTACTATTGCTTAGTTTTTTATGGAAAGTATACTTGACATCTATACTATGTGGTAGTAATATAAAAATGTAAAGTCAGCTTTCCATATAATTTAGGGAAATAGCTGTTATGTGGAAAACAGGTTATAAGAAGTATTATCTATGAGGAGGAAAAAAATGAAAAATAAGAGTGCTGCAATGTATTTAGTATTTTCACTCATTGGTTTTGTAATTTTAGCTGCAGGTGCTGTATTAGCAAAACTTACAAGAAATGATCAAGGTATCATTCAGACTTTACCATATATTCTTATCGGAATTGGAGGTGGAGTCTTTGGACAAAACCTTGGTACTGCCTTTGACATCTATACTATGAAAAAAAATCCGGAGGTAGCTAAGCAAAGGGAAATTGATGAAAAAGATGAGAGAAACATAGCAATAAGAAATAAAGCTAAAGCTAAGGCATATGATCTTATGATATTGGTATTCGGGGCATTGATGATGGCATTTGCATTGATGGGTGTCAGTTGGTCAGTAGTTTTAGCCATTGTTATTGCGTACCTGTTTGTTGTATTTTCAAATATATATTTTATAAGTAAATATGATAAAGATATGTAAAGCTGTATATGATATAATAAGAGTTTGCCAACTAGATTAGCTGGGGAAAACATTTCTTCCTAGTTCAAATCTGGATGGCGCTTCTATAGTATAAAAAATTGGTGTGTTTTATATTTGTAGTTAAATGATCTATTTCACTACAGATTCTAATACATGTATTTCTCCCTTTTCAAAATTTACTTCTACACTGCTTCCAATTGGTAAAGTTATTCTTGGATATGAATGGCCAGATTGAAAGTTGATTAAAGTTGGTTTTTTTAAGCTAAGTATCCTGTTTTCAAGTATCTCGGTTAAAGTTAAACTTCGTTCATAATGAGGAAGTTCACAATTTGTAAACTGTCCCAGAATAAAGCCTGTACATTTTTGAAGATCACCACTTAATGTCAATTGAGTAAGCATTCTATCAATTCTATAAGGTTCTTCTCCTACATCTTCTATAAATAGTATTTTATTTTCAGTATTTAAGGCATAAGGAGTGCCTAAAAGGCTAGATATAAGGGAAAGGTTACCGCCTATAAGATTACCAGCTGCGTACTCTCCATTAAAATACTGTGTGGGAATATCCTCAGGGTTTTTTATAGCAAAGGGATTATATCCACACATTAAGGTATCTAAAAAACTCTTTAATGTAAAATCATCGAAATTAGAAGTACACATCGGAGAATGAAAGGTAATTATATGACATTTCTCGTATATGCTGTTTAGCAAGGTGGTTATGTCACTAAATCCTGCAAATATTTTAGGATTTTGCTCTATAATGTTGAAGTCAATAGAGGGAAGAAGCCTCATGCTGCCGTAGCCACCCCTTGTGCATAATATCATATCTACACTTTTGTCTGAGAACATATCCATAATATCGGAAGCCCTGTCCACATCCTTACCAGCTAAATAACCCCATTTGTCATATATATGTTTTCCTTCTTTAACATTAAAACCAAGGTTTTTTAAAAATTCAATTTTTTCTTTGATTTTTTCAGGCTTCTCTGCACTTGCTGGAGATACAAGGCCTATAGTATCTCCTTTTTTTAATCTTTTTCCAATCAAAATCATCACATCCTAAAATTAAAATAAGTTCTTTTTCTTTAAAAATAATATAAACACCAAGCAAATTGAAGCTGTTATGGCATATACCATCCAGAAGCCATTTGGAGATTTAGCAAAAGGTATTCCATTTAAATTCATGCCAAAAGAATTAAATATTATATTTGGAATTGCCATAACTATAGTTACTGAAGCTAAGAGTTTCATCACTATGTTTAAATTATTTGATATAACTGAGCCAAATGCATCCATAGTTCCTGTTAAGATATTACTATATATGTTTGTCATTTCTATGGCTTGCTTATTTTCAATTATAACGTCTTCTAGAATATCTTGATCTTCAGGATATTTCTGTAAAAGTTCTAATTTTAACATTTTTTCTAAAGTTATTTCATTAGCTTTTAAGGATGTTGAAAAGTAAACAAGAGACTTTTGTAAAGATAAAAGTTGAATAAACTCTTTATTTTTCATAGATCTATGAAGTTTTTGCTCAATCATTACACTTTTTTTGTCTATTTGTCTTAAATAGAGCAGGTAATAGCTTGCTATTCTATAAAGTATTTGTAAAATAAACCTAGAACGTTTAAATGTGTAAAAGGATTTAACTTTGCCATTTATAAAATCAGTAAGAATATTACTGTTTTTTAAACAAACCGTAATTAAAGTAGACTCTGTATGAATTATAGCTAATGGATAAGAATCATAAGTTAAAGAGTTAACTTCCATTTCTGTAAAAGGAATATCAACTATTACTAGTAGATTATTATCTTCAGTATCTATACGGGACGTTTCTTCTTCATCTAGAGCAGCTTTTAAAAAATCCATTGAAACACCAGATTTCTTTGATATTAAAAGTAAATCTTCATCTGAAGGTGCTACAACGTTAATCCAGCAGCCATGTTCTATGGTATCTACAGATTGTATATTATTTGATTCGTCTATAGTTTTATAAATTGAAATCATGTAATGCCTCCTTGTAAAAATTAGCCGAGTATTTTAGTTGGTTTCTTTATATAGTATATTTATATTATATCTTATGAAAACATACTTTTGAATATATCATTATAAGATATTAATATAAATGCTACTATTTAAATTTATTTATGTGGACAAAATAAGTTTAAGGGTAGAACTGAATAGTATATATTATAGGATATAAAAATCAGAAAGAATTTTTTAAATTGAATATTTTGTGTATTAAGGGTAAAAATTTAAATAACAAAAGTAATAATATTAATTTGTAAGTAGTGCTGCTAGGAGGATGTAGATGAAAAAAAAATATTGTATCATATGTGGAAAACCTTTGAGTGATGGTATAATAATATATGGTAGAGGAATATGTAAAAATTGTGAAGAAAGATTAATAAAATTAGAAAATAATTTAGATTTTTACGAATACTATAAAGAAAGAATAAGTAAAACTATAGCACGTTTTATTATAAGAGGAGAGATAACTCATTGTCAGAATTACCACTTTTAGAAGGAGTTTTAAAATACATTAAGGAAAATAATATATCATTTTGTATGCCAGGTCATAAAAATGGAAGAGGTTTTTATAATACTTCAATAGGAAGAGAATTTATATCTAATATTTTAAAATTTGATATCACTGAAGTAGATGGTGTAGACAATCTTCATAATCAAAAAAGTATGATATTAGATGCAAGTAAGCGTCTTTCAAAGCTCTATGGAAGTAAAAAGTCTTATTTTTTAGTTAATGGAAGCACTTCCGGAAATATGATAATGTTGTTTAGTAATTTTAATGAAGGAGATAAAGTTTTAGTAGAAAGAAATTGCCATAGCTCTATACTAAATGGAATAATTATGAGGAAGTTAATTCCCATATATTTAGAAAATATTATAAGTGAAAAAATAAATGCTCCTATTTGCATAAATTTGGAGCATTTTTTACAAGCACTAAAGAGAAATAAGGATATAAAAGGGATAGTAGTTACATATCCCAATTATTATGGAATATGCAGCAATCTTAAGTTTATAATAAAGGAGGCAAAAAAGCTTAACATAAAAGTATTAGTTGATTGTGCTCATGGGGCACATTTTGGTGTTAATAAAAATTTACCAGAAAGCGCTGTGAAACTTGGTGCAGATATGGTAGTTACTAGTTCGCATAAAACGCTGCCTAGTTTAACTCAAACTGCTTATTTACATGTAAATAATGAAAAATACATAAATAAAGTAGACTTTTATTATAATGCATTTTTAAGTACAAGTCCTTCATACATAGCACTTTGCTCTATGGATTATGCTCGATTTTATCTTGAGAAGTATGGCAGAAGTGATTACCAAAAACTTATAGAGATAACAGAATACTATAGAGATAAGATAAACTCTATAAGAGGATTGAAGGTAATTGGCAGAAAGGATATAATACAATTTAATTCTAAAGAAAGAAAGGCAGTACCAAGTGCAGCAGATATAGATTTAACAAGATATACTATAAATCTAGAACCAGGATACAGTGGCAATTTACTTTTAAATTATTTAAGAAAACTAAATATACAGTGTGAAATGAGCGACAATTCCAATCTAGTATTGATTTTTTCTCCCTTTAATGAAAAAGAGGAGTTTGAAAGATTGTATACTGTATTAAAAAATTGTGATTTAGAAAGAATTAAATGTAAGAAAACAAATAGGATGAAATATGGAATACCTCAAGCCAAGATGATTCCATTTCAAGTTATAGATGTAGAAAAGGAAATGGTAGATTTAGATGATTCGTGTGGAAGGATAAGCGGGGCAAGTGTAATACCATATCCTCCAGGAGTTCCCGTATTAGCTATGGGAGAATTGATAGATAAAAGTGTAATTCAAGTTATTAAATATTATATAAAAAATAATATGGACTTAATTGGAATAAAAGACAATAAAATAAAAGTTGTAAAATAAATTTTGGAGGAAAGCAAATGAGTTTACAAAAAGGAAAACTTATAGTCATAGAAGGATGTGACGGCAGTGGAAAAGCTACGCAGACAGAAAAACTTTATAAAAGGCTTCTAAATGAAAATTATAATTTAAAAAAAATAGAATATCCTAATTATAATAGTGAGTCTTCAGCTTTGGTAAGAATGTATTTAAACGGAGATTTTGGAAATAAACCTGAAGATGTAAGTGCATATGCAGCATCTACATTTTACGCAGTAGATAGATTTGCATCCTATAAGATGGAGTGGAAAAAGTTTTATGAAAATAGAGGAATAATACTTGCAGATAGATATACAACAGCTAATATGATACATCAGGCTTCTAAGATTGATGATCTAGAAGAGAAAAATAAGTTTTTAAAATGGCTTTGGAATTTTGAATTTGATATATTGGGACTTCCTGTACCAGATTGTGTTATATTTTTGGATATGCCTCCTGAATATAGTAAAAAACTTATGACTAAGAGGAATAATAAATTTACAGGTAATGCACAAAAGGACATACATGAGAGAGATTATGAGTATCTGGTTAATTCTTATAAAAATGCTATACATATTGTAGATAAATATAATTGGAATAAAATTTCATGTATAGAAGGTAGTGAAATAAAGACTGTAGATAAAATCCACGAAGATATATATGATTTGATAAAAAAAAGACTATAGTAAAAATTTAATATATTAATTAAAAGTTTCAGTTATATGAGATAATAAGTAGTTATGGTATAATAAATATAAGTTAATTTGAAAAATTTAGGTAATTATTTGTAAAATAAATTACAAGAGGTGATGTTTTATGAAATTAATTATAGCCATTGTTCAGGATGATGATGCTGCGGATCTCTTGGAAATTTTAACAGAAGGTGGATTTAGGGTTACTAAACTTGCAACTACAGGTGGATTTTTAAGAGCTGGTAATACAACTTTACTCATAGGAGTGGAAGAAGAAGACGTTGATAAAGTAATAGCACATATAGAAGATGTATGTAAAACAAGAAATCAAATTATAACAACTCCTTCATCTGTAGCAAGTTCTACAGGGGTATATATGCCATATCCTGTGGAGGTAGAAGTTGGAGGAGCAAATATATTTGTAGTAGATGTAGACAAATTTGTAAAGATTTAACAGGGGGTATGCTGAGTTGGAATTTTGCAATATAATAGGGCATGAGAATATAAAACTCCAGATAAAAAATTCTGTAACTTCCAATAGATTTTCTCATGCCCATATTTTTGTAGGAGAAGATGGGATAGGTAAAAGTCTTCTTGCTAAAGAAATAGCTTTAGATATATTGGGAAAAAAGCAGATGAAGCAGTATGTAGATATAATTGAATTTAAAATGGCAAAAGGTAAAAAATCCGTTGGAATAGAGGAAGTAAAAAATATAATAGAAGAAATGAATAAAAAACCTTATGAGGGTGACAAAAAAGTAATAATACTATATAATTCAGATAAAATGACAGAAGCAGCTCAAAATGCATTATTAAAAACTATAGAGGAACCTCCTAGTGGAAGTTTTATGTTACTTTTATGTGAAAAGTTAGATGGAATATTGGATACCATAAAGTCTAGATGTCAAGTATATAAACTTAATAGGTTAAGCCAAAAAGAAATGGAGATTTTTTTAAATGCCAAGTTTCCTAACTTATCCACTGAAGAATTAAGATCTGTCTTAGCGTTTAGTGATGGAATACCTGGAAGAGCAGAAAAATTTATTTCGGATATATCTTTAAGTGAAATGAGAAATATAATTTTAAATATATTTAAAGAATTAGGCCATGAGAATTTTAGTTCTTGTTTAAAACTTTCAGATTGTATATCTAAAGACAAGTACGAATGGCAGGAGGTACTAACTTGTATTTTGTCATATATAAGAGATGTACTTGTATACAAAGAAACAGGTAATAGAAAATTTATTATAAACATTGATAAATTTGAAAATATAAAGGCTATAGGAGAAATGTTTTCATTTAATAAGTTGAATGATATTATTAATATAGTAAAGGATGCTAGAGAAAAATTAGAAAGCAATGTAAATAGAACTTTAGTTTTTAATTCTATGTTGGTGAAAATGCAGGAGGTATAAAAATATGGTAACAGTTATAGGAGTACGTTTTAAAAAGGCCGGTAAAATATATTATTTTTCACCAGGTAATTTAGATATAAAAAGAGAAAATAGTGTAATAGTAGAAACAGCAAGGGGAATAGAATTTGGTGAGTGTGTTATAGAACCAAAAGATATAAGTGAGAGAGACATAGTTTCACCACTTAAAAATGTTTTAAGGATAGCTACTGAAGAAGATATACAAAAATATAATGAAAATAAAGAAAAAGAGAAAAAGGCTTTTGATATATGTATTGAAAAAATACAACAACATGAATTAAATATGAAGCTTATAGATGTAGAATATACTTTTGACAACAATAAGGTTATATTCTATTTTATAGCTGACGGACGAGTAGATTTTAGAGAATTGGTGAAGGATCTTGCATCCATATTTAGAACAAGAATAGAGCTTAGACAGATAGGAGTAAGAGATGAGGCAAAAATGATAGGGGGTCTTGGGCCTTGCGGCAGAGCTATGTGTTGCTCTACATTTTTAGGCGATTTTGTACCTGTTTCTATAAAAATGGCAAAAGAACAAAATTTATCATTGAATCCTACTAAAATATCAGGAATATGCGGAAGACTTATGTGCTGTTTGAATTATGAACAAGATACTTATGAAAAAATAAGACAGAGGTTGCCTAAGATAGGGTCTGTAGTTAGTACACCTGATGGAAAGGGAGAAGTTATAGATAATTCTGTAGTAAAGGAAAGTGTTAAAATAAAGATAAAAGTTGAAGATGGTGATGATATAGTAAAAGAAGTGCCTATAAGTGGAATTAAAGTAGTTTCAGGAGGATTTGAAGGCAGTATAGATGAAAATGAGATAAAAATTGATGAAGAAACAGAAGATGCAGATATGATTAAACAATTGTTTAAGGAGGATTAAGGAGGAACATATGAAATCAGTATTTAAAATTTCTAATATACGTACTTCTGAGGATGTTAATAAAATAAGAAAAGTTATTTCCAGTAGTGAAGGGGTAATAGCCTGCCAAATAAACAAAGAAAAAGGAAAAGTAAGTATAGTATATGATAATTACTTTATAACAGAGAACAAAATTATCCAGTGTATAGAAGATTTAGGTTATGCAGTATTATAAGGCATTTTCAAAGAAATAACTAGTCAGTATGCTAGCCTATTTTTTATCATACTGCGTCGGTAGAACCCTTAGATAGGATTCACTATCTGCGGAATCTGCCTCCTTATCTGATAAAAAATATTCGTCGCATCTTTGACTTGTTATTTTCTTTCAAATGCCTAAAATTATCTTTTAAAATTATAGCAAATGTGATAAAATACAGGGGATGAAAACATTATCTAAAAGTTAAGGAGGTGTTACATAAGATGGCATATAAAATTACAGAAGAATGTGTAAGTTGTGGTTCATGTGCTTCAGAATGTCCAGCTGATGCTATAAGCCAAGGAGATAGTCAATTTGTAATAGATCCAGAAAAATGTATAGAATGTGGAAACTGTGCTAATGTTTGTCCAGTAGGAGCACCAGTTGAAGAAAACTAGTTTTTAGAAGGTCACCATAAGGTGGCCTTTTTAATTTATATAAATATCAAATTCTGTATAAAGAGTAAGTTATTTTACACGAATAATTAATATAGATAGGAGATTAAATAAATTATAGTTAGAAAATGTACTAGATGGAGGGAAAAATGGATATATCTGTTGTTATATTTACGATATTTGGAATTGCTGCAGTAACAGCTGGTTTTATGATGGATGGGGGAAACCCTATGGCACTTTTTGGACCTGCGGCAGCTGTAATAGTTTTTGGTGGAACATTTGGAGC
The DNA here is from genome assembly GCF_001636845.1 of Clostridium ljungdahlii. Lineage (GTDB taxonomy): Bacteria > Bacillota > Clostridia > Clostridiales > Clostridiaceae > Clostridium_B > Clostridium_B ljungdahlii_A. The sequence continues at coordinate 16,320 of NZ_LITT01000024.1, forward strand.
TGTAGCTTTATCATTTCCATTAGACGTATTAAAAAGAGTACCTAAAATATTTAAAGTGATTTTTAATCCTAGAAAAGCAAGTTTAGTTGATTTAATTTTATATTTTAAAGATGTATCCTATAAAACTAGAAAAAATGGTTTGTTAAGTTTGGAAGGTGAAATATCCAATGACCCTAATTTAGATCCTTTTATAAAAAAAGGTCTTCAGCTTGTAGTAGATGGAGTAGATCCTCAAGCTGTAAGAGACATACTAGAATTGGAGCTTGAATCCACATCTGAGAGACATAAGCAAGGGGCAAGTGTATTTGAAAGTGCAGGAGGATATGGACCTACTATGGGTATTATAGGTACAGTTATGGGAATGGTTCATATTTTAGGTAGCCTTACAGATACAGCTAGCTTAGGAGGTAAAATAGGAAGCGCATTTTTGGCTACATTATATGGTATAGGATCTGCAAATCTATTATGGCTTCCATTAGGTAATAGATTAAAGCAGCAAGATGAAAAGGAAGTTAAGGAAAAAACTCTTATAATTGAAGCAATACTGTATATTCAAGAAGGTATAAATCCAAATACTATAGCAGAAAAATTAAAAGGATTTTTGAACAAGCAGGAATTGGCAAAATATGAAGGAATGGATGGGAAGGCTGAATTATGAAGAAGAAAAATAAAAAACCAGATGAAGGACCAAGTGCAGAAAGATGGATGCTTAGTTATGCTGATTTTATGACGCTTCTTATGATATTCTTTGTAGTTATGTATGCTATGAGTCAGGTAGACCAAACTAAATATAATAAACTTTCTCAATCTCTCAGTATAGCAATGGGAGGCGGAAAAACAATAATAGGTGCTGATAATACTTCTAGTGTCAAAGATAGTGTTAAAACAGTAGATAAGCCAACTGAAAGTGATCAATCTGAAGAACAGGTTAAGATGGAAGCAAATAAATTAAAGCAATTGAAAAAACAAGTGGACTCATATCTTGCGGCTAACGGATTAAGCCAAAGTGTAAGCTCACAGATAGATGAAAGAGGGCTTGTTGTGAGTTTAAGTAATACTTTGTTTTTTGATACAGGAAAAGCTGAAATAAAACCTGAAATCCAAAATACATTAATGGGAATAGGAAAAATGATAAATCAAATGGGAAATTCTATAAGGGTGGAAGGACACACAGACAATGTACCTATTAGCAATAATGAATATGCATCTAATTGGCAGTTATCTTGTGCTAGAGCAGCTAATGTCACTCAGTTTTTACAAAATAAAGTAGGTATTAAACCTGAAAAGCTTACATCAGTAGGTTATGGAGAATACAGATCAGTTACTGATAACTCTACAGATGCAAATAGAGCTAAAAATAGGAGAGTAGATATAATTATAGAAAGCAATAAATTTAATAGTATTGAACGTGGAAATAGTACAAGCAGCAGTACTAACAGTTCGCAGGGTACCTCACAGACTACAACTACAGATCAACAAAAGGTAAATCAATCTCAACAACATTAAACATAGTTAGTAATATATTATTTATTAAATCCCTTAATTTTAACGGGATTTTATTTTTTACAAAAATTTAATAATAGCTAAGTATCTAATATTTGACAATATATTTAATTTAAATTACAATTTAAATTAATATGTAAACTTGCGTAAGATAAATTTTATAAGTGAGGATGTTCAAGTGAAATTGAAGTTAGTGAGAAGTGATGAAACATTAGATGACCTACAAATAAACGGAATATGTATTATACAGAAAAAAAATAGCTTTAGGTTTGGGGTGGATGCTGTTTTACTTGCAAATTTTGCTAAAATTAAATCTAAAATGAATATAATTGATTTGTGCAGTGGAACAGGGATAGTACCATTTATAATAGCTGGTAAAACAAAGGCTGAGCATATAATAGGTATGGAAATTCAAAAAGATATGGTAGATATGGCAACTCGTTCTGTAATTTTTAATGGCATGGAGAAAAGAGTTGAATTTATTCACAGAGATTTAGTAGATTTTGAATTTTTAAAAAAGTTACCAAAAGCGGATGTAATAACGGTAAATCCACCCTATAAATTAAAAAACTCGGGAATTACAAATGCCCAATATGAAAATGCAATATCAAGACATGAAATATGCTGTACGTTAGAAGACGTTATAAAGGCAGTAAAGATTTTATTAAAAGATAATGGAAAGCTATATATGATCCATAGACCGGATAGGCTTGTAGATATAATGTACACTATGAGGAAATACAATATAGAGCCAAAGCTGATGACAATGGTACAGCCATGTGCTAACAAGGCACCTAATATGGTACTTATAGAGGGACAAAATAATGGAAAGCCGTTTTTAAAATGGGAAGCACCTATATGTGTACATAAATTAGATGGAAGCTATACAGATGAAATTGATAGAATATACGGAAGATGTTTAAGGAGATAATGTGTAATGGGAAAACTTTTTTTAGTGGCAACTCCTATAGGAAATTTAAGTGATATAACTTTAAGAGCTCTTGACACCCTTAAAAATGTAGATTTAATAGCAGCAGAAGATACCAGACAGAGTTTAAAGCTACTAAATCATTTCAATATAAAAAAACCACTTATAAGTTGCCATAAATATAACGAAAATGAGAAAAGTAAATTATTAATACAAAAGTTGAAAGATGGTAAAGATATAGCTCTAGTAAGTGATGCTGGGACACCAGGTATATCAGATCCGGGAAGCATTATGGTGAAGAATTGTATAGAACAGGAAATAGAATTTGAAGTCCTGCCTGGTGCCACTGCAGTAACAACAGCTTTGGTTTACTCAGGACTAGATACTTCAAGGTTTACATTCATTGGATTTTTACCTAGGGAAAATAAAGATAAGAGGAATATACTAGAAGGTGTAAAAAATAGAACTGAAACATTGATATTTTATGAAGCACCCCATAGACTGACAAATACTTTAGAAGTATTGGCAACCGTCCTAGGTAATAGACATATAGGTATTTGTAGAGAGCTTACAAAGGTTCATGAAGAAATATTGAGATTTACACTAGAAGAAGCTATGAATTATTATAAGAGTAATGATGCAAAAGGGGAATTTGTACTGGTAGTAGAAGGTAAGGATGAAAAAGAACTTTTAAGAGAAGAAAGTGAAAGATGGATAAATTTGTCTATAGAAAAACATATAAAAATGTATATGGAAGATGGAATAGATAAAAAAGAAGCTATAAAAAAAGTAGCTAAGGATAGAAAACTTTCAAAATCTGAAGTTTATAAGCATTCTTTAAAACTATAATAAAAAAACAGCAAGTTTAAAATTTGTATAACATTTATTAAATATCGTTAATAAATACAGAATATAGATGACAAATTACCAGAAAATAAGCTGGTTTTATTAAAAACTTATAATATCTCTGATATAAATTTTCTATATGTGTTGAGGTATATACCAATTTAATGGTATAATGGAAACATGTTATTTGCGAATTTGAGTTTTTTATGGTTATAAGGGGCTGAAATTTGTAAGCTGTTAAGTATTTTACGAGGAGGTAGAAAAGTTTTGAATAAAAAAACCTTATCTGTTGCAATTGCATTAACTTTGGCATTGTCAACAGGGGCAAATGTTTTAGCCGCGCCAGGTGTATCAAGTTCATCGACTTCATTAGAGCAGGTTAAACAACAAAAGCAGGAATTGGAAGTTAAAGCTGAAAAAACGGACAATCAAATAACACAAGCTATGAATGATTTAGAAAATAACAAAAAAAGTATTGCCTCAGTTTCTAATAGTATAAAACAAACTCAAGCTAACATAGATTCTGTCCAAGCTAGTATAGAAAGCCAACAGAAAGTATTTAATCAAAGAGCAAAGGCTATGTATACAAATAACATGGGTAATTACCTGGGAGTAATATTAAATGCAAGTAATTTAAACGATTTTATATCTAGGGTAGATAATGTTGGAAAAGTGATGGGTTTTGACAAGAATGTTGTAGGCGATTTAAAAAGTAAAAAAGAGCAATTAGCTAATGGAAAAGAAAAATTAAATAATGAAAATAATAAGCTATTGGCACTAAAGTCAGAAAATGAAAAAAAGTTGGCCAAGCTTAATAGTGATAAAGAAAGTGCAAAAAATGTAATAGCATCTTTAGATGCACAAGAAAAATCTTTAGAAATTACTGATCAAGCAACTTTAAAGGCAATTGCTTCAGCTGCAAGTAACGTTAGTGCTTCAAGGGGAGGTACTATAGTATCATCTGATGCAGTAGTAGCATATGCTTCTAACTTTTTAGGCGTTCCTTATGTATGGGGAGGAACATCTCCATCAGGGTTTGATTGTTCAGGATTGGTTCAATATGTATATGCAAACTTTGGAGTTACTTTGCCAAGAACTTCAGAGGAACAGCAAAATGTTGGTACACCTGTATCAAGAGATGAGCTTCAGCCGGGAGATTTAGTTTTCTTTGGTTCTCCAGCATATCATGTAGGAATGTACGTAGGTGACGGTCAGTTTATTGAAGCACCACATAGAGGACTTTCAGTTAGAATAGCAGCTTTAGATAATAGATCAGATTTTACAGGTGGAAGAAGAGTTAGATAATAATTTAGTTACATATTATTTTAAATTTCAGTATACATACATAGTTAAATTCACTTTTGTAATTGAGGATTTAACTATGTTTTTATTTACAGATTTAAAAACAAAGGGTATGATATGGTAAACAAAGGATAGAAAACTTCCAAATGTGAATTTTATAAGAATTTTCAAGCCTATAGTTAGAAAATAAAGGCAAGTTTAAAATTTATATATTTTTTATGAAAAACTGTTAATAAAAGCAAAGCATAATTAATAAATTGTTAGAATGATAATTGATTTTATGAAAAAGTTGTAATATTTCTTATATAAATTTTCTATACGTGTTGAGATACATACCAGTTTAATGTTATAATAGACATACGTTACTTGAAAATCTCAGATTTTTGGGGTTATAAGAAGCTCAAATTTGTAAGCTATTAAATATTTTATGAGGAGGTAGAGAAGTTTTGAATAAAAGAACCTTATCTGTTGCAATTGCATTAACTTTGGCATTGTCAACAGGGGCAAATGTTTTAGCCGCGCCAGGTGCGTCAAGTTCATCGACTTCATTAGAGCAGGTTAAACAACAAAAGCAGGAATTAGAAGTTAAAGCTGAAAAAATGGACAACCAAATAACACAAACTATGAATGACTTAGAAAATAACAAAAAAAGTATTGCCTCAATTTCTAATAACATAAAACAAACTCAAGCTAATATAGATTCCGCCCAAAAAAATATGGAAAATCAGCAGCAAGTGTTCAATCAAAGAGTAAAGGCTATGTACACAAATGGCATAAGTAGTTACCTGGGAGTAATATTGAATGCAGATAATTTAAATGATTTTATATCTAGGGTAGATAATGTTAAAAAAGTAATGGGTTTTGATAAGAATGTTATAGGAAATTTAAAAGATAAAAAAGAGCAATTAGCTAATGGAAAAGAAAAATTAAATAATGAAAATAATAAGCTATTGGCACTAAAGTCAGAAAATGAAAAAAAGTTGGCCAAGCTTAATAGTGATAAAGAAAGTGCAAAAAATGTAATAGCATCCTTAGATGCACAAGAAAAGTCTTTAGAAATTGCTAATCAAGCAACTATAAAAGCAGTTGCTTCAGCTGCAAGTAACGTTCAACAAAGTGCTTCAAGAGGAGGAAGTTCTATAGCATCATCTGATGCAGTAGTAGCATATGCTTCTAACTTTTTAGGAGTTCCATATGTATGGGGAGGAACATCTCCTTCAGGGTTTGATTGTTCAGGATTGGTTCAATATGTATATGCTCACTTTGGAATTGATTTACCAAGAACTTCGCAGGAACAGCAAACAGTAGGTACAGCTGTATCAAGAGATGAACTTCAGCCAGGAGATTTGGTTTTCTTTGGTTCTCCAGCGTATCATGTAGGAATATATGTAGGTGGTGGACAGTTTATTAATGCACCTAAAACAGGAGATGTAGTTAAAATAGCATCTTTGGATAATAGATCAGATTTTACAGGTGGAAGAAGAGTTAGATAATAGTTTAATGACATATTGTTTTAAAATTTAAATATACATACATAGTTAAATCCATTTTGTATTTAGGAAATTTAGCTATGTTTTTTTTTACCTTAAATTGTCCAATGGCTATCTTAACGTAATATTCTCTTTTTCCATTAAGTAATATTCATTTATAAGTTGAATACAGAAAAAAGACCTACATTATAATTATAATGCAGGTCTTTTAAATAATAATTATTTGCCTTCTTTTAATTCATTTAAACAACTTTTGCAGATGTTCTTACCTCTATAATTTACAACGTCTCTTGCGTCACCGCAGAAAATACATGCAGGCTCATATTTCTTTAATATAATTTGTTCACCATCTACATATATTTCTAAGGCATCTTTTTCAGCAATGTCTAAAGTTCTCCTTAATTCTATAGGAATGACAATTCTTCCTAGCTCGTCTACTCTTCTTACAACACCTGTTGATTTCATTGATCTTCCTCCTCTAATTCCATAATTCGACACGACTATAATTAGATAATAGCAAAAATTACATTAAAAGTCAATATAATTTCATAAAACATTTTACAAATTTCTAATCAAATTCCATCTAAAGTTAATATACTACCATAATATTCAAAAGTCAATAACAATATTAATAAAAGTTTATAATATATGATAAACAAGGATTTAAATGTAAGAAATTAATATTTAATAAATGAGCAAATTTCATAACAAATTATGGAATTAAAGTAGACATTCATAACCATCTTATTGTATTATATTTCTGCTAGAAAACATAAACAAAGGATGAATATAAATGTCTACAGAAAATAATA
>NZ_LITT01000025.1 GCF_001636845.1 Clostridium ljungdahlii
GCCACCAAGGGTGGTTGCTGGAAATGTTTTGCGATTGGCGGTCTATTCAGGGCGCGAGTAGCGCTTGCCAGTACCATGCCCTTATAGGGCTTAATCAAGCCACCAGCTTAGCTGGTGGTACTTGACTATACAAAAAACTGTCACACTAATTTTTTTAGTGCGACAGTCCCAAAACTTTTTTGAAAATACTCCATATGGAGTATTTTTTATGAACTTTTAAAAAACAATATTAACAATTATTTTTTAAGATGCAGACTTCTCCAGATGAGAAGCATACCATTTACCCAATAGTATTTTTAGTGAAGCAGCAGTAGGTACAGCTACAAGCATTCCTATAAGTCCTCCCAAATTTCCACCTACAAGTATTGCAATCATAGTAAATACAGGATGCAGTCCTACACTATTTCCTACAATTTTAGGTGCCAATAAGCTATCATCCACCTGCCGAACTGCAAGCATTCCAATAATTGCCCATACTGCTGTAATAGGTTGTCCACTTAGCAGTGCCATCACTACTGCCAAAACAGTTCCAACAACAGCTCCTATATATGGTATCATATTACAAATACCTGCAATAATTCCTATAACCAAAGCATAATCTATCCCAATAAAAAACAGCACAATAGCTGATAGAACTCCCACTATAGAGGCCTCTAGCAATTGCCCTCTTATATATTTATAAAATGTAACATCCATAACATGTAATATTTCTTTTAATTTGCTTCCTGTTTTACTTTTTCCAAATACAAGGTTAAAGATTTTATTCCATAACTCTACGAAATATTCGGCATCTTGTATTAAATAAATACTTAATACTATAGCTATAAAAAATAAAGCTATATTGCTTACTATAGCTACAATAGAATTTGTCATTGCTCCTATACTTGCTGAAAAATAAGATTGTACATAACTTACTATCTGAGCAATCTTATCATTCAAACTTGTAGGTATTGAAATATTTAAACTTTTTAATTTTTCACTAACAGAGCTAACTGACAATGTTGGATTATTTAAATATTCATTTAAATACGACGCCATATTTGCTATACTTATATTGTGAGAGAGTTTTCCACCAATCATAATATATATTCCACTTACAACGGCTGCAAAAATAGCTGCTACTAATGTATACACCCCTATAATTCCTATTACTCTTCTGTGTGCTGCTTTTTTTAGTATCTTTTTCTTTTCCAAGAACTTTTCAATACTTTCCACTCCTGGTTTCAATAAATACACAATTACTAGTGCCATAAAAAAAGGTTTTGCAAGGTTAATGGTTCTTTTTAACAGATTCCACAACAGAGCAAATATATTACCTATATTATTTAAAAATGCTATACCAATATAAATTAGAATCACTGTTACTCCTGCATATATACAGTATTTTAGTAATTTTTTATCTATTTTCATTTTCCCCTCTCTCTCTTAAGCTAACCTCATGTTTCTTATCTCATCATTTACTTTATCATGTTTCTGCATTTTTAGCTAATATATTTTATTTCTCTTAATATTTTTATTCGATCACTCCCATTTACTCCAAATTGAAGGCTCATATCCAACTGTAGCCTGTTTCCCATTTCTAACAATTGGAGTTTTATAAAGTTTGGGATTTTTTAAAAGTATCTCTTCTTTTATATCACTGCTCCTTATTAGTCCAATATTTAATTTACCATATTCTTTTGTCTTACTATTTATCAAATTATCAATGCCTACTGCCGCCTTCAAGCTCTGTAATTCCCTTTTACTTATTTCTTTAATATTTAAATCTATAAACTGATATTTAATTCTTCTTTCCTTAAAGTAACGTTCAGCTTTCTTTGTATCAAAACACTTTTTCACTCCAAATATTTGAATATTCATTTCCAACTCTCCTTAAAATTATTGCTTCACATAAATAATTCCTCCATACAACTACAATTGTATAGAGAAAAAAATTTTTTAATATACTCCATATGGCGTATTTTTTTGTACAGTTTTAAAAAGCAATATTTACAATTATGGAACTAAGCGTAATCTATCTGAGTTTTCTAATTTCCTTAAAATCTTTTAAAATAGCCTTAAAATCATTACTTTCTCTAATAGGATTAAATACTGGATCTTCTAACACCTTAATCATATTCTCATACAAATCCAAAGTAAAGGCACGTTCTCCTTCTGAAAGTTCATTGAAACACCAGGTAGATGAAAAATCCTTAGGTGCATTTATATCATTATTTTTAATGCATTGTATCCACTTATACAGCATTTCTACTGCTTTTTTATTTTCGTCAAGCCTAAGATAAATTTGTGCAAAATTCATATATTCTACATGCATGCCAATAACTTTATCACATTCTGGAGAAAATAGCTTTTTAACACTTACAGCTAAATTACAATATTTATCTATCATACCTAAGTTTTTATCTTTAATATAAGATTTAGCCAATGCTAAACAGGCAAAACTAATTCCAAATATATTTTTCCACAGCTGACTTTGAAGTATTTTTCTTGCTTCTTTCATCTTATTTTTGCTTAAGTATATATTTGCAAGCATAAAATCAACATTAAATTGATTTTTATGAATTTTATTTAAAGCTTCTATTCCCTTATCATTTTCTCCAATGGAAGAATAAATAGCACCAAGTTGAAATAGTGCTTGTTCAACTAATTTTGTATCATTACAATTTTCCACTACATTTTCAAGCAATTCAACAGAATTTTTAAGCATTATATTTTCTACTTTTTCTTCTCCCTTTTTCCACGAATACATATTAAGCAGGCACCCTATCATATATTTTAAATAATAACTTGATTTATATTTTAATATGTATTCCATAGATTTATCAATTCCTTCATCAACCTTATCACTGCTAAACAATGCTTCACATTTCTTAAATATCTCCATAACCTCTTTTTCAGAGAGTTCAACTTTATAATTCAAAAGTTCATCTATAGAAACGTTAAAAAATGATGCAAGTACAGGGAGAAGAGTTATATCAGGATAGGAATTACCACTTTCCCACTTTGACACGGCTGCTGTAGACACCCCAATAAATCCTCCTAATTGGTCCTGTGTAATTCCCTTTTCTTTTCTAAGTTTAAATATTACTTCGCCTATCTGCAATTTATCCATATCATATTCACTCCATAATTTGATTATAAGGCCTTACAACACTTAGTATACCTTATCGGAGCTCTTATACCAATGGATGTATAGTTGAATTTATATAAAAAACTTAACCGCTAGTTAAAAAATCAAAATATCATTCTTAACACTGCTATGGATATTACTCCTACTATTACAGTTAAAAGCAGATCATTCTTTTTAACAGCCACTACTGCAGTTATAATTGATGCAAGTACATTAGATATATCTATAGAAAACTTATTATTTAAAATAAACAGTGATGACACTACAAGAGCTGTCAAAATAGAAATGGGAATATACTTTAAAAATTCCGCTGTTCTATCATTTATATTAATTCTTGAAATCAACATTACAGGAAGTGTCCTAGGAAGTATTGTCACTATACAGCCGCCTATAATTATGTACCAGATATACATATTCATTTTTTTATTACACCCCCTATAATTACTCCAAGTATGGCTGCAATCATAATTCCCGTATTTGCAGATAAAAATTTAATAGAAGCAAGTAAAACTACAGCAGAGGAAATTATAATTGCACAGGATTTTCTTAAATTAGAATTTTCCTTTACACTTGAAATCAATAAGCCTATAAACATAGCTGGAAGTGCGAAATCAAGTCCAAACTTTTTATAGTCATATATCAAGCTGCTAAAGCATGCCCCAATAAAAGTTGCAAAAATCCAGTTTATATAGGCTGTCAAGTTTATTCCCATCATCCACTTATAATCTATTTTGTCTTCACTATTTGCCTTTGATGAAGCAAGTGCAAAAGTTTCATCCGTTAAAAGTGCACCTACTGTAAAATTTTTGATAAGTGAATTGTTTAGGGTTGAATTAGATACAGCAAGTTCATATACTTCAAATTCTCACGGTGAGGATGAGTATGAGTATATTCTGGTTTTTGATGGAGAACTTACTCTTGAAACAGATAATAAAACCTATGTTTTAAGTCCAGGAGATTCGATTTCATTTGATGCCTCTAAAACCCATACATATATAAATAATTCAAATGAAATGATTAGGATGACCATTTTAAATTATTATCCAATAAATCTTAAACACTATTTGCCATAATTTAAAGCAGGTAACCTTAACAAAGTCACCTGCTTTAGATTTTAAAGTACTATATTTATAGGGAATCCACACTTAGGACATTTATTGCTATCCATACGAATCTCAGTGAAATATCCAGTTCTCTCTAATAAAAGCTCGCCGCACTTAGGACAATATGTAGAACTGTCAATACCTTGAACATTTCCAAGGTAGACGTAATTCAAATGCTTTTTTGCGATTTTTTTAGATTCTATCATTACATTTATATCCGTAGCTGGTCTATCCATCTTATAAGTTGGAAAATATCTTGACAGATGAAGTGGAATGTCTCTATTTAAATTTCCAAGATAAGAAGCAATACTTTCCACTTCCGAAGCAGAATCATTTAGATCATTCACAAGCAGCGTGGTTACCTCTACATGAGTCTTCTTGGCTGATTCACTTATAATTTTAAGTACGGATTCAACATCTCCTCCACATACTTTTTCATAGTATTTTGGATTAAATGCCTTTAAGTCTATATTCATGGCATCTACATAGGGTAAAAGTTTTTGAAGTGGTTCTACTTCAATATATCCATTTGTAACAAGTACTATACTAAATTCCAGATGGCTTTCTTTCAGCTTTTTCGAGGTTTCATATACATATTCATACCATATACTGGGCTCATTATAAGTAAAAGCTATACCAATATTATCTTTTATATCCAAGCATGTTTCTATTAATTCTTCAGGAGATACATACTGGCTTTTAGGTCTATACTGAGCTATGGCATAATTTTGACAAAAGCTGCAGGAAAAATTACATCCAAAGCTTCCTACAGATAAAATGTTTCTGCCAGGTTTAAAATGATAAAGAGGTTTTTTTTCTACTGGATCAACTGCCATAGATGTTATTTCTCCATAATTTGTAGATTGAAGCACACCATTTTCATTAGTTCTAACAGAACATCTTCCCTGCTTTTTATCACCTATAATGCAGTTATGGGGACACAACATACATTTTACTCTATCATCCTGCTTTTCATAAAACAATCCTTCGTGTAACAAAAGTTATCTCCCTCCAATACTCAAAAACTTTACTTATGCCTTATAACCTTAAACCTTTCAATAGTATAGTCTTCATTAGGAGATATGTTTCCCTTTTCAAGTGCAATTTGAAGCTGCTTATCTACAGTATCCACTCCTTCTAAATCTGGAAGTAAGAGACCGCATCTAGAACCTTTTTTCACTATTACGCCATATTTTTCAGGATCAAGCTCCTCTCTTGAAGCTTCTTCTGGCTTTGTAAGCACATCTACGGAAAAATCTATATCTTCAAGTTCATCTTCTCTAACTGGCATAAATCTAGGATCGTTTATTCCTGATGAAACAGCATTTTTGATAATTTCTTCAGCTGTATTTTCTGTTGTTGGAAAAATAGTTCCAATACAACCCCTCAACTGGCCTTCCTTCTTCATGGATACAAAAACTCCACTTTTGCTATTTTTCATTTCGTCAGTTACATAATGGGGATTTTCTAAATATCTATGATAAACCAAATAAGAAGTTAAACTTTCCCTGGCAAGCTTTACATAAGGATCTTCAGTTTTTCTTTTTCCTGCAATTATTTTTTGTCTTTCTTCTTTTAATTTACTATAAGTATCCCTGCCATCATCTTTAAGTGAAAAACTCATTACACCATATCCAACACCAAAGGGACCTTCATAAGAGAGGATTTTACCTTTAATGTCGAATCCATCCATGGCTCCTAGCATTATATAGTAAGATCTGAGCCCACATTCTCCTGCTTCACTTACAGTTTCTTTATCCATGTTAAATATTTTGAAAACATCACCTTTTTCAAGTAATGAAGTTATTTCTCTATCAAATTTTTCTCCATAAGGGCTGTATTTATAAGGTCCATCTTTGGTAAGCCTGTGAGATAAATCTCCACTGGCAATAAATACTGCTTTGGTATTGGCTTCATTTACAGCTTTTTTAATACACATTCCAAATTTATAGAGCTCCATTTTAGAAAGCATTCCATAAGTTATATGCACTAACTTGTAATTTGGATACTTTTTATTTACAAAATATAACGGCACTAAAGCACCGTGATCTAATTCATATTCCATCCCATATTCATGGGCAGACCTTGTTGTTATCTTTCCTATTAAAATATTTTGCTCTTTTGCATATTCTATTATCTTTTCTGTTAAAGGCAAATTTATATTTGAACTCTGACTTACCTCAGGAGCCCCAAATTTACCTAAATCACCATGTATATTATTCTCATAAGACACTGCAATTGCATCACTAAACATTGGGCCGTGGGGAGTAATTATTATTATCGTATCCGGTTTTATAGATGCTATTTCTTCCCCAACTTTATAACATGCATTTAATGTGTTTTCTATTTTTGTCTCCTGACCACGTCCTATTTCAGGAACTGCAATAGGCGGATGAGGCATTGTATAAAAACCATATATTTTTCCCATAATATCACCTTACTTTAATAATTTAATATTTTAGTTTATTCTCTGCTATTTTTATCTAAAATATGATTTAGCAACTCTCTTTTATTTTAGGTTACCTTTACCATTTAGTTAATTATAACATTTTCCGTTAATTATTTCATAATATATAGAATTTCTAACTTAAAAATGAACTTATACGCAGGCATATTTTCAAATTAATAATTAATTCTTAATTTATTGATGAGTATAGGTTCATTTTTCGCTTAAAAACTTTATAAATTATAATATAATCTTATGGAAATAAGACCTTAAGATACATATCATAAAAAAACCTCTTGGAGTAAAACTATAAAAGGAGGTGTTTTCTATGACAAAAAAATTAGAAGATAAAATTGATAACAAAAAAGTAGAAAAATCAAGAAATGATGAAGAACCCATAAATATAAATAACAATGACTTTGGTGCAAAAACACAGTGGAAGGTTTACAGCAGTGAAAAAGGTTACCAGGTCTGTGGAAAAGACACCCACAGCAGATATTAGCCTCTTCATTTAAAAATAGCACAGCGTAATTTTTTAAATACTAAAGTACAAAGTTTAAAGAACAAATAAGGACAATTTCCTTCCTAACGTCAGAAAATATTAAAATTATAAATTTTCTGAGATACGAGGGAAATCAACCTTATCTGTTCTTTATTATTTGAACTTTGTTCTTTTCAAAAAATTTGCTTCATAATTTTTTATATTAAGTTAATTTCTTATGTGCCAAAGTTGAGTTAATAATTAACACTTATTCTATAAATTCTGTTACTTTATCTATAAAGAGTATTCCATCCAAATGTTCTATTTCATGGCATAAACACTTAGCTAAATCTCCTTCTCCTGTTATTGTAAATTCCTCACCTTTTTCATTTAATGCTTTTACTTTTACCTTTGCAGGTCTAATTAATTTTCCCCACTTATTAGGAATACTTAAACATCCTTCTATAACTTCCTGACTTCCTTCTTCTTCAATTATTTCTGGATTTACTAGGTATATTATACCTTCACCCATGTCTATAACAACTGCTCTTCTTAAAACACCAACTTGTGGTGCTGCTATTGCTGCACCATTTTTTGTATTATGCAGTGTATCTGTCATATCCTTAAGTAAAGTTAAGGTTCTGTCGTCAACTTTTTCTACAGCCCGGCACTTCTTTCTCAATATTTCATCACCTAAAGTACGTATATTTCTTAATGCCATTTCTAAAACCTCCGTCACAAAATATTCTTTCACTATATATTATGCAATTTTTTTTGTCAATAAACAATACTTTACCATTTCTGATTAAAAAACAATAAATTTTCACACATTTTATAATAATTTTAAAATTGATATATTTTAGGATAACTAGATAATAAAATAATGGGCATAGATTTGTTTTTCAAACAACTCTATACCCATTTATAACCTTGTTAATAAAATCCTATTAACAGTTTTCTTCTATTATTTTAAATAAATTATTTGTGTCAATCTCTTCGTTACTATTATCAAATTCCTTTATCTTAACATTTTTCCATAGACACTGTTTGGATTTTAAACTATCTATAAAAATATCCCAGTTTTTAAGTTTCCACTCATCCCTTTTAAAATTACGTTCTTTAATTCTCTTAAGTAATACTTCAGATGATACTACTACTCTTAAAACCAAGGGAACACAGTTTTCAAGACTATATTTTTCTTTTAACTCATTTATATAGTTTTCATCTGAAAAATATCCTACAAATGGCGCATCCAATACTACTGATATACCACTTTTTATATTGTCTGCCGCTATTTGAAGCAAAGTCTCGTATTCTATCGGCATAATCCGCTTTTGATAAAATTCACAACCATCACGGGCATCAGGAGAAATTCCTTGAGTTTCTAGCAATTTACCAGTAAATTTATTACATACTACATCTTTATCTAAATATGCAAATTGAAAATGTGATGCAATAAGTTTTCCAACTGTTGATTTTCCAGAACCAGCAGGTCCAACTAAAAATACAACTCTCGGAGTCATTAATTTGCGCCTCCCATATTTACCGGCTTTAAAAATATTCCGTATGAAATAGCTCCAAGGATAAGAAGTCCTGCACCTATTAAGAATACGCCGCCTATAGTTCCTGTTTTGTCAAGTATAATTCCTGTTGCTATTGGTGCTATCGCAGCTCCTAAAAATCCACCAAAATTTTGAATTGCTCCTAGTGATGCAACTTGATTACTTGGTGCAACATCAGCTGCAAGGGTCCATATAACTCCTGAAGGCAATTGTGATGCAAAGTACCCAACACAAAGAAGTACAATAATTACACCAGTACTCTTTATAAATGGAAGTGGAGCTGTAGATATTGCTGCAATAAGTGCTCCTCCAACTATAGGAAATTTACGTGAAGTTATAGGCTGAACACCTTTTTTAATTAAGTAGTCTGATATAGTTCCACCTAAAAGTACCCCCACAATACCACATATATATGGAAGAGAAGCTATAAAACCACTTTGAGTTAAACTAAAGCCACGCTCCTTTTGTAAATAAGATGGAAGCCATGTTAGGTATACCCATATAGTAAACATTATCCCGAAATTTCCTATTATCATAAACCATGTGTTTCTATGTTTAAATAATTCTCCCCATGAGGCTTGTTTCCCTGATTTTCTAACTTCTTGAGCAGCTTCCAGAGAACCTTTTATTGCAATTGTTTCTTCAGATGTAGGATCTCTATATAGTTTTTGCCATACTAGCAGAACCAAAATACCAAGTACACCTATTATAACAAACATACTTCTCCATCCAAAAGCAACTAGCAAAAGTGTTAAAATTGGTGGAGCAATTGCATTAGAAATTTGTGAGCCTGTATTTATAATTGCAACCGGCAATCCTCTTTCTTCATCTGAAAACCATCTCTGGTTTACTTTAAGGCCAGCTGTAAAAAATGGTGATTCAGCTACTCCCAAAATCATACGCATTAAATAAAATAGTGGATATGAACTTATAAAAGAACATATAATAGTTGCTGTAGACCAAAATCCTGATGCAAATGAAAACATCTTCTTAGGTCCAAATTTATCTACTAACCATCCAGATGGTAAATTTGCAATTGCATAGGGCCATAAAAATGCAGATAGCAAAAGTCCCATTTGAGTTGATGATAAATGAAATTCCTTTGCAATAGTTGTATTGGCAACACTAAGATTCGCCCTATCTAGATAATTGACAATTGCCCCAATTAGTAGTAAAATTACAAAAGCCCAGCGAATGTTTAATTTACTTTTAGAATTATCCATAGATTGTGTATTAGACATATTTTCTTTTTGTTTCATTAATAATCCTCCTATCATACATGCTTAACCGTTTTCATGATTTGCAATCGTTCTTTATGTGTGATGTCAGGTACTGCATTTACTTTTGCAAAGTTACACCGTCAAATGCCTTTGCAAAGGTATCC
Source organism: Clostridium ljungdahlii (assembly GCF_001636845.1). Classification (GTDB taxonomy): domain Bacteria; phylum Bacillota; class Clostridia; order Clostridiales; family Clostridiaceae; genus Clostridium_B; species Clostridium_B ljungdahlii_A. Next base: position 10,107 of record NZ_LITT01000025.1, read on the forward strand.
ATGCAATACGAGACAAATTGAATTTTTAATTATTTTAGCGGCTTTCTTTAACTACTTTTAAAAATAGTTCAGCTGCTTTAGTTACTTTTGTATAATCGCCATCTTTTTGAGCTGCTTTAGTTATACCACTGCCAACTCCAAGGCATGTCGACCCTGCTTGAAGCCATTCTCCGGCATTTTCTAGGGTTATTCCGCCGCTTGGCATAATAGCTGCTTGAACCAATGGACCTTTAACTGTCTTAACATAAGCTGGGCCAATGAATTCAGTTGGAAATACTTTTACAATATCTGCACCTGCTTCTATAGTATTTACAATTTCCGTTGGTGTAAATGCACCACTAATAATAACTGTCTGATAGCGATTTCCCATCTTAATCATTTCTGGATTTAAATTAGGGCTTACAAGCATATTTGCACCTGCAAGGATAGCTGCACGTGTGGTTTCTGGATCAAGAACAGTTCCTACTCCAATAACAAGTCCCTTTTCCTTATATTTTTCAGATAACTTTTTAACAATTCCAAGTGCATTCGGTACACTCATAGTAATTTCTAGTGCCAAAATTCCACCCTTTATAGCTGCTTCAGCTACCTTCATAGCTTCATCTTCACTATCTAAACGAATCATTAGAAGAATTCCAGTTTCTTCAATCTTTTTTAGATTTTCTAGTTTTTCCCACATTTAAAAACTCCTCCTTTTACTAAATTAAGTACTCTATAACATTTTATTAAAATAAATTTATGCACATGGCATAATTTTATTTGTCCATATATAATTTATTGCCCATATAACCAAGTCTCCTAGAAATTTGCATGGCAGTATCTGTTACCGCATTAGAAACAAATAGTTTTTTTCATCATTCATTGAATTATATAAGCTTGCAACACTTATAGAAGCAACTGCTTTACCAAACTGATCATAAATTGCAGCACCCATACAATACATTTCCATGTTATCTTCACGGTCATCTATTGAATATCCACGTTTTCTTATTTCATGCATATCCTTTAGTATCTCATCTACTGAAGTATGTGAAAATTTAGTTTTACCTAGCAAAGGTTTCTTCTGAAGTATTTCTACAATTTTATCATCAGTATATGCAGCAAGTAATGCCTTACCAACTCCTGTTGTATATATAAGACGCCTTGATCCTAGTTTTGCTGTAGGTTTCATAATAGAGTGATTCTCAGCTTTATCAAGATACACAATATCTCCATTATCTTCTATTCCTAGAAATACTGTACTGCCTGTCTTTTTATTAAGTTCCTGGATATATGCTCTTGCTACATCAGTAACACCTAAATTTGAAAGATACGCACTTCCTATTTCAAATGCTAGTAAACTTAATCTATAGGTTTTAAGTCTCTTATCATCCATTTCAAGAATACCTTTACCTACTAGAGTTTGAACCAATTCAAAGGTACTACTTTTAGGCCAATCCTTACTACTACAGATTTCATTTAATGTTAAAGACTTCTCACTATGAGCCAATAGTACCAATATATCTACTACCCGTGCTGCTGATTTATTTTCTTTATAATTAGACATACTATCACCTTAATTAATTATTGTTCGCATCCGCGAACTACGTTCACAAATGCTACAATTGTACTATAAACACTTTTTCCTGACTTGTCAATATTTTTTTCAAAGCCTCTTTTTTAAAAAATAGGCACGTTTTTTATAAATTATAGGTTTAACTTAACTTAACTGAACCCACAAACAATACCATTTGAATAAAATACTTAGTTAAAGAAAAGCTCTATGACTTATAAATATAAAAATTCCAGGTAATTTAATTAAATCACCTGGAATCTTTATATTATTTGCTTAAATTAATTGTAAATTTCAAGTCCTCTCTAAAATCCACATTGCTAAAATCATTAGTAAATATAGTATATTTCTTGTTTGAATCAAGTTTCTTAAATTGCCTTACAAATTCATTTGGCTTGCTGTCGTCTTTTCTTATATCATAACTTTTATAATCCACTCCTTTTCCACTAGAATCTTTTATCCAAAGATCTTGTGCCTGAAAATAGGGTGCTTTACCTTCTACTCTGTATTTAACTGTGGTACTATCCTTATTTGTTTCTATACTTTCTATTACAATTTTTCCCATCTTGCCTTGAGAAAGTTCTATAGGATACACTCCATCAATTGTCTTACTTATTTCTACTGGCTTTTTACTTTTAATAGTGTAATGTACTTCTTTACCGTTTTTATCCACACCCTCACCACCTACAGCTGAAGGAGTAATTTTACATGGAACAATCGTTAAATATTTTGGAATCTTATTAAGTTTATTGTACTGCATTTCAACGTTAAATATTCCTTTATTAGTATCACTACTTCCACCTGAACCCTTAGTCATGAGTTCAACTCCTTTGTCATCATAAACAGCCCAGTAATCATAATCCATTAAACTATCATCATGGTTTACCTCCATATTCTTTTTAACCTTTTCCTTGTCTTTATAATTTCCACTTATAAAAATAGAAGTATCTATAGGAGAAAAAACAACCTTATCTACCTTTGCAATGCTATTGGGAAAATCCAGCTTAATGTTTGGCTTAAATACAACACTATTTTTAACTAACTGATCCTTTGATGCACTAAAAGCAAAGTCCCATTCTCCTTTTATATTTGATATTTCATCCACATTTAAAGTTATATTGACCTTATTTGAAGTATTCTTTAGCAAGTCAGTATGAATTTCTTCGCTTCCAACATATGTGCAATCATTAGTATAGTTTCCCACAGAACTTCCATTTGATCCAGATCTTTTTCCATCAATTTTCAAAAACATACTTAAACCAAAGGTTTCTAAATTTTCAATATGTTTGTTACTTTTTATCGTATAGCCTATCACAAGCTTTGAATCATCTGCTATTATTTCATTTATAGTAAGGGTTACTCCATTGCTTGTAACAGGTTTATTTATAATTTCAGAATACTCGGCATAAGATCCATGAGAACCAAATTCATCATTTAGTTTTTGTGTTATTGAATTTAAAATTGGAATATTTTCTGCAAAGGCTGGAGAAATAGTACCTATACCTATGGTACATATCAAACCTAAGGCTGCTGCTATAGAAGCATATTTTAAAGTCTTAAATTTTCTCTGACCTCTTATCTTTTTCTTTAAATTTTTCTTTATCTTCTGCTTCTCTATATCAGTAACTTCTTCATCCATAGGATCAAACTCGCTTTCTTCAATCCTTACATCGTTAAATAATTTATATACATCTTTTTCTTCCATGTTAAAATCATTCATATTTATAACACTTCTCCCTTCAAGACTATAAGTTTTTCCTTTAAAAATTTACGTCCCCTTGAAAGTCTCTTATCCACTAGGCTCCTGTCAACTCCAAAGCTCTTTGCTATGTCCTCTATCCTTTCATATAAAAAATACCTTCTTACAAATATCTCCTTATCCTGTGGTTTCATAATATCTAAAGCCTTTAAAAGTTCTTCCTTATTTTCCTTTAATATCACTTCATTTTCTACATTAAACTCATTTTGGAGTCTGTAATCATCTATACATTCATCTGTATCTCTGTTAAAAAGTTTTCTTTTGCAGTCTATGGATTTATATTTTGCTATAGCTGTAATCCAGTATTTAAAATTTCCTTTTTCGCTGTCAAAACTTTCAATATTGTTCCACACAGCCCAAAACACACCATTTACGCATTCTTCAGAATGTTGTGCTTCAAATTTTGAATTCAATACTGTGTGCACTACTTTAAATAACAAATTGCTATATTTATCCACTACAAATTCAATAGACTTTGGATTTTTCTTTTTTATCTGTTCTATAAAATTATTTTCATCTATCTTCACATTTTTTCCTCCTTAAGAAGCTTCTCACATATTAATACGAAGATACAATATATTTTCTGACATCAATTTTTATTAAATTTAGAGTTAATTTAAGAACTATTATAACTTAAAAGAATAAGTTCTATATAGGTTTCCTAACTTAAAAATCAACTTATACGTAGGCATATTTTCACAACAACGAAGTTCATTTAAATATTTTGTAAATAAGTCTTAGTGAAGAATTCGTAAAAAATCTAGGATTTTTGAATTGTTTGAGGTACGAGTTTTCAAAAGTCCTTAGGGTTTTAGAATTTTTTTTCTTAGACTTATCAAAATATTTAGCGAACTGAAGGTTGTAAAAATATCAGGAGTATAAGTTGATTCTATGATTAGGAAATCTACATATAAATCATTTTCTAATATAATTTATTTATGGAGTTTATAAATTTTTCTGGATCAATTATATACCTGCCTTCTGATGTAGTGGTCTTTGTTTCTATAAGCTTATTCAATATTTGATCAAAAGTTAAATTTGGATTTACCTGCCATGCTAAGGCTGCAAGTCCAGTAACATAAGGAATAGCCCAGCTAACTCCCCCTTCTCCCCAATAAACATAGGCAGCATCAGAACGATTATCAGCAGTAGTTCTAAAATCCGATGGAACCATTATGTTAGACTTATCTATCTTCTTTTCATTCCAATAAAATTTACTTAGCTTATAATTTAATGGATTATTTCTATCCTTTGAAGCATCACATCCACCCAATCTAAATTTTTCCTCGTTAAATAAATCTGCATGTACTACTGTAAGTCCTTCAGAATTGGCTTTCTTTAAAGTTTCCTGCCATTTACTATAGTTTTTATTATCCTTATCTACATCATCTGATACAGATACAATTCTTATTTTTTCATTCTTAGGAAGTGATTTATTGATTTCAATAATTTTATTCACAGCCTTAATATAATCTGCTGATTTACAAAATTTTAAGTCAGGTGTTGCAAAATAATATAGTTTCGCACCGTTTGCCACCCCACAAGTTTTACCTGCTAAAATAGAAGCACAAGCTAATCCGTGAAAATGAAACTTTGTTCGAGGTATTCCTATTTTATAGTAATTCATCCTGCCCTTAAATTCATCATGAGTTGACCTTATCGGCTTATCTATCACTGCCACACTTATTCCTTTTCCCGTAATTCCCTTTTCATGAATTTTGCTTAAATTAAGCCCTGGATCTTTACCCACATCAAACCACTCGTTTGGATCATATCCAGCTGGAAGTTTGCTTTTTTCGGGCCACTTTGTAGATTTATCAAAACTTATATTTGAAATAGTATCCAAAGAAACCTGTGACAAATCCTTTTTAGACATACCTTTTCCCTGGAATCCATATACACCCTCAAGGTCTGAATTATGTTTTTGCAAAACTTTATCTGTAACTACATCAGGAAGTTTCAAAGGATTAACTCCCCAGTTTTTTGAATTATTTCTTTCTATAACATTCTTCACAAAAATACCTCCGCCAATTGCAATCAAAATTACAATTGTAATCGTAATGACTAAAATTTTTTTCTTCATTTTTCATTCTCCTTCTATCATAATTAATTTTTATTTCACTTTAACAAATTTTTCTTAACTATTACTTGAGATAATTGCATGATTCATCTTTTAATCAATTTTCATCCGTATATTGTATAGTTAATACTATTTAAGTACAATATGTTGTGATGATATTCTTGGATTTTCACTTATTAAATTTTATAGACTTTCTAACTTAAAAATAAATTTATATGCAGGCATATTTTTACAATAATGAAGCTCATTTAAATATTTTGCATATAAGTCTTAGTAAAAAATTCGTAAAAACTTAGAACTTTTGAATTGTTTGAGGTACGAGTTTTCAAAAGTTCTTAGCTTTTTTAGAATTTTTTACTTAGGCTTATCAAATATTTAACCGAGCTGAAGGTTGTAAAAATATCCGGAGTACAAATTTATTTTTTGCTTAGAAACTATAATGCATTTAAACTTTCTGCAAAACGTAATATCCTGGTCTTCTACATCCAAAAGCATAATCTACACACTTCCATCTACCCAAAACTTCAGGGTCACACTCATAAGAATAATCTGTATTGTCCTCTATTCTATTTATTCCAAGTTCATCTACTACATATTTGGATGTTATCTTCTCATTTAATATATTTTCTGAAAATGCATTGTTTACCTTTGCCTCAGTAAGCATGATTGCTATACATAAACACAATACAATTATTGAGCTTATGACAGACTTAGGTGAAATTTTTTCAAACTTTTTTATCAGAGTAATTCTTTTCGTCATATATTTAGCATCTACAGATATGCCAACTGCTATATTTGTATCAAATCTTCCAGTAACCTTTGAGTATTTTATTAGATCTATCATAGTATATCCATATTCTTTAATTCTGTCAGTTTCTATATAACTAAGTGCTAAAGAATCACACGACAGTTCCATATCTTTTTTTATCTCATTTATAAAATACCATATGATAGGATTGAACCAATAAAGCACCTTAACTATCAAGATAATATAATTTATTAAAATATCTTTCTTTTTATAATGTGAGAGTTCATGTAAAAATATATTTTTAATACTATCATCATTCATATTGATAATTACAGCTAGTGGCATTAGTATCTTCGGTTTAAATATACCAAAAATCGCCGGACTCTTTATATTTAACCCCTGTACAACATTTATATCCTTTTTTATATTCATGTCATTTTTACACTTTTGCAATATACTAATAATTCTCTTATCCTTCACATATACATATTTGTTTATCTTTTTTAAACATGCTATGTATAGTATAAGATTGTAAAGTATACTCAAAACAAATCCAACATACCATATCTCAAATGTAATTTTTATAGACGATTCAGGTATACTGAATTTATCAATGATACTAATTGGATTTAAATATCTGTATCTACTTGTACCTTCAATACCGCTCACACTTTTGGGACTTACACTTTCAGTAAGGTACTGATCATAATTAAATTTATCTATTTCTGATACAACAGGAGGCCTATTAAAGTAACATGGTATTATATTAAATATGCTAAATGAACTCTTAGGCAAGGTTGGTATAACAAGTCTTATCAAAATCAAAATTCCAATGATATATTGAATTTCTATCATCAATTTTCGCTTAAAAATTTTCTTCATAACTAAAAAAAATATTATCAAAAAACTAGCTAAAAACGATAAGTATAAAACCCATTTATATAAAATAATAAACTTAAACATTATCTTTAATTCCTGTCATCCAATATTTTTCTCAAGTCATCTAAATCCTCTTCTGTCAATTTATTGTCTTCTATAAAATTTAATAGCATATTTTTAGCAGCACCATTGTATACTCTTTTAATAAAAGAACTACTTTCCTGCCTTACACATTCTTTTTCATCAAATAGAGGATAATAATAATAAGTTCTACCATCCTCATTAAATCCAATCACATTTTTCTTTAAGAGTCTGCTTATAAGTGATTTAACTGTCTTAGGTTTCCAACTTGTACTATCTTCCAACTGCTTTATTATTTCATTTGCTGAACAGGGATTTTTGTTCCATATGACTTTCATTACTTCCCACTCTGATTCAGATATTTTTGGTATATTTGTCATGATAACTCCTCCTGAAAGTATAATTACAATTGTAATCTATAATATATATATTATTCGCTTTCTCAATAATTATCAATAGTATTTTATATATTGTCCTTTTTAAAATTGTACCATTTTGCTATATCTTCTAAATTATTTTTATTTAAAAATCTATTGAATTATGTTGATTTTTGTTAATATGTACTTTATTATTTTATTATATTACATATTAACTAAAGTTAGCACTAAATTTTTAAGTGATTAGTATAAAATAACAAAGGGGGATTAAAATGACTTTTAAGGATTTCAAACTAAACAGTATTAGAACTAAATTAATTACTAGCTTAATAGCAATTTGTGTAATTCCACTAGCTATAGGAAGTCTTTGTTCCTATATGCAATCAAAATCAATTCTTACCAATAAGTTAATGCTTACAAGTACTCAGACTCTCACAGAAATAAACAGCGGATTAACTAATTACTTTAATGGATTTTCAGATATAATTAATCTTACTGCAAATAATCCCGGTATTATAAATATTGATACAGACAACAATACTCCAATGATATCAGATATGCTAAAAGGCATAAAAGAAAGCGATAAGGACATATTTGATGTATATTACGGAACTGCCTCCAAAAAGTTTACTATGTATCCCATTTCAACAATGCCTGAGGGATATGATCCAACTACAAGACCTTGGTATAAACAAGCTTTAGCAAATAAGGGTAAAGTGGTAATAACTCCTCCTTATAAAGACATTGTAACTGGTAAAACTCTTGTTGGAGTTGTACAAACAGTAGAAAAAAATGGGCAAGTAGTTGGTGTTATTGGATTGGATTGTTCTCTAACTACACTTACAGAGAGAATATCTACAAAGAAGGTGGGCACTACAGGATACGTGTTTGTTTCTGATGCATCAGGTAATACCTTAGCACATCCCCAAAAAGAACTTATTAATACAAATGTAATCTCTAAACTATCTTTTTGGGATAAAGCAAAATCAGGAAACAGTGGATTTGTTAATTATACCTATAATGGGACTAGTAAATTTGGTGTATACCAGACAAATAAATTAACAGGTTGGAAGCTAGTTGCCTCTTTGGATAAAAGCGAACTCACCAAGGATACAAACTCTATATTACACATAACTTTCTTAATAATATTAATAATGGGACTAATTTCAGTGTTTCTTTCATTGTTCTTAAGCAAAGGAATATCTAATAATATCGAAAAATTAAAGGAAGTATTTTCCAAGGCTTCAAATGGAGATTTAACGGTGTCTATAACTGCTTCCACAAAGGATGAATTTAAAGATTTGGCTGCATCATTTAACTTAATGATGCAAAATATATCCAAGCTCATGAATAATGTTCTAAAATCATCTGGAACAGTGCTAGAAACATCAACAAGTCTTGCAAGTATGTCTGAAGAAGTAACAGCTTCTGTAGGCGAAGTAGCAAAAGCTGTTGAAGAAGTTTCCTTAGGTGCAACTGAACAAGCTAAAGGTGCTCAAAATGGCGCTTCTGAAATGGAAGATTTATCAAATAGGCTGAAAGAAGTTAGTATTAGTTCTGATGAAATGGATAAAATTTCAAATGCCACTAAAAGATTAGGTGCAAAAGGACTCTCTGTAGTAGATACTTTAACTGAAAAATCAAATAAAGCTAAAACAGTTACTACCTCTGTCAATGATATAGTTCGTGACATGAACGAAAGTGCTAAACAGATAAATAGTATATCTGAAACAATATCTGAAATAACAGAACAAACTAATCTTTTAGCATTAAATGCAAGTATAGAATCTGCACGTGCAGGCGAAGCTGGCAAAGGATTTGCCGTAGTAGCAGAAGAGATAAGAATACTCGCTGAAGAATCTCAAAATTCAACCAATGAAATAAAGAAAATTATAGAAAGTATACAAAATAAATCAGAAACAGCAGTAAGCGCTATTAAATCCGCTGAAAATGCAGTAGATGATCAATATTTAGCCGTAGATCAAACTCATAAAATATTTAAAGTAATTCTAAAATCAATTGAATCAATGATTGCTAAAGTTGATGAGGTAAAAACATCTATTTCCGATATAAATGAGAAAAAACAATCTACAATATCTGAAATTGATAATATTTCATCTATATCACAACAAACAGCTGCAGCTTCACAAGAAACTACAGCTTCAACAGAAGAGATATCAGCCACTATGGAAGAACTTACAAAACATTCAAGTAATCTTCAAATATTAGCAGAACAATTAGCAGCTGAAATAAATAAATTTAAAATTAACTAATTGGCAAAATTAAGCTGCTATATCTTATATAGCAGCTTAATCTTAAATTAATTGCTTAATTTTCACAGTTTAAAAATATTGCTTCGTAAGAATCACTTGATAAATATCCTATTTACTAATTCTATAAGTTCATCCTTTACCCAATTTTTTTTAAAAAAGTAAGTGGCTCCAAGATCTTCACATATTCCATTTTCATCTGAAAAGTCTTTTTCCCCTCCATCTGAAAGAATAATTATTTTTAAATCTTTATACTCTTTTTTTAATTCTATAAGAACTTCTATTCCGCTTTTTTTAGGCATATATATATCCGTAATTACTAGGTCAATATTACCACTTTCTTTAAATACTTTAATTCCTTCTTCACCATCCCCTGCTTCATATACTTTATAATTTGCTTCCTCTAGAATTTTTCTTATAAATTGTCTTACACTTAAAGAATCATCAATTATTAATATATTTTTTTTACCCATAATTCTTTAAAACTCCCCTCATAAAGTTTATCTATATAATATTTAGTTCATTTTTATCCGATAGCTACCATCGATAACCATCACATCAATTTTGTAAATCGACCATAAAGTTACCTGAGAATACAAATAATCACAAATTCATATTTTAATTATACAAAATATGAATATAATTTTCTATAGTTTGTGCCATTTTATTACAAATGGTATTTTAAATCATTTACATATATAAAACTAAGTAGTATTATATATGTAAATTAATAAATCGTTGCGGGGGAACCAATTTGGTTGAGAAGGTAAAACCTGACCCTTTGAACTTGATGTAGTTAACACTACCGTAGGGAGACAAATTAATAAAGATATATTTCAAGGAGTGTTTACAATATAAACACTTCTTTTTATTGTCAAGAAAACCACCGGTAATGCCGGTGGATAAAAGGGCTTAAGCTCTGAACAATAAAAACCCCCTATGATATAATTTGAACGACTGACAATCGCAAAAATTAAAATATCATAGGGAGG
>NZ_LITT01000026.1 GCF_001636845.1 Clostridium ljungdahlii
AATTTCCATGTGAAAACTGATTATTATGCGGTATTAATCTCCCTTTCGGGAGGCTATCCCCCTCTTTGAGGTAGGTTACCCACGTGTTACTCACCCGTCCGCCGCTAATCCACTCCCGAAGGAGCTTCATCGCTCGACTTGCATGTGTTAAGCACGCCGCCAGCGTTCGTCCTGAGCCAGGATCAAACTCTTAATTTAAAAGTTTATATGGCTCTGTTGAAAATCAATACTAACTTCGCATTTCTACGTCAAACCTTTCGCTGTGGTGCTCATTTACTTAAGTAAACTCTGCTCCTCGCTCAAGGCTTTCCTTGAACTACTCGTTATTATTGATTTTAGAAAATTGTCATTAGCTTCACAATACTGCGTCAAAGCTTTCATTCCGGTGCTCAATTATGTTAGTAAGTTCCGCTCCTCATTCAAACTTTTCCTTGTCTTGCTCGCTACTACCAATTTTTAATATATTACATTTCAGCTTGTTAGCAAAATATAATACATTATTCTTACGAAATTACTTTTTTAGCTGCTCTCGCAGCTCAAAAGAATTGCTGGTTTATTCTAAATAAGTTGTACTTATATCTTCCTCTGTTTAATTTTCAAGGATCATTTTGCTGCCTCACTTCGACAGCTTTTATAGTTTATCATGTCTTTTTTATTTTGTCAACATTATCTGAAAATTTATTTTTATAAATCCATTTTCAAATAATTGAACCTTACTGTCATGTTCCAACGGAACAAAAATTATTATATCATATAAAGCAATAAATACAGAACATATACCATTCGCTTAAATAAGTTATCTAACTCTTTCATCTGTTTTTAATATATTTCTACAAATATCATGCCTAGATACACCTGGATAAGTTTTTAATGACATAATATAAAAAATTTGTTCAATCCCTAAGAAATTAAAGATGCTCTTATATTTTCTCTACAATTATTCATATCTCTATAATGTAAATAAATTAACTTGTCCAATTCCTGACTTAGCCTTAATACTTCTCCCATACACAAATCATTACTTAAAATAACTAATTCATTTAATTCCTTTCTAATTTTTTCCATTTGTTCCATAATTCTACCATCCTCATAAAAATTTTTTACCAACATTTTTTATTGTATTACTTTCTTTAATAAATTACAATACTTGTTAAAAATATATTTTTATATAAATTACAATAAAATATGGTACTTATATTGAAAAATTTTATTATTAATGATATTATAATATAAAATTTCCGTAAATATTCCAATAAAATGGAAAATAGGAGGACACCAATGAACTTAAATAAACTTATTAGACTTATTCCAAAAATAGATCTTCATTGTCATTTAGATGGCAGTATACGACCTGAAACGATTCTGGATATTGCAAAAAAGGAACATATCCCTACTATAAATGATGATTTGAATAGCTTTCAGAAAGAAGTTAAAGTATTAGGGAAATGTTCTTCCTTAAAAGAATATTTGAATAAGTTCTATTTACCTATAAAAATAATGCAGAAAAAAGAATACATATATAGAGTTACTCTAGAATTATTAGAAGATGCCTTAAAAGAAAATATAAAATACATTGAAATACGATTTGCTCCTTTAAACCATTTAGATGGTGGATTAACTTTAGATGAAGTTATAGAAACTGTGCTTTCTGCTATGAATTATGGAAGAAGCAACCTACATATCATGTCAAATTTAATTATATGTGCTTTAAGACATGAACCTGTAGAAAAAGCCATAAAACTTATCAATTCAGTCAAAAAATATGCAGGTAAAGGAGTAGTTGCTCTGGATTTAGCAGGAAACGAAGCAGACTTCCCACCTGAAATACACAAAAAGCCTTTTGATTTGGCTAAGGACTATAATATTCACCGTACTGTACATGCTGGTGAAACGGGTATAGTAGAAAATATAATGAAATCTATAAAATTATTGAATGCTGAAAGAATAGGCCACGGAACTTATGCCTATAAAGATAAAAATACCCTCGTATATCTGGCAAAAAATAAAATTCCATTAGAAATGTGTATAACTAGCAATGTAAATACTTCTGCTGTAAATTCTTATGAAGAACATCCTATAAAAAGATATTTAGACTATGGACTTGCTGTAACAGTAAATACAGATAATACAACTGTATCAAATACTACTATAACTAAGGAACTTGAATATCTTGTAAAATATCAAAATTTTGATCTTGAAGATATCAAAAAAGTTACGGAAAATGGAATAAACTTTTCTTTTGCTAGTGCAGAGGATAAATTAAAATTGCATGCTGAATATTCCTCATTTATAAATAACCTATAGAGTCTCTAATCAAAAAAATCAACTTATACTCCGGATATTTCTTACAACCTTCAGCTCGTTAAATATTTTGATAAGGCTAAGAAAAAAATTTTGAAAAAATACTGAGAACTTTTGAAAACTCGTACCTCAAGCAATTCAAAAGTTCTAGATTTTTCAAAAATTTTTACCTAAGCCTTATATACAAAATATTTAAAAGAGCTTCATTATTGTAAAAATATGCCTGCGTATAAGTTGATTTTTAAGTTAGTATACCCATACGGTTTCCAATTGAAATTTAAACTTATACATAAAATGTAATGACAAAATCGAAAGCACATTTGAAAACTTTTCCATAAGTCTTAGCGAGGTATTTTAGAAAATCTTAGAAACTTAGATATGTTTGAAGTATGAGTTTAGCTAAGATTCTTAGATTTTCAAAATGCCGAGCTTTAGACTTATTAAAGTTTTTAACGTAATGAAATTTGTCATTACATGATTCGTATAAGTTAACTTTCAAGCTAGAAACCCCATATGGATCTCAATTTTAATTCTAATCTAGTTTCTTGCATTTTTGTTTATTTTCATACATTTTTGCATCTGCCCTTTGGATAATTTCATCAATACTTAAATTATTATCATAATCCACTTGAAATATTCCATAACTAAATGAAACAGAATAAGGCTTTAGCTTCTTTTCATTTTCTGAATTTATGTCAAAATTAATTCTTTCTATAGCTTTTTCTACATTTTCCTTTTTGCTATTTGAAAAAATAATTAAAAATTCATCTCCTCCTAATCTACATAAAATATCATTGCTTCTTATAACTTGTTTTATAAATCTACAAACCATTACGAGAAGTTCATCACCTTCAAAGTGTCCAAAATTATCATTTACATATTTCAATCCATTTACATCTATATAACATATGGAAAAGAAGCTCTTATTTCTTTTTATGGCATTTAATTCATTATCTAAAAATGCTAATCCCATACCTCTATTATAGCATCCTGTAAGTGAATCTATAGCTGCAAAATATTTTAGTTTTTCTTCTGCTCTTATTCTATCTTCAATTTCCTTTTTTAAATCACCTTGAATTCTATGAAGGTATTCTTGTTGACCATCACTAATTTTTATTATCTTTTCCACATCTCTTATGAGTTTATCAAACTGTTCAGTAAGAATAGTAAAACTTTTCAATAAAGTTTCTTTATCACACTTTTCACCCTTAATTAATTCTCGAGCTTCTTTAATCAGTGCTTTCTCAGCTTCAAAAAAATCAGAATCACCTGGCATTACTTTTCCCCCCATATCTATAGTTATTTTAATTTAAATGCAAAAACAGTAATATCATCTCTCTGCTCTTTGCTTCCCATGTAATTCTGCAATGTTGTTTCAAATTCAATTTTCATTGAATCCAAATCTTGAGCTTCACATTTTTGTATCATGCTATGCAAACGTTTCTTTCCAAAAGGATAGTTTTTTGATCCTCCATTCTGATGGATAAAACCATCAGTACTAACAATAAGTATATCTTCTTTCTCAGCTGATATAACTTCACTACATAAAGATTGATTTAATTCCATATAACCATATCCAACTCCTCTAGTTTGAGGTCTCACAATTTTTACTTCTTTATCACGCTTAATATATAAATCTAGGTTAGCACCACAATATGTCACATTAGATTTTTTATCTATACAAAATAATGCTATATCCAGTCCATCATCTACACTTTGAGGATTAGAACTTTTATTTAAAGTTTCCTTAAGTCTTACATGAAGTTCTTTTAAAATTATACTAGGATCATCACTATTTATAGTAGTTACTATATCATGTAATATCGCATTTACAGTCATAGTCATAAGTGCACCTGGAACACCGTGGCCTGTACAATCTCCTACTGCCAATATAATCATGTCTTCAATTTCTCTTAGCCAGAAAAAGTCTCCTCCAACTATATCCCTAGGTTTCCAAATCACAAAACTATCCGTAAAGACTCTTTTCATTTCCTTATCTAAAGGTAAGATAGATTCCTGCAGCCTTTTAGCATATTCAATGCTATCTTTTATCTTTTCGTTAGACTCCTGCAGCTCTCGAGTTCTTACATTGACCTTGTTTTCAAGTTCCTCATTAATCATCATGGCTTGTTTATATGGATTGGCAATTTTTTTAGAAATAAAGTAATATAGAATCATAAAAAATAACAAAACTAAGCTTACAGTTATTATAGTATTAATTCTTAATGAATCAATAAGAGAAATGCTTTCTTTTCTTGGAATTTGATAAAATAGAATCCAATCAGTTGAGTTTAATTTACAGTAGGCATAGTCCATAATCCCATTATTATCATCATAATATTGTGCTACTTTAACATTTGCAGGTCGATTTTGTATCTGCTTAACAACCTCTTTTGGTAAAAACTCCTCAACCTTTTTTCCTACATCTGCTCTCTTATCAGACAGTTTAATTACACCTTTTTCATTTACCATCCAAAGGCTGCTTTTTTTACCTACTTTAAATTCTTTAAATTCCTTTGTTATGCTGTTGAGACTTAAAGCAGCACCAGTTATACCAACAGGATTTTCTACACTTCCCATAATTGTATTTACAAAAAGAAAAGTATCATCCATTACACGGTCATAATTTACATTAAAACTCATTTGCTCTTTAGATTTAAGAGTTTCAAAAAACCACCTGTCATCAGGATTATTTTCTGACAATACTGTAAAATTTTTATCATTTTTATTTAGATCTCGCCTAAAATAATAATATTTTTTTGTTTTTGCTCCTGCTATAAAAAAATAATTATAATCATAGGAAGTTGCAATATTTTCTAAATTACTTAAAACTGATTTTCCAACCTTTGGGTCCTTTTCTTCTCCATTTACCCACTCTACATTTAAGGGATCTCTTGCAAAAATATAAGAAGTTTCAACAGCTCTGCTAATACGTCCATCTATCTTAGATGCCATTGATTTTACCATAAAAACAATGTCCTGGGACTTAGCTTTAGTTATAAGAGAATTTTTTATATTTATATATCCTAAAAAAGCTGTAGCAATTACTGCAAAAGATATAATTATACCAGATATAAAAATTATTCTAAAAATATTTTTTATATAAGATTGGTTAAATTCTTTAGGTGACTCCTTTTTCTTCATTTCTTATTCCTCATCATTAATTGCAATAAAGTTAAAAGGAATATCTATATCCATTTTAAAGTCTTGTCCCATGTCATAATCAAAGCCATTATCTTCATCATAATACCAGTTTATAATAATGTCCTTTCCATTTTTATAATTAGTATTAAGCTTATCAAACAATATAATTAGACACTTTATACTGCTAGTATTGATATAAGAAAGTTGAAAATTTACAGTTAACTTTTGAAAATTAATAAAATATTCATCCATTAATTTATAAATGGGTTCATAAAAGCTATAGGCATTTTCTGGATAAGACTCTCCTTTAAAAATCAGTTCATTATGTTCTGAACTAAACTCTACATAGGGAGTACTTTTTGTACTTTCAACCATAAAATTATTCATTTTTCACCTCATACCGTAACAGTTAATGTGTAATAGGAATAACTGTCATCTATTCTCTCAAAGTTATATTCAACTTTTTTAGTGGCTTTTCTTGCAATTTGAATCAAACCAAGCCCGCACCTTCCCCTATTCATATCGATTTCCCTTCTTGATACTTCTCTAAAATAATCAGTAAGCTCTTCATCATTCATAGATATTATTTTATCTAGCTTTTCTTTCAAACTTGAAATATCTCTGTTTAATATAGTATTACCTGAGTTTACACAATATCCTGAACCAGTTTTTGAAATAGCTATTACACCAGATCCAACTATAGCCAAAAAATCTTCTGTATTTTCTTTTGATACCTCATATTGTTTAATATTTTGTATTTGTTCAACAAAAGTAAAAAAAGCCGAACTAATCTTCCTCTTTTTAGCTTGCTGAAGCTGCATTCTCTGTTTTAGAGCCATTCCAAGTTCTTCTATTAGTCCTTGAGAAAATGTTCCTGAAAATATAAATTCAATATTTGATTGTTTTAACTTTTTCTGAAGCATGTATATTGCATTTTCCAATACGCCCACTCCCCCTAATTAATAATTTAAATTGTTTATCCTATAGCCTTCAATCTATACCGTTCTTTAAATAACTTAATTTCTAAGTAATATTTTCTTTATGCAAAATTAAGTCAGAAAAATTTTTTAATTTATTATATCATACTTTGTCATAAACCTATATAAGTATTTCTCATAATACTGTAGTTTTTTAGGCACCTAAATATAGGCAAAATACTAAAGTCTATATATAATCTTCCATTTTTTCAGTTTCAAGTTTAAGTCCATTTACCACCATATCATCTTTTAATTCTATAAGTAGACACTTTCTACCATTCTTATTTACTATCTGTTTTATACTTCCTAAGTCGTGAGGATTTATAGTTATACTTGTATCTTCATTTTCTATCTTTATAGATTTACTTTTAAAATCAGGAATTATATTTCTAACTTTAAATTCATAGTCTCCCCCACATACTTCCTCAAATGCGCTTTTTACAACTTGTGGATTTTCTATACCGCTTTCTCCAAGCACTTCTGTCACTTGTTTCATATCTAACGTAGTTTCTTCCTCATCCTCTTCTTCTTCACTCAGTTTTTCATTCATTTTTTCATATATTTCCTGCATAGTATCGGGATTTATTTTTCCCCCTGATGCTGTACCTAATATAGCATTAAAACTTTCCTTTTCTTCTACCGCTGTAGGCTTTATAGTACAATTTAATACTTGTTGCACAAAAGAACTGTTTATTTGTTTTGCCTTTTGAGAATAATATATTACTTTATTTACATCTACATACTGGGAAGAAAAACTTGGAAACATAAATCCATCTAGCGGTGAATTTAAATTTATAACCATATCCAATGCAGAATTTGGTTTAAATCTCATTTCAGCATAATCAAATTTTAGTACCTTTTTAGGAATTTCTACCTTATTTACACTACACAATATAAATTCTATGGCATGTACATATTCCTCGGGAGAATCCTCATCTCCCTTTTTCTTACCTGCATTATAATATTCTGCTTTTACAAAATTTATAACTACATCTGTATCATAAGTATAATTTTTAGAAACTTTATCTACTATTTTATCTCCAAATTCAGCTATACTTTGTCCAGAATTTAGCGCTTGATATAATATATTTTGAGTGTGCTCACCATCTTCATCGCCACTGCTTTCTTTAAAGTTTAATTCAAATATTTTAGAATCCAGAGTTCCTGTAAGCACCTTTTTAAAGTTATTCAAATACAACTCTCTTTTTTCCACTTCCATCATCTCAAAATGTTCCAGTTCTCTAGTTATTATTTCTCCATTATCCTTTTTTAAATACACACTGTATACCTCTTTAATAGGAAGTACATAACTTCCTAGTTTGAACTCTTTCCTTATACTTGCCAAATCCTTTTTATTCATACTTATCTCTCCAATTCATTAAAAGTTCAATTTGAATTATTACAAGTTATATTTTATCACAACTTTTAATAGTATAACTTTAAGATTTTTGATACAATGAGTATACAAAATATAATTTTAAGAGAGGTTTTTTTATATGGATTTTTTAAAAATAAGCGATATAGCCTACCAGGAATTCAAAAAATTTTTAGATGAGAATAATGTAACTTCCGGTTCAATAAGAATATATTTGGCTGGCATGACCTGTCATGGGCCATCTTTTAACATATCTGTAGATGAAAAAAAAGAGCATGATTTGATTCAAAAAATTAGAGATATAACTTTTATCGTAGATAGGGATCTGTTTGTACAATTTAGCGGTTTTATATTGCTGTGTGGAAGTGAAAATGGACTTGGAGGATTTACTTTGGAACCTGTATTCAAGCCCCAGGCTTCTAATTGCAGTAGCTGTGACAGCTGTCATGGATGTGAAGAATAATTAAAAGGAGGAACAGCGCCTAAATAGGTAAAGCTGTCCTCCTTTTTTTAATTGAAAAGTTCCGTATTTTTAACTGCTTCTTCTACCAAGCTTTCTATATCCAAAACACTTTCAGCCTTTCTTATTTCGGAAACTCTAGGCTTAGTTTTGGGATGTTTTGGTACAAATATAGTACAACAATCTTCGTAAGGAAGTATTGAAGTTTCATAAGTACCAATTTGTCTTGCTTCATCCATTATATCTACTTTGTCCATGGCAATGAGTGGTCTGAAGACTGGTCTGTCCGCTACATCATTGCTTACAATTAAGCCTTCCATAGTTTGACTTGCCACCTGACCCACGCTTTCACCTGTAGTTATCGAATCAACATTGTATTTCTCCGCCAACTTGCAGGCTATTCTCATCATGAATCGTCTCATTATTATAGTTAGTTCGTCTTCCCTACAATTTTTAATTATCTGCATTTGTATTTCTGTAAAAGGCGCTACATAAAGATTTATACTCCCTGTATATCCCTTTAATATTCTAGCCAATTCCTTGACTTTTTCCTTAGCTCTTTCACTAGTATAAGGATGGCTGTGGAAGTACACACAATTTAACCTAACTCCCCTTCTAGCCATCATATATCCGGCTACTGGCGAATCTATTCCTCCTGAAAGCATAAGCATTGTGCTTCCATTTGTTCCATAAGGCATCCCACCTATGGCTTTTATCCTTTTTGAATATACATAAGCACTATCTCTTATCTCTACATTTACAAAAAAATCTGGTTTCCTTACATCTACTGTTAAATTTTCAGTGTTTTTTAAAATATGAGCTCCAACTTCCCTACTTACCTCCATAGAATTAAGAGGGAATTTTTTATTTGCCCTTTTAGTCACTACTTTAAAAGTACTTCCTGAATTCTGCTGTATACTTTTAAGGCATTGTTCCTTTATACTATCCATATCTGGTTCTACTTCATCTACTATACAAATTTCAGCTATTCCAAATACCTTTTTTAATTTTGCAATAGCTTCATCCATATCATCACAGCCTATAAACCATCTTCCCTCATCTACCACAAAATCATATTTGGTTTCTCCAAGAACATTTTTTATATTATCCTTTAACTTCTTCTCGAATTTGCCTTTATTTAATCCCTTTAAAAATATTTCTGAAGCATATTTTAAAAGTAGCAATTTTCTCATTTACCCACACTCCTTAAAAATTTTAAAGATTCGTCCAGTACATTTAAGGTGTAATCAACTTCATCCTTTGAATTATCTTCATCAAAACTAAATCTTATAGTTCCCTTAGTTTCTTCCTTCTTCAATCCCAGAGCTTTAAGCACATAACTATCTTCGTTATTTTTAGCAGAACACGCAGACCCTGTAGATACATATATACCTTTTTCCTCCAGCAAGTGTAGTAATACTTCTCCTCGTACACCTATAAAAGATACACTTAATACATAAGGTGAATAGTCATTTCCATCACTATTTATTTTAATATTGGATATAGCTTTAAGTTTTTCTATAAAATAATTTTTTACACATGTTACTTTACTAAAACTTTCTTTTCTATTTTTGTATACTTTCTCTGCCGCTTCTGCAAATCCAACAACAGCTGCTAAATTTTCAGTGCCCGATCTAAACCCTTTTTCCTGTCCCCCTCCATATATAAGCGGTTCAGGTCTAAGACCTTTTTTTACATAGGCAATGCCTATTCCTCTTGGTCCATGTATTTTGTGTCCACTTGCAGATAACAAATCTATATTGCATTTTTTAACATCAATATCATACTTTCCATAGGCTTGAACTGCATCTACATGGAACTTTACCCCACTATTCTTTTCTTTTATAATCTTTCCTATAGTTTCTATATCCTGTACCGTTCCAATTTCATTATTAGTGTGCATTATACTTACTATTCTAGTTTCTTTATTAATGCTTCTTTTAAGTTCTTCAAGATCTATTTTTCCACTGTCATCTACATCTAAATAAACAACCTTTATCCCTTCTCTTTCAAGAGCTTTACAGGTATTTAAGACACTGGGGTGTTCTATTTTTGTAGTTATAATTTGCTGCCCAGGTTTTATAAAACCCCTTATTAAAAAGTTATTGCTTTCACTGCCACCAGAAGTAAATATTATTTCATCTCTACTACAATTTAAAGTATGTGCCACTATATCTCTACTTTCATTCATCTTTAACTCTGCTTTCAATCCTAGAGAATAAGAAGAAGAGGGATTTCCATAATAATTTTTCATAGTTTCTACCATTGAATTTATTATTTCATCATAAGGTCTAGTTGTTGCACTGTTGTCAAAATAAACTTCCACTATCTTTCACCTCGTATACGTAAAAATAATTAAAATATCATAAAAAGCCAATATAACATATATTATCACACTTATATGCCATAGACAAAATCTATTTTTACAATTTTCCTGTTATAAACTTATAAAAAAATTATAAGAGCACATACTATTATGGATAAAAACTAGGAATAGAAGGGACATTTTAATGAAAGTTAAATATTTTTTATTAACCATATTCTATATTTTATGTATAAGCTTAAATTCTACAGTTTCTGCATTTTCGCCAAATATCTCAAATGAAATTTCCTGTAGTAAGACAATATATCTTACTTTCGATGATGGACCAAGTACAGAAGTTACACCAAAAATACTTGATATTTTAAAAGAAGAAAACGTAAAGGCCACTTTTTTTCTAATAGGATGTAAAATCCAGGGAAGAGAGGATATAGTAAAAAGAATATTCAATGAAGGTAGCAGTATAGGCCTCCATACATATACTCATAAATCAAGTAAAATATATTCAAATTCTGATTCTTTTCTTGATGAAATGAATAAAACTGGCATCGAAGTTAAAAAAGTAGTAGGATTTGCACCTAAAATAATAAGGTTTCCCACAGGAAGTAACGGCCACTTAACCAATTCACTTCTTGAAAAACTTCATTCTTCAGGTTATAAGATATATGATTGGAATTTGTCTTTGTCCGACGGCATTGACTACAATACATCAGTTGACAAGTTATACAGAGAAGGTACTGAAAAGTGCGTCAATCCAAATAAAATATTTTTACTTGCTCATTGTGACGGTCAAAATAAGAATACCTGTGTGGTACTCTCTAAAATAATAAAACACTACAAAGAATTGGGATATGAATTCAAAACAATTACAGAAAACACCCCTGAATATCACTTTAGAGTAAAGAGATAGTGAATTATACATTAAAATAAGCTGCCAGGAAGCTAACTATTAGTTAACTTTCCAGCAGCTTATTTTCAACTTGTTACACAAAGAGTAAAATAATTCTTTATTATTGCTGTCCAAAGCTCCATCTATCAAAATATATAAAATTTCATTATACAATTTCTTTTTATCCAGACTAGTTATAGGATTCATAGTAGGATTTTTATGAGGATCAAAAGAGTTGTCCAAGTTTTCCCTGTGTACTTTCTTTAAAATCCATATATAATATGCTAGTTCTTCTTTTGATATGGTAAAAAATAATCTATTACAGCCATTTGTTGAAGATATTTTTATCATATCACTCTGCAAATAAGTCAATTCTATTTCTCCAAAATTGCGTACTTTAAACTTACTGCTTTTAAAACTAGAACTTTTAAATTTACTTAAAAATTCTATATAACTCAAAAAATCTTTTTCTACAAGTTTAAAATCGTTTAGTACAGTGTTGAAGCCGCATCTTTTTTGAAAGGAAACTTTATAATCACTAAACCCTCCTGCATTACTCACATTAGAAATGAAAATGCTATCTACAAATTTGTCCATTGCACGTTTTGGTATTAGTTTTATTCCATATTCAAAGTCCCCGTTTTTATGCTCTTTCAAAACAACAAAGTTACTTATATCCATAATTTTATCCCCTTTTTCGTAATATACCTGATTTATTATACATGAAAAAAGTGATTTTTTATGTTTATACGCAATATTGTGAAATTTCACAATATTGTACCTAAGCCCCTACCTATAAGCCCATTATCTATAATAAATATATTTATTTCCATATATTACTGTTCGTAAATTTTTTGATTATTACAAAGATAATTAAACTCGCAAAACTTACAATGAGATGAGTAAAGCTTGGCATTAGCACTATAAAAATCATAGGAGTTTATATTTTTTATTATTTTACTCAAGTATTTTTCATTTTGAATATGAGCTTCTTTACTATACTCTATAGTTATAATACTATTTTCATATTGAGGCTGCCAAAAATTCATTGTTATATCTTCCTTTTTACATTCAAATCCAAACATATTTTCAACATTTTCAGATAATACGTACATATATACTAAAGTTTGAATCCTTTTTTTCATCTCTTCTATAGATAATTTTCTATTTTCCGTCTTCCAATCCCATATTTGAATTTTTTTATCTGGAGTTACTATTATCAAATCATACTTTGCCTGAAGTCTCATGGCACCTTTTGTCATTTTCACTTCATACTCTACTAAATAATCATTTTTTTTGTCTATCTTAAATGTGTCCTTTAAAGAGTTTACTTTTTTTACTAAATCATCATCATTCAATTTTCCTAAAGGAATCCCTGCAAAATACCTTTCACATATTAAGTGAAAATCCAGTCCCTGCTTTATATTCTCATAATAATTTTCTTCTACAGAACCTTCCCTCTTCCAAGACAAGTTTTCCAGATACTTTAGTCTAAACTTAAAAAGACATTTTATAAATGTATTTATAGAATTTTGACTGTAATAAAAATATTCCAATTTTCTTATATCCAAAACTTTCACCACTTATACCTTCTAAATTTTATTCTCACAAATGAACTTTTTTATGATTTCAAAATACTTAGACGGGCAGTCTTTTTTGTTTTCATCATAGTGAGACATGAGTATCAAGTACTTCTTTGCCCTAGTTATAGCCACATACAAAAGTCGTATTTTTTCACATATCACTTCTTCTCTAGCCTTTATAACAGGGTTATAATAAACATCATTTTTAAGTAACTTTTGCACTTCTGCTTTTCCTATAGCTGTAGGATTTTTAAATTCATCTTTAAAGTAATAGTATTCTGATCTAAATTTTCCCTTAATACTATAGGGATATATGTAATTATTTAAATACAATAAAAATACACAGTCCCATTCTAATCCTTTCGATTTATGATAAGTTGTAACCGTAACTTTCTCTGGAACTGGCTCATATCCTCTTATATCATAAATTACATTGCATATATGTGTAAATGCAGAACTTCTTACATCTAAAAGCTCCTGTGAAATTTCATCCAAGGTCATAGAATTATTTTCAGCATTCTTATGCCTTACATAAGATGCTGCATATTGAAGAATAGCTTTGTCTTCATTTTTTAATTTAAGTTCACAGCCTATGTATAGAATCAATTCTTGCAAAGGCATATTTAAATTGCCCAATATATCTTTTACCATTCTTAATTTACATATAAAATCTTCAAATATATTCTTGTCTATCTCCTCTAACTTACAAACGGACGTAATCTTAAATACATTTTCTTTTAGTATATCCTCAATTTTAAAACTTGTAATATTATTTATTATAACATTCTTTTTTTCATTATCTCCCTCTATAATTTCATACATCAAATCTCTAAATTTCACCAAACTATCTGGCTCTCCTAAAAAACCTAATATTTTTCCCAGTATATTTATGATTTTAAGCCTCTCTGAAGAGGTACTCGACAGTTCATCACATTCTATTTTATTTTTTCTAAGCTCTTCTGCCATTTCTTTTACATGGCTGTTAAAGGGAATTAATATGGCAAGTGTCATATCTGGATGCTTTCTTTTAAAACTTTTTACCGCTTTTATAGTCCTTCTCTTTACATCTTCCCAGGAGCTCATGCTGTATGCATAGATGCCATATTCATCAACTTCGGGGTTTTTCAAGTCTTCTATATCTTCTACAGGATATATTTTTTGATATCTAAGTGCCTCTCTGCATCTTTCCTCTGGATTATTTTTTACGGTATATTCAACTAAGAAATTAGCTAGATTCATTATGTTCCTTGTACTTCTACCTGCTCTGTTCATTACATAGTTTTTATCTGCTTCTCTTAAGAATTGTTTAAAATACATGGGATTTGAAGATGTAAAACTTCCCATTATACTTTGATTTAAATCTCCTACCCGAACCAAATTACATTCTCTTTTCTTATTATCTTCACCTATCCTTTCAGAAATAATGGACAGTATATCACACTGCACCAAATTTGAATCCTGACATTCGTCTTCAAACACAAAACTATATTTTTGTTGAAACTTTTTTCTCAAATCCTCATCTGAAATTAGTGCCTTATAAGCAAGTACAAGTATGTCATTATAGTCCACGTATCCATTTAAAGTCAACATTTTCTCATATCTGGAATAAATATAATTTAGAATATAAATTATGCTATTGTCTCCTAAAAGCCCTTTGTTTTCTTCTACTTTCTCAGGCGTTATTTCGTTTAATTTTAATTCACTTATAAGCACATCTGATATTTGTAAAAAATCTTTCCACCATCTCTCACCTTTTTCATCATATTTTTTAGTACCATACTCACTTAGAAGACTTCTGTATATCTTTTCTCCTCCAAGCTTTCTCCACATTTTTACAGCATTATTTAAATAAAATATCTTTTGCAAATCATCTATGACCTTAAAATTTTCATCTAACCCTGCTGCATCAGGCCTCTCCTGTAATACCTTCATTGCAAGGCCATGTATTGTCATAACTTCATAGTCGCTATTTGAATCTATTCCTCTCTCCTCAAGTATGTGAGAAATTCTATTTTTAAAATTATTTACAGCACTATTCATGTATGTAACTACAAGTACCTTTCCAGGCTTGTTCAATTTCTCTTCTATTATTTTACAAACAAGCTGTGCTGTAATAAAAGTTTTTCCTGCCCCAGGCACTGCAGAAACTGCCATAGTACCACCTTTATATTTCATTATAGGCAGCTGATCATCTCTAAATTTCATATATCCATATATCCTCCATTTTGCTCATATCCCATTTCAGAATATTCACTTCCATATAAATATATTCTACCACTACACTTCCTTAAAAGTGCTTTGGCTACACTATATAAATTTTTCTTTCTATTTCTTGTTTCTATTTCCTCTGTATACACAATATTTTCATTCCAACTTTTCTTTAACACACTATCATTTGAAAATTTTTTTATATTTCTAGGACTCCACAAATTACTCGTCACATCAGTCCAAATCTGTACAGAACTTTTTACATTACTGGTTAAAAAATTAAAGGCGCTGCTTAAAATTATATCCTTTTTTTCAAAATACATATTTTCTATGTCTCTAAAGGAACAAAAATTTTCAGCTTCATTTATTATAAAATCTACAAATTTTTGTGATGAATTATCTATAGTTTTAAATTTATCAAGAGTATTTATAAACCTATCTGCCAATTCACTTAAATTTTCACATATACCTATATTTTCTCTTGAACCTGGAAGTTCTATCATAATATTTAAAAATATTAGTCTTATAAGCTCTGACATATCTATACTGTCACTTCTAATATTTTTGCTGCAGTTCCTTATCCAATTTGCAATATAGTTATATTTAGAAGCTCTTTCATCTCCCATAATATTCTTTTGTCTATCCGTTAAATCTCCTAGTTTTCGAAAATTTACAACTTCCTTAGATAAAATCCATGAAGTTTTTGCATCTGTCACCAAAAGCGTTGAAAAAAGTTTTCTATAATCATCCATTGTAAAATCATATTCTATGTCTTCAATACACATGCATATAATCATCATAACACAGTGAACATACACATTATCCATCAGTTTGCTCTTCTTGCCTAAATTGTTAATTCCAAAAGGTGCATCTTTAAACCTACTTTGTAATTCATAATTCAATACAAAATCGTTTATAGGACATATAATTGCTATATTTTCCGGAGGTGTCCCAGTATCTATAAGCTCCTTTAATTTATCTCCTATTTTTTCAATCATTTCACTTCTTAGAGAGGACCCTGTATCCTCATAAATATTCTCTGAGTATTTGAATTTATTGGGACCTTCTAAAATGTGACAAAACTCAGATCTACACAAAAAATGTCCCTCTAAATTTATAAGTTCACCATTAAAAAATTTACTTTTCCTTATAAAATCTATATCTGAACCATAGGAATTACAAAACCCTGCCTCCTTGTTAGAAAAAAAGTAACACTTATGTGCATTTTGAGAAATTATTTCTACTAAATTAAGTTCAGCAGCACACATTTCATCCATATCATCTACCAGTACATATTTTATATCCTGAAGCTTTTTTAAATAACCTTCATCTTGAAGTAAATATTTGTTATAGAGCTGTATTGCCATAGATATATCAATAGTTCCTGAATTTAAAAAACTTTTTGCGTAATGCATTATTACTTCATCCATTTTATCAAAATTCTGGGCATTTACATTTTTCTTCAATTTTAAAGAATTATATAACCTGTGTCCTATTTTATCCATATCAATTAATGAACATGCAGCTTGATTCATGTTTGAAACAAAAATCCCAGCGATTTTTTAGACTCTACTGTTATATCTAAAAAGTATCCTTTTCTTTTTCTATAATAATCAATTAACATTTCCATCATATACTTTGAAGTATCATAATTTACAAATTCAGGTCTTATTTCGCTTTTTCTTATCAGCTTACAGCTTTTTTCAATAATTGGCCAATATTTTATAATTTCTTCTTTTACAAAATTAGCATAAGTTTTTATTTTACACTGACCACAAAAATTAAAAGAAAGGTTCCTCCTCCATGCCATTATCTGATTTAAATTCATAACAAATACTAAAATCTCCTCACTTTTAATTTTTTGAGATTCAATCATATGTCTGTATTTTTCTTGTGCTAAAGTAGTTTTACCACTGCCGCTTATTCCATCTATAACAAGACTGTTTCCTTGAAACTCATCTTTAAAAAGCATTTCTCTTACTTCATTATATTTTATTTTCATCGCCCCACCTTTTAAAATTAAACTTTTCTTGAGTAATTATACCATTTAAAAAAATCAGGGTCTATAACCCTGATTTTACAATAATTTTAATCTTCATACAAATATTTTCTTGTCATTGGCAGTTCATTATTAAGTCCCTTTGTAAATACAAACTGATGTATATCTACTACCCCATAATGAAATGAAGCAGCACAGGCATTTAAGTAAAGTCTCCACATTCTTATAAATCTAGTATCCTTCATTTTTTTAACTTCATCCATAGCACCTTCAAAGTTTTCAGCCCAACATTTTAATGTTTTAAAATAATGCAATCTCAAACTTTCTACATCCACAAGGTGAAGATCATTATCTGCCATTAAACTGACTAGCTCCCTTATAGATGGTATATAGCCTCCCGGGAATATGTATCTCTTTATCCATTCATTAACTTCTCCTTCTGTTTGTGCAGTAATACAATGAAGAAGTGACACTCCTCCTGGATTTAACATATTTCTTACATCTTCCATATAAGTAGATAGATTTTTTCTCCCTACATGTTCAATCATTCCTACACTTACTATTCTATCAAACTTTTCTTTTTCATTTGCAATTTCTCTATAATCTGCAAGTTTTACTTCAACTTTTCCCTGTAAATTATTTTCTTCTATTCTTTTATTTACTTTTTTTAACTGTTCCTTACTTAAAGTTACTCCTACAGCTTTTACTCCATATTTCTTTGCAGCCATGAGAACGAGTTCTCCCCATCCACATCCTATATCTAAAAGCGTTTGTCCTTCTTTTAAATTAAGCTTTTTCAATATATGATCTACCTTATTCAATTGTGCCTGATAAAGGGAATCATTTTCATGCTTAAAATATGCACAAGAATAACTCATTGTTTTATCAAGCCATAAACTGTAGAAATCATTTCCCTGATCATAGTGATACTGTACATCCGTTTTACTTCTCTTTAAAGTATTTGGAAGTATTTTGTACACTTTAGAAAATATATCCGCGTTATTTAAAAAACTTTCTTTATTCTTATATACTGATTCTATTACTTCTCTAATATTCCCCTCAAAGTCAAGAATCCCGTCCATATATGCCTCTCCTAGAGTAAGAAAAGGATCTCGCAATATGTCTTTTTCAGAAATGGGCTTATTCATACATACTTTAAACTTTATATCTCCTTCTCCATACTTTTCTTCAGAACCATCCCAATACTTAACTGCTACAGTGTCTGAAAAGGCACTCTGTAGAAATTTTCTAAAAAATACTTTATCTAATCCCATATCTTTATATCTTCCTTTCTTGAAAAATAAAACTATATTTAAAATAGATATATAAAATACCTATATACTACACAAAAATTACACATTTAATTTTCATTACTATGACTTTCATTTGGAATATATATCTTTAAGCTCTCTATCCTCTTCTCATCTACTTTTTCCACTTTAAAAATTATATTTTCATATTCAACTGTATTTTCTTCCCCTTCTTTAGGAATGCTTCCTAAGAGTTCTATTACAAAACCACCTATAGTATCTGAATTATCTGATTCCAATTCTAAATTTAAAAATTCATTTACTTCATCTATTGATACTAATCCACTTACTAAATAAGTATCCTGATCAATTTTATTTATATACTGGTCATTATCATCATACTCATCAAATATATTTCCCATTACCTCTTCAATCAAGTCTTCTATGGTTACAATTCCAGAAAATCCACCATATTCATCAATTAAAATTGCCATATGATTTTTAGTATTTTGGAGTTCTTTAAAAAGTACATCTATATTTTTATTTTCCGGTATAAAATAAGGAGTTCTGAGCAGTGGTTCTATATCTATATTGTTTGCAGAAGTTTTCATAAGCTTCACAAACAGATCCTTAACATACAATATACCTATTATATTGTCTATATCATCTCTATAAACAGGTATTCTAGAGTATTTTTCTTCAATAATACTTTCAATAGTACCCGAATCTATGTCATTTATATCTATAACAAATACTTCTGTTCTAGGAGTCATAACTTCTTTTGCTAGTTTATCATCAAACTTAAATATTCCCTCTATCATTTTCTTTTCAGATTGATTAAAAACTCCTGTCTCCTGTCCAAGTTCTATCATAGATCTAATTTCTTCTTCAGATACTTCATCTTCAATATTTTCTGTACTTATATTACATATTTTTAAAAGGACATTAGTAGAACCTGAAAGTAATTTTACAAAGGGTAACATCAACTTACTTATAAACAAAGTTGGATTTATTAATGCCATTGATATTGTTTCTGATTTTTGAAGTGCAATTCTCTTTGGAAATAATTCTCCAAATACAAGAGTAACATAAGATAATAGCACTGTAATTATAATTACAGACAGTTTGTCACTATAAGGAACGTGAAGTTTAGCCAAAAAAAATGAAAACTTCTCCGATAAGGTAGTAGCTGCAAACGCACTAGCTAAGAATCCAGCAAGAGTTATTCCCACCTGTATAGTAGCTAGAAAATTGTTTGGTTCTTTTAATAGCTTCAATATCTTCTTTGCCTTTTTATTCCCCTCTTCTGCTAAATAATTAACTCTACTTTTGTTTAAAGCAACTATAGCCATTTCTATGGCTGAAAAAAATGCATTAATCACCGTGAGTACTAATAACAACATAAGTTCGAATATTATACTCTGCCAGGTAACATCCATGCGCACAATCGTCCTTTCATCTATTTTTTAGATAATAAAATAAATAGGAATTAGATGATAAGTCTAATTCCTGCAATAAAATCCTTTTATTATACTTGTGTGTAACTTACAAGCTATTCTTATCATTTATAACTTGAACCTTCTTGTAAATCAATGGTGCAGGTGAAGGGAGTCGAACCCCCACGCCGTAAAGCGCTAGATCCTAAGTCTAGTGCGTCTGCCAATTCCGCCACACCTGCATATATAAAAAATAAATATTAGGATTTTTCCACGTTACAACTTTACCACAAAACTACAACCTCGATTAAATTGGTGGCTTACCGGGGAATCGAACCCCGGACAACATGATTAAAAGTCATGTGCTCTACCAACTGAGCTAGTAAACCATTGGCTGGGATGGCAGGATTTGAACCTACGAATGATGGAGTCAAAGTCCACTGCCTTACCACTTGGCTACACCCCAATGTTAAACAAATTTCCTTCTTCTTATATATGAATAAGTATCCATAAAGTAAAAATACTATAGAAATCACTAATTTATAGGTTATATACTTAAGTGTAGTAATTTATTCCTCTACCTATAAAAACTAGGGAATTTTTTGTAACTGCAAGATATATTATAAAACACAACAAATATAATGTCAATAGTTTTTGTTTTAATACAGAGATTTAGCACCTAAATTCCAGTAAAAATTTTATTTTTACTGGAATTGTATCTTTTTACACTTATTTTAAGTAATGGTAAGTTTTTAGACCGATAGGTCGTAAAAATATGTACAATTCCCTTAA
>NZ_LITT01000027.1 GCF_001636845.1 Clostridium ljungdahlii
TGTTAAGCTGACTGATACTAATAGGTCGAGGGCTTGACCAAATAAAAACGAAAGAAAAATTTACTGTGCAATTTTGAGAGGACAAATAAAATGAAGTTGATAATTGACAATGGAGAGTTGACAGTTAAAGATATTGAATTCAATTTGATTTGAGCTTCTAAAAAGTAATATATAAGAAAATTGATGGCTATGAAGAGAGAAGTAAGTTAATTAAATCATTAAAGAGAGTCCTGTATGGTGAGAGAGGATATGAAAGATTTTCTGAACGTGCACTTGGAGCTTAAAGGCCGATATGTAGGTTTTTACGTTATCACACGTTATAGTGACAGGGTATTATCAGCAATTGTTTGTTGAAGTACTTTATGAGGTATAAGTCGTGAGGCTTATATGAATTTGGGTGGTAATCACGGATTTTTCGTCCCTTTAGTGGGGTGTTGAATCCGTTTTTTTATTACAAGATACAAGTTTATTTAAAAGATAGAAAGGAGCCTCTACATGGTAAAACAGAATGTAAAATTTTTGGAAAATTCTAAAGATACTGAATTTAATAAAAAGATGAAAGATATCTTTGAATATTTCCATCAGAGACCAGAGTTATCTTACGAGGAATATGATACAACTAAAGAATTAGCAAAGCTTCTAAGAGAAGGTGATATAGATATATTGGATCTACCAATGAAGACGGGTCTCGTAGCTGAAATCAAAGGAAAGAAAGGTGGACCTACCATTGCAATAAGGACGGATATAGATGCTTTGCCAATTACGGAAGAAACAAACCTTACATACAAATCGAAAAATAAAGGTAAAATGCATGCTTGTGGTCATGACTTTCATATGACAACCATACTTGGTGCAGCGTATCTGTTAAAAAGAAATCAGGAAAAGCTTCAAGGAAATGTTAGAATTATATTTCAGCCTGCAGAAGAATCTAGTCATGGTGCTGAAGAAGTTATAAAAACTAATGCATTAGACGGCGTACAAGCTATATTTGGATTGCATTGTGATTCTGAATTAGATGTAGGAACATTAGGTATAAACGTAGGTCCTGTGACTGCTGCTGTTGATAGATTTGAAGTTAAAGTTACTGGTAAAGGTACACATGCAGCACATCCTGAACTTGGAACAGACCCTATAGTTGCTGCTTCTAGCATAATAACAGCACTGCAGAGTATTGTAAGTAGGAATATGCATCCTTTAAATCCTGCAATAGTAAGTGTAACGCATATTGAAAGTGGACATACTTGGAATGTAATACCTGAAGAAACATATTTTGAAGGTACTGTAAGAACTCTTAATGTAAAAGATAGGAAGCTAATACCACAGAGAATTAAGATACTTTCAAAAAGTATTGCTGAGGCTTATGGTGCAAAAGCTAATTTTAGCTGGCATGAGGGACCGCCAGCAACTAACAATGACAAAGACTGGACGGAAATGGCAATAGATGTTGCTAGACAAGATGGTTATAGGGTTAAAATTATATCTCCCAAAATGGGAGGAGAAGATTTTGCTTATTACCAAAAATTTCTTACAGGTACTTTTGTAAATATAGGAGTTGGAAAAGGAGAATCTGTCCATAGTTCCAAATTTAAAATAGATGAGTTAGCTCTTGAAAAAAGCATAAGATATTTTAAAAACCTTGCAGAACATGCTTTGGTAATATTGGATAATAAAAATGACTAAATGTTCTATAGGAGGTATCCTTTAAATGATTGACTTAAAAAACGTGTATAAAACCTTTAATAGGGATGGTATTGAAATTGAAGCTCTGAAAGGAGTTAATATAGAAGTAGAGAAAGGGGACATATATGGAGTTATAGGATTTAGTGGGGCAGGAAAAAGTACTCTTTTAAGAATGGTTAATTTTCTTGAAAAACCTACGTCTGGAAGTGTACTTGTTAATGGGCAAGATATTAGTAAACTTAATAAAAAGCAGCTTATAAGTACTAGAAGAAAAATAGGAATGGTTTTTCAACATTTTAATCTTTTAAATTCAAAAACTGTTTTTGCAAATGTAGCTCTTCCTTTAATCCTTGATCATGTTCCTAAAAATGAGATATCAAATAGGGTAAATGATCTTCTTAAATTTGTAGGACTGGATAATAGAGCAAAAAATTATCCAGATGAACTATCAGGAGGACAAAAGCAGAGAGTGGGGATTGCCAGGGCACTTGCTACAAATCCACAAATACTATTATGTGATGAAGCTACATCTGCTCTAGATCCACAAACTACGGAATCAATACTTGAACTTTTAAAAAGAGTAAATAAGGAATATGATATTACTATTTTGTTAATAACCCATCAAATGAATGTAATACAGAAAATTTGTAACAAAGTTGCTGTAATGGAGAAAGGAAAGATAGTAGAGAAGGGAAGAGTAATAGATGTTTTTGGAAATCCAAAAGAAAAAGTTACAAAAGATTTTGTGCATAGTGTAACTAATGATGATATTCCAATAAGCATATTAAATCTTATTAAAAACAACAGACAGAATAGTCAAAATAGAAAATTCTTTAGGCTTAAATTTATGGGAAATTCAATACTGACACCTATGATATCTATGGCAACGAAAAAATTTAATGTGGAAATAAACGTGCTTAGTGCAAGTGTCACAGAGCTTCAGGATACACCTATGGTAAATATGGTAATAGAACTTGAATGTGATTCTACGTTAGCTGAAGAAATTGTTAAATATATTGAAAGTAAAGATATTTTAGTAGAGGAGGTGGCATAAAATGCAGACTATAACTATATCGCAGATTTATACTGCAATATTACAAACACTGTACATGATTTTCATACCACTTTTAATAGGATCTGTAGTAGGAACTCTTTTGGGGGTATTAATGGTAGTGACAAGGCCTAATGGAATACTGGAAAATAAATATATTTATAATGTTTTAAATCCTATTGTAAATATATTTCGTTCTTTGCCATTTATAATTTTAATGGTTGCAATAGTACCTTTTACTAAACTTATAGTAGGTTCATCTATAGGTACGAGTGCTGCACTAGTTCCTCTTACTATTTTTATTACTCCTTATATTGCAAGACTTGTGGAAAATTCCATTTTAGAAGTAGATAGTGGAACTATAGAAGCTGCGGAGGCAATGGGTGCTACGTCTTTTCAGATAATATGGCATTTTCTTCTTCCTGAAGCAATGGGTTCGCTTGTACTTTCAATTACTACTGCCACAATAGGTCTTATAGGGGCTACCGCAATGGCAGGAACTGTAGGCGGTGGAGGAATAGGAGATGTAGCTATATCCTATGGATATGAAAGATTTGATACAGAAGTAATGGTTATTACGGTAATTTTACTTATAATATTTGTACAATTTATACAGACAATAGGTAATGTAATAGCTAGAAAAGTAAGAAGAAATTAAAAATTTTGAGGGGGAAAATATAATGATAAGAAAATTTTTAAAAACTACTATAGCATCACTGCTTATAATTACATCGGCAATAGGATTATCAGCATGTGGCTCAAAAAACAGCAGTAATTCAAGTGAAAAGAAAGAGATAAAGCTAGGGGTTTCTCCTGGACCTTACAACGATCTTTTTAACGCAGGCGTAAAGCCTATTCTTGAAAAAGAAGGTTATAAGGTTACTTTGGTAAATTTCTCGGAGCTTCTTCCATCTGAGGTTGCCCTGACAGAAGGAAGTGTTGATTTTAACGTTGCACAACATAATGCTTATGTTAAAGCGTATAATAAGGAGAAAAAGGCAAACCTTGTATCTATAATAAAAATACCAACAGTAAGAGCAGGAATTTTTTCGAACAAGCATAAATCATTAAATGAAGTTAAGCAAGGGGACAAAGTATTTATTCCGAAAGACCCATCAAATGCAGCTAGAGCGTATGCATTACTTGAAAAGTCAGGATGGATTAAGATAAAACCAGGTGTAGTGAAGACACTTGCAACTCAAAAGGATATAATAGAGAATAAAAATAACATCAAAATAATTGAAATGGATTCTTCACAAATACCACGTTCTATGAATGAAGCAGATTATGCCGTACTTCCAGGAGCTATTGAGTATATGGCCAAAATAGATGCATCCAAGTCACTTCTTTCAGAGACACTGTCAGATGATCTTTATATAACTGTTGCGGTGGATGGAAAAAATAAAAATGCCAAATGGGCACAGGATATAGTAAAAGCTTATAAATCACAGGATTTTAAGAATTACATAAAGACACATAATTCTAAAGGATATTGGGTTCTTCCTGATGACCTCAAGTAAGTTAATATTTAATATGTAGGTTACCAAAGAACAAATAGTAAAGGAAAAATAACAGATGGTGTGGAATTTCTTATTTAAACTTTGATATTTGTTCTTTGAACTTTTTAAAAGTTTGCTATTAAGTATTGACAGCTAGCTAAAAATACAGTATAATACTAAATTGTAGCGAAGAAAAAAACAATGTATAATAAAGTTAATAGAAATTTCCGATAACAAAATCTGGTGGTAATGACGTGAAGGTAACACCCCTATCCATACCGAACAGGAAGGTTAAGCTTCAGAGTGCCGATGGTACTGCAGGGGAGGCCCTGTGGGAGAATAGGTCGCTGCCAGGTAAGTTTTTGGCCAGATAGCTCAGTCGGTAGAGCAGAGGACTGAAAATCCTCGTGTCCCTGGTTCGATTCCTGGTCTGGCCACCAAAAGTTTATATTAAAAAAGCTTCAAGTTATGTGTGAGGCTTTTTTTTCGTATAAAAGAAAACTTGCATGAGTTAATATTTCTAAGTTATTGAATTTAAAATTCTATTTGATGTGACGATTTTTTTAAAGGGGATGTGAAATATGAATAAAGGTGTTTTAAAATCTAGCATGCTGCTTTTAATAACCTCTGCCATATGGGGATTTGCATTTGTAGCACAAAGAGTGGGTATGAATTATGTAGGTGCGTTTACTTTTAATGGAGTAAGATTTGGACTAGGTGCTTTTTCGTTACTTCCACTTATAATATTTTATAAAGAAAAGGGTAAAAATAAAGAAAAAAATAAAAGTTTCAAAAGCGTATTTTTATCTGGACTTTTTACAGGATTAATAGTCTTCTTAGCTTCTTCTTTCCAACAAGTAGGTCTTATAGGAACTACAGCAGGAAAAGCTGCTTTTATAACTGGATTGTACATTGTATTTGTTCCAATTATGGGTATGTTTTTAAAACGACATGTAGGGCTCAATTCATGGATTGGAGCTTTAATTGCTGTGGTAGGATTATACTTTTTATGTGTTACAAGCAGTTTTTTTATATCACACAGTGATTTGCTTGAACTGGGAAGTGCCTTTTTCTTTGCGGTTCAAATAATTTTAATAGATATTTTTTCTAAAAAGTTTGATACACTCAAACTGGCATTTTTTCAATTTATAACTTGTTCGGTTTTAAGTTTAATAACAGCTGTTTTGTTTGAAAATATAACAATAAGTGGAGTTTTGCAGGCTGTAATACCTATTCTATATGGTGGTATATTTTCAGTGGGAATTGCATACACATTGCAAATTGTCGCACAAAAAAATGCTGAACCAACACATGCAGCTATTATAATGAGTATGGAATCAGTTTTTGCAGCTATTGGAGGATTTTTAGTTTTGAATGAATATTTAAGTTTAAGGGCAATATTTGGATGTGGCCTTATGCTTGCAGGTATGATTATATGCCAGATGAGACCTAGGGAAATTTGTCATGTAAAAATTGAAGCTTGTAAAAAAAGGTAATACATTATGGAAATGTCATATTTAGAGTCAATTAAATAGTCACTTATTATGTATGTTTTTAGTAAAATATGTTATAATGTTGGAGACGATTTCAATAAAAGTTTTGAATTTAATGATAAGAGGGGATATCATGGATAAAGTAATTACGATAGGAAAAAAAGATTTTGAAATAGGAAAAAGGACTTACATTATGGGCATACTTAATGTTACACCAGATTCTTTCTCTGATGGTGGAAAATTTAACAATATAGAGCTGGCTATAGAGCATGCTAAACAGATGGAGGAAGAAGGGGCAGATATAATAGATGTAGGTGGAGAATCTACAAGGCCAAGCTATGATCCTGTATCTGAGCAGGAAGAACTAGAAAGAGTTATTCCCATAATAGGCAAGTTAAGCAGGTGTGTAGATATTCCTATTTCTATAGATACATATAAGGGAAAAGTTGCAGAACAATCTATAAAAGCAGGAGCATCATTAATAAATGATGTTTGGGGATTTAAAAGAGACCCTTATATGGCAGAAGTGGCTGCACATTATAGAGTCCCTTGCTGTTTGATGCATAACAGGGATAATAGAAATTATACAAATTTGATGAATGACGTACTAACTGATTTACAGGAAAGTATAGATATAGCGTTAAAAGCTGGTGTTGATCCTAAAAACATAATAACAGATCCAGGTATAGGTTTTGCTAAAGATTATGAACAAAATTTAGCTGTTATGAATCAGTTAGAAAGGCTTTCAGAACTAGGATATCCAGTACTCTTAGGAACTTCTAGAAAATCAATGGTAGGAAAGGCATTAGATCTTCCGGTAAATGAAAGAATAGAAGGAACTGTAGCTACTACAGTAATAGGAATAATGAAAAAATGTGATTTTGTAAGGGTTCATGATGTAAAGGAAAACAAAAGAGCTGCAGTAATGGCAGATGCTATAATAAGAAGATAGCCCTGCTAAGTGAATTAAATCACTTGTGAAATGCCAGCTTAAATGATATAATCTTGTTATTTAATTAACCAAGTATGTTTCAGGGGAAGGAGAAATATTGGGTAAGCTTTTTTAAACTCAATATACATTTATCATGGATGAAAAAAAGATTAGAGAAGCAGTGAAAATGATACTTGAAGCTATAGGAGAAGATCCTGAAAGAGAAGGATTGCTTGAAACACCTGATAGAATTGCTAGAATGTATAAAGAGATATTTGAAGGATTAGATCAAAGTCCTGAAAAACATTTGAGAAAAGTATTTACTGTAGATAGTGATGATATTGTACTTGAAAAAGATATAACATTTTACTCCATGTGTGAGCACCATCTTCTGCCATTTTACGGGAAAGCACATATAGCGTATATACCTGATGGGAAAGTTGTAGGACTAAGTAAACTGGCTAGAACTGTTGAAGTTTTTGCAAAGAGACTTCAACTTCAAGAGAGACTGTCTGCTCAAATTGCTGATGCAATGATGAAATATGTAAAAGTTAAGGGAGTTATGGTTGTAGTTGAAGCGGAGCATATGTGTATGACTATGAGGGGAATAAAAAAACCTGGAAGTAAGACTGTTACAGCAGTTGCCAGGGGACTTTTTAAAGGTGAACCTAGGCTTAGAGATGAAGTTTATAGAATGATAAATATGGAATAGGGCGTGGTGCTGAATTTGGAAAAAGTTAATGCTATTTTAAAAAACCGTAAGTTTTGTGCCTATTTATCTAAAATTAATAAGCTTGAAGAAAATAGAAAATATTGCAAACACGATATTCAACATTTACTGAATGTGGCTAGAATTACTTATATAAAGGTATTGGAAGAAAATATTCATGTAAAAAAGGAAATTATATATGCAGCTGCTCTGCTGCATGATATAGGAAGATGGCAGCAATATGAAGAGGGTATACCTCATGAATTAGCTAGTATTAAGCTAGGAAAAGATATTTTGGATGAGTGTGGCTTTGACAATGAAGAAGAAAAAGAAATATTTGATTTGATAGGTAATCACAGAAAAAAAGATTCTTATAATTTACTTCAAAATATATTTTATGATAGTGACAAAGCATGTAGAAATTGTTTTATGTGTAAAGCTATTTCAGAGTGTAATTGGCCAGATGAAAAGAAAAACTATAGTATTAAATATTAATTGGTTTTAGTTAGGGGATGTTATGTATGGATGTCATATATGTAGAGGATTTAGAAGTATATGCCTATCATGGCGTAAATCAAGCTGAAAAAGATATGGGGCAGAGGTTTCTTATATCACTACAAATATTTTTAAATTTAAGTGAAGCAGGAAAAAGTGACGATCTGAGTAAAACTATTAATTACGCCAAATTATGCTGTGAAGTAGAGGAAGAATTTAAAAAGAAAAAATATGATCTTATTGAAAAGTCTGCAGAGTCGCTAGCTAATTTTATATTAAAAAAGTATACAGCAGTAGAAAGAGTAACAGTTAAAATAAAAAAGCCTTGGGCACCTATAGGAAAGCCATTAAAGTGGGTAGCTGTAGAAATAAATAGGTGCTGGCATACAGCTTATATTTCAATTGGTTCTAATTTAGGTGATAAAGGAAAAAATATAAAAGATGCCATAGATATAATAGATTCTTCACCTTATAATAAGGTAACAAAAGTATCTAAATTATATGAAACTAAACCTGTGGGATATTTAGATCAGGATAATTTTTTAAATGGCGCTCTAGAGGTTAAAACCTTAATGGAGCCCGGAGATTTAATGGATTCTTTGTTAGAGGTAGAAAAAAAATTAAAAAGGGAGAGAATAATAAAATGGGGACCTAGAACTATAGACTTGGATGTAATATTATATGATAATTTAGTTACATCAGAAGAAAAGATTATACTTCCCCATCCAAGAATGCATGAGAGATTATTTGTTTTGAAGCCATTGTCAGATATTGCACCTTATGTTATTCATCCTGTTTTAAATGATAGAATCATAAATTTGACTCATGAGTTAGAAAAAATACAAGAATTATAAAGTTTTAAGTTAAAAATAATTTTGCATATAGTTTATATGCAAAATTATTTTTTTTATACTATATTTTATTATGTAGTTTTAAGTCACAGCAATAAATATACGATATATAACCATCAGATAAATTTAGTAAGGAATGGGAGCGGTTTCATGGCAGAAAAAATGTTAAAACCTCCAGTAGAGGTTCTATATAAAGAAGAACTTGCAGCTTTAAAGAAAAATGATGATGGAATAAAACCAAAAAATTGGATACTGTCACCAAAGGCTGTGAGAAAATTTATACTTGGAAATTCAGAACCTTTAACATATAGGAATAAAAAAGTATACATAAATAAAAAATTCTTTGGAAATGATTCTTTAGTTGAAAGATGTATTATAACTCTTGCAGGAAATAGGGGGCTTATGCTTGTTGGAGAACCTGGTACTGCAAAGACAATGTTATCTGAGTTATTATCTGCGGCGATATGCGGCTGCAGCACCAACACTGTTCAAGGTACGGCTGGAACTACTGAAGATATGATTAAGTATTCTTGGAATTATGCAATGCTCTTGGCAAAAGGACCAACATCTGAAGCTTTAGTTAAAGCACCACTTTTTGCTGGAATGGAGAAGGGAATCATTACAAGGTTTGAAGAAATAACAAGATGCCCATCAGAAATTCAAGATAGTTTGATAAGTATTTTAAGTGATAAGGTACTTAATATATCAGAACTTGGTGAAAGTGAAGGATTATTATTTGCAAAGCCTGGATTTAACGTAATAGGTACTGCAAATACGCGTGATAAAGGTGTTAATGAAATGAGCAGTGCTTTAAAGAGAAGATTTAATTTTGAAACTATATTTCCTATAAAAGATGTTTCACTGGAAGCAAAAATAATAGTAAATGAAGTTGAAAAACTTAAAAACCAAAACAATATAAAAATGGAAGTAGATGAGGATGTTGCAGAACTTTTGGCCTCAACTTTTCACGAACTTAGAGAAGGAATATCTTCAAATGGTATAAGGATAGATAAGCCTTCTTCAGTTATGAGTACGGCAGAAGCCGTATCTGTTTATTACCAGACAATGATGACAGCTTATTACTATGGAGATTCGAAGATTGACCTCAATTCTATGGTTCAAAATATAATGGGTGCTGCTTTAAAAGAAAGCAGAGATGATCTTGAAAAGATTAAAAGTTATTTTAATGTTGTAGTTAAATCAAAAGCTGCAGAAGGTGGGGAGTTATGGAAAAATTATTACGAAGCAAGGAAATGGATAAAATAAATAAACTATTTAATGACGCCTTTGACTTAAGGTCAAACCTTGTATTTTTTCCTGTAAGGCATCACAGTCCAGTATGTTCATATCATTTAAGAAATACGATTGAAGAATATTTACCGGAAATTATACTAATTGAAGGACCTATAGATGGAAATAACATAAAGGATTCACTGGCACATGAAGATAGCAATCCTCCTTTTGCTATTTACTATTCTTATTCGGATTCAAAGGGGCTTATAGATGATACAAGGGGAAAATATAGATGTTACTATCCATTTTTAGATTATTCACCAGAACTTATTGGAATTAGAGAAGGCAAAAAGAAAAATATTGAAACTAGATTTATTGACTTATCTTATGCTGACATACTTATAAACAGTAAGAAAGGTAAGGGGCTTTTAAAGAAAGAAGATAAGTTAAGTTATAATGATGATTATTTTCTTGAAGAAAACAAATTTATAGAAGAACTGTGCAAAAGGGAAGGCTGCAGAAGTTTTAATGAATTTTGGGAAAAGTTATTTGAAATTCAAGGACTTTATATGAGTAAAGAAGACTTTGTAAAAAATATGTTTTCTTATTGTTATCTTTCAAGAATGTGCAGTACAAAAGAAGAACTTATAAGTGAAGGATGTAGTGCAGAAAGTATTTCAAAATTATTAGTTTTATCATTTAACATGGGACTTGATGAAATTTTTAATTCTACAATAAATTCACTAAAAAATGTTATAGCAGAAGATGGCAGTATCTATTCATTAATAAATTGTCTGTATTATTTAAATTACATCTACACAATGAGAGAACTATATTTCATGAATTCCATGAATGAAGTAAAAAATATAATTTTTTATGTGTACAGCAAAGTATGCATATTAATTCCAGATATGGCTTCAATTAATGAAGAAGAAGCCTTAAAAGGAGTTAATTCTCTAAAAGAAGTATTTAATATTGTAGTGAAAAGAGAATTAGATTTAGATGACACACTTCTAAAAGAAGCTTTATTTTCTCTTCTAAGATTTGATTCTGTAAATGCAGGAATTGAAGGAGCAGCATCTGGAATACTATATGGATTAAATGAGCTTAAAGCAGAAGGAGCAGCAAAGTCTGTGGAAGGATATATATTTGGTACTAAGGAAAAAGCACTAAAGGCACCATCTTTTTTAAATGGATTGTTTTCAACTGCAAGAGATTTAGTTTTTGTGGAAGGTTCTATTTTAAAGTCAATTGATAAATATGCAGCTAAGAAAATGGAACAAAGCGGCATAGTATGAATGCAGTTATTTTATTTTGAGTTTAAGTATGAATATAAAGAAAGGAAGATTAGCATGGAGATTAAAATTAGACAGGTATGTATAGATGATCTAAATGAAATAGCAGAAGTGGAGAGTATTTGCTTTCCAAAAGCAGAAGCAGCTACAAAAGAGTCTTTTAAGCAGCGTATAGAAACATTTCCAGAAAGCTTTTTTGTGGCAGAAGTAAATAATAAAATAGTTGGATTTGTTAATGGATGTATTATAAATGAAACTGTTATATGTGATGAGCTTTTTGAAG
Source organism: Clostridium ljungdahlii (assembly GCF_001636845.1). Classification (GTDB taxonomy): domain Bacteria; phylum Bacillota; class Clostridia; order Clostridiales; family Clostridiaceae; genus Clostridium_B; species Clostridium_B ljungdahlii_A. The sequence goes on from NZ_LITT01000027.1 coordinate 11,521, forward strand.
ATTCTAAACTTCATGTTCCAAATGGACATTATCAAACTATTTTTGGACTGGATGTAATACCAGAATATCGTAATCAGGGAATTGCAGCTAAATTAATGAATTATATGATAGAAATAGCAAGATCATCAGGTCGAAAAGGAGTTATTTTAACTTGTAAAGAAAGGCTTATTCATTATTACATGAAGTTTGGATACAAAAATAAAGGAGTATCTAAATCAGTTCATGGTGGTGCTAAGTGGTATGATATGATTTTAGAATTTTAAGTATATAAGCGAAGTTTATTAAGTGAAATTATAATGGAGGAATATATGAACGGAATTGGAACACAAAAAATAGAAACTAATAGGCTAATATTAAGAAGATTTCAAATAGGTGATTACGCAAAAGTTTATAAAAATTGGACTTCAGATAGTATGACTACACGTTATTTGAGTTGGGATACTCATGAAAATGAAGAAATAACAAAGAAATACATACAATCTAAATTAAATTTGTATGATAAAGAATTTTTTTTGATTGGATTGTGATTAGAAAAAAAGATGATGAGCCAATTGGAGAAATTAGTTGCGTAAAATTCTCAAAATTTCACAGGCTTTGTGAGGTTGGCTACTGCTATGGTTCGAAATATTGGAATCTAGGTTATGCAACGGAAGCATTGAAAGTTTTTATTGAGTATATGTTTAACTATGAAATTGTACAGCCTATTAAACAGCTTGATAGAGAAGTATTTACTATGACCGAAGAAGAAAAGAAAATGAAGTATGTAGATAGATTTGGAGGGAAAATTGTAAATGGTCTATCACTTGTAGGTAAGATAATGAACTATGGCTGGTATAGAGGTTCTATTCAGGATGCAGGTGGATACTATGAATTTTACAAGGAAGATAACAATTTAGGCATAGGAGTTGAATTGAAGTTTGAAGGATTGTCTGTTGGTTATGAGAATGAAGATACGACAATTTATATATTGAGGTTTTATAATGCAGGTACAGTGAAAAGAGGAAGTTACATATATGATGAGATAAAGGAACAGCATTTACTTTCCTTAAGCCAAGTTCCGGAAAAATATTTTAGTGAAATACTATATCAAGTTAGCAGTGCACTATCATCAAGCAACACAGTAAATGAAAATTGGAGAAATGCTTCTGGAATTAAGTTTTAAAAATATTGTTAAATAATGGACATAGAAAGGGAGAATGGGTATAGATTTGTGTAAAAACTAAATCTATATCCATTCTCTTAAAATTTTAAAATGTAATTCAAGACAGGATCAGTTTTATTCGTGTAATCTTTTATAGACAATTCAATTATTTTATCAGGTGTAAAGGTACTGCTGTTGTCATTGGAACTTTTATTAAACTGTGTGGAATAATTTATTTTCATCTTTGAATTTGGAAGCTCAAATTCCTTTACAGCACCATAGTGATTTGGCTTACCACTAGTAGTTTCCCCTACAAAAGTTGCATTAGTATCCTTTTTTAATAGCACAGCATCAACTATTGCAGATGAAAAAGTATTCCTTCCAACTATTACAAATATGTGATTTTTATTATTTAACTTTTTATTTTTAAGCCAATCTATAATTGGCTGTATATATTTATCACTTCCACCGGAATTATCTCTCATATCAATTACAAATTTATTAGTGTTATGAGTATTCATGAAATTTAACATTTGAGCTATAAAATCTTCTATGGATTTACCTGAGTCCTCATCACTTTGGCACTTATTATATTTAAAATAAACTGTCTTCTCATCACTTAAATATTTATACCAGTAATTTAGGTTACTCTTTTGCATATAAAGTGGATATGAAGTATCATACTTTTCATTTATAATAAATTTTTGACCAATTTTGTGCTTATCCATAGGACTTACATTTAAATCAAAACTTTTTCCATTATTATCTTCAAAGGTAAAAGTTGCTTTATTTGCATTAGTTGTAACTTTTATGCCGTGGAGAATTTCAGGATTCGATAGATATTTTGGTATATTTTTTTTAATCATTGCTTCATTGTCATTTACTATTAATGGTAAAATGGCTTCTTGGACATTTTTTATATCTTTTCCATTTATCTTTATGAGCTTTGCATAAAGAGCTTTTTTATACTCATTTGTAGTATTTACAACATATATACCTTCTTTAAAATAGTAAAATTCCATTGGATATGTATTTAAAGTTTCCCTATATGCATATGTATGTGAATCTCCTATGGATGCAGTTACTTTATAGATACCAGCGGCTATTTCATCATCATTTAAATTATCTACTGAATTTTTTAGTGTATTTATTTCATCATTAAACTTTTCTTCATTTGTTTTAAAAAATAGGTTTACATGTTTTTTAGGAAGAGCTTTTTGCATATAACTTAAATCTTTTTCCCACTTAGTATTTCTATCTCCTCCTAGATACTGAGATTCACATCCCCCAGTAACTATAGCAAAAGAAAATAGTACAAAGCCAAAAACTAATTTTATAAATTTATTCATCTCTAACTCCTTTTAATTTATATCCTTTCTGTTAAATTCATATATAGAAATACTTATAAAAAATATAAAACACAAAACACTTGAAATTGTAATATAATTCAAATCAACATGTTCTTTTGAATAAAAATATTCTGCTGAAAGCCAGGGTGACATTATGGGAATATATTTTGCAATATGAGAAAAAGACTCCGTTGCTATTAAACTTGATAAGATAAATCCAAGTATTCCATAAGCCGCTGGAATTATAATATTCCTGCTCAAATTTGAAATTAGTATGGGGATTGGAACTAATAAAAATTGAAACAATATAGACAAGCTATTTGCGTTTAAATTCCTTATTATAATATGACCTTCAGGTAAACTTCCATTTAAAAAGTAATAACTTAAAAGCATTGATATGATTTCAATAATGTATGTTAAAAAAATTAATATATATATTACAATTAGCTTTGACATAAAAATTTTTATCCGGCTCTTTCCATAAGCATATAATACATCAGCTGTTTTATCTGCAAATTCCCTTGAAAATATATAAGCCGATATTATGGAAAATAAAACTATAAAAAGCATTATAAAATTTGTCTCTTCTATATTGTAGGCATATTTTTCAAAGGACATGTTAACTTCAGTTATATGTCTTGCAACAAACATAAGTATTGTCATAATTGTTCCACCAATCAAAACGAGGGGGGGAATGTAAGTTTTCTTTAATTTAAATAGCTCCGAGTATATCATATTTAACATTTTAAAATTCCTCCATTAAAATTATTCTATATCTACATTAATATAGTGATATACACATAAAAACATGAATACGCCAAAAGTTAAAACTGTACTTGAAATGACAAGCACATAATCAATTGGATCACCTTTATAAAAGTAATATATGGGTAATGCAGGAAGCATGAGCGGGTCCATTTGCATATATATCCCTGTAAGCATTATAAACGTAGAGGATATAGCGCCGAGTATTCCGTATATTACAGGAAATATAATATTTTTTGTTAGATTCCCGATTAATATTGGAATCGGCATTAGCAAAAATTGAAACAGCATTGAATATATATTTACTTTTATATCTTTAGCAATAAGATAAGGTAGAAGCAGCTTTCCCCATGATATATAAAGTGTCAAATATACAGCTATAAACTGAACAAAGTATGCTAGTACAATTATTATATATACTGTAAGTAGTTTCCCAATAAAAATTTTTATTCTGCTTGCTGGATAAGCGTATAATATATTTGCAGTTTTATCCGTAAATTCTCTTGAAAAAATATAACTTGCTATTAGTGAGAAAAAAATTATATATAAAAACTGAAAACAAATCACTTCTATGTTTACCCTATAATTCATAAATAAAGTATTCCTTAGTGTTTCTGAACTCCCGCTATAGTTGTTTGAAAGTGACTGAATACATTCAAATATTGGAACAAAAACTGCAGCAATTAAAGTTATAATAATTAGATAAGATTTTTTTAGTTTTAAAAATTCGGAGTATACTATATTAAACATCTAATTGCCTCCTGTAAGCTTTATGAAATAATCTTCCAGGTTGTCTATTTTTAAACATATTTCATCTACAAGTAAATCATTTGAAACTAAAGCCTTATTTATATTTGAAACTTCCTGCAGCCTTTCATAAACCCGCAAATTATTTTTTTCCCATATGACATAATCTTTTATTCCAAGTTTTTCTTCAAGCACGAAAGAAGCTTTTTTATCATTATCAACCTTGATATTTATATAATGTCTGTTTCTTCTTTGAAGTTCGTCATAGGATATTTCTTCTAGGAGCTCTCCCTTATGAATTATCCCTATCTTATTTGCCATCTGTTGAACTTCGCTTAATATGTGGCTGGATATTAAAAATGTAATACCTTGTTTTTTACATAAATCTATAATTAGTTCTCTTATTTCTTTAATTCCTATAGGATCAAGTCCATTAGTTGGCTCGTCTAATATTAAAAATTCTGGATGATGTAAAAGTGCTCTTGCTATTCCAAGCCTTTGCTTCATACCAAGTGAAAATTCTTTTACTTTTTTATTTTTAACATCACTTATACCTACTACTTTTAAAGTTTCATCTATGCAATCCTTACCCTGGACTCCCGTCATCCGCCTGTGTATTTCCAAATTTTCTCCTGCTGTAAGATTTGGATAGAATCCTGGATACTCTATCATTGAACCTATTCTCTCTAGTACTTTTCTATTTTTATTTGAGATTTTTTCTGAGAAGAGTTCGATTTCTCCAGAAGTTGGTTTTATAAGCCCCATAATCATTCTTATGGTTGTAGTTTTTCCAGCACCATTTTGTCCAAGAAAGCCATATATATCACCTTTTTTTATATGAATATTTAAGTTTTTAACTGCACAAAAACTTTTAAATTCTTTTGTCAAATTATAAGTTGTAAGAATGTCATCCATTGAGATACCTCCATTAATGTAGAATAAAAAAGGACTATGTCTATAATATACAACATAATCCTTACATGCTATTTAATAAGTTCTTACAATTTTCTTAAATTCTGCTTTAGCGTAAATTTAAATTCTGTTCTTTCAAAAGGAGTGCTGGATACAAAAATGTTTCCACCTAATGATTCAACCAACTTTTTTACTATTGTAAGTCCCAATCCGCTGCTTTTTAAATTTAACTTTCTGGATTTTTCTACAGTATACAATCTATCAAATACATAAGGCAAATCTTCTTTAGGTATTCCAGGTCCATTGTCCCATACAGAAATAAAAATATTATCATTATCACAGCTTAAATCAATACCTATTTTAGTGGCATGCGAGCCATACTTTAATGCATTATTTATGAGATTTGCTAAAATTCTATTTAGTGATTTTTCATCTGCCACAGCATAAACATCATCTTTTTCAAGATTTAATTCAGGTGCAATATTTATCTTTTTAAATTCATTAAAGAAAAGTAATACGTTTTGTCTTACAATTTCACATATATTTATTTCTTTTACATCAAGTTTAAAGTCATTTGAGTCCATCTTTGAAATTTGAAAAAATTCTTCCATCAAATTATAGAGATAATTTCCCTTACTGCAAGCTATTTTTATATAACGTTCTTTTTCAGCTAGTGTTAAGGTAGTATCATTTAACAGTAGTTCTATATACCCAAGGATTGATGTGAGTGGTGTTCTTAAATCATGTGATATATTCGATATCATTCTTTTACGAGATTCTTCACTTGTATTACTTTTTTTCTGTACTTTTTGAAGTTCGTCTATCAATCTATTTATATTTATAATCAGTTTACTTAAAGTTTTTACATGAGTTTGTATTCTTATCCTTTGATTCAAATTTCCATTTAATATTTGATCAATGACTATTGAAATATAATTTGCTTTTTTATAAAAGCTCATTAGTATAAGTATTAGAAAAATTATTATGAATATCAAAACACAATTTAATATACTCATATTATTCACCAAGTTTATATCCTATTCCCCATACAGTAACTATGTATTTAGGGTTGTTTGGATTATCTTCAATTTTGTTTCTAAGCCTCTTTATGTGTACCATTACAGTATTATCATCGTGCAAATAGTCATTTTCCCAAACTCCATTAAATATTTGTGCTTTTGTAAAAACTCTATCAGGATTTTTAAGAAAAAACTTTAGAAGCTCAAATTCCTTTGGAGTCAAGTTTAGTTCTTTGTCTTCTTTAAAGAACTTATGATTTGAAGTATCTAATTTTAAAGATTTATATGCTAAAGTTGGATTTTTATCATGAACATTATTGTAGTATATATATCTTCTAAGCTGAGCTTTGACTCTAGCTGCAAGTTCTCTTGTGGAAAATGGTTTTATCATATAATCATCAGCACCCATGCTGAGCCCTATAACTCTATCGGTTTCTTCATTTTTAGCGGAAAGAATAATAACGGGTACAGTACTATTTTCTCGTATTTTTCTCAAAACTTCTATACCATCTATATAAGGAAGCATTAAATCTAGAATAATCAATTGAAAAGTATTGTCGTATTTCTCAAGTGCATCTTTTCCGTCAAAAGCTTGTACTATATTATAATTTTCATTTTTTAAAGTACTATAGATTAGGTTGTTTATTTCTTCATCGTCCTCTATAACAAGTATTTTAGATATATTCATTTGAAAAGCCTCTTTCATTAATTTTGTCTGATGGCTAGCTACTGTAACACTCCCAATTCTATCAAAGTGGGAGATATTAGAACTCTTGAGCTTCAGCGATTTAGAGCTCTTATGATGTGCATAACAGTAGCTACACCCCTAGATAATTCATCTAAACTTAGTGGGAGAAACAAAACTCTAAAGAGAAAGCGATTCACTTTAAGTCAAAGATTTAAGTTCTCTGCTTGCACACAGCGAAAGCGACTATCACCAAATCAGAGATTTGGAATATCTGCTTTTCCCACTAAGTAAGATTCATTGATAATCCTATAATTATTATATAAAAAGAGGAATAAGTTTTTCAATGATGTAGCGGTTCAAAACAAAAATAAGTTTATCTAATGATTATTAACAGGCTTCTCGGTATCTTTTATCTGATGATAGTTGCTTTTACAGAGTGCATGAGAGTATTAGAGAGGATAGTTAGCGGATAAACACTGTAATTGGGTTAAAATCAGTATAATCTCTACCGGGTGTATCTATGTGCGAAATATTAAGTATAAAAGAGAAATATTGATTATTTACAATATAATTTGTAGTATTTGAATATAAGACATCAGTGGTGTTATAAGAAATATGATAAGATTACATACGTTGCTTGAGCAGTTGATAAATGTTGCTTGAGAGCCGCGTAAATTTATATTTTGTTAGTAGAAAAAAAGTAGAAAAAAAGATGTTGACAAAATAAAAAAGACGTGATAAACTATAAAAGCTGTCGAAGTGAGGCGGCAAAATGATCCTTGAAAATTAAACAGAGGAAGATATAAGTACAACTTATTTAGAATAAACCAGCAATTCTTTTGAGCTGCGAGAGCAGCTAAAAAAGTAATTTCGTAAGAATAGTGTATTATATTTTGCTAACAAGCTAAAATGTAATATATTAAAAATTGGTAGTAGCGAGCAAGACAAGGAAAAGTTTGAATGAGGAGCGGAGTTTACTTAAGTAAATGAGCACCGCAATGAAAGCTTTGACGCAGTATTGCGAAGCTAATAGCAATTTTCTATAGAGCCATAAAAACTTTTAAATTAAGAGTTTGATCCTGGCTCAGGACGAACGCTGGCGGCGTGCTTAACACATGCAAGTCGAGCGATGAAGCTCCTTCGGGAGTGGATTAGCGGCGGACGGGTGAGTAACACGTGGGTAACCTACCTCAAAGAGGGGGATAGCCTCCCGAAAGGGAGATTAATACCGCATAATAATCAGTTTTCACATGGAAGAC
>NZ_LITT01000028.1 GCF_001636845.1 Clostridium ljungdahlii
GCACCATCTACGATGGCAAGTCCCTGACATAATCTTTACCTACAAGTTGAGAATATCTAAAGGAAAGTAATCTTAAATATTATTAGATAATTTACTAGAATACATGTTTATTGACCTAACTATAAATATACTAAAAAATTGTCTTGACAAAGGGGCCCACTTTATATAATAACTGGGATAAGTTATCAACATATTTCAATTACTCACCGGAAATTAGGAAGATTATTTATACTACAAACGCATTAGAGGGCTTCAATAGGCAGCTTAGAAAGTTTACGAAGATAAGAACAGTATTTCCAAATGATGAAGCACTTAGAAAATCTCTTTACCTAGCTACTGAGAAAGTCATGGAAAAATGGACTTCTTCATCCCAAAATTGGGGGATGACATTAGCACAATTGACTATTGTGTTTAATGATAAACTAGGTGAAGAGATACTCTAAAATTTAGTTAAAATTTTTATATTTTTTCCTGTTGTGTATTTAGTTCTTTTAGATATAAAAATACGCCCCCTAAAGTAATGAATTTATATTTTTTTAACTCTCTACCTTAAGGGGAGCGTATCAAAATTTTTTTCAAAATTATTGAAACCTTTTGTAATAGTAGTAGTGCGAGAATTATTACTATACTGCAGCTAAAAAGGTTATAATAAATTTACTTAGGTGAAGTTAGTTAATTTTCTGGCAGAGTGGTGTAAGCTTTAATAAAGCAGTTTCAATGAATGCTAATTAGGATTTAATCATGACAAGTTACTTGAGTCAATATCATAGTCATGAAAATATGCTTCTAATTTTTGCTTTGATGATTTTAACAGTCCAATTATATTCTGCAATTTTTCTTCTGAAAAACGAAAAGTTGGAATGCACACACTTAAAGCAGCAATAGTCTGTCCTTTATTGCATAACGATATTCCAACACAGTTTACAAGTGGAGTAGACTCTTCATGTTCTATTGCATATCCTCTAGCACGAGTGTCATCCAATTCTTTAAATAATTTATCAAAATCAGTAATAGTATTTGGTGTAATAGCTGTTAGGCCTTTGGGATATAACTTATATATTTCTTCCCTTGATTTTTCTACAAGTATAGCACGGCCTATTGCAGTACAGTATAGAGGAAGTTGTTTGCCAACGTAAGATACAAGACGAATTGGTTCAGATGAATCTTCTTTTGCAATATAAAGTAAATTGTTTCTAGTTTGTATACCAAGCTGACATGTCTCATTACTCATAAAAACTATGTGTTTCATTTCTATTTTTATTAATTCTAAAGTATTCATATGTTTACTATATGATGATCCAACTGAAAAAGTAGCAATGCCTATGAAATATTTTGAAGTTTCTTTTTGCATATAAATAAATTTCCTTGATGCCATAGTATGTAACAATGGCATGATACTACTTTTTGGAGCACCTAGTGCTTTTGATAATTCTGTTAATGTCATTCCGTCACTATTTGTAGATAGAAGTTCAAGTATGTCTAATACACGTTCCGTTGGTCTATGCTCAGTAGATGTCATAATTATTCACCCATTTATTCATATATTTTTTATTAATATTATATCAGAATGAAAATAATATTTCTATAACATGTATTTTAGTCTATTTTATTAATTTAAACAAGTTAAAAATTACTTACTCATATTTATAATAAGTTCTATATTAAAGTCAAAATAAAGATTGACATAAACATAAAAAGGTGGTAATTTTAATCATGACAGTACTTATTTACAAACTAAGTACGTAAATACGTACAAGGAAATAGGAATATATACATTACAATGCAAATACTATTTCTATGAAAAATTTAATAGTGATTGGAGGAAAGATATGATTTATTATGTACCGCCAATTAATTTAATTGGAAAGGAAGTTTAAGTGATGCTGGAAACCGGATTAGGGGAATGGAATGTAAAAAAGCTTTCATTTCAACTGGCAAATTTTCAACTAAGAATGGGACAGTAGAAAAAGTAACAAAAATCCTTGAGGATGTTGGAGTTGATTATGTTGTTTATAATGAAGCAAAACCAAATCTTACAGTAAAAAATGTTGAAGATGGTCTGAAAATTTTAAAAAAGGAAAATTGTGATATTGTAATAAGTATTGGTGGAGGTTCTCCACAAGATTGTGGAAAAGCAATTGCCGTATTAGCAACAAATGGTGGAAAGATAAATGACTATGAGGGAATAAATAAGACTTCTAAAAAATCTTTGCCGATTGTGGCAATTGCAACTACTGCAGGAACTTCTGCTGAAGTTACAATCAATTATGTTATTACAGATGAAGAACGTCATGTCAAGATGATAATGGTGGATAACAATGCTCTAGCAACTATGACTGTAAATGATCCAGAACTTATGATAAGCATGCCGCCAGCTTTAACTGCTGCTACTGGCATGGATGCATTGACACATGCCGTTTAGGCAGTTGTGGCAAATGGTGCTAATGATGTAACGGACGCTACAGCGCTATATTCTATTAAGAAAATATTTGAGTTTTTACCTAGAGCAGTAAAAAATGGACAACATATTGGAGTTAGAGAGCAAATGTGCTATGCATGTTATTTAAATGGTATTGCATTTAGTAATGCAGGATTAGGTAATGTTCATGCAATGGTTCATCGGCTTGGAGGATTATATGGCTTACCTCATGGTGTTTGTAATGCGATTCTTTTACCAGTAGTAGAGGAAGAAAATGCAAAAGGAGCACCTAAGAAATTTAGAATTATGGCTGAAACAATAAGATATGATGTAAATAATAGAACAGACGAAGAATGTGTAGAATATGTAATAAGCCGTATTAAGAGGTTATCTGAAGAAGTTGGAATTCCAAAATCATTAAGAGAAGTTGGTGTTCCTAATCCGGATCTTGATACGCTAGCTGAAAATGTTATGAAAGATGCTTGTGTCGGTGCAAATCCAATATTTTCCAGCAAAGAAAAATTAATAGAATTATTCAAGAAAATTGCTTAGTTAAATTTGAAGACGTATAACATTAAATGAGGAGGAGTAAGACTGTGGAGAGAAGTAAGAAAATTCTTTGTGGATTACAGAACCAATATTACAGGGCTACATGGAAATCAATGGGGTTCTCAACAGATGATTTAAAGAGGCCTATGATAGGAATAGCTAATGCATGGAGTGAGTGTGTTCCGGGACATTTTAATTTGCGTCAAGTTGCACAGCGAGTGAAAGATGGTATATATCGTGCAGGTGCAACACCAGTTGAGTTCGGAGTGCTTGGTGGATGCGATGGCATGGGACAAGGGCATGATGGAATGCATTATATCCTTCCATCAAGAGAACTTATTGCAAACTCAGTTGAGTCTATGGCTCAAATTAATTTATTTGATGGTATTGTGCTGCTAGGTTCCTGTGACAAGATTGTACCGGGAATGTTGATGGCAGCAGCAAGACTTGACATACCGTGTATATTGTTACCAGGAGGTCCTATGGAAGGTGGTATTGTATTTGATGGTCGTAAGTCAGACCAAACTTCGAGTACGGAAGCTTATGGAATGCTAACTGCTAATAAAATTACTGAGAAAGAATATGTGTCTTTAGAAAATCTTGCGTGTCCTACCTGTGGTTCATGTTCGTATTTGGGAACTGCAAATACAATGTGCTCATTATCAGAAGCATTAGGTATGACATTACCAGATGGAGGTATAATACCAGCATCATCTGCAGCACGTCTTGCTATTGCCGAAAAAACAGGTATTAAGATTGTTGAATTAGTAGAAAAAGGAATTACAGCTCGTAAGATTATTACAGAAGAAAGTGTAAAAAATGCAATTAAAGTATGTCTTTCAATGAGTGGTAGTACAAATGCTGTAATGCATCTTACAGCTATTGCTTATGAGGCTGAATTAGATATTAATGTATTAGAAGAATTTGATAAGTTATCAAAGACAACCCCTCAGCTTGCTAAAATTAATCCTTCATCTCAATATAACATGGTTGATTTTTATCATGCAGGTGGAGTCATAAAGTTAATGGAAGAAATGGAGACAATTATTGATACTAACCAAATGACCGTGACATGTCATAAGGTATCGGAAAATATCAAAGAACATATATATCAATATCCAGAAAATTCAAACATAATTAAGACCATGAAGGAACCATTTGGATATGAAGGTGGAGTCGCTGTACTTCGTGGAAATATTGCACCTGATACTGGGATTACAAAACCAGGAGCATTCGATAAGAGTTTGCATCATTTCATAGGAGAAGCTATTTGCTTTAATTCAGAAGAAGAGGCAGAAAAAGCAATTTTAGAAGGTAAAATACATCCAGGGCATGTAGTTGTAATACGTTATGAAGGACCTAAGGGTGGACCTGGTATGCGTGAAATGTATAAGGCCATGAAATATTTATATGGTCGTGGATTATCAAAATCTACAGCATTAATAACAGATGGGCGTTTTAGTGGAACGAACAATGGGTGTTTTGTTGGTCATATATCTCCAGAAGCAGCAGAGGGTGGTCCAATTGCGATTATAAAAGATGGAGATAAAATAGAAATAGATGTTGAAAAACGTAGTTTAAATTTAATGATAAATGAAGAAGAAATCGCTAGTAGATTAAAAGAGTGGAAACGTCCAGAACCAAAATTCAAAAAAGGATATTTGGGGTTATATTGTAAGATTGCAGCGTCGGGTTCTGAGGGAGCAATCATGAAATATGATGAGCTTTAAGGCGAATTTATACTTTAGAATCTATTTAGAGTTTCAAGTAGATATGGATATAATTTAATAATTAAGAAAGGATATTTTAATATGTATAAAATAATTACTCCAGTGGTAACAATCTTTGATGAACATGAAAAGCCAGATTATGAGGCAAACAAAAAAGTTATTGATTTTTTAGTTGAAGGAGGCATAAATGGTATTCTTGTGCTTGGTTCAACTGGAGAATTCACAGGTTTAACGAAAAAGGAAAAAAGTGATTTTTTTAGGTTTTATTCAGAATATACTAATGGACGTGTTGAATTATACGCAGGTACAGGATGCATGAATTTTGATGATACAGTAGGGTTATCTAATGAAATACATTCTATGGGATATACTGCAGCTATGGTTATAGGACCATACTATTATGGATTAGATCAGGAGAAAATATTCATTTTTTATAATACTTTGGCTAAATCATTGAAGGGAGAATTATATATTTATAATTTTCCTGCTAGGACAGGGCATTCTATTGCACCGCAAACAGTTAAGAAGCTTTTAGAAAAAAACAGCAATATTGTTGGAATAAAAGATTCTGTTTCAGATCCAAATCATACAAATTTGATTTGCCTTGAAGCAGAAGGACATGCATTTACTGCGTATTCTGGATTTGATGATCAATTTCTTTACAATATTTCATCTGGTGGCAATGGGTGTATAGGAGGTCTCTCTAATATTGCTCCAGAAATATGGAGTGATTTAGTTAAAGCTGCTAATAACAAAGACTTTGATAGATCATTACGTTTGTCTTATTTGATTCATAAGCTCATGCCACTTTATGATATGGATTCAAATTTCTCTCTTTTATTCAAAAAGTTAATGGTCCATCGTGGAATAGGAATTTCCACAAAGGCTATTTTTCCATTTGATCAGATACAAGAAGAAATATATATAAAGGCAGAGAGTCTTTTAGACAATGTGCTTGAAGAGTATAACAGACTATGATAGTATCTTATACTTTAAAAGTTGAAACATTTAATTTATACCATGATTATATTTAAAACTCAAGGAAAATTTTTTTAAGGTTTTCCTTGGGAAAAATTACGAGGGAGGATACAAATTAATTATGAGTTATGTTAATGATAAAAAAATTCCAAATGAACGATGGAAACATATTATTCCACCATGTATTCTTGTATATATAGTTGCTTTTATGGATCGTACCAACATAAGTTTTGCAATAGCAGGAGGAATGGACAAAACTTTAGGTATGACTTCAACTATAGCTGGACTGGTTTCAGGAATATTTTTCGTTGGATATATGATACTTCAAATTCCTGGTGGAAATTATGCTGAGAAGAAAAGTGCAAAAAAATTTATAAGCATATCGCTTATTGCATGGGCGGTTCTTTCGGTAGCAAGTGGATTCGTAACTTCAATTTGGCAACTTTTGATTTTAAGATTCTTGCTTGGAGTTGGAGAAGGAGGAGTATGGCCAGCAGTTCTTGTTATTATTTCTCACTGGTTTCCAAATGAAGAACGTGGAAGAGCAAATGGATTTTTTATGATGAATTTTGCTATAGCATCTATTATTACAGGACCTATATCGGGCTGGATCATATCGTTTTCAAGTTGGAGATGGGTGTTTATAATTGAGGGATGTTTAGCGCTTATACTTATACTAATATGGTATCCATTAATAAGTGATCGTCCTGAGAATGCAAAGTGGATATCTGAAGAAGAAAAAGATTGGATTATAAATAGCTTAAAAGAAGAACAATCTAAAATAAAAAGTAGTAATAAGACTTCTAATGGGGGCAATGGTATTTATACAAATTTAGAATTGTGGAAACTTACTTCAAGCTATTTCTGTTATCAAGTAGGAATATATGGATTCTTTTTATGGCTTCCAACTTTGATAAAACAACTCACAAATTCGGGAATAAGCAAAATAGGTATTTTATCTATTTTCCCTTATATTGGAACACTCTTTGGGATATGGATATTCTCAGTTTTATCAGATAAGACTATGAATCGTAAGCTCTTTACAGCATTACCTATGCTTGGATTAGCAATATCATTGTTTTTATCTGTTCAATTTAAAAACAATATGCGGGTTTCATATGGATTTTTAATATTATGTGGCTTTTTCTTACAAGGATATAACAGTAGTTTTTGGTCGATGCCTCCTCTTATTTTTAGTTCAGATGAAGCTGGTGGTGCACGTGGATTTATAAATGCATTAGGAAATTTAGGGGGATTCATAGGACCATATTTTGTAGGATGGTTAACTGTTGCTGTAAATTCTAATGTAAGCATATACTTTTTAACAATTTCTATAATAATAGGATGTCTAATTAATGCATCAATTAAATTTGATAAAAAAACAAATTCAAATATACTAAGTGGTTCTAAAAATTGTTAGAATTGTAGATTGTACCTCTTGTAAAGGACAAATAAAAAGGAACTATTCACCCAATGTCATTAAGTTAATGATTTTGAGACAGCAGAATCAGGGGGCTGTCGCACTAAAAAATTAGTGCGGCAGTTTTTATTGTATAAAAAATAAATCTCTCACAATGGAACAATCCTGTTATAGAGATGCTAACTTTATGTAGAAGGTTCACCTGTATCAGACCATTCTACATTTGCAAGGTTTCGCAGTCTTCACTTTTCACCATGTCCAGAAACAATTATGGCCGAAATGACAAATTTTCTTTATGAAATTGGAGAAGTACTAGGAAATTTAAAAAACTTGAAGAATATCTTAATAAGCTAAAAGAATATACTCAAAAAATCCATACCTGTGGTAAGCGTAACAGCTACTCAAAAACTGACAAAGATGCAGTGTTTATGAAAATGAAAGAAGAGGCCATGAAAAATGGCCAGTTAAAAGCAGCTTATAATGTACAGCACGGAGTGGATTCTGAATATATAGTCTGGCTTACTGTAGGTGATAAGCCTGCAGACAGCACAACATTAATTCCGTTTATAAAAAGTATGAAAAATTTCTTGTACTTTAAGTACTTAAACATAACTACAGATTCTGGTTATGAGAGTGAAGAAAATTATCTCTATATTAAAGAAAATATGCAGTTGTCATTTATTAAGCCAGCAAATTATGAAATATCCAAAACAAGGAAATATAAAAATGACATAAGCCGGATAGAAAATATAAACTACAATGAATATTGAGACTATTATATTTGCGAAAGTAATAAGAAACTAACTGTAAATAGAATAATAAAAAGGAAGAGCAAGACTGGCTATGTAAGTGAAAAAACAATTTATACATATGAGAATTGTAGTAACTGTGAGTACAAAAGCAAATTATAAAAGGGCACAACTGCAAAACCCCATTAGAAGAAAGAACTAAAAATCTTGAAACCTCAAAGCTGTTCAATATGCTCCGCAAAGAAAAACTTGAAAGAATTGTAAGTGAAAAAGGTTGTGGACTAAGAATGAATCGAAGTATTCAAGTAGAAGGTTCCTTTGGAGAAATAAAACAAGATATGGGTTTTCGTAGATTTCTAAGCAAAATTAAAAGGAATGTTTTATCTGAAAGTATTCTATTAGCAATGGCACATAATATAAATAAGTTGCATAATAAAATTAAGTCAGATAGAACTGAAACTCATCTTTTCTCACTTAAAAAAAGTGCCTAATTTTGAAATCTTAAAAACTTTTTGAATTAAAAAAAGGGAGAATGGGTATAGATTTGTGTAAAAACCAAATCTATACCCATTATTTTTTATAATGAAAGAATACTTACGTTATATTTATATTCTTGTCCATTTAATCCACTCTTCAGGATGAGTCATTGTCCATTGTAATTCTTCTAAAAGCACCTTTATGTGATAACCATCTACTGCAGCATGATTAATTGTAATAGATAAAGGCATCGTAATTATACCATTGGTTTCAGTAAATCCACCGGATTCAAAAATTGGTGCATAATAATTTTTTGCATTTTGTAATTGCATTGATAAACTATTAAAACTAAACCACGGAACACAAGAAATTATGTAATTGTTAGAAGGTGGTTCTCCCTTTGATAACATAATACTATTATTTTTACCATACTGTTTCATGTCCCAAATATAATTTTTATAAAACACTTCGAAATCATCATCATATTCTGTCCAGAGAAATGTTATTGTTTTACTTTCTTTATGGAATATTGGATAAAAAGGAGTCCGATAATCCCAATATCCTAACACATCATCTTGAATTGCCATAAGAAATTCCTGATGTCTTCCAATAGCTCTGGTTATCAAATAAAGATATGCAGAAAAGAATTTTAAGCCTTTACTTTTTAATGTGTTTCTAAGAATTGTAACATTAACTGTTACATTAATGGAATAAATAAGTGTGGATACCGTCTTTGTAAAATAATTATATGTGTGGGCTCTTGACCATGTCTCCATGTCAATAGCATGAAAATTTGTATTCATATGCTTATACCTCTATTTGATTTCAATTAAGTTATAATCAAATTATAACCTCATGTATTATAATTTATCTAGTTCATGAATAATTCTGTAAAGAAATTGTTCACACGATAAAAAATAAAAAACGGTATTTTTGTATTATCCAAATTGATAACATAAAAATGCCGTTTACTTTTACATTTCTGTTATATCAAAGATAACTTTTGAAAAACAGTAAAACCTTACAAAACTGTAAGGCTTTTTTATATAAATCGATTTGTTGATTTCCTTAATTCATATAAAATCTATTTATCTGATGAAACGTGCAAAGAATATGTCAACTTAAGAAGTTTAAGGAGGTTACTAACCATGAAAAAACTTATTACTTATATTAAAAGATTTATAATTTGTTTTTCACTTGCTGCATATATTTTTCCAACTCTATGCGCTTCAATATTTAGTTTTCGCTATATTGTTAAAAACATTTTCCATTAGATAAAAATATAAATAGAGTTTATGGCATTTCCTATAGATCAAAATTTCAACCTAGCTTTTCTCCCAAATAAAATTATGCTATATTAAAATTACTATAGCATAATTTTAAAAGGAGGAAATTGCTTTGTATAAGATACTTGTTGTTGAAGATGATATTAAATTAAATAACCTTATAACAGAGTATCTTCAAAGGTATAAATATGAAGTCGTTAATATACAAGATTTTAAAAATGTAGATACTGAGTTAGAAAAATCAAATGCTGATTTAGTTCTTTTAGATATAAACTTGCCTTATTATGATGGCTTTCAATTATGTAAGACTTTTAGAAGGGTATCAAAAATACCTGTAATTATTATTTCTTCAAGATGTAGCGATGAAGAACAAATACGTGGGATTGAGTTAGGAGCTGATGATTATATTGTAAAACCTTTTAACTTTGATTTTTTGCTTGCTAAAATACAAGCTGGAATAAGAAGAGCATATGGTGAATATGCAAATGAATCAAATATACTTGAAAGTGATGGAGGTATTAAACTTAATAAAGATACTTTTAAGATACTTTATAATCACATTGAACTTGAGCTCAGTAAAAATGAATTCAAGTTATTAAATATGCTTATTAAAAATGAAAATAAAATAGTCAGTAGGGAAGAACTTCTGGAAGAGCTTTGGGATGATTCCTTTTTTGTAGATGATAACACTTTAACAGTAAATATAACAAGAATAAGAAATAAACTTAAAAAATTGGGTGTTAGTGAAGCTATATCAACCAAGCGAGGTGTAGGATATATATTCCACACAACTGCAAATAAGGGGAATTAGTATGGATAATAAAAAAGTATTAGTAAACTTTTTAAAAGATAAATTAGCATTTACTGTTGGGTATTTCCTCAATACAATTTTAATTCTCTTTTATGGTTATTTGATAAGCAACAAAAGTGATGTGATATACCCTTTACTTATATCTATAATAATATATGCATTTATAATATTTAATGAATGGATTAAATATTATAGGTTCAATAGAAGTTTTAATGAGGGTATAGAAAGTAGATACTTTGATTTAAATCCAAAAACAAATGAACAGAAAGAAATATCTAAAACTATATTTAAAATTCATGAAAACTATACAAATAAGATAAGTACAATTTATGCACAAAATGCAGATAATAAATATTTTCTATCCCAATGGATTCATAATATAAAGACGCCCACTTCAATAATTGATCTTGTTGTTCAAAAAGCTGCTAAAGGAATAAATTATAGTAACGAAAATTCCACAATAAACCAAACAGATATATTAAAATTATTCTTGGATATAAGGGAAGAAAATGATAAAGTTAAAAGCGGTTTAGATCAAATTCTAAACATTGATAGATTAAATAGTTTTTCTAAAGATTATGATCCTCAAGAGGTGGATTTAGTTTTATTATTAAAAGAAGTTATCAATAGTAAGAAAAACCAGTTTATTTATAATAATGTTTTCCCTAAAATAGAATTTAATTATGAAAAAATATTAATTATTACAGATAAAAAATGGAATAAGTTTATGCTTGAACAAATTATAGCCAATGCTATTAAGTATTCTGGAGATAGCAGGCAAAAGAAATATGTATATTTTAATATATATTTAGATAATAAAGAAGTAAAATTAACTATTAGAGATGAAGGTATTGGAATTCCGGGTTATGATATAAAAAGAGTTTTTGAACCATTTTTTACAGGAGAGAATGGAAGAAAAGTAGGTAATGCAACAGGTATAGGCCTATATATATGTAAATTAATATCAAAAAAGTTGAATCACAATATAAATATAGATTCTGAAGTTGATAAGGGGACTACTTTTTCAATTGCTTATCCATTAAAAAATTAAATACAACGGGGTGATACTAATGGAGATCTTGAGTACCGAGGATATTATTAAAGTCTATGAATGGAATTTAGAAGTTAATCCTACTAATGTTTTGAATGGTATAAATCTGAGCATTGAAAGTGGAGAATTTACTGCTATTATGGGACAATCAGGCAGTGGTAAGACGACTTTGCTTAACATTTTGTCGGGAATTGATAAGCCTACCAGCGGAACAGTAAAGATAATGAATCAATACATAACTTCACTAGACAAAACAGAACGTTCTATCTTTAGACGAGAAAACTTAGGAATTATATTTCAAAATTTTAATCTTCTTGATAATATTACCCTTGCAGAAAATGCGGCACTTCCATTGATATTTAAAGGTATCAGTACAGAAAAGATTAATGAAAAAATAAAAGAATATTTTACGTTTTTTAATATATACAATATTAGAAATAAATATCCCTATAATGTATCTGTAGGTGAACAACAGAGAGTAACTGCATGTAGAGCACTAATAAATGATCCTTGTATTATTTTAGCTGACGAACCAACTAGCAGCATTGATCCAAATACCTCAAAAAAGTTTATGAAGTATTTGCAAAAAATAAATGAGCAAAAAAGAGCAACAATTCTTATGGCTACACATGACATATATGCTGCAAGTTGCTGCAGCAGGGTTATTTTCATAAAATCGGGGAGAATATTTGCAGATATATACACAAAAGGAGATCAGCATACTTTTTTTAATAGAATATTAGACACCCTTGCTGTAATTAGTGGTGAGTGATATGAATTGGAGAAAGATGCTTGAACAAACTATAAAATTAAATTTAGATCAATATTTTGCATATATATTCTCTCTTGTAATTTCAGTTTCATTCTTCTTTACTGAGCTAATATTTTATAATTCATATGTAACAGCAATTGGACTAAAAAATGTTTTTATACTTCCATCAATTGCAGTTTTTAATACAATGTTGTGGAGCATTTTTACGTATATTTCCTTTATAAAATATAGGCAAAAAGAATTTGCAACATTTTTGACTTTAGGAATGACATGCAGCGAAATTAAGATGCTAATTTTTATGGAAAATGTTCTAACTTTTTTTATCTATATGCCTATAGGATTGATTTTAGGTGCAGCATTTTCAAAAATCATTGTACTTTTTGCATTAGAATTTTCAGGAATGTTTATTTTTACTTTCAAATTTGAATCAATTGTTTTTATAGTTACCATTGGGTACTATGTTTTTCTTACTATTATATTCATTTTATGGACATTTAAATTTATCGATAAACTGTCAGCAATTAATGAAGTGAACTATAAAAATTTGTATATAAAATATTCTAAGAAGAAAGAGTTTGCAAAAACAATAATTTCTATTTTAGTACTGTGTTATATAAATTTTAAGGAAAGAATGTTTGTAAACTTTCAATCTAGATATTATGTTGACTACTCTTTAATATGTATATTAGTAATTTATATATTATTTTTAGCTTTTATAAAAATTTTTACTGCTGTTATAAAGAGAAGTGAAAGCTTTTATTATAAGAGAATTTTATTAGTAAATGAGCTAGAAGATTCTTTGAAAAAAAATAAATATATAATTCTTTTTATTATTTTCCTAAATACTATATTTATTACCAGCAATAGAGTGTATAGTTTGCCCAATGTAAAAACATTTTTTAATATTTACAGTATTTTTCGTGGGTCCGCTTTCAATTTCATATATATGTTTATTGTACTATTGAGTTTTATTGTTTCTTCTAATATTTTATATTTTAAAGCAAAGATAGACTTTTGCGGCTGGCAGCTTAAACGGACTAAATTATATTATATTGGATTAATTGATGAAGAAATAGATACCTTGTTAACATATAAAATTAGAGCAATATTTTTTTTACCTGCACTTTTAACGGTATTATCAAGTATTGTATATATTTACGTTTTAAATACTAATGGAGAATTTAGGATAGGTACGTTTAAAATATTGGCATATTATATTATTGTTCAATTGCTAGGATATATTATTACTAAAAATAAAATATCAATATTAAATAACTAGTAGAGTATTAATAATTATGTAAGTTGTATATTTATTACAAATGAGGACACAATATTAATATTAGAGGTTGATATATACAATCGTGCAAAAGAAACAAAAATAGAAGAATCCTTAGAAACTTTAGCAGAAACAAAAGCAGAGATAGAATTTTTGGTTGTCTGCAAGTGTGAGAGATGTGTACGTGTGCCAAAAGTAAAATGTATAAAAATAAATGATATTAAAAATATTAAGTTGTAAATAAAATACTATAAGTATCATGAATTTTTTTAATATACTAAAGCGAGTAAAATCAATAGCTAAGAAAAAAGGGTGTCCAATACGTTGGATATCCTTTTATATATTTCTAGATAGGAGAAATAAAGATTATGATAGAGAAAGCTCATATTGTGGTAGGTGTTGCTGCAACTATAAATATATTAAACATAAATAAGATACATTTAACTTTCATGAAATAGTTACAAGACAATTATGACACACAAAATTTTGAAGAACATAGTATTGTTCCTAATATTATATTTAGGGGTAGACCAGAAACTATTTTTGGTTGTGTAGAAGCTAACCAAGGTGCTGCTGCTTTAATAACACGTAAACAAGCTAGTTCTTATCTGGCTAATAATGTTGTTCTAATTCCAATTGTACTTAATATTCCGGCTATATTAGGAGCAATTATTAATAAACATAGTCAAAAAAATCTTAAAGTTAAAGAACTATTTAATATGTTAATAGGTATAAATATTAAATAATGAAACGTGACTGTACCAGTGAATATATACTGTCTTTGCATTACAAAATAAAAGGCTCAGAATTATTAGAGCCTTTTATAGTAGTAAAGTTTTTAAATTTTGTGTTAACAGCATCTGCAGTTATTATCTGCAGCTATTGCGGAAAGTCTTGGGTTAGTAATGGTAACAGAAGCATCAGTTGTAGCTGTAGTTGCTACTACTGAATAGGTACAGCATTTATGGTGGCAAGTGTCACAATCACAAATAAAGAAAGAAAATGTTGAAGTACCAGAAAATCCAGGTGCTGTAGGTGGAACTATTAGAGTTGTAAATGGAACTGAAAAAGCCAACTGTGGCCCAACTGGTATTGGGTTAAGTTGATCATCGCAAAGTTTAAATACCTGGAAGTTTACAACTGTGCTATCAATAGTGGTAGGGCTTGAATAAGCTAAAGTGCTTGTAAATTCAAGCTTTACACATGGATCACATAGGCAGGAAGTATTTAAAGTAAGAGTACTAACGGTAAAAGTAGTACCTGCTAAAGTTCCTGGAGTTATTGATATCGCACTGCCTGGTGTTCCACATTTTAAAATAGACTTGTTTTCTTTATGACTAAATTTATTACATGGGTAACAGTTATCATCATGTTTCGGATTATCTGAAATAATTGCAGTTAGCCTTGCTGCAAAAATGCCAACATTACCAATAATAGGAGTAGATCCACCAGCTGAAACAACAATACTATATGTGCAGCATTCATTAGAACATGAGTTACGATCACATACAAAAAATGTAAACATATTAGCAAAAAGAGCTGGTATCGATTGTGTAAAAGAAAATTGTGGGCCAATAGGAATTGGTAGTTGATTATTACAAGATCTATATAATTGAAAGTCTAAAGTTCCTTGAAAAAGTGTTCCAATTATATTAGATGTAAATTCGAATATTATACATGGATTGCGAAATTTAGAAGTATCTAGGGTGATAGTAGCGGTAGGTACAGAAGTTCCTACACGCGCACCATTAAATAATAATGCCTGGCCAACCTCTCCGCATTTTAGTATTTGTCTGCATGAGGTACTGCTCTTATTACTATTTTCATAATCATCCTTAAAATTAGCTTTTGATGATAAGTTCATATTATTCACTCCTCTACATTGAGAATTTTAAAAATTCAACTTAACAGTAATATGTACTTATAAACTAGTAATACTATCAACTATAAGGAGGAATTTTGCAAAGATTTTAAGATTATGGGTTAAACTAAAAAACATCTAAATAGGTAATTTAGATGTTAAAACTGCCTAGCTAAAGTTATCTAATATAGAATACGCGCTAAATTAATAAAGGTGATTATAAGTTTATCGTCAGCAGATAAGTTTTTACTGATGGAATCTGAAAAAGACAAATCTTTTAGAGTAAGGGTATATTTTAAATTTGAGAAACTATTGTATCAATATTATAGTTTATGGATGGAGAAGGCAAAGTATAGTCGAGAAAATTCACTACAGAATGGAATTACATAGGATTATATTCTTCAAATAATAAAGGAAAAAAATCTATAAAAAGTCAAATCACATTATATTATATAAAAACCCAGGTAGCATTTTCTTTAATAGCCCTCCACAGAGAGCATCAGCCAAAGCCGCATCCATTTGAATTTTCCACATCCCATCCGTTTTGTTAAGAGTTATTTTCAAGTTAGTTGTAACCATTTTATTATCAGAATTTTTAATTGCTTCAATAAGTGGATTATATGCATCTTTATAATGCGGTATATCTTTATATACATTTGATAAATCACGGTTAGTAATTTTCACTTGAGCTGTTGTGACATTTCCATTTTCCTTTACTTCTCCTATATCATAAGAAAAATTCTTTATAAACTCTTTCTCTGTTTCATCTAAATTATTGCCAAAAAGCTTATTATCCTTATATATGAAAATACCTTCACGTCGCTCTTTATATTGAATAAACTGATTGAATTTCTTGGAATCCCCATTTTTTAGCGCTTCAAAAGCAATTTGTATAGTTTGTTTGGGAGAAGTTTTTGATGACAAGCCAGTCGTTTTATTACCATCACCTGATAAATTTCCACAAGCAGATAATAAAACTGTAAATACAAAAGCAAGTACTAAAAAACATTTTGTTTTCATTTTAATGACCTCCTAAAAATGTTTTTACTAAAAAAGGAAGGGTAAAAAGAAACAGAATTGCAATAGCAGAAATGCCAGCAATAAATAAAAGTATATTAAACATTTTTCTGGATTTAATATTCTCCTTATTTTCTTTAGAATCAATTTCTAGTGGCTTACTTATCTGCTCCTCACCTTTTAATAAATAGTCCGTACTAACATTATAAATTTCACTTAATTTAATAATATTATTGATATCTGGATTGCCTTGGTTACTTTCCCATTTTGATATTGCTTGTCTTGTTACTCCTAATTTTTCTGCTAACTGTTCCTGCGAATATCTTTCATGCTTTCTTAACTTCTGTAATCTTTCAGATATGCTCATTAACTCGCCCCCTCTATTCTTCAATTATATAGAAAACGAAAGGTTGCAGTCTACCAAAAAGTGCTGAAAATTTGTCAACGAAACGTTGCTATCCGTTTTTTGTTACTGTATACGTATAGTCAATATGTTTATTGGGGACTGGATTCTTTCCGCAATTCCACTTAAGAATTCCAAAACAAATAGAATTTCAATATCTTTTAGTGTTTTAATAATTCTCATGTTATCATCCTCCAAATATAAAAAATAAAGCATTTATTGAGTTTTCAAATCAACAAATGCTTTTCTTTTTGTCAAGAAAACCACCGGTAATGCCGGTGGATAAAAGGGCTTAAGCTCTGAACAATAAAAACCCCCTATGATATAATTTGAACGACTGACAATCGCAAAAATTAAAATATCATAGGGAGGTGTCGT
>NZ_LITT01000029.1 GCF_001636845.1 Clostridium ljungdahlii
ATATCAAAAACAAGAAAATATAAAAATGATATAAGCCGATTTTTTTAGTTGGTGAAATTCTTTGTATATAAAAAATTAAATTGGAGCTATATAAATGAAATGGGAGGTAGTAAAAAGGCAAACTAAAACTGGTATGTACATTAGCACAATAAAGTCATTTGAGTTTGATAAAGAGTCTAAAGGTAAAGTATATGATGAGGTCTTAAAATATGCTAAACATAACAAAACATTTTGTAAATTAATATTTTATTAAATATTTTGACAGAGTACACGAAAATAAAGTTAAATAAAAAAATGTATTTTATGCAATATATGGAGGAGATGCTTATATGTCAATAAAAAGAAAAATTCCACTTCTAATAGCAATAATTATTACTATTTTAATGACTTTAACTACTATATTTATTGATAATAAATCTACCAACTTAATAGAAACTAAAACGGAAAGAGAAATAGAAGAAATATGTAATCATTCAGCTCAAACTATAAGTGCAGTAGTGGAAAAAGAAAAGTTAGGGGTTAAAATATTTTCAGAAAAAAATGTGGTTATAAATTTACTTAAGACAAATAAGGATTCTAGTAATATTGACGATTTAAATAAGCAAAAACAAGATATGAATTTAACTTTACAAAACTACGCTAAAGAGAACAAAGATCTTGAACACATATTTTTAGTTGACACAAGTGGAAATATAATTGCAGACAGTGATAAGGACTATATTGGCAAAAACTTAAATGATAGATCCTATAATAAACCAAGCTTAGAAGGTAAAGCTTCAGTAAGTGAAGTTATGATATCAAAAGTAACTAAAAATGCTATAGTGACATTTACAAATCCTGTAAGATTCAACGGCGAAATTTTGGGATATGTTGGTACCGCAGTATATGGAAGCAGTTTTTCAAAATATTTAGCAGATGTCAAGGTAAGTAATTTTTCATCCAGCTATGGATTTTTATTAGATTATAAAGGCAATATGATATATCATCCAACTAAGAGCAAAATAGGTAAGCCAACTGAAACTCCCCAAATAAAAGCTATAGCTGATAAATTAAATAAGGGTGAAAATGTAAAAGAGGATATTCTTGAATATAATTTTAAAAATGTAGATAAAATAGCAGGATATAAGGTTATCTCTGAAGCAAATTGGATTATAGTAGTAACGTCTGATAGATTAGAGGTATTAAAAGATGTTAAATCTATGAGAAATATTATAATACTTATAGCAATAATAGCATCAATTTTAGCTATATCAGCAGGATATATGCTTTCAACGAGGATTACCAATCCTATTACTCAAATAGTTAATCTTATAAATAAAACAGCAAATTTAGATTTAAATCATGTGAAAGATTTTGACAAACTGTGTGAATATAATGATGAAATAGGGATAATGGCTAATTCTATAGAAAATATGAGAAAAGCATTAAGAACAATGGTTAAAGACATGAAAATGTCTTCTGATACAATAAATTCAAATGCTGCTCTAGTCGAAAAATTAACTGGTGAGTTAAAGGTCAATTTAGAAGGTGCATCAGCAGAAAGTCAAAATCTTTCAGCTGGTATGGAACAAAATGCAGCTTCGGTAGAGGAAGTTTCAGCTTCATCTGATGAAATTGGAAATGCTGTAAATTCCATGACCCAAAAATCTGTAGAGGGTTCAAATAAAGCTAGCGGCATTGAAAAGAGAGCAGAAGAATTAAAAAAAGATGCAGTTGAGTCAAATGAAAAGGCCAATGAAATATATTCCTCTGTGAAAGATAATCTTGAAAAAGCTATTGAAAATTCTAAGGCTATTGAAAAAATAAAATTATTGTCTACGGACATAATTTCTATTACTGATCAAACAGGCTTGCTTGCTCTTAATGCTTCAATAGAAGCAGCTAGAGCTGGTGAAGCAGGAAAGGGATTTTCTGTTGTAGCTGATGAAGTCAGACAATTGTCAGAGGAATCTGCAAAGACAGCTGGCAATATTCAAAATGTAGTTAATGAGGTTACAGAAACAGTAAAGAATTTATCAAGTAATTCAGTAAAGCTTCTTGAATTTATAAATCAAATTGTTTTAAAAGACTACAATAAGTTAGTTGAGACAGGTAAAGAGTATAGTCAAGATGCTGAAGCAGTGAACAATTTTATGAATGATTTTAGTAGTTTAGCAGAAAAATTGAGTTCATCAATTAATGAAATAAACAATGCAATGGGTGAAGTGGCAAATACCGTAACTGATGGTGCAAAAGGTGTTACTGAAATTGCTAGTAAAATAACTAATATAGATGAAAAGTTAGGCATTGTAAAGACAACTACTGAAAACAATAAGCAAAGTGCTGATAAATTGCAAGAAATTATATCTCAATTTAAACTTTAAATTTTGTCAAAAAGCTGGACTTAAAAGTTCAGCTTTTTTGATATTAAACTAAAAAATTATGGTTATGATTGTACCTTCACCTAAAATGCTTTCTATATGTATACTTCCTCCATGGACATCTATTATCTGCTTGGATATTGCCATACCAAGGCCTGAGCCTTCTGTTGAAGTACTGGTATTTGTCCCCCTATAATATCTCTCGAAAATGTAGTTTAAATCTTTTTTAGGTATGCCTTTGCCGTTATCCTTTATTATAATGTAGATCTTATCTTTTTCATAAATTGAAATATCAACTTGGACATCCTCCTTATTGTGAGTTATAGCATTAAAAATTAAATTACTCAGGGCTCTTTTAAAAAATTTTTTATCAATGAAGGCTTTTATTTTTTCGTTTTCGGGATAAAAATTTACATTCCTATTTGAGTACATTGGATGATTTAAAATTCCTACAATTATATTTTGCAAAAGAGAGGTTATATTTACCTCTTCCTTTTTTAGAGGAACAGCTTTATTTTTTAACTTATATGTCAAATTTAAATCTTCCACTAATGATTGAATATAGGAGGATTTATTGTAGATTATTTCTGAATACTCGTGAATTTCATTTTCAGAAAAAGTATAATCCGGATCTTTCATTATTTCAGCATATCCTTTTATAGAAGATAGCGGTGTCTTAACATCATGAGATATGGATGAAATCCAGGTGTTTCTCATTTTTTCAAGTTCTTCTCTTTTTATTTTGTTTTCTTTAAGTGTTTTGCTTAAATTATTTAAGTTAGAAAAGACACTTTTATAAACACTTTTTTCTGGATAATTTATTTCGTAATTGCCTTTTGCAAGATTATTTATGCCGCTTATTATGTTTTGAAGCGGTTTAGCCATTCTCTTTCCAAATAGAAAATAAGCTATAATTATAGCTGCCAGTATATTTATGCACAGTAATAAAATAACACCATTCCAAAAGAAACTTTTTAAGGCAGAAGGATTAAATGTAAGAGTATGTTTTGCCACACGATTAAGTGGAAAACCTACTATATAGGCAAAACTTCTGTTATTGTATTTTTTTTCACTTACAAACACAGACGAATTTGCTATGTCATATTTGTAAATATGGGTATATTCTATTGGGGAGTATTTAGTAGGGACTGCTTTTGGTTTATTAAAAGAATACACTTCTTTAAAATTTTCATCTATTATTTGAATCCATCCACTAATTTTTAAAATTTCTTGTTTGCCATCTTCATTTACAAAAGGTATGTCATTTTTAAAATCTATGTATTTGGAAAAGTTTAAGGTAACCCTTTCGGGGGCCAAACTAGTTAAATTTTCATTAGTATATACAATTACCTCATTCCAAACAATTAAATTTATGAATAACTCAATTATGACTATAAATATTAGTGTTATGAGAAATTTTGTAGTCAGGGTCCAGTTAGTTTTAATTTTACTTATAATTTTCATTTGTAGTTACCTCAAAATTAAGATTATAAAAGTTGAAATATTAAATGACAAGTACTGATGATAGCTGCCTTCGTTATTTATTATTTGCTAATTTGTTATTTAGAAATAATAAGCTTGTATCCCAGTCCCTTAGCAGTAACTATATATTTTGGACTGGAAGGGTTATCTTCTAATTTTTGTCTTAGCTTTCTAATATGAACCATTATTGTGTTGTCATATCCTTCATAGTCATCATTCCAAACTTCATCGCATATCATTTGCTTGGTTAGTATTTGATTGGCGTTTTGAGCCATATAACATAAAAGATGATATTCCTTTGGAGTAAGCACTACATTTTTATCGGATTTTGATACTTCACCTTTTTCGAGATCAATTACTATATCTCCAAAACTTATCTTTTCCCCTTTCATGGACATTTCATTTTTAATATATATGTTTCTTCTCAAATGAGCTTTAATTCTAAAGGCAACTTCCTTAGGGCTAAAGGGCTTAGTTACATAGTCATCTGCACCTAGTCCAAGGGCAAGTATTTTATCTATATCATCAGATTTTGCAGATAAGAATATGATTGGAACAAAAGAAAAGTCTCTTATATTTTTGCATACCTCAAAGCCGTCCATATCCGGCATCATTATGTCCAAAACTACTATATCAGGCTTTTCAAATTTACATAATTTTATACCCTCTGTGCCATTTTTAGCCTTAAATATTCGTCTAAAACCTTCTTTTTTAAGTACTGTTTCCAGGAGCTTTAACAGCTCCACTTCATCGTCTATTAAAAGTATTTTCCTATCTAGAATGCTATCGTACATGGTTATCTCCTCAAAATAATTGTTAATTTCATTACTTGATTTATTACAATTATAACATTATCTATGCATTGTTTAATTGGGTAGAAGAATTTTAAGGTTCTGTTAAGGCTGCGGTAAATGAGATTTAAGCTGGGGGCTTTATTATATAGACACAAGTTAATTGAGGGAGGAAATTGTATGTCAGAAAATATTGTAGAAACTATAAATTTGACAAAAAAATTTAAAGACTTTAAAGCAGTAAAAGGAATAAATTTATCTGTAAAAAAGGGCAGAGTATACGGATTTTTAGGTCCAAATGGTGCAGGAAAATCTACAACCATAAGGATGCTCTTAGGGCTTATAAAGCCGACAAGGGGAGAAATCAAAATTTTTGGTAAGGATTTAAGAAAAGATAGAATGAGCATTTTGAAAAAAGTGGGTTCTATGGTTGAGTCACCGTCTTATTATGGAAATCTAACAGCTTATGAGAATTTACAGGTGACGGCAGAACTTCTAGAGCTTGACCATAAATATATTGATGAGGTTTTGGAAATTGTAAAGCTTACTGAATGGAAAGATAGACAAGCCAGCAAATTTTCACTTGGTATGAAACAGAGACTGGGTATTGCCCAGGCACTTATATCAAAACCAGAACTTTTAATACTGGATGAACCTACTAATGGACTTGATCCATCTGGAATTCATGAAATAAGGGGACTTATCAAAGAACTTCCCAAACTCTATAACATGACAGTTGTTATATCAAGCCATAATTTAAGTGAAATTGAACTTACAGCAGATGATATTGGAATTATAAATAGAGGAAAGATGTTGTTTCAAGGAACACTTGAAGAACTTCATTCAAAGAGTAAAGGACAAATTTGCATAAAATCTAAGGATTTAAAGAAGATAGAAGATACGCTAAATAATGGTGGATATAAGTATAAAGTAAAGGATAAGGAGATTTTCTTAAAATCTGAAGGAAGAGAGCCGGATGAGATTTTAAAACAACTTATATTAAATGGCAATAGAATATTTAAATTTGTAGAAGTACAAAAATCTCTTGAAGAAATATTTCTTGACCTTACTGAAGGGGGAGAAAATATATGAGCTTTATGTCAATTTTAAAATCTGAACTGATGAAATACAAAAGGTCAGTACTGTGGAAAGGTGTATTTTTTATTCCGATTCTTTCATTTGTACTTTTATTTATGGATTTGCATTTTAGATGTAGTTTTTTAATGTCAGATAATCATATAAAGTATTTAACTCAAATTGGAATTTATGGTAAGGTAGGTGCTCTGCTCTATGAAAGTCATCTTGCTGCTTTGTGGTTCATTCTTCTAAACTTGTCCATTGTTGTGGTAGCAGTTATTGTAAATTATATGGAGTACAGTGAAAATACCTGGAAGCAAATAGTAGCGAGACCGGTTGAAAGAAGAAAAATTTATTTGTCAAAGTGGATTGTAGTGCTTATAGCTGCATTTATTCTGGTAATTTTAAATGGAATATTTTTAATAATTATAAAAAATTTATTTCATATTGATGGCAGTTTTACATTGATTTTTAAATATGTAGAGTTAGAATTATGTGCAACTTTAGGGGTAGTGAGCTTTCAGCAATTCATAAGTTGTTATATGAAAAATTCTCTAGCAGCTGTAGCTGTAGGATTCGCTGGAAGTATAGGATCTTATATGTTTGCACAAAGTAAGCTACTTTCATATATAATTCCATTTGCTAATGTGTTGTTAACATTGCCTACAGGAGACAATAAGGATGCATATATGGCAGCTTTTTTTGGAATAGTGTCTGGAATCGTATGGCTTATAGTTGGAATTTTAGAATTTAATAAAAGGGATATAAAGTAGGGGTGAATAGTGTGAAAAATATATATAAAGTAGAATTATTAAAATTAAGACATTCAAAAATACTGAATATAGTTATGCTTCTTCCGCTCTTTTTTGTAATACTGGGCTTTACAAATTTCTTGAGATATAAAAAACTCTTTACAGAACAAGGCCAAAATGTATGGAGTCAAGTATATACTCAAAGTTCAATATTTTATGGATTGTTTATTATAGGATTGTTTATTACAATTGCAGTAGCTGTTTTAGTTAGAATAGAAAATAATGAAGATAATTTTAAAAGAATGTTAACTTTACCTGTAAAAAGAAGTGAATTATATATAGCAAAATTTGGTGTAGCCTGCGGAATAGTATTTTTAAATCTTGTTTTGTTTATGTTACTTACAATCCTAGCTGGAGCAGTTATAGCACCTCATAGTCAAAGCATGCCAAAAGAATTGATATATGCTCCATTACTTTGTATTATAGCGTCACTGCCTGTCATAGCAGTTCAATATTATTTAAGCATGAAATTTAAAAATATTGCTGTACCGCTAGGCGTAGGATTAGTTTTTTCTCTTCCATCAGTTCTCATTGATAATACTAAGTATTGGATGTTTTTTCCCTGGGATTATCCAGGAAGGGTATTATTAGGTGGTTCAAATGTAACATTCAATTTTCCACCATATATGTATATAGTATCTGTTATTTTATTTATATTATTTATACTTGTTGGAATGTATGAATTTAACAACAGGGATATTTAACTTACTCAGCGGCTGTCATTAAAATTGACAGCCATAAAAATGAAAGGATAACATATTATGTCGGGACTTTTCTATATATAAATTATGACAAATTAATTAATTCAACACGTGCGAAGCTTTGCTTCACAATATGATTAAACTGGGAAAGTTGAGTTAATCAATATCAACTTTCTCGCTTTTTATTTGCTCAAAACAATAATCAGAATAAATTTGTTTAATAATACTGGCCTTATCCTTACAAATAGGAATTTTATCGCCATTTTTTAAAATAAAGTCAATTTCCAGCATAGAAGCTATATAAAACATATTTATGATATAGCTTCTATGACATCTTAAAAAGGATGATCCACTTAGGAGATCCCATAGTTTTTTTAAAGAAGAATAAGTTTTTATAATATGAGTACTTGTGTGAATAAGACAAGTTTTATTATATACTTCAATATAATAAATATCCTTTAAGAGGATTTTCATACAAATACCTTTACTGTAAACTTCAATAAATTACATATTGTTTGAAAATACATTTTGACATTTGTCCAGCAAACGTTTAATCTTGTCGTAGCTAACTGGTTTTATAAGGTACTGCATTGCGTCTACTTCGAAGGCATCAAGAGCGTGATTTTTACTGCTGGTAACAAAAACTATTATGTACTTTTCATCATGGTATCAATGGATGAAAGCATTAATTATGTAGGACTAGGTATTAAATCTACAGATAATATATTAGTTATTTCAAGATATGGTAAGTAAGCAGGAAGATATATTTTTAAATCTTAAAGGAGCATCAGAACATTTAGATGAACTTTCAGCAGCATTATCAGGGGAGATTTTTAAGTTTAAAATAAATTAGGAAAGATCACTTTTTTCAATTATTAATAAAATGATAGTATATTAATAATTGAGAGAGGATATATATGTTTTTTAGATTTCCTGAGAAATTTATGAAAAACAAAGATAAAGTATACATTATAGACAAAAAATTTGCAGACGTAAATGGGGACGGACGTGTTGAAACTTTAATGATTACGGGGAAAAAGCCTTATGGGGAAAATGGTTTTATAGAGGACATGGCTCTTGTTGTAATGAATAAAAAGACAGGGTTAAATATAAAAGTAAAACCAAAAGAAAATTCTGGTTATGATCCTAAATTATTTATAGCAAAATTTGATGAAAAGGGCAGTATACTTTTTGTATTTTTATCTATAGATTCAGGTGGCAGTGGTGGCTACCATTTTGATTATATTTATTCTTTTAAAAACAATGTGACAAACCTTGTTTTTGATTATGATAAATTTAATGATGAAAATGTGTATGATGCTGCATATGAAAATTTCTATAAGGTAGGTGTAAAATCACAAAATAAAAATTTGAAGGGCGTAATAGATCTTAAATCCATAAGAGATGAAGAATATTTATCAAAGATTTACAATAAAGATGGAACCCTTAAAGAACCTGAAGCTGCAGGAGTACTATCTCTTTCAAACCTTTCTCCTTTAAGCATAAATGGGTCTGAGATTTTTGATCTTTTAGCAGGTCAGAGGATAATAGGACTTTACAATTCAGATACTTTGGGATATGTAGAATCTATTTTAAGATGGGACAAAGGTAAGTTTATGACTATAGCAGTTAGACTAGTAGTATCAATGTAAAATATGTGAAAAGCTAAAGTGCTATTTTGCACTTTAGCTTTTTGCATCTTTAAAATTTAACGTTGTGAGAATTACCCTGCATATCATAGAAGGTTGCATCAGCCTGGTCTATGTAGAATGTCTCGAAAGTAGGATCGCCTACTGTATACATATTTTTAAGCATAGGCATAGTATTCAAAACAGCTTCCTGTGACTCTTTAGATGTATTAAAAACTGCCTTTCCATTTAATCTGAGCCATTTTCCTTCTGGAGAAGTTGCACTGATTTGCATTTTAGGATTAGCTTTTAATTGCTTATATACATTTTTTGTATTGGCAGTGCAAAAATATAATTTGTTGTTGTATTTCATTGCAAATCCAAAAGGACGTAATGCAGGTGCATCTCCATTTACAGTAGCAAGATAAAAAACTTTGTTGTCAGTTAGGAACTTTAAAACTTCATCCATAATTAGTATCTCCTTTAACCATAAAATTTTAGCTAAACTTATCCAGGTACGTTTATATTTTTCTGCAGCTTAAAAATGAAATATTAGAAAAGGTATTCATTGGATAAATGTAACTAATTACATTTTATCACAAAAAATATAATAGATAAATTATAAGATAAATTTTTCTATGGATAGTTGAAGCCTATTTAAAAAGCCAAAAATTTTATTTTCAAAACATATTTTTATGAAGAATTATGGTAAGTGTATGGAATTAATTAGACCAAAATGATATAATTGCCATATAACAAATGAATAAAAGTATTCAAATTAAAATAATTAGTGTACCATAATTGGGGGGAATCATTTTGTTCGATAAGTTATTAAAAAAATCAGATACAAAATTGGATCAATATACAAGTTCGGATTATATACATAAGGATATACTTGTAAAACTTTTTTCTGATGTAGTACAAGGTAAAATGACAAAACTAAGTTTAAGAGATGTAAAGTGCAGTGATGTAGTAGAAAAGTGGAATGAAGTTATAGATGAGATGTGTGAATCCAGAAAAAAAAGTATTTTTGAAACAAATGATGTATTACAAATGGTAATTAAAATGGATTCAATTAGAAATATTATCAAAAGTGTAGATACACAAACAGAGCAGTTACATTCCATGTCTCAAAATAGTGAAGAGCTAGAGGCATCTATTGAAGATGTTTCTAATATATCGCAAAAAATGTCGAAGAATTCGAGTGATGCAAAAAAAGTATCTGAAACAGGAATAAAAAATATATATGATTCAGTTGAATTTGTAAAAAAATCATTTGATGATATTGACATAATAGATAAGCAAATGAAAGGTGTTAAGGAAAAAACTCATAAAATAAATGAAATAGTTGATATTGTAAAAGGTATTGCAGATCAAACAAGTTTACTGTCATTAAATGCTTCAATTGAGGCAGCAAGAGCAGGAGAGCAGGGTAAAGGATTTGCCGTTGTTGCAGATGAAGTAAGAAAACTTGCTGAAAATACTACAAGTTCAGTTTTAGATATACAAAAAAATGTTTCAAATTTGCAAAAAGATATTGACTCATCAGTTGATAAAATCAACCAGACAGCTAAGCAATTAGAGTCAGGTAAAGATCTAGTTAACAGTTCAATGGATTCGATCAATCTAATTGGCAATTCAATAGACAATGTTAACGAAACAATTAATCAAGTTGCAGCAGATACAGAGGAACAAACTGCAGCAACCCAGTCTTTTGCTAGTAGTATTATGGAGCTATCGCAGCATGCTGATCATATAGACAGTAATTGTAAAGGTATTGGAAAGATTATATATGATTTGAGTAAAAGAATAGACTCTATGAGAGTTGAAATGCTTAAAGATAAAGTATGTATGACAGATCGCGATATGGTAGAAATCTATAAAACTGACCATCTAATCTGGAGATGGAGAATATATAACATGCTTCTTGGTAACGAAAAAGTAAATACTAATGAGGTAGGGGATTATAAGGGATGCAGACTTGGAAAGTGGTATTATAATATAGATAGTGATAAGTTTAAAAATCACAAAGCCTTTGTAGAGTTAGAAAAATCACATATGGAATTACATGAGATTGCAAAAGAAGCAGCTCTTGCATATGAGAAAAATGATATAAAATTGTCAGAAAAATGTCTTGAAAGAATGGATATGTGTTCAAAAAAGGTATTTGCTCTAATGGATGAAATAAAACAATTATTATCTTAAAAATTTATTAGATACAATAAATGGACAGGTATAAAAATATACTTGTCCATTTATAATTATATAAATCAATATTTATTAAGCACAAATGCAGCAAGTACAGGTACGAATGCACATCCTGCCAGATAAACATAGGTCACATCCAGTGCTGTAAGTACATCCTGAATCAAAAATGATATAGAATGTCTTTAATAATGAAGCATAATAACAGATTACTATATTTGAATATTGGCTAAATAGAATAGTTAAAAAGAAATTATAAATTGTTATATAGCCTTTAAATGCAAAAAAAATATAATTCTAATTAGTGATGCTATTGCAATATGTAAACCACTATAATTTGATTAATAAATCAAATATGTTATTTGTAAAAATTTAAAAGTGCATTTATATCATCAATTATGCTATAATTATGACTGTAAAATATAAAAGGAGGTACATATTATGAATAAAAAGTTATCTAAAGATGCATATGGCGGCGTAGCTGGTAAAGACTACGTTCCTTACATTTCCAGTGGTTCTAAATCTGGTGGAAATGCTGCTGTATTAACAATCGGTATTATTCTAGCTGTACTATTTGCAGCATCTACTGCCTATTCAGGTATGAAATCAGGGCTCACAGTTGCTGCTGGTATACCTGGATCTATAATGGGTTCTGTATTTATAGCTATGTTTGCTAAAAAGAAAGGCATCCTTGGCAAAAATTTAGTTCAAGGTATGTCAAGTGGTGGAGAATCAATTGCTAGTGGTATGATATTTGTTTTACCTGCAATAATTTTAATAGGTTCAAAGTTTTCTTTTTGGGAAGGTTTTGTTGTTGGTGTAGGAGGTGTTCTATTCGGTATAGGAATAGCTTCTCTTGTTTACAATTATTTAATAATTGAAGAACATGGCAAATTAATGTACCCTGAGTCAATGGCTATATCTGAAACACTTGTTGCTTCAGAAGGTGCTGAAGAATCAGTGAAGTACATGGGAATAGGTTTTGGAATAGGTGGTATTATAACTGTTTTTACTAGTTCATTCTTAAATGTAGCTAATAATGTTATAAGCTATGTAAACGAGTCCTTTTACAAATGGAAATTTGAAGTTGAAGCTAACCCTCTATTATTAGGTATAGGATTTATAGTTGGAATAGATGTTTCCTTAACTATGTTTGCTGGTTCTATATTATCTAACTTTGCTGTTACACCTTTAATAGGTTATTTCGTTTCTCTTGGAAAAGGCAGTGCAACTGTATGGAATAATCCACATGTTGCTTTAAATGCCATGCAAGTTAAGCATATAGCAGGCAGTTATGTAAAATATATTGGAGCAGGCATGATGCTTTCAGGAGGTTTTATAGGAGCTATAAAACTCATACCAACTATAGCATCTTCTATAAGAGAAACTCTTGGGGCCAAGTCTTCAAAGGGTTCTGGTAGCTCATCTGCTGAAAATTTAATATTACTTGGTGGTATAGTAATAGGATTTATAGGCGGTTTCATGATATCTGGTGGTAATATACTAATGGCAATAATTGCTTCTATTTTATCACTGTTATTATCAATGCTATTTGTCATAGTTTCTGGTCGTTTAACTGGTACTATAGGAACTTCAAATCTTCCTGTATCCGGTATGACTATAGCGTCTATAGTTATTGTAACATTATTATTTGTTACAATGGGATGGAAGAGTTCTGTAAATAATAGATCTTTACTTTTATTTGGTACATTTATAGTTACTGCTATATCTGCAGCTGGTGGTTACTGTCAATCACAAAAAGTCACTTTTATAGTTGGTGGTGACAAAAATGAAATGCAAAAGTACTTTGCTATAGCTGGTATAGTTGGTGCTGCAGTAGTTACTGGCGTTATAATGTTACTTTCAAGTCAACTTGCAATGACTGGTGATAATGTACCATTTGCATTGCCTCAGGCTAATTTAATGTCAACATTAACTGGCGGTATAATGTCAGGTAGTTTACCTTGGGTTATGATAATCGTTGGTATTGTTATGGGAATTACTTTATTCTTATTAAAACTTCCTGTAATGACAATTGCTATAGGATTCTATTTACCAATATCTACAAATGCTATAATATTAATAGGTGCATTTGTTCGTATGTTTGTAGAAAAGACTTCTAGGAATGAAAAACAAAAAGAAGCTAGACTTTCTAATGGTGTAAGTTTATCATCTGGACTTGTTGCTGGTGGTTCCATAATAGGACTTGTTGGCATAATACTTCAAGTAACTAATGTTATAAAAATAGGTGAACCAACTGGATTTGCTGCTTCTAATGGAATGGGATATGTAATATTAGCAGCTCTAATAATAGCTTCTATAATACCTATAATGAAGAGTAAGGAAAAAAATGCTGAATAACAACGAAGAGGTATTAAATATAATATTTAAAATCTCTGATAATTTAGAATATGAAGTAGATGAAGACAACATCGTAACTATACTTGAAAAGCAAGATCATAAGATTCAAAAGTTTTTTAGAAAAATTAAATTTAGAATTCCAGAATACAAAAAAATTACTCTGGATGAATATTCAAGTTATGTGTTTTTACAGATAGATGGAAAGAAAACAGTAAAAACTATTGGAGAAAATTTAGAAGTGAAGTATGGTGATAAAGCTCACCCACTTTATGAAAGATTGTTGTTATTTTTAAATCATATTAATGTTAATTGTCACTATATAGAAAAAATAAATTAATTATAAAAGATGGCACTATGTTATAGCTGCCATCTTTATTTTATTGTGGATTTTTACAAACTTCAAATAGAATCTTTAAATGAGCAAAAATACTCACATTATTTTACATTGTCTATGCACACTTATTTTTTGACAGTTTAAGAACTTCTAAAATTGCATCTAAGCTAATCCCTTTTTGAGCTTGGATATGAACCCAAATAATTAGTTCTTGTTGGAACTGTTTGCGAGCTGTTTTTAAGCCTTTTCCAAATTTAGAATAAGTTGTATTTATACCAAAAGTACAATAAAGATAAGTCAATTGAGTTAAAATCCAAAATCTTTTTATGGCTCTTTCACTACGAACTTGATAATTATCAAATCCTAATTCCATCTTATTTTGACGAAAAAATACTTCGATTGTCCAACGTTCACGATATTGAAAAAGTATTTCTTCTGTTGTGAGATTGATATCTGTTGATATAAAAGATTTTAATGCTTTTTCATTATAGAGAGCTTCTTTAGGATAACTAATAAGAACCACAACTTTTTTAAAACCATTTATTTTACCTTCATATCTGTAAACATAGTAAGAGTGTTTATTCACTGTAACGAGGTGAAATTCTTCTTTGTTTATTGTTTTGGCAAAACCATTGATTTTATGGTTCATGCGTGAGCATTTGGGGTATATGACTCTATTAGTTTTTAATGCACCTATATACTCAAAACCTTTTGCTTTTGCTGATTTTATAATTATTTCAGCACTATACCAACTATCTCCTAAAACAAAACCTTGTATAGGTGGTTTAGGTAGTGAAGATATTATAGCTACAGCAATATCAATCTTCGTAATCTTTTTATTGTCTTTATCAATTTTAGTTTTATCATAAAGCGTTAGCTGATATGGAATTGTAACATCACCACATTGCAATAAAGCACCTACAATTTGGTGTCCATAAACTTTTTTATTTTCTAAATGTGATTGATGAAATTGACACTTTTCTATAGGATTTTTAGCCCGTGACGAAGGCTTTGTTTTTTCACAGATAGTATCATCAATAATCACATAAATAGGCTTTCTTGTATCACGAGATAACTGCCAAATTTTATTAACTGCAAATTTTTGCAATGCCCTCAAAATATAATCTTCATTCCATGGGCTTTCAGATAAAAATTTACCTACGGATGTTCTATAAGTACTTTGATAGCAATTTTCAGCTATATGAGTAACTTTACCATTATACCCACGACCTACGGTCGCAAAGATAAATTCGAAGACATGTTTTAATTGTGGTAGTGTTAAATATAGTGATAATCCAAGTTTAATTATAAAATTGTTAATCTCATTATTATATGGTATATTATTTTCTGTAGACATTTATATTCATCCTTTGTTTATGTTTTCTAGCAGAAATATAATACAATAAGATGGTTATGAATGTCTACTTTAATTCCATAATTTGTTATGAAATTTGCTCATTTATTA
>NZ_LITT01000030.1 GCF_001636845.1 Clostridium ljungdahlii
AAAAATTATACTTCAAATCGTGGAAATTATCAATTAAAACTTCCACTAAATATTGAGTACATGATTCCAGATGATGATTCGGTGCGTTTGCTAAGTCAATTTATTGAGGAGATGGATTTAACAGATTTATATTTGACTTACTCCCGTATAAGGGAGAATCAGGCAACACCACGTCAGATGCTTAAAATTGTACTTTATTCTTACATGAATCACGACTATTCATCAAGATTAATGGAGAAATCATGCAAAAGAGATGTGAACTTTATGTACCTTCTAGAAGGTTCTCCAGCACCTGACCATTCTACATTTGCTAGGTTCCGCAGCATTCATTTTGCTCCATGTTCAGAAACAATCATGGCCGAAATGTCAAATTTCCTTTATGAGATTGGAGAAATATCAGGTGATGCTATATTTATTGATGGTACAAAAATAGAGGCTTGTGCAAACAAATATACTTTCGTTTGGAAAAAGTCAGTTTCAAAAAATTTAGCAAGACTACTTTCTAAATTAGCTGATTTTGTAGCTGAATGTGAAGAAATGTATGGGCTAAAACTTATATATGAAAATAGAGTAAAAATAAAGCACGTAAAGAAGCTGCGCAAGAAACTTTATGCCTTGAAACATGAGGGAAATATAGAATTTGTACATGGATGTGGTAAAAGAAAAACTCCAATTCAACGTTCTATTGAAACGCTTGAGGAATATCTTAATAAGTTAAAAGAATATACACAAAAACTATATATCTGTGGTAAACGTAACAGCTATTCAAAGACAGACAAAGATGCAACATTTATGAGGATGAAAGAAGATGCTATGAAAAATGGTCAGTTAAAGCCAGCTTATAATGTTCAACATGGAGTTGATTCTGAATATATAGTATGGCTTACTATAGGCGCTAAGCCTACAGATACAACAATGCTGATT
>NZ_LITT01000031.1 GCF_001636845.1 Clostridium ljungdahlii
TAGTGCGATTGATCCTGTTACATCTGTTGTTCTGAAGTAAAATTGTGGTCTGTATCCATTGAAGAATGGTGTATGTCTTCCG
This sequence comes from Clostridium ljungdahlii, assembly GCF_001636845.1. Classification (GTDB taxonomy): domain Bacteria; phylum Bacillota; class Clostridia; order Clostridiales; family Clostridiaceae; genus Clostridium_B; species Clostridium_B ljungdahlii_A. Next base: position 83 of record NZ_LITT01000031.1, read on the forward strand.
CCTTCTTCTTTCTTAAGTACATATACCTGACCTACAAATTTCTTATGAGGATGTACTGTTCCTGGTTTTGCTAGTACTTGACCTCTTTCTACTTCTTCTCTCTGTATTCCTCTTAATAGTACTCCGATGTTATCTCCTGCCATTGCCTGGTCTAGAAGTTTTCTAAACATCTCTACTCCTGTACATGTTGTCTTCTTCTTTTCTTCTTTTAATCCTACTATTTCTAATTCGTCTCCGATTTTTAATACTCCACTTTCTACTCTTCCTGTTGCTACTGTTCCTCTTCCTGTTATTGTGAATACATCTTCTATTGGCATTAAGAAGTCTTTATCTGTTGGTCTTTCTGGTGTTGGTATATACTCATCTACTGCATCCATTAATTCATGTATGCATTTTGTTGTTTCTGGATCATCTGGGTTCTCTAATACCTTTAATGCACTTCCTACTATTATTGGAACATCGTCTCCTGGGAATCCATACTCACTTAATAACTCTCTTACTTCCATCTCTACTAATTCTAGTAATTCTGGATCGTCTACCTGGTCTGACTTATTTAAGAATACTACTATATACTGTACTCCTACTCTGCTTGCTAACAATATATGTTCTCTTGTCTGTGGCATTGGACCATCTGCTGCACTTACTACTAGGATTGCTCCATCCATCTGTGCTGCTCCTGTTATCATGTTCTTTACATAATCTGCATGTCCTGGACAGTCTACGTGAGCATAGTGTCTCTTATCTGTCTCATACTCTACATGCGCTGTATTTATTGTTATTCCTCTTTCTTTTTCTTCTGGTGCTTTATCTATTTCATCATATTTTGTTGCTGCTGCTTTTCCCTCTTTTGACAATACCATTGTTATTGCTGCTGTTAATGTTGTCTTACCGTGATCTACGTGTCCTATTGTTCCTATGTTTACATGTGGTTTTGTTCTTTCATACTTTTCTTTTGACATTACTCTTCCTCCTCAAATACACTAATATATTAACTAAAATTAGCTGTTTCTCTCTCCTACAATTTTCTCTTGAATACTCTTTGGCACTTCTTCATAATGGTCAAATGTCATTGAATAAACTCCTCTACCCTGTGTTCTAGATCTAAGTGTAGTGGCATATCCAAACATCTCAGACAGTGGAACAAAAGCTCTTATAATTTCAGCTCCTGATCTTGGATCCATTCCTTCGATCCTTCCTCTTCTGGAATTTATGTCTCCCATTACATCTCCCATATATTCTTCTGGTATTGTAACTTCAACTTTCATCATTGGCTCAAGTAAAACTGGATCTGCTTTATTCATAGCATTCTTAAATGCCATAGATCCAGCTATTTTAAATGCCATTTCTGATGAATCTACATCATGATAAGATCCATCATATAACTTAACTTTAAAGTTTATAGTTTCATATCCTGCAATTACACCATTTTGAGCAGCTTCTTGAATTCCATTATCAACTGGTCCAATAAATTCTTTAGGAATTGCTCCTCCTACAATGGCGTTTTCAAATGTATATCCTTCTTCTGAAGGTGACATCTCTATGGAACAATCACCATATTGTCCATGTCCACCAGACTGTCTAATAAATTTACCTTGTGCTTTAACAGTTTTTCTAATAGTCTCTTTATAGGCAACTTGTGGTTCACCAACATTACATTCTACTTTAAATTCTCTTTGAAGTCTATCCACAATTATCTCTAAGTGAAGTTCTCCCATACCTGCTATAATTGTTTGACTTGTCTCTTGATCTGTATAAGTTTTAAATGTTGGATCTTCTTCAGCAAGTTTAGCTAAAGCTATACCCATTTTCTCCTGACCAGCCTTTGTCTTTGGCTCTATAGCTACACGTATAACTGGTTCAGGGAATTCCATACTTTCAAGTACTATAGGACTGTTTTCATCACAAAGAGTATTACCTGTAGTAGTATCTTTCAATCCTACTATAGCACCTAAATCACCTGCACGAAGTTCGTCAACTTCCTGTCTATGATTTGAATGCATCTTTACAAGTCTTGCAATTCTTTCTTTTTTCCCTTTTGTTGAGTTATATACGTAAGTACCACTCTTCATAATTCCTGAGTAAACTCTTGTAAATGCTAATTTTCCTATAAAAGGATCTGTAGCAATTTTAAATGCCAGTGCAGTTAATGGTGCATTATCATCAGCTACTCTTTCCATTTCCTCTTTAGTATCAGGATCAGTACCTTTTACAGGTGGTACATCAAGAGGTGATGGCATAAAATCAACTACAGCATCTATCATTGGCTGAACACCTTTGTTCTTATAAGAAGATCCACATAAAACTGGAACTATTTTATTTTCAATAACACCTTTTCTCATAGCAGCTACTATTTCTTCTTGTGTTATTTCTGCTCCATCTAAATATTTCATCATTAAATCTTCATCTACATCGGCTACTGCTTCAATTAAAGCTGTTCTATACTCTTCTGCCTTGTCTGCTAACTCGTCAGGTATTTTAACTTCATCCATAACAGTTCCAAGATCATCTTCATATATTATAGCTTCATTTTTAATAAGATCTACTATACCTTTAAATTTATCTTCTGTTCCAATTGGAATTTGAATAGGAACTGCATTACAGTGTAATCTTTCTCTCAAAGTATTTATACACATGTAAAAATCTGCTCCTACTGAGTCCATTTTATTTACATAAACCATTCTTGGGACACCGTAATTATCTGCCTGCCTCCATACAGTTTCTGTTTGTGGCTCAACACCACTTTTGGCATCTAAAACAGTAACAGCTCCATCAAGAACTCTAAGTGATCTTTCAACTTCTACTGTAAAATCTACGTGTCCTGGTGTGTCTATTATATTTATTGCATGGCCTTTCCATTTACAAAAAGTAGCCGCAGAGGTTATAGTTATTCCTCTTTCTTGCTCTTGAGCCATCCAATCCATTGTAGCTTCACCATCATGTACTTCTCCTATTTTATGGGTTATTCCCGTATAGAAGAGTATACGCTCCGTAGTAGTAGTTTTTCCGGCATCAATATGTGCCATTATTCCTATATTACGGAACTTCTCTAGCGGATATTCTCTTTCCACTTAAATTTCCTCCTCGCAAGTGTAAATTTAGGATTTGACAAAACTGCTTTAGTAAAAATACCAAAACAGTTTTTAATATTAATATCTATAATGTGCAAAAGCCTTATTAGCTTCAGCCATTTTATGAGTATCTTCTCTCTTCTTAACAGCTGCACCTGTATTATTTGCTGCATCCATTAATTCTGAAGCAAGTCTTTCTCTCATATATTTTTCATTTCTTTTTCTTGATGCAATAAGAAGCCATCTGATTCCTAAAGTCTGTCTTCTTTCTGGTCTAACTTCTATTGGAACCTGGTATGTTGCACCACCAATTCTTCTTGCTTTTACCTCTAGTAAAGGCATTATATTGTTCATTGCCTCTTCAAATACTTCCATTGGCTCTTTATTAGTTTTTTCATGAATTATATCAAAAGCTCCGTAGCATATTTTTTGAGCTACTCCCTTTTTACCATCTTCCATTATACTGTTTACTAATTTTGTAACTACCTTACTATTATATACTGGATCTGGTAATACATCTCTTTTTCCTATATGTCCTTTTCTTGCCACTTTTCTTCCCTCCTTAACAATTAAAATTTAAGTTCATCGGTACTCGGCTTTAAATAAAGCCGCAAAGTGCTTTGTACTCCTGCAAAATATGATAAAGTACTGTAAATATATATAAACGCTGAAGACATAGCACTAATACTCAACTTAATTAATCAATTACTTTTGTTTTGGCTTTTTTGCGCCATATTTTGATCTTGACTGTAATCTGTCGGCAACCCCAGCTGAATCCAGTGCTCCTCTTACAATATGATATCTGACACCTGGAAGATCTTTAACTCTTCCTCCTCTTATTAGAACAACGCTGTGCTCTTGTAAGTTATGTCCTATACCTGGGATATATGCACTTACTTCATATCCATTTGTCAACCTAACTCTGGCAATTTTTCTAAGTGCTGAGTTTGGCTTTTTAGGAGTAGTAGTTTTTACTACTGTACAAACTCCTCTTTTTTGTGGACATTCTTTTAGTGCTGGTGCTGTTGATTTTGTGCTTATTGTCTTTCTGCCTTTTCTTACTAATTGGCTTATTGTTGGCATATCTACACCTCCTCTTTTAATTAAAATATCTTACAATTTATATTAATTATTCTTGAAAGCTTATTTAGTATACTGTACATTTAATCTTTTAATACAGCAGCTGTAGCAGCTCCTACATCTATACCACATAGTTTTCCCAATTCTTTCATAGTATCTATATAAATCAACTCCGGGGAATTATCATCAATTAACACTTTTACTGACTGTATTAACTTATCGTCAGCATCTTTAGCTATATAAACAGTTTTTGCAGTGCTATTCTTTATTGCTTTAACTGTTTGCTTTAAACCGACAACCTTGTTTCCTTTTAGTCTGTTAACCATTATTTTATTCCCTCCTTCAATGCTATATAAATAAAGTACATGATACTTTGTTCTTGAAAAAACATACAGATGTATTTTATCATTTTAATATTGCTATGTCAATAAATTATATGCTACACTTCTGCCTCATCACTTACCTGTTTTTCATCAGATTTATCTTCTGTATTAATCCTTACAGACCTATACCTGGTCATACCTGTTCCTGCTGGTATAAGTTTACCTATAATTACATTTTCCTTCAATCCTAGTAATGGATCTATTTTACCCTTTATAGCTGCATCTGTAAGAACTCTTGTAGTTTCCTGGAACGACGCTGCAGAAAGGAAAGATTCAGTTGCAAGTGCTGCTTTAGTTATACCAAGTAAAGCTACCCTGCCTTTAGCTGGTTCTCCACCATTAGCCTCCACTTTTTCATTAGCCTCTTCAAAGTCAAACATATCAATCATAGTTCCTGGAAGCAATTCTGTATCTCCCGATTCCTCTATTTTAATCTTTCTTGTCATCTGTCTTATTACTACTTCTAGATGCTTATCATTTATATCAACACCTTGAAGTCTGTAAACTTTTTGAACTTCAGACAAAAGATAATTTTTAGCTCCCTGAACACCTTTTATTCTCAAAATATCATGTGGATTTACGGAACCTTCTGTTATTTCATCTCCAGCACTTATTACATCTCCATTAGATACTTTAAGTCTTGAACCAAACGGTATATCATAGCTTACTTCTTCTCCAGTATCCATAACTATGGAAACACTTCTCTTCTTTTTGGTTTCTTCCATTTTTACAGTACCTGAAACCTCACTTACTATAGCAAGCCCCTTCGGTTTTCTAGCTTCAAATAATTCTTCAACTCTAGGAAGACCTTGAGTTATATCAGATCCTGCAACTCCTCCAGTATGGAAAGTTCTCATAGTGAGCTGTGTACCTGGCTCTCCTATACTTTGAGCTGCTATTATACCTACGGCTTCTCCTATATCAATTTTCTTTGCAGTAGCCATATTCATACCATAGCACTTTGCACATACTCCATGTTTTGACTTACAAGTAAATACAGACCTAATTTTTACTTTTTTAATTCCAGACGCCTCTATTTTCTCAGCTGTTTTTGGATCCATATAAACGTCTTTTGGTGTTATTATTTCTCCAGTTTTAGGATCTTTAATATCTTCAGCAGAATACCTACCAGTAAGTCTTTCTGCCAAACTTTCTATAACTTCATTTCCCTCTTTTATTTCAGAAACGTCATATCCTTCGTGAGTTCCACAATCTTCTTGCCTCACTATAACATCCTGGCTTACATCTACAAGCCTTCTTGTAAGATAACCAGAGTCAGCGGTCTTTAATGCAGTATCTGCATTACCTTTTCTAGCTCCATGAGTTGATATGAAGTATTCTAGTACATCCAAACCTTCTCTAAAAGATGCTCTTATAGGAAGTTCTATTATCTTTCCTGAAGGATTTGCCATAAGTCCTCTCATACCTGCAAGCTGCTTGATCTGACTTTTAGATCCTCTAGCTCCTGAATCCGCCATCATAAATATTGGATTGAATTTATCTAGATTATCCATAAGTGCATCCGCAACATCTTCTGTAGTTTTAGTCCATTTCTCAATAACCCTTTGATATCTTTCTTCCTCTGATATAAATCCTCTTCTATACATTTTTTCTATTTTATCTACTGCTGCATCTGCTTCACCTAAGAGCCTTTTTTTAGCTTCTGGAACTACCATATCTGAAGTGGAAACTGTTATACCACTTATAGTAGAATAATGATATCCTCTAGCTTTTATTTTATCAAGCATTATGGAAGTTTTAGTAGCACCATGCTTCATATAACATTTATTTATTATCTTGCCTAAGTTTTTCTTAGCTACAAGAAAATCAATTTCAAGTTTAAACTCGTTCTCAGGTTTACTTCTATCTACAAATCCCAAATCTTGAGGTATGGATTCATTAAATATTATTTTACCTGGAGTGGCATCAATTATACCACTTATAGTTTTTCCGTCCTTAACCTTAGTAAGTCTAACTTTTATTTTGGCATTAATATCAACCTGCTTTAACTGATATGCCATTATTACTTCATCTGGCGAAGAAAAAATTCTACCTTCTCCTTTAGCTCCATCTTTTTCTATAGTTAAATAGTATGAACCAAGTACCATATCCTGTGTAGGCACAACTACTGGCTTTCCATCTGAAGGTTTTAATATATTATGTGCAGCAAGCATTAAAAATCTAGCCTCTGATTGAGCTTCAACAGATAGAGGAACATGTACTGCCATTTGATCTCCATCAAAGTCTGCATTATATGCAGTACAAGCTAATGGATGAAGTTTTATAGCTCTACCCTCTACAAGTACTGGCTGAAATGCCTGAATTCCTAATCTGTGGAGAGTTGGAGCACGATTCAAAATTACTGGATGGTCTGATATTACTTCTTCTAATACATCCCATACTTGAGGCTGTACTCTTTCTACCATTCTCTTTGCACTTTTAATATTATGTGCCAGACCACTTTCTACTAATTTCTTCATCACAAATGGCTTAAATAATTCAAGTGCCATTTCTTTAGGTAGACCACATTGATACATTCTAAGTTCAGGTCCAACTACTATAACAGAACGCCCAGAGTAATCTACACGCTTACCCAGCAAATTTTGTCTGAATCTACCTTGTTTACCTTTTAGCATATCAGATAATGATTTTAAAGGTCTATTTCCAGGTCCCGTTACTGCTCTTCCACGTCTACCATTATCTATAAGGGCATCTACAGCTTCCTGAAGCATCCTCTTTTCATTTCTAACTATTATATCTGGCGCACCTAAATCTAATAATTTTTTAAGCCTATTATTTCTATTTATTACTCTTCTATAAAGATCATTTAAATCTGATGTAGCAAATCTTCCTCCATCTAATTGAACCATAGGCCTCAAATCAGGTGGGATTACAGGTATTACATCTATAATCATCCAATCAGGTTTATTACCAGATTTTCTAAAAGATTCAACTACTTCCAATCTTCTAATTATCCTTACCTTTTTTTGCCCTGTACTGCTTTTCAAATCTTCTTTTAGAGTCACAGATAACTGGTCTAAGTCTATTTCTTCTAATAGTTTCTTAACAGATTCAGCACCCATACCTGCTACAAAGTTTTGCTCACCATATTTGTCTGCAGCTTCTCTATATTCTTTTTCAGTTAAAAGTTGCTTCTTTAACAGTTGAGTTTCTTTTGGGTCTAAAACAACGTAAGATGCAAAATACAGTACTTTTTCAAGAGCTCTAGGTGACATATCCAAAATCAGTCCCATACGGGATGGTATTCCTTTAAAGTACCATATATGGGATACAGGTGCTGCAAGCTCAATATGTCCCATTCTCTCTCTTCTAACCTTTGCCTTAGTTACCTCAACACCGCACCTATCACAAACTATACCTTTGTATCTTATCCTCTTGTACTTACCACAGTGACATTCCCAATCTTTAGTTGGTCCAAAAATTCTTTCACAGAACAGTCCATCTCTTTCTGGTTTTAACGTTCTATAATTTATTGTTTCTGGCTTCTTTACTTCACCTCTTGACCATTCTCTTATTTTTTCTGGTGAAGCTAAACCTATTTGAAGTGCATCAAAATTATTTAATTCAAACAAGGGTACATCCTCCCTTCCTAATGTTCATCATTAAAATCATCTATTTCCAAATCACTCTGCAAATCATCTAAAGTAAGATCTTCATAGTCTAAATCAAGATCCTCATCGCTGTCATTTTCAGTATCGCTATTTTCTTCTTGTTCGCCATTATAGCCATTATTTTGCTCTTGAGGCGAATCAGTAGAATCTTCTTTTCCTTCAATATTTACATCTAGTTTTTCCATCTCTTCGTCCACAGACTCTTTAAGCTTAATTTCCTCTTTATTATCATTTAATACTTTTACATCCAAGCATAAAGCTTGAAGTTCCTTTATCAGAACCTTAAATGATTCTGGAATGCCCGGTTCCGGTATATTTTCACCTTTTACAATAGCTTCATAAGTTTTGACTCTTCCAACTACATCGTCTGACTTAACTGTCAATATTTCCTGAAGTGTATGAGCTGCTCCATATGCCTCTAATGCCCAAACTTCCATTTCACCAAATCTTTGGCCACCAAATTGAGCTTTTCCACCCAATGGCTGTTGAGTTACTAACGAATATGGTCCTGTAGATCTTGCATGGATCTTATCATCAACCAAATGTGCTAATTTTAAGATATACATATATCCCACGGTTACAGGCCTGTTGAATTCTTCTCCTGTTCTACCATCATATAGTATTGTTTTTCCGTCTTCTCTATATCCTGCTTTTTTCAAGCATTCCAATATATCTTCTTCTGTAGCTCCATCAAATACTGGAGTTGCTACATGCCATCCTAGTTTACTAGCAGCCCATCCTAAATGAACTTCTAATACCTGACCTATATTCATACGTGAAGGTACTCCAAGTGGATTTAAGCATATCTGAAGAGGTCTTCCATCTGGTAAGAAAGGCATATCTTCTTCTGGTAGTACTCTAGAAATAACACCTTTATTTCCGTGTCTTCCTGCCATTTTATCTCCTACAGATATCTTTCTCTTTTGAGCTATATAACATCTAACTAATTTGTTAACTCCTGGTGAAAGCTCATCTCCATTTTCTCTTGTAAATACTTTTACGTCTACAATTATGCCTGCTTCACCATGTGGTACTCTAAGGGACGTATCCCTAACTTCTCTGGCCTTTTCGCCAAATATTGCTCTCAAAAGTCTTTCTTCTGCTGTAAGTTCAGTTTCTCCTTTAGGTGTTACTTTACCTACCAGTATATCTCCTGCCCTAACTTCTGCACCTATTCTTATAATTCCTCTTTCATCTATGTCCTTTAATGCATCTTCTCCTACATTCGGTATATCTCTTGTAATTTCTTCTGGTCCTAATTTTGTATCTCTAGCCTCAGATTCGTATTCCTCTAGATGTATTGATGTAAATACATCTTTTTTTACTAACTCTTCCGATATAAGCATTGCGTCTTCATAATTATATCCTTCCCAAGTTGTAAATCCCATTCTAATATTTTTCCCAAGTGCTATTTCTCCAAGATCTGTAGAAGGTCCATCTGCTAAAACTGTTCCCTTTTTAACTACTTCCCCTTTTTCAACTATAGGTCTTTGATTAATGCATGTGCACTGGTTAGATCTCTGGAACTTAAGAAGTCTATAAATATCTGTACCTCCATCTGAGTCTCTCTTAACCCTTACTTCGTTAGCACATACATAAGAAACAACACCTGCATTTCTAGCCTTAGGAAGTACTCCTGAATCTACTGCAGCCTTGTATTCAATACCTGTTCCTACAATAGGTGCCTGTGGTTTTAAAAGTGGAACTGCCTGTCTTTGCATATTTGATCCCATAAGTGCACGGCTGGCATCATCATTTTCAAGGAAGGGTATCATAGCTGTAGCTACAGAAACTAATTGCCTTGAAGACACATCCATATAATCAACGTCTTGGCCAGGTACTACAATAACATCTTCTTTATCTCTAACCGTAATTTTATTATCTATAAAATTACCATTTTCATCAAGAGGTTCGTTTGCCCTACCTATTAAATATTCATCTTCCTCATCTGCTGTCATATATACAATTTCATTTGTAACTCTCTTATTTTCCTTATCTACTTTTCTATAAGGTGTTTCTATAAAGCCATATTGATTAACTCTTGCATATGTAGCTAGAGAGTTAATAAGTCCTATGTTAGGGCCTTCTGGTGTCTCTATTGGACACATTCTTCCATAATGTGAGTGATGAACATCCCTGACTTCAAATCCAGCTCTTTCTCTTGAAAGTCCGCCTGGTCCTAAAGCAGATAGTCTTCTCTTATGGGTAAGCTCTGACAATGGATTAGTTTGATCCATGAATTGAGAAAGTTGGGAACTTCCAAAAAATTCTTTTATAGACGCAGCCACAGGTCTTATATTTATAAGAGCTTGAGGCGTTATAACTTCCTGATCCTGTATGGTCATTCTTTCCTTAACCACTCTCTCCATTCTTGAGAGACCTATTCTAAATTGATTTTGAAGTAATTCACCAACAGATCTAAGTCTTCTATTTCCAAGATGGTCTATGTCATCAGTATGGCCTACTCCATATGCTAATCCCAATTCATAGCTAATGGTAGCATACATATCATCCCTAACTATATGTTTTGGAATTAATTCATGGATATTCTTTCTTATTTGTTCCTTAATACTTTCCTCATCACTATAATTATCTAAAATTTTCTTTAAAGTAGGATAATGGACACTTTCCTTTATATTTAAATCATCTATATCAAAGTCAATAAAACTACGTATGTCTACAAAGTTATTACCTATAACTCTTAAAACTATATCTTCAATTTGGATATCTACTACATTTATTCCACACTGTTGGATTTCTACTGCCTTTTCTCTATCTATCTTTTCACCTTTTTGAATAAGAATTTCTCCTGTATCTGGATTAACTACATCCTGTGCTGCTATCTGATTAGCAATTCTTAGGTGTAATGACAACTTCTTATTGAATTTGTATCTTCCAACTCTTGAAAGATCATATCTTTTCGCATCAAAAAATAAAGATTCAATTAGTGATTGGGCACTATCCACTGTAGGAGGTTCTCCCGGTCGTAACCTTTTATATATTTCAAGCAAAGCCTCTTCATGAGTCTTTGTATTATCTTTTTCAATTGTGGCCTTTAGCCTTTCATCCTCTCCAAAGAAATTAGTAATTTCTGCGTCTGTACCATAACCCATGGCTCTAATAAGAATAGTTATAGGTAACTTTCTAGTTTTATCTATTCTAACGTATATTACATTGTTAGAGTCAGTTTCATATTCTAGCCAAGCTCCTCTATTAGGTATTACAGTTGAAGAAAAAAGATTTTTCCCTGTTTTATCAACTGAAAGATCATAATATACACCTGGTGATCTTACAAGTTGGCTAACTATAACTCTCTCTGCGCCATTAATTATAAAAGTTCCTTGCTCCGTCATAAGAGGGAAATCTCCCATAAAAACTTCTTGCTCTTTAACTTCACCAGTTTCTTTGTTAATTAGCCTTACCTTTACTTTTAAAGGTGCTGCGTAAGTTGCATCTCTTTCTTTACATTCTTCTACAGAATATTTGATATTATCCATATCTAACTTATATCCTACAAATTCCAAATTAAGGTTAGCAGTATAATCTTGAATAGGATTAATATCATCAAATACCTCTTGTAATCCTTCTTTCAAAAACCAATTGTAGGAATCTAGCTGAACCTCAATTAAATTAGGCATATGGCCTATTTCTTTAAGTCTGGAAAAGCTCATTCTTGTTCTTTTACCAACCTGGACAGGATGTACCATTGATTTTTCACCCCTTGCATAAACTAAAAATAACCAAAAACATTCATGATGTATATATATGTACTATATGGATGTTTATGGATTTATTAATTGCCATTGTAATAGTATAACCTATTTTTTTATAATTAATTCAATTTGTGTTAAATAATAAAGTATTTACGTTTTCTGCATAACTAATCAATGCAATTTATTATGTTATCATAATATCAAAAAATTGTCAACAATAAAATTTGTAAATTTATAATAAAAAACTATAAAAGGGGCACTTTAAATTAAAGTGCCCCTTTTATAAGCCTTATATTAATTTATTACTTTAATTCTATTTCAGCACCAATTTCTTCAAATTTAGCTTTCATAGCTTCGGCATCTTCTTTGCTTACAGCTTCTTTTAAAGTCTTAGGAGCTCCATCTACTAAAGCTTTAGCTTCTTTCAATCCTAATCCTGTTGCTTCTCTAACAGCTTTTATAACTTTTATCTTTTCTCCACCTGCAGCTTTAAGTACTACGTCAAATTCAGTTTTTTCTTCTGCTCCAGCTGCAGCCCCTGCTCCTGCAGCTCCTGCTACTGCTACTGGTGCTGCTGCACTTACTCCAAATTCTTCTTCACATGCTTTTACTAATTCATTTAATTCTAAAACACTCATCTCTTTTATTGCTTGAATGATTTCTTCTTTACTCATTAATGAACACCTCCAAAATTTCTCTCTTTAAATTATTAAGCTTCTTCTGATTTTTGTTTTTCTTCAATTGCATTTAATGCATATACAAAATTTGATAATGGAGCTTTGAAGCTTCCAAGTAATTTTGCAATAAGTACTTCTTTCGGTGGCACTGTAGCAAGTTCTTTAACTTTATTTTCATCAAAGATTTCGCCTTGAACAACTCCTGCCCTTAGTTCTAAAACCTTATGATCTTTTGAAAAATCATTAAGAATTCTTGCTGGTGCAGTTGGATCTTCATATCCAAATGCTATAGATATTGGACCTACAAAGTAATCTTCTAATTGGTCAAATCCCAATTCTTTAGCAGCTCTTAAAGCTAATGTATTTTTATAAACTTTATATTCTACACCTGCATCTCTTAATTCTTTTCTAAGTTTAGTATCCTCTTCTACAGTTAAGCCCTGATATTTAGCTAATATTACGCCTTGAGCTTTTTCCATTTTTTCCTTAATTTCTTGAACTCTAGCTTCTTTTTCTTCTCTATAATTCTTTTTCACTGTGTATCCACCTCCTTGCAGTCTAAACTACAATACATAATAAACACATATAAATTAAAAAGTCTCTCCATAGACACAGAGAGAGACCAACTATACTTTCTATTGGAATCCTTGATAGGTTGGTTACACCGTTATGCTATCGCACCTATTGTCTACGGAATATTTACATATTTAATTTTTTGCATTACATACAAGTTAATTTAATCTAAAACTTTTGTTGAATTTATCTTTATTCCTGGTCCCATAGTACTTGATATTACTACAGACTTCAAATATTGACCTTTAGATGCTGATGGTTTTGCTTTTACTATAGCCTCCATTAATGTATGAAAGTTATCTAATAATTTTTGTGATTCAAAAGATTTCTTTCCTATTGGAACATGAACTATACTAGTTTTATCTACTCTATATTCAACTTTACCAGCCTTAATCTCCTCTATTGCCTTTGCAACATCAAAAGTAACAGTACCAGATTTAGGGTTTGGCATTAATCCCTTAGGTCCAAGCACTCTTCCTAATTTTCCTACAACTCCCATCATATCTGGAGTTGCTACAACAACATCAAAATCGAACCAATTTTCTTTTTGAATCTTATCAACATATTCTTGTGCGCCTACATAATCTGCTCCTGCTTCCTGAGCTTCTTTAACTTTAGCGCCTTTTGCAAATACAAGTACTTTAACTTTTTTTCCAGTTCCACGAGGAAGAACTACAGCTCCTCTAACTTGTTGATCTGCATGTCTTGGGTCTACTCCAAGTTTTAATGCTAATTCTATTGTTTCATCAAACTTTGCTTTTGATGTTTTTAAGACAAGTTCTATAGCTTCTGATGGTTCATATAATGTACCTTTATCAATAAGCTTAGCACTTTCTACATACTTTTTTCCCATGTCCAAATCCTCCCTTGTGGTTTTAACGGTTTATACCTCCCACTTATTTTGGTTAACTAGTCTTCTACAGTTATTCCCATACTTCTTGCAGTTCCTGCTATCATCTTCATAGCAGTTTCAACTGATGCAGCATTTAAATCTGGCATTTTTGTTTCAGCAATCTGTCTTACTTGCTCTTTAGTTACTTTAGCAACTTTAGTTTTATTTGGTACACCAGATCCACTTTCTATTCCTGCTGCTTTCTTTAGTAATACTGCTGCTGGAGGAGTCTTTAGTATAAAACTAAAAGATCTGTCCTGATATACAGTAATTACTACTGGAATTATAAATCCTGCCTGTTTAGCAGTCTTAGCATTGAATTCCTTACAAAAACCCATAATATTTACACCATGCTGTCCAAGTGCTGGTCCAACTGGTGGTGCTGGGCTTGCTTTTCCTGCAGGAAGTTGAAGTTTTATCATTCCTACTACTTTTTTAGCCATAATATACACCTCCTATATGTGGTTATGTATAAATACATCTCCCACTTACTATAAACTTTTGCTTTATGCATTATTCTATTTTTTCTATTTGATTAAAATCAAGTTCAACAGGAGTTTCCCTGCCAAACATGTTAACTAAAGCTTTAATTTTTCTTTTCTCAGTATTTATTTCCTGGATAACAGCTAAGAAGTTCTCTAACGGTCCCGATTTCACCTTTACATTTTCTCCTACTGATATATCTACATTTATTGGTTTTTCGCTAATTCCCATATCCTTTACTTCTTCATCAGTAAGTGGAACAGGTTTAGAACCAGGTCCAACAAAGCCTGTAACTCCTCTAGTATTTCTAACTATATACCAAGAATCATCAGTCATTATCATGTGTATTAAAACATATCCTGGAAATACTTTTTTTAAGGTTATTTTCTTTTTTCCATCTTTAATCTCAACTTGCTCTTCCATTGGAACCTGAACATCATCTATCCAATCATAAAGATTCCTATTTTCTATGGTTTTTTCAAGATTAACTTTAACTTTATTTTCATAACCAGAATATGTATGAACTACATACCACTTAGCTTTATCTGACATAACTCTAGGGACAAAACTATTTACTAGTCCCTACCTCCTTTTTATTTCATAATAATCTTAGCTAAAGAATTAAATCCAAAATCTATAACTCCAACAATCACCACATAAATAGCACAAAATATAACAACGGCAATTGTAGCTTTTTTTGTATGTTCTTTAGAGGCCCAAGTTATCCGTTTGAATTCTGATACTAGTCCTTTAAAAAAATTAAAGAACCCACCTTCAAGTGCTGTCTGCTTATCAACTTTTTTCATATCACCGTTTGCACCCATTTGCTCACATCCTCAAAACAATTTAATATGTGCCTCTACAATATTATCTAGTTTCTTTATGAACTGTGTGTTTATGACAAAAAGGACAATACTTTTTCATTTCTAATCTATCTGGATCATTTTTCTTGTTTTTCATTGTATTGTAATTTCTTTGTTTACAATCTGTACACGCTAGTATCACTTTTACTCTCATTACTCTCTAACCTCCTAATATAGCTCACAAACATAATCAATTAGAAATTTATTTTGAAAATCATGCATTACTTAACTAAATTATCACAACTTAGTTTTTATGTCAATGGCTTAAAAATATAAACAGATACTACCTAATTTTTTACTTTCAAAGGGACTGGATTTAGAAAACCAGTCCCTAAAATATTACTCAGTTATTGTAGTAACAACACCTGAACCAACTGTTCTTCCGCCTTCTCTTATTGCAAATCTTAGTCCTTCATGCATTGCTACTGGTGTTATAAGTTCTACGTTCATATCTATATGATCTCCTGGCATTACCATTTCTACTCCTTCTG
>NZ_LITT01000032.1 GCF_001636845.1 Clostridium ljungdahlii
GCGTTACCGTTTCGATTCCAAGGACTTGGTACAAGCTACTGGTTAGGTATTACTTGATAGGATTTTCCTACTATATGTTAGTAGCTTACTAATGACAACAAAATCATTCTTCCACTGTCAAGAGGAAACATCACGCATTTGCGTGCTGCTTCGCAGCTCGCACCTATAATTATTATATCCTATAGAATTACAAAGTAAAAATTAGATTTGTTATTTTACGCACTTGCGTAAGATTTATACATAAAATGTACTGTGATTAATTTTATAGGAGAAATCATGAGTTATAGAAATAATTCATCCTACTCTAGAATTTCAGCTGTAAGTTATGCAGTAAAGTACGCTCTCACCCCCAATCCAAACTACAAATATTTTTCCATATATCAAACTATCGGCGGCGACTGCACAAATTTCACTTCACAGTGCTTGCATGCAGGAGGAGCCCCTATGGTCTTTTCAGGTAAAAACACCTGGTGGTATAACATTAGAACTAATAAATGGTCAGTTTCCTGGACTGTAGCAAGTTCTCTTTACTGGTATTTAAAAATTAACGCTGAAAAAAATTTCTACGGCATAAAAGGAAGAGAAGTGCCTTCTATTTCTTCTCTTGAAATAGGCGATCTGATATTTTATCGAAATAGTAAAGGTACAATAGCTCATTCTGCCATCATCACTTCTTTTCGTAACGGCCGCCCACTCGTATCCCAGCATACTTTTAATGCCTTAAACATAACTTACGTAAAAGATTGGGCATCTAAAATGCACTTTATGAAAATATGGTTATGATTTTGTTTACAATGCCTATTATAAAAGTATATAATATGCCTATGTAGATAAGAAAAATAGGTGGTTTGATAAACATGATAGCAGTTATAGTAAACTTTATTTCAATAATAATAGGAAGTATAATTGGAATATTTTTAAAAAATGGTATACCAGAAAAAGTTAAGGAAAGCGTTTTTAGTGGACTTGCTTTATGTGTTCTATACATTGGAATTTCAGGTTCCTTAAAGACAAATAATGTACTTACTCTAATAATATCCATAGTAATCGGTACAATTCTAGGAGAACTAATAGATATAGATAAACATATAACAAGTCTAGGAAATTTAATAGAAAGTAAATTTAAAACTAAAGGTGGAAAAATATCAGAAGGATTCGTAACCTCAAGCCTTTTATTTTGTGTTGGAGCCATGGCAATAGTAGGATCTCTAGAAGCAGGTCTTGATGGAAATTATAAAACACTTTTTGCAAAATCCGTAATAGATGGAGTTTCCGCAATTATTTTTTCTTCTTCTTTAGGTATTGGTGTAATGATTTCATCTGTAAGTGTACTTATATACCAGGGTGCTATAACCCTTGGAGCAGTATTTTTAAAAAGTGTACTGACAAGCTCAGTTATTGCTGATATGACTGGAATAGGAAGCCTTCTCATTATTGGACTTGCCCTAAATATGCTGAACATAACTAAAATAAAAATAGCAAATTTGCTGCCTTCAGTTTTTATGCCAATTTTTGCATACATAATTTATACTAACTTTCATCGCTTTTTATCCTATATTTTGTTTTAGAGCTTCTAAGTAAAAATTTAACGTATACTGGCAAATTTCAACTAGAAAGTTTCGTATGATGTTACTTTTAAAAATAAATATATATGAAGATATATACTTTACTGTATATTTTCTAACTTAAAACTCAACTTATATGCAGGAATATCTTTACAATAATGAAGCTCTTTTAAATATTTTGTATATAAGTCTTAGAAAAAAATTCGTAAAAACTTAGAACTTTTGAATTGTCTGAGGTACGAGTTTTCAAAAGTTCTTAGCTTTTTTAGAATTTTTTACTTAGACTTATCAAAACATTTAATGAACTGAAGGTTGTAAAAGATATCCGGAGTATAAGTTGAGTTTTTGCTTAGAAAATCTTTTATATGTCCAAGATTATATCTTCTAAACTTCTTTTTGGTACATGATGAACTTTATTCTCATCTCTCCAGTACTTCACATCATTATTTGAATCCATAGGTTCTATAACCACTTGTTCCTTTGGCTTTCCAAGAGCTACTACCAATATAATTTCATATTTTTCATCTAAATTAAGACTTGATTTTAATTCTTTTTTATTCACATTTCCCAGCATACATCCGCCAAATCCTTTTTCTACAGCTCCCAGTAAAATAGTTTGAGCTGCTATTCCAGGATCAAATGATGGACTTTTACTAATAGACGTGTCATTAAGTATAACAACGTAACCACTTGGTTTTTCTCCTTCTTCAGGTCCATTCCAATCCTTTAAGTATCCTGCCCAACCCAAAGTCTTAAATATTTTTTCATTATTATCTTTGGTATTTGATATAACATATTTTAGTGGCTGCAAATTTGAACCTGATGCTGACAATCTGGCAAGGTTTACTAACTCCTTTAAAGTTTCCAAAGTTATTTTTTCATCCTGATAAAATCTTCTACAGGATCTATTTTTTAAAACTAGTTCCTTTATCATATTCATCCCTCCAAGCTAATAACTTAATATCATTACAATTATCATATCTCTAAATAAATTGAATATCAATCAAATATAGTAAATATAAAGGTAACATTGAATTATATCCCATGTTACTATAAAATTATATATAGTAAATATTATTCATAAAAAGGAGGAGCTAGAATACAATGAAAGTTTTGGCATATAGTCATAGGCAAGATGAAACTGAATATTTCAAAAAATTCAGTAAAAAATACAATGTGGAGGTTGTATTGTGTGATGATCCACCAACTATGGAAAATGCAGACTTGGCCAAGGGATTTGACTGCATCAGCATTATCACAACTAAAATTTCAGATAAATTAGTAGAAAGATTTCATGAAATTGGAGTAAAATTTATATCTACAAGAACGATAGGATATGACCATATAGACATAAAAAAGGCAAAAGAGCTAGGTGTCCATATAGGCAATGTAAACTATTCACCAAATAGTGTAGCCGATTATACAATTATGATGATTCTTATGGCTATAAGAAAAACAAAAGCTATTATAGAACGAAGTAATGTACAGGATTATTCTTTAAGAGGTGTTCAAGGTAAAGAGCTTCACAATTTAACTGTGGGTGTTATTGGTACAGGAAGAATTGGCCGTGCAGTTATAAGTCGCCTAAGTGGATTTGGCTGCAAAATATTAGCTTATGATTTATACGAAAATGAAGAAATAAAGAAGCATGTTACATATGTCACACTAGAAGATCTATTTAAAAACAGCGACATCATTACAATGCATGCACCTGCAACAGATGACAATTATCACATGATAAATAAGGATTCCATAGCACTTATGAAAGATGGTACTTTTATTATCAACATAGCTCGAGGATCGCTTATCAATACTGAAGATCTCATAGATGCTATTGAAAATAAAAAAATTGGTGGTGCAGCTATAGACGTTATTGAAAATGAATTCGGGCTTTGCTATAACGATTTAAAATGTAAGATACTGGATAAAAGAGAAATGGCAATTTTAAAGTCTTTTCCAAATGTAATTGTAACACCTCACACAGCTTTTTATACAGATCAAGCTGTAAGTGACATGGTAGAACATTCTATCTTAAGCTGTGTTTTATTCATGGAAGGCAAAGAAAATCCATGGCAAATTGAATAATCAAAAATTTTTATGCACCCTCCTTTTGTATAAACGGAGAGTGCATTTATACAGATACACTTACTTACCTACTTATTTTTTAATATCAAAATTTAGGTAAATCCTTTAAATTGTCAACATCCATAACATCAGGGTCAGCTACTAAATATTCTCCTCCATCTTTACCTTTAAATACCCCAACTCCTTCAATTATATGTTCCCTTGCCATCATTATAGCATGATTTAAAGGAAGCACCTCACCATTTTCAAGTAGTACATCTGTAATCTTCCCCTCATGGTCTTTCCTTACTTTAATTATTTTTGAATTTTTCATTATATACCTCCCAATTAGATATATCATTAATATATATTTTGGGAAAAAACTCAATTACTTATACAAAATATTTTTATCTTATAATTGCACAATTATAACTTTTTTAATTACAATTGAAGTTAAAAGTGAACTGAGTCTTGTTATCTACACAATTTTATGCGGCTGGTTCAGATGCAAGAGTGTTAAATTACACTTTGGCAAAGCATGAAGTACATAGATGGTTATCTATTGTAGGCCAAAAAGGTCTATCACAGTTAATTGATGATGTTAATACTGGTAATGACTTTTACAAGTCTTATAACGCTATTGAAAAAGAGAATAGTAAAAAGTGAATACTATGTGATCAGGACTAGCATAACACTAGTCCTGATCAATAAATTAAAGAAATTACTATTCTTGGTTATTCAATATTGGTACAGACCTTACATCCTTATAGAAATTTGCAGTAGCCGCTTGGATATAAGGACATACAAAAATAAATCCTATACCAAAAGTAACAACTGAAAGTATTATCCACCCTAAAAAGCTGATTAATAAGCAAAATAACTCCCATTTGTGTCCATACATCATTTTCTTGCTTTCATCAAGTGCCTCAAGCACAGGCATATCTGGATTTTCACTAAGGACATACATCGCCATAGAGTAGCTCAATGATGCTATTAATCCTGGTATAATAAACAGCAGTGACCATAAAAAAATAAATATACTCATAACAACATATAGTATTATTGCAGAACCTAGATTTTTAAACCCATCGAACAAATTCTCCACTTGGAACTTCTCAAATTTTACAAGTTTTATAAAGCATCCTACAATACCAAGGGTAAGTGGTCCAACAATCAAAAAAGAAATAATAATACCTGCATGCGGTATGAAATTTATACCAATAATAATTAGTGAATACACAAGACACACCAAAATACACTTACCCCAGTTACCCTTTAACTGATCTCTAGATGCTTTCCTTAGTTGATAGCTAGTACGAACAGAAGCATTACTCATTTTTAATCTCCTTTCAAATACATCTATTTTGCCCTACATATTACTGCAAAAAGTTACAGCTATATTAACTTATGATCTATCAAACAAAACTGTTAATTTATTTAAATGTGATACAAAATTATCCTTTAAAAATTGAGCAGTATGATATATCATATAACTAATGTTGGTAATTGCGAAAGAAGGCTTGACATCATTGAAAATTTGGAAAAGAAACCTAATTGTATGTTGGTTGGGAGCATTTGTAACTGCCTTGGGACTAAGCCAAATAGCCCCAATAATGCCCCTTTACATCAAACAACTTGGTATTCACAACATCTCTACTATTGAACAAATATCTGGAATTGCTTTTGGAGTTACTTTTGTAGTTTTAGCAATATTTTCACCAATTTGGGGATATGCAGCTGATAAAATTGGTAGAAAACCAATGCTCTTACGTGCAAGTATTGGAATGTCTATTGTAATTTCAACTATGGGACTTGCACAAAATATATATCAACTTATTGGTTTAAGAATGCTCCAAGGAGTTGTAGCAGGTTACAGTACAGCTTGTATGACATTAATTGCAACTCAAACTGAAAAAGAACATTCTGGTTGGGCATTAGGTGTACTGTCCACAGCTTCTATTTCTGGTTCACTACTTGGGCCACTTATTGGAGGATATCTTGATGAAATTTTTGGATTGCAATTTACTTTTTTCTTTACTGGTATCCTTATGCTAATTGTTTTTATTCTAACCTTAATATTTGTAAAAGAAGACTTTATAAAATCTAATAAAAAAGTACTCAGTACAAAAGAAGTTTGGAAACAGCTGCCTGATTGTCACTTAATTATTGTTTTATTTGCTACTTCTTTTATTTTGCAGCTTGCTTTTTATTCTATAGAGCCCATAATAACAGTATATATCTCTCAATTATCTCGCAGCTCAGCCCATATTGCCTTAATTTCTGGGATGGCATTTTCTGCTTCTGGCCTTGCTAGCATTATTGCAGCTCCAAGGCTTGGAAAACTATCAGATAAAATTGGGCCTCAAAAGGTTATGCTTGCAGCACTTATTATAGCTGGTTTAATATTTATACCTCAAGCTTTTGTAAAAAATTCTTGGCAGCTTATCATATTAAGATTTTCACTAGGTTTTGTAACAGCAGGACTAGCACCATCAATCAATACACTGGTAAAGAAAATAACACCAGAAAACCTTACTGGAAGAATGTTTGGTTTTAACATGAGCGCATTTTATTTAGGTACCTTTTCCGGTTCTTTACTTGGTGGACAAATAGCTTCATATTTTGGTATAAAGTATGTATTTTTCATTACCAGTGCACTACTTCTTTTAAATGGTTTATTGGTTTATGAAAAAATCTGTAAGAAACTAGATTCAAATGCTGCTGCTCCATTAAAAGAACATATGGTTTGAAAATCAGTTTTGAAGTTCATTAAAAACTATAAAGACATTAAAAAAATAGGAATGAACATAGATTTAATCCTTCAAATCTATGTTCATTCTCCTTTACTCATCAGTTACAATACAAAAGTTAGTAACCTCAGAACCTGTATCACTTGTTATGGGAAAAGTATTGTGTTAATTTCTTAGTGCAGCACCCTTTAAATCAATAGATACTTGTTCTAACTGGTTCCATAAATATTCTAAAGCACGGTAAAATTCAACTATTTAAAAAAAGCCTAAGCCTATATGCTAGACTTAAGCTTTTTTAATAAATATGATTTAATTCTTTTAAATAAATATATTGTTATTTTGCCAGATACAAGTCCTAACACTATTCCAGCAAGAACATCTGTAGGATAATGCACATATAAATATATTCTTGAAAAAGCTATTAAAATTGCTGCAGCAAAAAATACTGGCGCATATTTTTTGAAATACCTGGATAATATACTAGCTGCTGCAAAAGATGCCGTAGTATGTCCTGACGGAAATGAATAGGAAGCTGGCTTTGCAATTAAAAGTTTTATAGTGGGGTCAAGATAAAAAGGCCTTGTACGTTTAACCATATGTTTTATCAATCCTTCACCAAGTATTGACCCTATTATAATAGCTGTTAAAACCATAATTCCAACTTTTCTATATTTCTTACCTGCTATAAGTACTATGGAAATTGCAATCCATATAAACCCCGTATTACCAAGCGAAGTAAATGCAATCATAATCTTGTCTAAAATCTGGTTATGCATATTGTTTGCTATATACGAAAGAATGTATTCATCAAATTTGTATATTAATGTAACCATCTCTATCTCCCTGCTGTTTCTATTTAATATGTACAACTTACTAATATACTACATTTCAAATTTAAAATCCACTAGTGTATTGATTTTGCAGAGATTTAGCACCTAAATTCCAGTGAAAATTTTATTTTTACTGGAGTTATATTTTTTTACACTTATTTAAAGGACTGGTAAGCCTTTAGACCGATAGGTCATAAAAATATGCCCACCTCATTTCTTATTGTCATGAGGTGTATTTTAACATTATTTTTTATTTATTTGGGACATAATCGCAAATGGTATACTAAGACATTATCACAAATCAATCATATATGAATGAAAATGAATCAGGATTTATCGTTGATTTTTTGTCTGAATGTGGTATAATGAATTATCCTTATCAGAGGACTTGTAATCAAAAGATTATTTAAGTGGGATAAGATCCGAAAAGATCTTGTCCCACTTTTTTCTGGCCCAATATACTATCTTAACAATATCGTTGATTGTATTTTGCTGCGTTTATTACGAAATTAGAATTAAAAAAACATAATATAACTCAAGTGAAAATTAGAAGTTAAAGGAGATCATTATTAAATGCATTTGAAAACAGATAGATTGATAATTCGTGATTTTGATAAAAAAGATGCTGCGGGATTGTATGAAATCCTTGAACACCCACCTGTACATTGTTTTATGAGTGAAAAATTAGATTCACTTGATGAAGCAGAAAAAGAAGTGGAGCGAAGAGGCAAAGAAGGTCAACACTTCGCTGTTTGCTTGTCTGATACAGATTCAATTATAGGGGATCTTTTTGCCATAAAAGAGGAACCTGATACATATAGTGTCGGATGGAATTTCAACTTAAAATACGGCAAGAGCGGTTATGCAACTGAAGCGGCAAAAGCGTTAATCGACTACCTCTTCAATAACGATGCAAGGAGAATATATGCTTATGCTGAAGATGATAATATTCCGTCCCAAAAGCTTTGTGAGCGACTTGGAATGAGAAAAGAGGGACTCTTTATCGAATTTATATCTTTTGTGAACAACCAGGATGGGACTCCGCATTATGAAAACACCTACCAATATGCTATTCTGAAAAGAGAGTGGATAGAGCCATAAATTCCAATTTGTTTGATGGAACAAAACTAGCATAATGGGTGTTTTGGCCAATGAATATATTTCCAAATCAGTCATATTATTCATATTATGGTGTAGATAATATCTAATGATAAAGATATAGAATATGCTGTATTTCACAGAAGTGATGAAGATTGGTGGCAAGCTATTTCATGTTTAAAATAGAATGGAAATAAAGTAGCACTTTGGGAACTTAATAAAAGACTTGGCAAAAAAATTTAATTGTTAAAACGAAATATTATTATATTGTTTTCTAACTAAGGCCACATCAGGATATTAATTCCAGTATGTGACTTATTTTTATACATATAGCTACTATGCTTATAAATTGACTTTATATGGTATATACTTTTCAGTACATGACACGGCTGCTGGTATTACCCCACCTAAGAATGATAGTATATACCACGCTTATATATAAACAACGTTAGATACACTGATTTTATTAGATTAGTTTGGCTTTAATATAGATAATTGTTAGGATGTTCCAATTGCCCCAAACATAACATTGTAATTAACTTCACCTTAGTAACATTAAAATTTATAAAGAATTTTAGCCAAACCAAATTCATTAAATATAAAGAAACGTCCTAAAAACATAGCACAAATAAATATAAAAGGTTCTATTTCCAAATAACTTGTCTGTATTACGTATATCACTCATTATAACTCTCCTTTCCCCATACACATCAAACATGCATGTGAAATATTGTCGTTGATATATCAATTTAGCTATTATTTTTACATCTTTCTTATCATTCTTTGTAGGATTGTTATATCATTGCTATAGACTTATTTATATTTTGTATAATATCCAGAAGGTAATTCACTTTTTCCAAGTGATGTAGAAAACTGCTATGCTTGGCTTATACAGTTTACAGATGGAAATCGTCTCGATTTAACTATATGCACATTAGAACAGGCATTTCAAGATATTAGAAATGATAAACTTTGTAAAATACTACTCGATAAAGACAAGTGTTTACCATATATACCAGAGGCAACAGATGAAACTCATTGGGTAAAGAAACCGACAGAGTGCCAATTCATGGATGCATGTAATGAATTTTGGTGGTGTCTTAATAATGTTGCGAAGGGTTTATGGAGAGAAGAAGTACCATATGTAATGGACATGCTAAATCATGCTGTCCGTCCGATGTTAATATTATTATTAGGATGGAAAATTGGATATGATACGAATTTTACAGTTAGTATTGGGAAATCAGGAAAATATATGTATAAGCGGCTAAAAGAGAGCGAATGGAATGCATTTTTGAAAACTTATCCTTCTGGAGTTGTAAAAGATATTTGGGAATCAGTATTTATTATGTGTGACCTATTTAATGATATGGCAAAGGAATTATCTTTCATTATGAATGTTAAATATAATGAGGTTGAGGCAAATAATAGTTTAAAGTTTTTAAAAGATGTTTTTGTATTACCTAAAGATGCTGAAAAAATATATTAGTAGGTAGCATAAGGTATTCATAGTGTAAGTATAGTTACTTCGTAATCTTCTTAAGTTGTGACAGAACAGTAATAAAGGACGACTTAATATTAAGTTTAGTGAACTGTTTTATAGTATTTTGTAAGCCCTCGTTTCAAGGACATAGTTTAATATTAACTCGTTTTTAAAGGCTCCAATTTTTTCAATGTTTTCTTGTAGAAAACTGTGAGAAATTGTGAGTTTTTAAACTCGTCAGTATAAAATTCTGTAACCTCTTACTTGAAACTTACTCCACACCATAAATCTATCATTCGAAGAGTTTTAAATTCATAACTTTATCTTATATAATCTATAAATTAAGTTATGAATATAAATTTAATTATTACAAATACTTATGTTGACTTTAAGAAAGGATGTGATTAATTATGGAAGCTGGTGTAAGAAATAAGTTAGTTGGCAAAGTTCAAGAAATAAAAGCTGATGCTGTTATGGCTCAGTTAAAAATGTCTGTTGATGGATGAGCCAACTCTCCTGTCGTTACGTCTGTAATGACTAAAGAAAGTTTAGAGGATGCTGGATTTAAACAAGGTGATACAGTTGAAGCTTTAATTAAAGCTATTAACGTTGTTTTCGTCAAACATTAATTCATAAAGCCGTGCTCTAAAAAGTATACTATAGTTTTATAGCTAAAATTATAGTATACTTTTTTTTCCCAAAATACCTATTTGTTATATTGCATCACATTTTGAATATTTCACGAATTAGTTAGACAAAATTGTTCTTTAAAAATTAAATAATACGGTGGTGCGACACGCTGCTAATTGAAAAGATTAGCTGCTAATTCCATTGAATTAGCAGAACTGATAATCTGAAAAGTCAAATGAAAGAGTAACGTCTTGAAGGGCTATTCTAATACTCCGAATAGCATTTTTATGAATAAGAATAAAAATGTTATAAGCTCGGTGAAGTCGGCTGAGAGTACACCCTAACGGGTCAAGCTGAGGAAATGCGAACTAGAGGTAGTCGAGTGTATGATAGGTCGGGAATCCATAAAATACTTATGGTAAGAATGGTCATGGATAAATAAGTGACTGACGAAATTCTGAATGAAAGGGTCTAGAATTATACATGATAGAAATATCATGCCTATCTAAAAACATAGGGTTTGTGGGGACGAGTAAAATACACCATTATGAAAATCCTTATATTGTTAAAGGCAGTATCAAGCAAACAGGTTTAGAGGAATTACCTAAGAGTATATGCAAGGATAAGATTATTGGAACGTGGTAAGCTGATAACATGGAGGACTTATTTCCTAAAAAGTGGTGGCAAGGAAAGATGGAAATTATAACTTGCTCTAATATCAGTGAAAGTAGTGGCACAGTACCATTGAAGCTGATGAAAGTCAGTGGAGGGATAGCCACAAGTCAATATTTACAATAAAATTTATAAATACAATAATTATTAGGTTCGTGTAAGACTAAGAGAGATGAAAATCGTGAGGTGAGTAATCGACTAATGGCAACAAATGAAAAGAAGTTGAAAAAGAGACGAATGCTAAGAAATAATGAATATTATGATATTCAAAAAATATTTGATGAACTATACAGAAAAAGCTTAAGTGGTAAGAAATTTGATAACCTGCTAAGTTTAATACTAAACGAACAAAATATATTATTAGCATACAGAAACATTAAGAAGAATAAGGGTAGTAAAACAAAAGGAACTAATGAAAATACAATTATAGAAATTGGAGAAAATAACCCGAAAAAATTAATACAATATGTAGTTGGTAGGCTTAGTAATTATGAACCACATTCTGTAAGAAGAGTTGAGATACCAAAAGAAAATGGTAAAATAAGACCATTAGGTATTCCAACAATAGAAGATAGGTTAATCCAACAATGTATCAAACAAATTTTAGAACCTATATGCGAAGCTAAATTCTATAATCATAGCTATGGATTTAGACCAAATAGAAGCACACATCATGCGATAGCAAGAGCAATGACACTAGCAAATATAGGTAAACTGCATTATGTAGTTGATGTTGACATTAAGGGATTCTTTGATAATGTAGACCACAGTAAATTATTAAAACAATTGTGGTCTATGGGAATACAAGACAAAAATTTATTATGTATTATATCAAAACTCTTAAAAGCTGAAATAGAAGGTGTAGGAATTTCAACAAAAGGAACCCCGCAAGGAGGGATTTTATCTCCATTACTTTCCAATGTTGTTCTTAATGAATTAGATTGGTGGATAAGCAGTCAATGGGAAACATTTAGAACTAAACATCAATATACTCAATTAAATAAATATATAGCATTAAAAAGGGCTTCCAATCTAAAAGAAATGTTTATAGTAAGATATGCAGATGACTTTAAGGTATTTTGTAGAAACCACAATACAGCACAGAAAATGCTTGTTGCAATAAAACAATGGTTAAAGGAAAGATTAAACTTAGAAATAAGTCCAGAAAAATCCATGGTAGTAAACTTAAGAAAGAATTACTCCAATTTTCTAGGATTCAAACTTAAAGTACATAAAAAAGGTCAAAAACATGTGGTAAAATCACATATAAGTGAGAAGGCTACTAAAAACATTGTAAAAGAAATTAAAGCAAAAATAAAAGCTATGCAGAAATGTCCCAATGTGAATAATGCCAATATATACAATGCAACAATATTGGGTATGCATAATTACTACAAAGTAGCAACACATGTCAATATAGACTTTCATAAAATATATTTCTTAGTGAGACAGAGCTTGAATAATAGATTATACCGAATACGAAGTGATACTGGTCTAATATCAAAAGCATATGAAAAATTCTATGGCAAATACAACTATAAAAAATGGTATATAGCAGGATTAGGATTGTTTCCTATAGCTGGAATTAAAACATCAAACGCTATGAATTTTAAGCAAGAAATTTGCAATTATACAAAAGAAGGTAGAAAGAAAATCCATGATAATTTAAAAGGAATAAACTATAAAATGTTGCGTTATATCATGGAAAACCCTGTACTAGGACAAACCACAGAGTATAATGATAATAGAATATCGTTATATGTAGCTCAAAATGGAAAATGTAGTATAACCGGCAAAATTCTAGAAATAGGAAATATGGAATGTCATCATAAGAAACCTAAAGAATTAGGTGGCAAAGATGAATACAACAATCTTATCTTTGTATTAAAGGATGTTCATAAATTAAGGTTCAACCTCGACTTTTGTGAAACAACCTAATAACTGTAAAAATGTATTGCAAGATAATACAATCATATCCCAATGATATGGAATCATGTTTTTTGTAAAACAGTATTTATTTTTATAATATTCAAGGATGAGTATTTGAAGGTCGTTATTTCCAAATGAAATAATTATAGTATCCTTGAGTTAAGAGCTATGAGTTACTATATATCCAAATTTAGGCACATTCAGAACATATTCTTAATCTAAAGTTATCAATGTTACGATAGCCATATCCTCTACGTTTAATGTTTTTAAGTTTATGATTTCTGCCTTCAGTTGGACCATTGCTTATAAAAAAATAATAATAGTTGAGTATATATTCTCGCCAATTATTCAGAGTTTTGCAGAAAGATTGTAATTCTGGTATTTCGCTTTCAGCCACAAGAGCTGTGAAATAGTCAATATAAACACTTGCTTCATCTATATTTGTTATTTCAAAAAATTTTCTAAACTCTTCTTTTAACTCATAACAAGTGCGAAGCATTGGGTATTCACTACAAACTT
>NZ_LITT01000033.1 GCF_001636845.1 Clostridium ljungdahlii
GTTGTTCCGCCAGGAGCACAGCTGGGTAGCCAAGTTGGGAAGGGATAAACGCTGAAAGCATCTAAGTGTGAAGCCCACCTCAAGATAAGATTTCCCATAGCGTAAGCTAGTAAGACCCCTCGAAGAACACGAGGAGATAGGTCAGAGGTGTAAGCAGGGCAACTTGTTAAGCTGACTGATACTAATAGGTCGAGGGCTTGACCAAATAAAAAGCGAAAGAAAAAAGTTTACTGTGCAATTTTGAGAGGACAAATAAAATGAAGTTGATAATAAATTCATTTTGAATTGAACTTCTTAAATGTAATATATAAGGAAACTCAATCAGCTAAAGCTGATGAGTACCGATTTATACCAAAATCAAAGATTTTGACAAATCGGTATCTGGTGGTAATGACGTGAAGGTAACACCCCTTTCCATACCGAACAGGAAGGTTAAGCTTCAGAGTGCCGATGGTACTGCAGGGGAGGCCCTGTGGGAGAATAGGTCGCTGCCAGGTAATATGGTTCACTAGCTCAGTTGGTAGAGCACATGACTTTTAATCATGTTGTCCGGGGTTCGATTCCCCGGTGAGCCACCAAAAGAAGTACTTGAATGTACTTCTTTTTTTATATGGAAAAAAGCCATAAAATATGGCTTTAGTTATTTAATATAAATTGAATTAAGCAGTTCTTTTCCTGTAGAAGTTTTAAAATATTTATTTTTCATGTATTCTATATCAGATATTTTAATATTATCTTCATATGCGTTTACTAAAAAATCACTTTCAATCAGTATCTGTAAGTCTATTTTATCAATTCTATTGTAACTATGATGATTACCTATTAAAAAACATATTCTTTCAATTGTTGAATCATCTAGATCTGTTTCTTTAAGCAGTTCTTTAGCTACAGGAGGCCCTTCAATTTCTTGATAATTTCCAGCTGAGCTATTATATTTCCTTTCGCTTTCTTTAATCCCTATATCATGAAGTATGGAAGCTAATTCGAGTATAAGCATTTCATTATCATTTAATCCTTCTAATTGGCCTATAGTTTTGCTGAAACCATATACTTTTAAAGCATGATTTATTCTTTTTATATCATTTCCAAAATAAAGTATCATTTTTTTAGTAACGTAACTTGGTAAATCTGACATGAGTGCCTCCTTATATTTAAATTATAGTATTAGTATATCTAATTTGTGTTAGTATATCAATTTTACTGTGATAAAATATTAATATATTTATAATTGAAAAGTAGGGGATTAGGTGTAATGAAAAGTATTTTATTAGTAGAGGATGATAAATCATTAAATAGGGGAATTAGCTTTAAATTGAATAAAGAAGGATATAAGGTTTTTTCATCAAGAACTATTGAAGAAGCAAAAATAATATTAGCAGAAAATAGCGTTGACCTTATGATTCTTGATGTAGGCTTGCCTGATGGGAATGGATTTGATTTCTGTGGGGAAGTTAGGAAAAAAAATGACTTACTTATTATATTCTTGACGGCCTGTGATCAAGAAATCGATATTGTAACAGGACTTGATATGGGAGCAGATGATTATATAGCGAAGCCGTTTAGTCTTATGGTATTAATGTCTAAAATAAATGCTCTCCTTCGAAGAAATTCTAATAAAAATCAAAGTAAAAAAATTGTATCTGGAGATATAGTTTTTTCTATAACAGATATGAAAGTGTTAAAAAATGAAGAGGAATTATTTTTAAGTAAGACTGAAATAAAACTTTTAAAATATTTAATGGATAATGCAGGACAAATCATAACCAAAGATCAGCTTTTAAATAAATTATGGGACATAGATAACACATTTGTAGATGAAAATACCATAGCAGTAAATATAAGAAGACTTAGAGAAAAAATAGAGGATAATCCTTCAAAACCTAAATATATAAAGAATGTTAGAGGAATGGGGTATATATGGACAGAAGGATGTGTAAAGATATGATTGAATATTTAAAAGAAAATCCCTTATTAAAGAAAGTATTTAATGTAATGATTATTACTATATTAAGTGTTTCGATGATAACTTGTTTTGTAAATTACTATATAACTGAACAAGTGTATAAGCAAAATATAAATTCTACACTTCAACTAGTTGGAACACTTACAAGATTAAATCCTGAAAATGAAACTGAAATTGTAAAAACTGTCTTGCTTAAAAAGTATGATGCTAAAAATTTGGAATATGGCAAAAGTATTGCTAAAAGATATGGTTATGATGATGAAGTTACAGCATGGAATGATGATGCATTTAATAAAAATGTATATAATATAATAAAAATTAATTTTATATTGTTTATAGTAATCTTAATTGAATCAATGTGGATTTTCAGAAGCTGCAGTTTATATATTATGAAAAGGCTTGAATATATATTAAATAGTGTTGATGAGGCAGTAAATGGAAAACTCTTGACGGATATGAATAGCTTCAATGAAGGAGTCTTACCTAAGATATATTCTAAACTATGCGATTTAAGCAGAATACTTAATTTAAATATAGAAAAATTATATAGGGAAAAAGAAAATATAAAGTCTCTTGTTACAGATATTTCACATCAAATAAAAACTCCCCTATCTTCAATTAAACTCTTTAATTCAATTCTAATAGAAGATGAAAGTATAAGTAAAAGTGAAAAAAGAGAGTTTTTAAATACAATAAAAGAAGAGGTTTTAAAACTTGAGTGGCTTACAGGTTCGCTTATAAAGTTGTCCAGGCTTGAAGCTGGTATGATTGAGTTAAAAAAAGAAAAAAGGTCTATAAAAGATACAATACATAAAGCTATAGAGGGAGTTTATTCGAAAACTCTGCAAAAAAGTATAGAGATAAATGCTGAAAATGTATATGAATTTTCTATTTTTCATGATGTGAGATGGACTAAAGAAGCAATAATTAATGTACTGGAAAACGCCATAAAGTATACAGATATTAATGGAAAAATAAATGTAAGTATGACTGATATGGATTTTTTTATAAGAATTGATATAGAAGATACCGGTATAGGAATACCATGTGAGGATTTCAACAAAATTTTTAAACGATTCTTTAGAGGAAGTTGTAAAATAGTTCAAGAATCTGAAGGTTCTGGAGTAGGCTTATATCTTACAAGAAAGATACTAGAAGAGCAAGGTGGAAGTATAATGGTTGATTCAAAGCTAGGGAAAGGAAGTAAGTTCAGCCTTTTCTTACAAAAATGTAAGTGATATTGAAAGTGAATTGTAATATTAACATGTTATCCTCTAAGTATAATAATTGGATGTTGAAGAGAGGTAATGTTATGAAGGTATTGGAAGTAAAATCTCTAAAAAAATATTATGGGAAAGATGAGAATTTAGTTAAAGCAGTTGATAATGTAAGTTTTTTTGTAGATGAAGGAGAGTTTGTTGTAATAATTGGTACGTCAGGTTCAGGTAAGAGTACGCTGCTTCACATGGTTGGAGGGCTTGATAGACCAACATCAGGGGAAGTTTATATTGTAGGACAGAATATATTTTCAATGAAGGATGATAAGCTTGCCATATTTAGAAGAAGAAATATAGGTTTTGTTTTTCAAGCATACAATCTTATACCTGTCTTAAATGTGTGGGAAAACATAACACTCCCAATAGGACTTGATGGTAAAGAGGTAGATGAAACTTATGTTAAAGAACTTATGGAAACTTTGAATATATATAATAAGAAAAATTCACTGCCAAATGCTCTGTCAGGTGGACAACAACAGAGAACGGCTATATGTAGAGCTCTTGCAGCTAAACCATCTATAATACTTGCAGATGAACCTACAGGAAATCTTGATTCCAAGACGGCGCAAGAAGTTATGGCGCTCTTGAAGATGTCAGTAAAAAAATATCATCAAACTCTAATTATGATAACTCATGATGATAAAATTGCACAGATGGGTGATAGAGTGATTAGAATTGAAGACGGAAAAATAGTGCAGGGGAGGGAGTAAGTATGAATTATATATCCAATCTTGCCAAGAAGAATTTAAAGTTTTCTAAAACCAAGAACATACTAATTATACTTACTATAGTGTTAGCCACTTGTCTTATAACTGCAGCAGGAATAATGTTTTACAGCATACAAAGTTCTATAATAAATTCAGCTGAAGAACAAATGGGAAATTATCATGGAGTGTATGTTAATGTAAATAATAAACAAATTGAAATGTTAAATAACAATAGAAAAATTGAAAAGTTAGGTGAATGCATTCCATTCAAAACTATAAAAAATAAGGATTTAAGTGATTCTGCAATGGAGTTATTTTATACAGATTCTGCAGGGGCAGATATGACGAATGTGAAATTAAAACGGGGAAATTTGCCTCAAAAATCAAATGAAATAGCACTAGAATCATGGGTACTTGATAAATTGAAAGTAAAATCTAAAATAGGAGAAAGCATTCACATTAAATATGAAAGCAATAAAAGTATAGATTTTATTTTAAGTGGAATATTAAGCGATGATAAAATACGTAAGCAGCAAAACGATGTCATAGGTGTAGTATCCAAAAAACTTGTAACTCAAAATTCATCTAAAATAAAAACGGCATGTTATGTAAGGGTTAAAAATCATAGAAATATTATGAGCACTGTTTCTGATATTGGACATAGTATTGGTTTAAAAGATGAAAATATAAAGACAAATTCACTGTATATAAGCGCAGTAGGAGGAGATCCATCATTATTAATATCATTTCTTGTTATAGCTTTAATTATAATAATTGCAACTATGGTGGTTATCTATAATATATTTTATGTATCTGTTATTGAAAGAATAAAACAATTTGGTCTTCTTTCTGCAATTGGTGCAACTAAAAAGCAGATTAGAAAAGTTATATTTAAAGAAGGATTTACTTTATCAATTATAGCAATTCCAATAGGGATTATATTTGCACATGTAATATATTATATAGTAAGACAGTTACTAATATCAAAGTACTCCATAGAAATAAAATCTTCACCATATATTATAATTATTTCGGCACTGATAAGTTTACTAGCAGTTGTAATTTCCCTTAGAAAACCAGAAAAGCTTTCTTCGAGAATATCTCCAGTAGAATCAATGAGATACAGCGGTATAGAAATAAATTCAAAGAAAAAAGAAAGAAATTCAATTAAGAAAATATCTATATCTAAAATTGCACATTTAAATCTTTGGAGAAATAAAAAGAGAACAATTATGACTATGATTTCTCTTACTATGAGCGGCATTTTATTTATTGTAATTTGTACTGTACTTAAAAGCATGAATATATATAATCTCACAAAACAAGATTTTAAACACGAATTTTCATTAACAAGCACAGAAACAGAGGGTAATCCTTTAAATGATAAGATGATAAATAATATAAAAAATGTTAAAGGTGTTAAAAATGTTAGTACTGAAAAATATACCGGAAATATATCTGTAGACAATTTAAGCTGTGGACTATATGGTTATGATGATTATCTTTTAAGTCAATTAAAAAAGTATTTGATAGCGGGAAAAATATCTTCTGAAGAATTAAAAAGCAAAGATGAAGTTTTGGTTGTAACTAATTATGATAAAAATGATAACAGAATTTGCAAATATAAAGTTGGAGATAAAATTAATTTATCAATTCAGGTGGATAAAAATGGGAAACAAACAGAAAGTATAAAAAAACAATTTACTGTAGCAGGTATAGTTAGTAAAAATATTGTAGGTCTTGGCTGGGAAATAGATGGATATAACCTTATAACCCACGAAGATGTGTTTACAAGAGGAGAATTCAAGGACAAGTTAGCTAGTGCAAATGACAACAAGATGGCAGGAGTATATATAGATATCGACAGCAGTAAATTTGAATCTATAAAGAATAAGCTTAAGTCAGTTTCACAAAAGGATAATAGAATATTCTATGATTCATATACAGATTATAAAAAAGAAATTGAAAGTCAGTATATGGGAATACAAATTATTGCAATGAGCTTTATTGGTATTATAGCCCTTATTGGAATTTTAAATCTTATAAATACCATGATTACAAGTATACTTACTCGAAAAAAAGAGTATGGCATGCTTCAAGCTGTTGGACTTTCAGACAAGCAACTTCGCAAGATGCTTCAAATTGAAGGAATATATTATTCTCTTGGAAGTTCCTTAATATCTATAATTTTTGGAACATCTTTAGGGTATCTGTGTTTTAAATTGTTTAAAAAGTCTGGAGCAGATTATGCAGAATATAAATTACCACTAGGTTCAATTTTAGTGTTGATTTTAGCGTTTGCAATAATAACAATACTCATAACCTATTTAATTGAAAATAAATTAAAAAAGGAATCAATTATAGATAGAATAAGATATAGTGAATAAAATTAAGTTTTCACCTAGAAATTTTACGTAAAGTTTCTAAGTGAAAACTTTTATTTATCCGATGACTACCTGCTCTAATACTCCCACTTTCCCAAGTTGGAGTAAAGAGCAGGTACGTCCCTGGATAACGATTTCTAAGCATCAGGTGGAGTCAAAACTCCATCTGATGCTTAGAACTCTGTTTATATGTATGCTATAATTGGATTATGATAGGTTATAAAGTTAGCTGCAGAATATATGATAACTAATGTGTAATTAAATTATCAGTGTATTTGATTGGAGGTAAAAATGGAGGACTTAGATTTATTCAAGGAAATATGCGAAACTCATGCACCAAGTGGCAGAGAAGACTGGTTGTACTCTATTATAGAAGATAATTTTAGCCAATTTGGAGATATAACTATAAGCAAACTCAATAATATGTATATACATAAAGAGGGAAAAACTTCTAGCAAATTAATGATAATGTCTCATGCAGATGAAGTTTTTTTAATGGTAAAAGAAATAACAAAAGAAGGTTTTATAAAATTTAAAGGATTAGGAATAGATGCCAAAAGCCTTGTTGCTCAAGAAGTTATCATTCATGGAAAAGAAAATGTATCTGGAGTTGTAGCGTTAAAATATGATTATAGTGATAAACAAAAAAATAAAGTTAGTATGGAAAACCTATATATAGAAACTGGCTTTTGTACAGAAAAGTTAAGAAGTTTAATTAAAGTAGGAGATTATATTACTTTAGATAGAAAAATGGTAGAGCTTTTAAATGATAATGTAAGTTGTAAGTCAATAGATAACAGAGCTAGTATTTTTGCCATGTATGTTTGTGCGGAAGAACTTAAAAATGTAAATCCAGATTTAAATGTTTATTTTGTATGTTCATGTCAGGAGGAAGTAGGACATAGAGGGGCCAAAATGGCAAGTTATGAAGTTAAACCTGATATAGGTATAGCACTTGATGTTACTTTTGATGGTGGAACTTTAGGGGATAGCGATAGGGAAAATAAGCTGGGAGCAGGACCAGTTATATGTATAGGCCCTAATATACATACTAAAATTAAAAACAGGATAATACAAACTGCAGATAAATATAACATCCCATATCAAATTGAAGTTGAGCCGGGAAACACTGGAACTGATGCTTGGGATATTCAAACTGCAGAAGGGGGAATACCTACACTTCTTATATCTATTCCTATAAAGTATATGCATACTTCTGTAGAAGTGGTAAATTTGAAGGATATCAAAAACACAGGAAGACTTTTGGCTAGGTTTATTCAAGAGTTAAAAGAGGATGAATTGGAGGGATTATTTTGCTTTTAGAAAAACTATCTAACTGTATAGGACCTTCTGGTTATGAAGAAGAAATTAGGAATGTAATAAAAGAGGAGTTGTACACTTTTACTGATAATGTAATTGTAGACAGAATGGGAAACGTTATAGTCCATAGTGATGGTAGTGATAATTCATCGCCTAAAATAATGATAGCTTCTCATATGGATGAGAGAGGCCTTATAATTACAGCTTATAATGATGATGGAACTCTAAAGTTTTCAACTTTAGGTAAAATGGAAAAAGGATCACTGCCTTGTAAAACTGTTTTAATTGGAAACAAAAAAGTACATGGTGTTATAGGCATAAAACCAATACATCTTCAGGATAAAAGTGAAAGAAATAAAAATATATCCTATGATGATATGTGTATAGATATCGGAGCCTCAAGTAAAGATGAGTGTAGGAAGACTGTTTCACTTGGAGATTTTGTAGTATTTGACAATAGTTTTTCTGATTTTGGAGACAATTTGGTAAAAGGCAAGGCTTTAGATAATAGAATAGGATGTTCCATACTTTTAGAATTATTAAAGGAAAAATATGAGTGTAATTTATATGGAGTGTTTTATGTCCAGGGAAATATAGATAAAAGAGGAATTTATACTGCGGCTTACAATGTTAAGCCTGATATAATGATAGATTTAGATACTATAAATAGTACTGATGGGGAAGGTGTACCGGAATATTTAAAAACAAATGAACTTACAGGAGGACCCGTGATACCTTTTAATATGGAAGAGTCTATATTTAATAGAGACATTGTAAAGTCTATTAGAAATAAGGCAGATAATATGGGAATTGCTTACAAAAGGAGCATAAGTACTAAAGATATAAGTAAACTTAAACCAGTCCGTTTACCTATTAATAACTGCAAGACAGCAGCGGTATTAATACCATGCAAACATATGGATTATAATATTTCAATGTGCAGCTTGATGGATTATGAAAGTACTCTAACTTTGGTAAAAAGTTATTTGTCAGATTTATAGATGATAATTTAAAATATTGAGGGGTGAAATTTTTATGGATAAACTTCTAATAAAATTAATTAATTCTTTTGGAGTTAGTGGTAAAGAAGATGAAGTGAGGGAAGTAATAAAGGAACGTTTAAATGAAATCAATCAAGATATGTATGAAGATGATATAGGTAATGTAATAGTAAAATTAGGTTCTGGTGAAACTAAAATAATGCTGTGTACTCATATGGATTCTGTAGGATTTATAGTAAATCATATAGATGATGATGGAATGATAAGGGTGGACAACATAGGAAATTTTAAAAAGGAAGATATATCTCATAGTTTCATAAGGTTTGATAATGGAACCTTGGGAAAAATATATACTTCTCACGAAGGTGAATTTGTAGATATAGGCGTGAATGAAAGGGTAGATGCTTTAAAAAAAGTAAATGAAGGGGATATGGCATCTCTTGTAGGACCATATTTAAGTGTAGGTGACAACAATGTTATAAGTCCACTTTTACATAATAAGGTAGGATGTTATATACTTTTAAAGCTTATAGAATATGTAAAAGTAGAAAATGCAGAACTTGATTTTGTATTTGCATCTCAAGGTGAAATAGGAGGAATAGGTGCGAGAATTGCTGCAAATAATATAAACCCTGATTATTGTATAATAGTTGGTACTGAAAATGCCACAAATGCAGAAGAAAGAAAAAACAACATAAATATAGATGAAGGGCCAGTAATTAAAATTATGGATAGTTCACTTATAATGCATAAAGATATAAAAGAGATGTTAGAAAATTGTGCTAAAAGATCCGAAATAAATCTACAATACAGTATAAGTACAGGTAAATCTGAAGGGGAATTAGTACATAAAGAGAGAATTGGAATAAGAACCGGAGAAATCGCAGTACCATGTAGATACAAGTATTCCACATCTGAAATGGTATCAATAAATGATATAGAAGATACTATAAAAGTATTAAAACAGCTTGAAAACTTTAAGGAAATAATATAGTAAAAAGAATCTATCTTATCCGATGACTAAGCATTAGGTAGAGTTAAAACTCCATCTGATGCCAAGAACTCTGTTTATAAAGATACGTCCTTTATAAAAATAGCTTCTATGATAAATGATCATAGAAGCTATTTTTTATAGAGTTTTTTACAATATATATTAGCAAAAGGGAACTTTAAATACTACTTAGAGTATCCTTTAATTTTTTCCAGTCATTTTCATACATAAGTTTGAAAGAATCATTTCTATTATAAGTTAACGCAGATGGATGATACATAGGGAATATATCCTTTTTTAGATCTTCATTAAAGTAGACTTTACCGTGGCATTCACCTATAGAGTTAAATTTAGTAAATTTTTTTAAAGGAGTATTTCCTAAAGTTACAATTATTTTAGGGGAAACTAGTTCAATTTCTCTATTTAGTATATCTTTAAATAATTCAATTTCAGAAGTTTTAGGAGGCCTGTTACTTATAGTTTTTCTCCCATTTTTCCCTTGGTTTATTTTTATTGGTCTTAAAAAGCAAGTATTAGTTATTCTAATATTCTCTCTTTGTAAACCTATGGAGTTTAGGTAACTTTCAAAGGTTTTTCCTGCCATTCCCACAAAAGGTTTACCTTGTTCTACCTCAGTTTTGCCCGGAGCTTCACCTATGAATAATATATTACAAGGAATAGGTCCATCACCAAAAATGTATCCGCCAGTGGGCGTTTCATCATATCCATCACATATTTTTTTTATTTTTTCTATAAGCTCTTCTTTAGCATTCATAAAAGAAGTCCCTCCTTTAAACTATCAATGTCAATTATATTTTAGCATATAAAGAGCTTTTAAATACATTTTCAATTAAGTATAGGTTAAATTATTGATATAATGTGTGTATTTTCAAATTGTATGCATACATTTTGAAAAGTATATGGTCGATGATATAATTCTAACTAAAATTGTTTAAGAGGTGATTTTTATGGAAGCTCCATATATAATGACGCCTGGGCCTACAGAAGTTAGAGATAATGTTAGGTTTGCCAGAAGTGAAAGATGTACAAATCCTGACTTAGATATTCAATTTTATGATTTTTATAAAGATACCTGTGAAGATATAGCCAAATTTTTAAATACCAAAAATCAGGTTAGAATATTAAGTGGGGAAGGAATACTTGGTCTTGAGTCAGCTTGTGCTTCTCTTACAGAAGAAGGAGATAGAGTACTTGTAATTGATAATGGCATATATGGTGAAGGGTTTGCTGATTTTGTAAAACTTTATGATGGAGAAGTAGTGTTTTTTAAAGGAAATAGAAAAAGGGAAATAGATGTAAATGAACTGAAGAAATTTTTAGATAAAGATAGTAAGTTTAAGTATGCTACAGTTGTCCATTGCGATACCCCTTCAGGAATGTTAAATAACATATCAAAAATATGTCCTATGCTTAAAGAAAAAGGAATATTAACTGTAGTAGATAGTGTATCTGCTATGGGAGGAGAAAAATTAGAAGTAGATAATTGGAATATAGATATAGTTGTGGGTGGATCACAAAAGTGTATTTCTGCACCTCCAGGACTTACAATACTAAGTATAAGCCAGGACGCCTTTGAAACTATGAAAAATAGGAAAAAACCAATAAGGTCTTTTTATTGTAATTTGCTAGTTTGGGAGAATTACTATGAAGAAAAGTGGTTTCCATATACGCCTCCTATAAGTGATATAGTTGGGCTTAAAGCGGCGGTGGATAATATTTTAAAAGATAAAGATATTTTGAAAAGACATAGTGAAATAGGTAAAAGTGTTAGGATAGCAGTTAAAGAGGCAGGATTAAGTCTTTATAATGAAAATGGATATTCAAATACAGTTACAGCTATTGAAGTCCCAGAAGGAATAGATGAATCTAAGCTTAGAAAATATATGGTAGATAATTTCAATGTTTTAATAGCAGGATCTTTTGGATATTTACAAGGGAGAGTAGTAAGAATAGGGCATATGGGTGAAAATGCAAAGAAAGATATGGTGAGTTATACTTTATATTCTTTACAAAAATCTCTAGAAAACTTTCAATTTTACTGTCAGTGCGATATGGTTAATTGCTTTTTAAAGAATGTTGAAAGTTTTGAATGATAAAAAATGATAATTTTATCTGATAGCTCCCATCTTCTTTAGGTGGGAGTATTAGATTGGCTGCATATTTGGATAATGATTTTCCATAAAGGGTAACGCATTCTAAGTGCTAAAGGAATTAAGAAGACTGTTAATAAGCATCAGGTATCTGATACCAAGAGCTCTGGTTATTTTGTTATATTAAAAAAAACAACATAACCTAGTGTGTCAGCATAAGAATATTTAAGAAATAAGTATTATAGTGTATGTATTATAAGATAATTTTATATAATGGTGATATTTTTGAATTATGTATATAGGTAATGTGTTAGAATAGCAACTGTCGTCATCAAGCGAAGACATTAATTTGAAGATATCAATTGTAATGTCTTATGCAATTCAAAATTAAGTTTTGAAAAAAGATGTTGACAGAGTAAGAAATACATGATAAACTATAAAAGCTGTCGAAGTGAGACAGTAAAATGATCCTTGAAAATTAAACAGAGGAAGATATAAGTATAACTTATTTAGAATAAACCAGCAATTCTTTTGAGCTGCGAGAGCAGCTAAAAAAGTAATTTCGTAATTTTGTGTATTACATTTAGTAATATACTAAAATTGATAGTAACGAGTACAGCGAGGAAAATGCTGAACG
This sequence comes from Clostridium ljungdahlii, assembly GCF_001636845.1. GTDB lineage: Bacteria > Bacillota > Clostridia > Clostridiales > Clostridiaceae > Clostridium_B > Clostridium_B ljungdahlii_A. Next base: position 12,392 of record NZ_LITT01000033.1, read on the forward strand.
AGGAGCGGAACTTACTAACGTAATTGAGCACCACAGTGAAGTATTTGACGAAGCTGGGCGAAGTTAATATCAATTTTCTATAGAGCCATAAAAACTTTTAAATTAAGAGTTTGATCCTGGCTCAGGACGAACGCTGGCGGCGTGCTTAACACATGCAAGTCGAGCGATGAAACTCCTTCGGGAGTGGATTAGCGGCGGACGGGTGAGTAACACGTGGGTAACCTACCTCAAAGAGGGGGATAGCCTCCCGAAAGGGAGATTAATACCGCATAATAATCAGTTTTCACATGGGAATTGATTTAAAGGAGTAATCCGCTTTGAGATGGACCCGCGGCGCATTAGCTAGTTGGTAGGGTAACGGCCTACCAAGGCGACGATGCGTAGCCGACCTGAGAGGGTGATCGGCCACATTGGAACTG
>NZ_LITT01000034.1 GCF_001636845.1 Clostridium ljungdahlii
ACTAATTTTGCTTTGAATTCAGAACTATAATTTTTTCTCATGTGATTCACCATCCTTAATAAAAATATTATGGAGAACCTAACTAAAAAGCAAGCATTTTTTTGTCTTAATTCTTGGGTCCATTATAGGCCTCGAGTAATTAATCAAGAAAAATTGGAAGACTTGTTTAAAAGAAATGAGGCTATAGAAATAAAAACTGATAAATTTATTAATATAAAAAATAATCAAATTATAGATGAGATGCTTAAAAAACGTAATTTCCGTTATGAAATAATATGTTATTTGTTTAAAAATAGTCCAAATTGTGAAATCTTTTATAAGAAAAGTAGAAAGTGCCTTATTGATAAGGCTATGGAAGTTTATAAAGTAAGTGAAAGTAGCATTAAACGAATGTTTTGCAATTATTTAAAAGGTGCAAAGACAATAAATTCACTAATTCCTAAGACAGATAACTGTGGTGCAAGAGGAAAAGAAAGGACAATTAAAAATAGGCAAGGTTTAATAATAGACAATGAAATTAAAAGGATTTTTAAGGAAGGTATAAATAAATATTATAATACATCGAGAAAAAACAATAAAAAAGTATGTTATGAACTAACTATTAGAGATTATTTAAGAATTAATCCAAATTCTAAAATACCATCAATTAAGCAATTTTATTATTGGTTTGCAAAAATAACTAATGATAGTAAAAGAAATGAAATTTCAAAGAGGTATGGTAATAGAATTTATTACCAGAAAGCAAGAGCTATAATAGGAAATTCTCTTCAAGATACATTGGGCCCAGCGGAACTTTATCAAATAGATTCAACGATTTTAGATGTTTATATTGTTAGTAAATTAAATCGTAATGTTATTGTAGGAAGACCTGTTTTGTACCTTGTTTTAGATGTATATAGTAGAATGATAGTTGGAATAAATGTATCTATAGAGCCGTTTAACAGCTATAATGGAGTTCAAGGAGCTTTAATAAATGCTTTTAGTAATAAAGTTAGTTATTGTAAAAAATATGGTATTTATATTAAGAAAGAAGAATGGGACGTTAATTGTATTCCAAGTAGAATCCTTGCGGATAGAGGCGACCTATTATCTGGAAATATACAGAATGCTATAAGCAATTTGAAAATACTTATACAAAATACAAGTTCATATCGAGGAGATATGAAAGGTATCGTAGAGAAAGCATTTGAACGTATTCATGCTTATATTAAACCTTTTGTAAATGGAGTTGTTGAAAATAAGTTTAATAAAATAGAAAGAGGCAATGTAGATTACAGACTTAAAGCAAATCTCATCCTGGATGAAATAACGCAGATAATAATTAGATACGTTTTATTTTACAATAATAGTCATGTCTTAAATAACTACGAATCTGACGGCCTCACAATAGAAAATAGTATACCTAAAATTCCAAGTAAAATATGGCAATATGGAGTTAAAAGCAAGATAGGACTACTTAGAGAGTTACCAGAAGAAATTATAAAATTAAATTTGCTTAATAATAAAGAAGTTTCTGTCACAAGTAAGGGAGTGAGATTAGGTAAGCTTTACTATGTGTCAAAATATACATTAGAAGCAGGATGGTATCAAAAGGCGAGAATTGAAGGAACTTTTAAAGTTAGAGTGAGTTACAAAACTGATGATTTATCTGAGATTTATTATATAAAAGAGGATAAGATGAGCTATGATACTTTAATATTGGTAACTTATATGGAGCAGTATAAAAATATGAGTGAAGAAGAAATAAATAAGGTTTTTGAATATGAAGGGATGTTAAATAAAGAGGCAAGTGAAAGAGAAATTAAGGAAAAAATAACACTATATGATGAGATAGAAAAGATAACAAAAAAAGCGAAAATAGAACAAGAAATAGTTAAAGATAAGGACATTAGTAAGAGTAAAAGATTAAGAAATATTAGGAATAATTTAGAAACTGAGAGAGATTTCTATAGAAAAGAAAAGAGCAATAATCATGCTGATATAGATGAAGATATTAAAGTATTTAATCAAATAATAAGTGATGAATGGAGAGAAGATTATGAGCAATAAGTTTATTTTGCCAAATGGAATAATAGCAGAAGAAGCAGAATATAAAGAGCAATTTATAGATGAATATAATAGTAATCCATTCATACAAGCACTTCCAACAATAAAGAATAGGGAAGAAATAATAAAAATATTGAATAAAGATATTAAAATTTCAAAAAAAGAATTAGAAGCGGATGGCTATATAAAGGAACATCTACTGCAAAGAATATATAAGATATTTCAGGTATTACCCATACATTTAAGGGTATGGAATATGATAAATACATTAATAAGACAAGGATATATAGAAAGAAATCCATTTAATTCAGAATACAGAAGGCATATAAATAAATTAGGAAACAATTTAATAAATAAAGATTTTTCTATAAATGTTAACAGTAACTTTATTACTACTGCAAGTTGTGGACTACTGGTCGGTTTTAGTGGTATGGGAAAAACTACAATAGTTAATAAGGTATTAGAAAATATACCTCAAGTTATATGCCATCATACATACAATAAAGAAGATTTTAATAATATTCAAGTATCTTGGATAAAGTTAGAAGCTCCACATAATAGTTCATTAAAGGCCCTTACATTACAATTTTTTATGAAAGTGGATGGATTGATAGGTACAGAAAATATGAAGAGATATGCAGTAAAAAATCTTTCTGTTGATGCTATGTTACCAATTATGGGTCAATTGGCAAATAATATAGGCTTAGGGTTGTTGGTTGTTGATGAATTACAACATTTAAATAGAAATACGACAGAAATTATGAATTATTTTGTTGCTTTAATGAATACATTTGGAGTACCAATTTTATTGATAGGAACACCAGCTTGCTATGATATGTTAACTCAGGAATTAAGGATTGCAAGACGAGTAACTGGTTCGGGTGAAATTATATGGAATAATATGAAAAACGATAAAGAATTCAGATTGTTTATGAAAGGAATTTGGAAATATCAATATCTGAAAAATTCATCAAGTTTAGATGAAAATATGATTAATCTATTTTATGAAAAGACACAAGGTATTAGTGATTTAATTGTAAAGCTATTTGTAAATACTCAAATGGTAGCAATCCAGACAAATATTGAACAAGTAACAAAGGAGTTAGTTGAAAAAGTATGGACTAAAAAATTCAAACTATTAAAGCCAATGATAAATAGTATTCAGAGAAATAATAAAGCACAAATGTTTAAGTATAGTGACATTAGGGTATTAGATACTGGGTCAGCACAAAATAGAGCTGATACTGAAATAAAATATGATAAGAAGAAAACAAAATTTGTAAAGTCCAAAATTAAAGTGAATAATTTAGAAAGTGATGACATTAGGAGAATTGTTATCGAAGGAATGAGAGAAGGAAAAACAAATTATAAATCTTTAATGGATTCTGGTTTAATATCTGATATTGATACAATATTAAAGGAGAAAAATTTATGATAAATGTTTTTCCCAAAATGTATAATGATGAATTATTATATAGTGTGATTGCAAGGTATAGGAGAATGTGTGGCTTAATAAATAAGGGAGCAGTAATTGAAGATTTTTATGGAAGAAGACAAGGAATGTTTCAAATGTTATTTCCATTACACCTTAACAAGCTTAGTTCAATGATTCCATTAGGTAATAAAATTACAGGAGAAAAATTACTACTGGAACATACAATGTATCCTTTCTATACGAAGTTTTTATCTGAGCAAATAAGTTATTCTATAAAAGATAGTATGCTTAATAAAACAAACGTAAGTATAATGGTAAAAACCTGTTTAAATAGTAGAAATGTAAGTGTAAATAAATATTTAAAGTATTGTCCAATTTGTGTAGCGGAAGATAAAAAAACTCTTGGAGAGAGTTACTGGAGAAGGGAACACCAATTTACTGGAGTATTTTTTTGTAGTAAACATATGGTTCAATTGCAAGAAAGCAAAGTAATGATGAGAAAGATTAATAATCAATATGTTTGCCCAGATGATATTAAAATTACTAATGTAAGTTCCATCAATGAAGAATATAAAAAATATAATTTAAAATATATAAGTTTAGTTAAGGAGCTTATAGGAGCTGATGAAAAAAGATTAGAATTATTTGATATAAATAGATTTTACAGATTTAAACTATATGAAATAGGCTTAGCAACAAAATGTGGAATTATATATAATAAAAAATTATTTGATAGATTTAGTAAGTTTTATCCCAGAGGTTACTTATATTTGCTGAAAAGTAGTTTGGGTGATGATGCTGAAAATTCGTGGTTGTGCAAATTTTTTTCTAATAAGCATAATAAATCTATAGTAAAGCATTTGTTGTTATTGCAATTTTTACGTTCTTCAATTTCTGAAATGTTTGATAAAGCTGAAAATGTAGAATTTAAAAAAAGTAATTATAAAAAACAGATACAGGTTTCTAAATTAGACTTAAATGAAAGAAAAAAGGAATGGATGAAAATTATACATGATAATCCTGATAGTTTGAGATGTGAATTGAGAAATATTAATAAAGCAGTTTATAGTTATATATATAAATATGATAGAGATTGGTATCATGAAGTAACTCCTAAAAATGTAAAAAGGAATAAAGGTGCATCAATAGATTGGAATAAAAGAGATGCTGAGTTCTTAGAAAAAGTAAAAGCGGCAGTAAATAATATTAAAAATAGAAGTGGTAAGCCTGTAAGGATATCTGTTGGTAGTATAAAAAGAGAGACTGGGATTGAAAAGAAATTAGATAATATTAAATTAGTTAAGACAAGAAAATATATTGAAACTGTTGTAGAAAGTAAAGAAGAATATTTGATAAGAAAAATAGAATGGGGAATTACTGAAATATTAGGCAATGGAGAAACTATTTCAAAAAATAAAATCAGAAAAAAATGTGTCCTTAATTGTTATAGAACAGGTAAGACTAAGAAGTTTATAAATGATGTTATTGATACAGAACTTGATAATATAAATGGTATAAGCAAACCTATAGAAAAAAATTTATATGTAAGCGAAAGTTTGTTGTAGAATACTAATTTAATTATGTAAAGAGGTAATTACTATGGATATAGATAGAGAATCTATTATTGCTGAAGTCCCAGAAGAATACGAAATTTGGGTAATGAAAAAACCAAGAAAAGGAGACCATATTAGAGTTAATAGAGGTATTTATGCACATCATGGAATTTATATAAGCGATGAGGAAGTAATACATTTTACTGGAACAGAAGATGATAGTGTTTTAGATTGGTCTAAAAATGAAGTCATAAAAACAGATTTAAATTATTTTTTGGAAAGGGGACAACTTGATGCAAAAGAATATACGTATGATGAGTTAAAAGATTTATACCCAGTAGAACATATAGTAGCTTATGCAAGAGTATATGTTTAGGCGATAGAGGTTATAATTTGGTATTTAATAATTGTGAACACTTTGCTAATACATGTACATTAGGTAGATTTAGAAGTAAGCAAGTTGAAAAAGTATTTAATATGCTTATAAAAAATGATAGGAGGCAAAATAAAATGGGCTTATTATGGAAAATAGGTGGATTTTTTAATGGATTATTATTTGAAAGAAATAATAATGAAGGTGGAAGTAGAAGTGCCACTAATACTACATATGAGCCAGATAAAGTAAAGATAGCAGAGATAGAATCTGAAACTAAGATTAGGCTCGCAAATATAGTAGTAAGGATGTGACAGAGATGAAAGGTGTATGTGTTAATTATTATGAAGAAGGAGCATATAAAATACTTGGAGAAGCTTTGAAGGATTTTATAGATGACAAAACTATTATTGTAAACATAGGGACAGATGGAGTATTAGGAGATTGCATTGGACCATTGTTAGGGTCTATGTTAGTTGGCATGGGGCTACAAATTCCTGTTATCGGTACGCTAAATGACCCGATACATGCGGGAAATTGTACATTCAAGATATTGGAAATAAAGAAAAAATTCGCAGGATACAAGGTGGTTGCAGTAGATAGCTGTTTAGGAAAAAATGTAGGTTATATAAAGATGGAAAAGGGTTCAATTAAGGTAGGAGCAGGTATTTCTAAGAAATATGCAGAAGTGGGAGATGTGTTCATAAAAGCTATTGTTGCAGGAGAAGAATCAGCCAAGAAATTTGCTCAACTAAAAATTCGTCTTCGGTACATTTATAATATGTCATTAGTAATTGCAGAAGCAATCCTTTATGCTTCTAAAAAGGGAGTTTAAGCTTGATGAACTAAAAAGTAAAATTGAAGGATTAGAAGTGCAAATAAAAGAAATAAAAAAATTGATTAATTAAGCCAATCCATTAAAGTTTGTTAAGAAATCAGGTTTGAAGAAATCTATAGAATTAGCAACAAATTTAATGGCTTATTGTTCAGTAGAGCAAATTTTAGATATGATAGTTGATTGGTATAAATATTGGAGGAATGTAATGTTATAGAATTGATTATATTACAAGAAGAATTTGAGTTAACAATTGAAAGCCTTAAGTCTTGAAGAGATAATGGTATTGATTTAAGATATGCAAGAGGAGAGCAAAATGAGCTAATTGTGCAATGTAGGCACTATGCTTAAGAAGTGATAATAAGTATAGATATTTGTATAAATGAGAGTAAAGAATTTAGATAGTTATAAAGCATATATGTTAAATTTATTTTTTGATTATGATACAATTAAAGATACGAAAATGTTAACATACTATGAATAATAGGATATTAGTATATAAGTATTTGATGGAGGAAATTATGGATATACAAGATTACATACACAATTATGATTATAATTATGACTTGAATACTTTAAGACAAACCTTTAAGGAACGTACTTTAGTGAAAAAGTATTTGGAAAATAATCCAGAAGAAAATTTTAAAAAATTTGTAAATGAATTTTGGTTAAATCCTAATAATTCTATTGATGAGCTAAAAAGAAAATATAATATAAATGCACAAATATCATATAGTGATATTATTAAATCATATCCTAATGATAAGTATATGCAATTATTAAAAATGTTCTATAGCCCAGATGTTACTATAGATAAATTAGTAGAGAGTTTTGCAATTCCATATAAAAAAATTGTGAAATTAGTAGTACCTATTCATATTAAAGAGTATGAAAAATATTGCCCAAAGTGTTTTAATGATTCATTTGAAATCTATTCAAATATAAGTTCAAACTTAGATGAATTAATATATAATTGTGAAAAGTGTTTAGAAAAGATTAAGTATGATAAATTACTAAGTAAAGAACAGGCTATAGAAGAGCATGAAAGAGTAGTTCAGAAGAAAATAAAGTTTCAAGAAAAGATGAATGAAATAAGCGATACTGTAAGTAATATCAAATGTCCAAAATGTCAAGGAAAACTTCAATTACAAGTAATGAAAGAAAAATTTGAATATATAATAGAATGTGAAAAATGCAATTATATTAGTTATGACATAGATAAAACGAAAAAGGAATATAGTGATTGGAAAAAAAGAGCGTCTATGATGATTGCAATTAAAGCTAAAGAGCGAGAATTGATTGAAAAGTCATTAGAGTCGAAGAAAGAGGAAGATATATTTTTTAAGAAGGAGGATATTATAAGAGAAAAAGATTGTATAGACGCTATTGAATTTTTATTTGAAATATTTAATACAGATAGCATTCAATTATGGAATACAATTTTTACTATAATTAAATCTTGCAATAGATTGGAAAAGAAATTATTAATAGAAATTATTGAATTTGGAAAAGAGCAAAATAAAGAGGTTATTGCTAATTTAAAAAAGAGTAAGGCCGTATTTTATGAGTATAGTCCAGAAGAGCCAATAGTATTTACTTTAATAGACAGAACAAAGATTATTGTTTCAAGACAAATATTAAGAAGTTTAGTTGATAAAAAACTTATAGTAATAGACGAAGAAGAAAATTATATATTAATACCTGAAGTTTTGGTCAATAATTTGGATTCAATAAAGAATCTTATAACTACTCAAAATATAAATTCAGCGATTCGTTATTTGATTTTTAGTAGACAAAATTTTACTTGCATGACTTGTGGAGAAACTGGAAGACCTTTAAAAATTGCATATTTAGCTATGGACAAGAATATAAATGATTTAAATAGTATGATAGCATTATGCGATAAATGCTTTGACTTAATGACGAAAAATGAAATATTAATTGATGGAACTATAACGTTCGATATGGATTATTCAGATAAAAATAAATTAAAAAGTTTAGAATTTTTATGCCAATGCTTTCCAGAGATTAAAGGTAATCAATTCATTTATGACACAATGGAAAGGTTGGAAAGTAAGTTTTCAATAAATAATATAATAAAAGCATTAGCTATTACTATAGATAAAATAAAAAAGAAACATATTGAAGGTACAATTAAGACATTAATAAATTATACTAAAGGCATATTAAATAAAGGTATTGAAAATGGAGAGGATATAAAGGTGTATCCTAAATTAATTGAAGAGTATAATTTAGATAAATGGATAATTGATGAATTATAAGAAAAATATGTATTCAATGTGAAGATTAATCATTGAAGTCTTAAATAAATCTATATAGTTTAAGAAAATAGTTTTTAAAAATAAATATATCAAAAGAAATACACATTTCTGGTTCAGTTTATTTGAAAAATGTGTATCTCTTTTGCCTTTGTTTCCATTCAAATTATGAAAAATTAATATATTGATGTGGAATAGTTTACTAAGAAATAATGCTAAGAAAAAATTAAAATAACCTTGAATTTATTTAGCTAATTTGTGGAGAAATAGTAACTTTTTTAGTTCCGTTTTTGTTATAAAAATATAATTTAATAATAAATAATTAGGATAAATGTTTTGTTAAAGGTAATCATCAAATGAGAAAGTGGATAGAAAACATTTAAAAAATATGAGATAATCTTCTAAAATAAATTTTAAAGTTTTTAAAGTTAACTTGAAAAACTTTAATAGGAGATTTTAAATGAATGTACAAAAAACAACATAGAATTATAGAATGAATAAGTGGATTAAAACCATACGTGGGATGCAGGAATAATGGAATTAAGACAAAATAATGTAACAGCTTTTTATGATAAAATAAAAAATATCATAGAAGACTGTTTTTTATGGAAAAAATAAAAGAGATTAATGTAGGAAAGAAAAATATTATTGCTGATTTAATTAGAGAATATGATATCCAATCTGTCTAAGATATCAAAGATACTTATTATAACATTTGTTTGAGTTAGTCCTTATATATATCTTTTGTCTGTATAATTATAAAAACTACAAAAATGTATTGGAAAGACTTTTTAAAGATAGAATTAAGGAAAATCTATACTTTTACAGTATATAATGATTTTCATATCAAATTAAAAAAATGGATAGAAAAGTTCAATAGGGTTGCAACTAAATATCTTACAAACTATATTTAAATATGTATTGGTTTAAATTATCTCAGTTCTTTAATATCGAAAGGGATAAAAAGGGTAAGCAGTTAATTGTTTAGGCACATACTGATTATTTCGGTACAAAATTGAAAAATTTTAAGACAGGAGATAGGTTATTTATATAGTAGAATAAATATATGCATGTAATATTTTGCAAAATATGTAATTTAGATATAAAATAACAGCATTTTTAAAATAGGCTATAAATAAGAAATGCCATCTCAGCGAAAAATGTATAAAGTCTATGTTTAATGGAGGGGTTAATATGTCAGTTTTTTTTTCTGAGGAGTTTAATGTAGAAAGTAAAATAGAGAAAATGGGAGTTTTTGATTGCTTACTTGATGAAGATAGTAATTATTTTATAAATTTAAAGAGATTAAAAGAAACACAAGTTCCAGAGTTTCAGGACGCATATGAAAAAATTAATAAATATTTTAGGGAAATTGGACTACTTTTAAAAACGTCCAAATGTAAAACAGATAAAATGTATAGAACTGCCATAAAAATGTTTGATTTCTCAGAAGTTAATGGAATTAACTTAGGATTTGCAAAAGGAAAAAGGGGTTCTGGATTTGGAGAAAAACTTAGGGAACAGATTATCAGTGATGCAAAAGATATAATTAATACTGGTTCTGAACAACCGGAAATATTTCATTTGCTTAGCTTGTTTGAAAATGATGTTGGACCAGATAGACTTAGTGATATGATAGCAAGACTAATATATGATAATATTGTTGAATATACACAAAATATAAATAACAAATTAGGCATTATTCCAAAAGCATATAATAATTATAAATTTCAAAATGGTTTAGTAAAAAATCCTTATAAAAAAAGTTTAATCTTACTATTGCCAATCGATATTTTGCATGAGTTGCCAATAGCAAGAGATTGGGATGATATTGATAGAGTGTGCAGAGAAAATAAAGCAATTAGGAATGAAGTTAATACATTGGTTAGATTAGAGTGGAAGAAGTTCACTACTGGATATAAAAAGGATTATTTAAAGAAGAATATTTTTATGAAACCAGAAAAATTAGGAGAAGTAATAAAAGCATATAATAGTATGAGTATAGAACCATATAATATATTTAATAATAATGAATATTTTATTCAAAAAGTTGCACACAATTATAAAAATAAGTTTCCTATTACAATAGAATCTAATAAAAGTTCTTTTGAAGCATCCTTAGAGATATGTAATCATTTTAAAGATTTGATAGAAAACAATAAAGGATATGAAGTTTTATATATTGATAAAAAACCAAGAGATGAAAAAATTGTTCAATGTGTTTTGTATATGACAGCAGAATATTACTGTAAAGCCAATAAATTAGATATTAGTCGTGAATCAAATACAGGAAGAGGTCCTGTAGATTTTAAAATTAGTAGAGGGGTGGATAAAACAGTAATCGAAATTAAACTAACTACTAATAAAGAAACAGTTCATGGATTTGAAGTGCAAATTGAAGAATATGCAAAGTCTGAGAAGACAAATAACAAAATTTTTATGATGATAGATAATGGTGGACCGAAAAAAAGAATTAATGATGTATATAAGATATACGAAGAAAGAAAAAGTAAGAATAAAAATCCAGCAGAAATTGTATTAATTGATGCCAAACCAAAAGATTCTGCAAGTAAATACAAACTTGATAAAGCAGCAAAGAAAAACTAATTAGTAATATAAAAAGGTTAGTAATGGTATGATAAAGATTATAAAATTTGTAAAAAATATCATGTTAAATTAATGCAGGAATATTCTCATTGTGAAAGGTAATTAAGCAACTTTACTTCATTGCCACGAACATACTACTGTAATTATTGCAAAACTTGTTTAGGTTTCAAAGAGTATTAAAACGGTCAAATTGCATCAACAAGTGAAATATAGTAAAATTGGGTTTATGTTAATGTTAGAAGCAGAAGAAAGAAGAAAAAAGTTTAAAATAGTTGATGGAAAATAAAGAAAAGCAATATTTATAAATGTATCTGATGACATTAAAATGTAGTTGAATTCCAAGGAAGTTATATTAACTATCAACATTGAGCCTTTATATATTATGATTATATGACATTGTATGAAATATCAATAAATGAAGCTATGTCTAATGGGAGACTACCACATATGTTTCTCAATGTAAACAGTTAATATATCATGCTGGAATATTCATGTATTTTGTCATCAAGCGTTTTAAAGTCAAAGATTTATGTATTTTTATATTTGAGTTTACACAATAGTTTTTTCACCCCTATACATAAGCTAAACATTATGTGAAAATATAGTTCAATATAAACATACTATATTTTATATTAGATAGTGAATTCATGGAAAATTTAATCTTATTACTACTATGTATCCACCAAATAACCCTTGATAATTCCGATTAAACCCTGCCGATTTCCACTAAAGCCTGATGGCAACCCCGTAAGGGGTGTAATTAGAGATACAACAAAAATTAGAGCTGAGAGTAAAACTCTT
>NZ_LITT01000046.1 GCF_001636845.1 Clostridium ljungdahlii
TTATAATATAGGTAATCTGATTTTATTATAGGACTTGTTAAAAATCTAAATATTCTTTTTATCTTGCTGGCTTCACCAGCTTCTGTATAATCATTTTTCAGTTTCTCTGATATTTCTGATAGTACAACTGATTTTGATAGTACTATTCCTACTACAATATATACCAATTTTTTTAGTTTGTTGGATGATATGGGTAAAATGTTATATAGTATTTTTCTTAATTATGTTGTAATATATTCTTGACTGTTTAGCATAGCTAGTCCTCCTAATTTAGTTTTATAACTCATATTTTAGGACTTGGCTATGTTTTTTTGTACCATTTTTTATTGGTAATTTCAACTCATGTATGTGTTTTTATCCTTTATTTCTAAACTTACCTTTTTTACTGTCCGTAGGTCAGATGGATGTCCCGCGTCTGAACCTAAAAATCACTTGATATTTCATATTCTGCATCTTCAAATAGTTTTCTTATACTTTTTACTGATAATCCACGACTTTTTTCAGTATTGGATATACTATCTCGAGGATTAGCACCTGCTTCAGCATACAACTGATTTACTCCACAAATTAAACTCATCTGAATGGTCTCATGTGCATTCATAGCCCTATGAGGTCGTGTAACTATTCTTGTAACTGCCGCAATTTTAGAAAGCTCAACCGATGAAATTTGGCCCTTTTCATACAAAGGAGTCCCTTTAACTGGTATTCTTCTCATGGCAGCCATAACTCCTACATTATAATCTCTAGCTCTTAACATTTCATCAACTATTTCCTCATAACTGTGCTCTGGACCAATAGGTTCTACACAATAATATAATTCCAATCCTGCTTTTTTTATTGAATCGAGAGTTGCAATTCTAGTTTCAGGTTTAATAGTTGTGTCTATTCCTTCCCTTAAACGCTTAATGTGGTATGCTCCAGTAAATCCCACCTCTTTTAATTTAATTGCTGTATCATAGTTAAAGTCTCCAATATTGGCTACTAATCTTACATTTTTAGGCAAAATGTTTCTTACATTTTTTGCTATGCTTAAAAAATCATTTATTGGATAGTCAGCAGTTGTCATTAGGAATTAGTCATATAGATCCCTCCACCCATTAAAATAATTTGTACTAATAAAGTATTCACTTTGTAATGCAAAATGATATATTTTTACTTGGCTGATTTGTCATTACTAATAACACTTTTTACTTCATTAAGAAATGTGTCAATTGTATTTTTATAGTCTTCTAATGTTGAAATCCATGTACATAAGCATTGATAGCCATCTTCTGTAATTTTAAAAATTCTTTTAGCTGGACCAGAATTATTTGTATCCCAACTTGATATAATGAGTCCCATACTTTCCATAGTTTTTAAATGGCGATATACTCCTGTCGGGTCAGGTTTATTTCCATTGAACATGGCTGTTTGTGCAATTCTCTGGATAATCTTATAACCGTGTAATTCTTCTTTTACAAGAGCTGCAAGTATAGCGGGCTGAATCATTTTATCCAAATTACTACCTTTACATGGACACTGCTTTAAATTGTTCATTAGATCACCTCCTGTATTAGATTTCATCTAATAACAAATATAATTATACTATTTATATTCTTCATATACAAATTATCTTAACAAGCTAAACTTTCATAGAGTAGTTTTAAAAAAATTTGACTCTGAAGAAATAAATTAGTAAAATTATAAAATCAACACATAAAAATTTAACAGAGGTAAAAAAGCACAAGAAAGTATCGACCTCAAAAGGAGACATATGTAATGAGTGTACTATCATCAATAACTGAATTTGTGGGAACAGTAAAATATGGAGATACAGTAGGTCTTGTTATAGCAAATGTGGATAGTTCTTTGCATGAGAAGATGGGATTAGATAAGAGACATCGTTCAATAGGAATTATAAGTAACAGGACAGGAGCAGGTTCTCAAATCATGGCTGCTGACGAAGCAGTAAAGGCTACTAATACAGAAGTTGCAAGTGTTGAACTTCCAAGAGATACAAAAGGTGGGGCAGGACATGGTTGTTTGATCACACTTTCAGCAGAAGATGTATCTGATGTAAGAAGGGCAGTAGAAATCACCCTTAGTAAAACAGAAAGAAATTTCGGAGATGTTTATGGATTTGATGCAGGTCATATTGAATTACACTATACTGCAAGGGCGAGTCTTGCTTTAAACAAAGGTTTTGGTGCCCCTATTGGAAAAGCTTTTGGAATAATTGTAGGTGCTCCAGCGGGAATTGGTGTAGTAATGGCAGATACTGCACTTAAAACTTCAAATGTTGAACTTATTAGTTATTTAAGTCCAAGCCAAGGAACTGCTCATTCAAATGAAGTTATCATAACTGTTACAGGAGATCCAGGTGCTGTAAGACAAGCGGTAATTGCTGCTAGAAAAGTAGGATTGTCTATTGCCAGATCAATGGGTCAAAGCCCTGTATCCACTACAGGAAAACCTTATATTTAATATAGTATTTATCCGATGACTACCTGCTCTAATACTCCCACGCACACAGCGAAAGCGACTATCACCAAATTAAAAATTTGGGATATCTGCAGCAGCTACGTCTCTGGATAACGATTTTTCCTAAAGGATAACGCATTCTAAATGCTGAAGCACTAAGAAGTCTGTTAATAAGCATAAGGTGTCAAAACTCCACCTAATGCCAAGAACTCTGTTTATCTATCAAAAATAAAAGATTTAACAACCCCAAAATATTCTCTTACACAATAATTAGGCAGCAATAAATAGTTTACAGGTGCAGGAACACCTTCAACTTGAAATCCATATCTTTTAGCCAAAAACTTAGCTCTAAAAACATGAAAATTACTTGTAACAACAGCTAACTGTATATTTTCCCTACCATCTATTTTCTTCAAAATCTCCCTAGTATATTTCATATTTCCCAAAGTATTTTGGGATTTTTCTTCCTTTATTATATCTTCATTCTTTACTCCATGCTGAACAAGATATATCCTCATAGCTTCTGCTTCCGATATATCTTCTCCACGTCCTTGTCCCCCTGAAGCAATAACCTTTATACCTGGATTTTGTTTTATATATTTAAGTGCTTCTTGAGTCCTCTGAAGCTGAACTAGAAGCATATTTCTTCCGCTGATTCCACCACCTAAAATCATAATATAATCAGGCTTCTTATTATGACTTTCATTAGCACTTACAAAAATGCATCCTTCAACAAAAATAAATGAAATAATAATTATGGATGTAAATACTTTTAAAGCTGTCAAAAATCTTTTCATCACTTTATTAAAATTATTTTCATGAAACCTTATTTTATAAATTCCTAAGATCACGCAAACAATTCCTAACACAACAAAAAATTCTGAGAAATTCACAAACCTGCTAAATGCTATGAAGCAACTAATAAAATATAGTATGTTAATTATTCCAAAGGCCACTAGGAAGTATCCTATACCCTTGTGATTTTTTAAATTTTTCACGCTAAACACCATCCTAAAACATAATATTTTACTATTAAACTATATATCATAACCTGTATTTGTCCTTATTTTGTGAGTACCATTTTGGAATTGTCAAGTTGAAGTCATCATAATCTCGAAAGGCTTGAAAACATCTTTTCTTCATTTCATAGACTTGTTCTTGTCCAAATTTCTCTGCCCATTTAATAGAATACAAAGATGAATGTGCCACATATACCGCCTGAGTTTTCCAAAAATCGATTGGTGGATCTCCCTTAAAATATCCTTGAATTTGTCCTACTGAAAAAGCAATGCTATTTTCTATATCAAAGCTTTGAACCTTGTAAAATTCTTCGTATCTGTCACCACATTCCCAACGATTAAAATCTATAACTCCTATATTTCTATCTGGTGTATATATTAAGTTTCCCATATGAAAATCACCGTGTTCATAAACTGGATATAATCTGCACATCATATGAATATTATTTTTTATAAAGTCTATAGCAATTTCATCATTTGGAATGCGAAGGGATGAATTTTCATATCTCTGCAATTGTAACAATTTTTTAGGAATTTTGTTTACAAGGGCAATATCTTCTCGATCAACCGGAATGCTGTGAATTGCTTTCAAAATTCTACCTGCTTGTACCCCAAGTTCATATTGTTCCACTTCAGGTAAAGAGTCCACCTTTTCTTCAAGTGAAGAGCCTTCTACCCAACTTAAAAGCATGTATACATTTCTACATTCATTGAAATATCCAAAATCTATAACCCTAGACATTTCAAAATCAAGATTATTGAACTTCTTAATTACTTCAACTTCTTTCTGTTTCTGTTTATAACTATCTCTAGTGCATACACGAAGCAAGTACTTCTTGCTTTTATCATCCTCTATATAATATTTTTCATCACAAGACCATCCATAATCTATTTTCTTTACCTTTACCCAGTTTTTTGAACCATCTACATCATTAAAATTGTAATCCATCATATCCCTCCAAAACTATATTCACTAGATTTTTTATTTTTATACATTTCCATTATATACTATATTGAAGCAGTTATAATAGTAAAAATATCTAGAATATAAGTCAAAATTTTATATGTGTGAAAGTTGAGTTATTAATTTATATAACATCTCATACAAATATCTGCTGTAGTTTGTAAATTTTTATACCATTCTACATCATTTCTTTTTAAATAAAACAAATCAGTTCCAACATTAGTAACTACTTTATCGTTAGGTCTGGGAGTACCAATAGTTAAATAATAGCTGCTCATAGTAACTATATAATACTCTTTAATAGGGACAAAATTCCAAGGTTTAATAAAAATACTACAAAAACCTCTTCGTGAAAACACAAAGAGGTTTCTTTTTTGTCACTATACTTTTATCCGATGACTACCTGCTCTAATACTCCCACTTCTCCAAGTGTGAATAAAGAGCAGCTATGTCCCTGGATAACGATTTCTAAGCATCAGATGGAGTCAAAACTCCATCTGATGCCAAGAACTCTGTTTATCAATAAGTTATTTTTACATAGTTCTCATTCTTCTGCACTCATCAGCACATTGACGACATGCATCTGCACATATTCTACAGTGTTCATCGTTGAATTTGCTGCATTCGGATGCACATTCATCACAAATTGTTGCACACAAATTACAAATATCATTTGCATGATATCCTCTTCTAGCCATAGTAGTTGCAGCTGTTCTACAAATTTCTGCACAATCAACTAAATCAACTATACAATGCTCTCTTGCCTTTACATCTGGCTCTGACAGGCACATTCTGAAACATTCCTCACATAATTGCATACATTTATTACAAGAATCAATACATGATTGATACTGGGCATTTGGAGCCATTAAAGTTGAATTCATAATCTAAACCCTCCTTAAAATTTTTATGTCTATATCTTATAAACTTTATTTTTCTCTAAATATTTAACTTTATGCATTTAATAGAATCTCTTATTACTCTTGTACATTCTAAATTCAGTAGATAAAGCAGCCTTAATATAATAAAATAAACAATTTTCATGACTAAATTTAAGAAAATGTTAACAAATATAGAATAATTGTTACAATATATTTGAAAATATATACTTTCTTTCAAATATAATTGAGTTAAAATTTCCCTTATGATATGGTAGAAAGGGGATTTTATAATACTAAACTAATTGCACTTTTATATGTACAACCCATAAATAATATACGCAATCTACATTAATATTAAAGAATCCATAATAACATTTGAAAAGAGGTAATTTAGTTGAAATTAAGAAATATGCAAGGAAAAATTTTAGCATGTATCTTACCATTAGTTTTCCTAGGAACATCTATAGTATCCTTTATAGGATATACTAATTCTAAAAACATGATTAATTCTCAAATTGATGAAAAAATGGACTACAAATTACGTGAGTCTGTAGAAAACATGCAGAAGCTTCTATTAAAGAATGGTAAAGTAGCTGAAACATTAGCTAAAGTAGCCGAAACTTCAGGGGGCACTTTAAGCCAAGATGCTTATAAATCTTTATTGGAGAATTTTGTAAAAACCAATGAGGAAACATACGGTTCAGGAGTCTGGTATGAGCCAAATAAATATAATACAACTCTAAAATATTATGGTCCTTATGCCTATAGAGATAATAGTAATATAGTATATACTGATGAGTATAGTAATGAAACTTATGATTACTTCAAATATGACTGGTATAAAAACGCAAAAAATACTAATAAGAGCTTAGTTTGGTCTCTACCATACTATGATGACACTAGTAAAGTTACCATGGTTACTGCAGCATCACCTTTCTACGACCAAAACAAGCAGTTTATAGGTGTTACTACAGCAGACATGGATTTAACTAGTCTCCAAAAAGCTGTACAAGATATGAAGTTTGGTACAAGTGGTAGAGCTTTTCTTTTAAGTAGTGATGGTACATATATATCAGCCCCAGATAAAAGTAAAATTATGAAAGTTAAAATTTCAAATGACAGTAATAGTAGTTTAGCAGCTATTGGAAATGACATTGTAAAACAAAAAAGCGGTGAAAACACTTTCTACCAAAATAATGATAAATATAGAGTGTATTATACTACAGTCCCAGAAACAGGTTGGACAATAGCTGTAACTGTTTCTGAATCAGAATTATATACTCCACTTAGGTCTTTTCTTTTTAAAACAATACTTACATTTTTGATAATTATTGCGTTAAGCATACTTGTAGCAATCTGCTTTAGTAGACAAATTAGGAAAAACATATCAAAAGCCAATGAGTTAGTACATGCTGTTTCTAAGGGAGATTTAACAAAAACATTAGAAATAAATACAAAAGATGAGTTAAATATTATGAGTAAAAATTTAAATAGTATGACTGCAGGCTTAAAAAATATGATTTTAGGGGTTTCTGAAAGTATAGAGCAAATAGTTTCTATTTCAGAGGAATTAGCCGCTAGTTCTGAGCAAACAGAAACCACTGCAAGTCAAATAGCAACATCTGTCTCCCATATAGCTGAAGGCAGCAGCAGTCAAGTAGCAGATGCAGATAAAACAGTAAATAGTATGACCAATATTTATGGAGATATAGATAAAATATCCGAAAAGGTACAAGACGTTACAAATCATTCTGTTCAAACTTATAAAAAAGCCGAAGAAGGTACAAGCGTAGTAAATAATGCTGTAGAGCAAATGGAAATCATAGATAATAATACTACAGTATTGTCAAAAGTTGTAAATATACTAAATAGTAAATCAGGAGAAATAGGAAATATAAGTTCTATTATTATAGATGTATCAGAACAAACTAATTTACTTGCCTTAAATGCAGCTATAGAAGCTGCCAGAGCTGGAGAACATGGAAAGGGATTTGCCGTTGTAGCAGAAGAAGTCAGAGTATTAGCAGAACAGTCATCTAATTCATCTACTCAAATTAATGTACTTATTAAAGAAATTCAAAATGAAATTCAAAAAGCAGTTACTTCCATGCAAGAAAGCAGTAAATCAGTTAAAGTGGGTATTAATTTAGTTAAAAATACAGGAGCTTCTTTTGATGAAATATTAAAAGATATAAGTAGTGTTTCTAATCAAATACAATATGTAGCTAAGGGAGTACACCAAATTACAACTTCTATACAGGATATGGTTAATTCAGTAAACAAAATATCAGATATTTCTAAGGAATCATCAGAAAGTATACAAAGTATAGCAGCTTCCTCCGAAGAACAAATGGCTATTATGAAAGAAGTCGCAGAAGTATCAGAGAATTTATCTAATATGGCTGTAAAATTAGGCTCAGATATAAATAAGTTTAAGATATAAAAATAATTGATATATAAGAACGTGCCTAGATTAGTGTAAATTAAATCTAGGCACGTTCCTCTTTTCACTTATTAAATATTCATTTTATTTGCCATATTACTTACTTGACAGAAGCTGTAATAAAACTTATTGTATAAATACATACAAATTTAATGAAAGAAGGAACATAAATGAAAAATCCTATAGTTACAATTAAAATGGAAAATGGTAAATTAATAAAAATAGAACTTTATCCTAACACCGCTCCAAATACAGTAAATAATTTTATATCATTAGTTAAAAAAGGATTTTATAATGGTACAATTTTTCACAGGATTATACCTGGATTCATGATTCAAGGAGGAGATCCTGAAGGTACAGGAATGGGCGGCCCAGGTTACTCGATTAAAGGTGAGTTTTCAGCAAATAATTTTGAAAATAATTTAAAACATGAAAAAGGTGTAATATCTATGGCTAGAACTATGGCTCCTAATTCTGCAGGCTCACAATTTTTTATAATGACAAATACTGCACCTCATCTTGATGGTCAGTATGCTGCTTTTGGAAAAGTTGTAGAAGGAATTGAGGCAGTAGATGAAATCGTAGCACAAGAAAGAGATTACAACGATAAGCCTTATGAAGACCAAAAGATGAAAAATGTAACTATAGATACTTTTGGCAAAGAATACGATGAACCACAAAAGACAAATGATTAAAATAAATAATTAGGTTAGGAGATAAATATATGGTTTTTTTCGGACACCTTGGCCCCACAACAGCAGTTTTCAAATTCTATGAAAAGATGAGTAAAAAGGAAACAATTGATTATAGATTTGTTCTTGTTGGGGCAATACTTCCTGACCTCATAGATAAGCCCATAGGAGCATTTCTATTTCGAAATACCTTCCATAATAGTCGTATATTTGGACATACCCTTTTATTTTCCCTTTTGCTTCTATTAATAGGTATAGGTCGTATTAAAAGGAATAAAGGAAATCGTGTTTTCACACTTGGCATTTCAACTTCAATCCATCTAATACTTGATAGTATGCAGCTATATAAAGGAATACTTTTTTGGCCATTTTTAGGACTTAAATTTCCTGAAAGACCAGAAGGAAATTGGGCAGAAGGAACACTTCAAAGACTTCTCACAGATCCCTCCTACTACCTAACTGAAATAGTAGGCTTTGTAATTATTATGTATTTTTTTATAAAGCTTATAAAAAATAAAAGATTAAATGAATTCATACGAAATGGTAAACTTTAATTAAACACAGCATAAGAACTCTAAATCGCTGAAGCTCAAGAGTTCTTATATCTCCCACTTTGATAGAAGTGGGAGTGTTACAGTAGATAACCATCAGATAAAATAAATTTTTAAATATCTATACAGTAAATTTATGAATCATTTCATCAAGATTTTGTGCAAGTTCCGATTGAGTTTGTGCAGATTTTGCTATATCCTGTATTGCAGTGGAAACTTCATTTACACTACCTAATATTTCTTCAGACCCTGATGCAGATTCTTGCGTAGTTGAGGATATATTATCAATAGCTGCTGTTACTTGATCTACAGTTTGACTCATTTTATTTGCAGCTGATGCTATACCTACAGCCATATTATTCATCAATTCAGAATCCCTATCATATGCTATACCTGTTTCCAGAAGCAGTTTCTGACTTGGTTTTACATTATTATTTATGTACTCCAGTATATCTTTTGCACTGTTAGATAAATTGTTAAAAGCATCTTGAACTTGTGTTACCATACTCTGAATTTGTGTAACAGCCTTTGCTGATTCCTCTGATAGTCCCCTTACTTCTTCCGCCACTACTGCAAATCCTTTACCGTGTTCTCCAGCACTAGATGCCTCTATTGCTGCATTTAAAGCCAATAAATTTGTCTGTTCTGCTATATCTCCTATGGAATCAGCCATTACTTTTACCTTATCAACAACTTTTCCTGCTTCTATGGCATTTATAATGTTCTCATGCTTTTCACTATAAATTTTATCTCCATTTTCTATATCCACTTTAGCCTTAGCTTTCACCTCAGCTGCCCGTATTTTTATTTCTTTTACTGAAGATAATGCATTATCAGCCTTATTTGCAAGTTCAGCTGTAGTTGAGTTTATTTCCTGAACAGCAGCATCTACTTCTTCTGTTACAGCACTTAAATTTTCATTCCCCTTTGCTATTTGTTCAGTGGACTCATTTACAGTTTCTATACTGGCATAAACTTCTTCTGTTGTTGCAGACAGTTCTTCACTAGAAGCACTTATATCTGTAGAACTATTACTAATTTGTAAAATTAAATTTCTTATATTTTCTATTGACTTATTTAAAGCTTCAGCAAGCTTACCAATTTCGTCCTTACTATTAACATTTATTTTTTGCGTTAAGTCCCCTCTTCCAATAGCTTCTCCCAATTGTAATATCTCTTTTACTTTCTTCGATATCAATTTAGCTATTAGTATTCCTAGTAAGACAGTAACAACCAACCCTAAAACAGTTACAATTACAATAAAAGTAAAAGCACTCGCTGTCATCTTATCATTAACTGCATCCTTATCATCAGCGTCCTCGATATTTATCTTGATTATACTGTCTATCTGATTATTTAATTTTTTTCCCACAGGTGTAATCTTTGGAAAATCTTTAACTGCTTTATCATAGTTATTTTCACTAACAAGTTCTATAGTTTGACCACTAATATCCTTATATTCATTTACTGACTCCTGCAATTCTGTAAATATCTTTTTATCTCCAGCACTTTTAATAGAACTTTTGTAACTATTCATTACTTTAGTATTATCTTTTTCTAAATTATTTATTTCATTAATTGTTTTGTTAAATCCAGCTCTATCTCTTTTATATACAATAACTAGTAAATCTGCTCTAATTTGTGTTTCATTGTCTTTTAAAGTTTTAATAGCATTTACTTTAAATAAATTATTATTGTACATACTGGCGGCATTATTACCTATTTGTTTTATATAAATTCCTCCAATTATGCCTACTATTATTATAAATAAAGATGTTAAAATAGATAATGACATTATTTTTTGAGCCATCTTTAAATTGTTAAACCACTGTTTCATTTAAATTATCTCCTTTTTTTAATATAATATCTATTTTAATAAATGAATATAATATTTGCGAATTTTTAGCGCTTAATCGAGGCAAAGTATTTACAAAGCAGGCAATTTTTGAGGCAATTTATGATTTGGACAGTGACACTCAATTTTCAGTAATCACTGAATATATAAGATTAATCCGCAATAAATTTAAAGAATATAAATGTTTTCCTATAGAAACAGTGTGGGGAGTTGGATACATGTGGAAGTAAAAAAAACATCCTTTCAAATCTATATTATCAAATTTATCTTAAAAGTGGGATTTTCTTTTATTATACTTTTACTCGCTTTACTTTTTATTTTTAGTTATATCTCTAATAATAAAATGCTGCTGCCATCTAAATATTCAGAGCAATTAGTGGAAAAAGTAACGCCAAGTATAAAAAATGCTAAAGAAGTAACTTCTGAATTAATACCTGAAAATTTAAAATATATGATTTTAGACAAACAAACTTTAGATGTAAAAAAAAGTACCATGAATAAGTCCCAAATTAAAAAAGTAAAATTACGTATTAAAAATCACCAATTTACAGGAGCTGATTTTTTCGGAAATGTTTATGCTGTAATCGAACGTCCAAAAGAATACTGCGTAATTCATTACAAATTGATCATGCAATTTGCAAACCCAACTCTTCGGAATCTGATACCTTATCCTGGATTAACTATTACTTTGCTTTTTACTATTATTTTGTTAATTATACTGTATTTTCTTTCACTGCAGTTTTCAAATAAGATAAAAAGAGAATTAAACAATTTTAGTTTCATTACTCAAAAAATTGAAGATAAAGATTTGGATTTTGAGGTGCAAAATTCTTACTTTATAGAACATCAAAAAGTTATGGATTCCTTAGATAGTTTACGCCACAGCCTTAAAAAATCCTTAACCTGCCAATTTGAGCAAGAAAAAAACAAAGGTGAACAAATTGGTGCATTGGCTCATGACATTAAAATACCTATTACTGTCATTAAAGGAAATGCAGAATTATTAAGTCTTACACAAAAAGAGGAAAAGGCATTAGATTATACAAATGAAATCATAGAAGCAGCAGGTGAAATAGAGCATTATACTGAGCTTTTAATTGAAGCTTCTAAAAATGATCAAGCCATTGCCCTGCACAAAGAAAAAAGCAATGTAAATAAATTTTTACATGTAATTGAAAAGGATACATTAGCCTCTATTGGAAACCGTCATATTCATTTTATACTTGACATCAGTATTCCAAAAGAACTAATGTGGAACATTGACCTTTCCTCAATGAAACGAGCATTTATGAACATCATTATAAATGCACTTGAGCATACTCCAGACGAAACATCCTTAAGTTTGCAGGTCCATTTGAAAAACAATTTAGCTTCTTTTATATTTACTGACTCTGGAAATGGATTTTCACCTGAAGCACTCAAAAAAGCTGCAGAACTATTTTATACTGATAATAAAAGTCGAAGTCAAACAGGTCATTATGGTATTGGATTAACTTTTGCAGATAAAGTAATTAGGGCTCACAATGGCAGTCTTCATATACAAAATGATGCATATATGGGCGGTGGGCAAATTGTAATTTCATTGCCTATAGAGCTGTAGATCTAAAAACTTAAATGTCAAACTGCCCTCTTCCCCTTTTTATCACTTAACATGATGCTTGCTGTATTGTATACATAACCGGACAATACATAAAACAAATTTTCCTGCTTATTCATCTTCCACTTTTTAATATTTGAATCTAGAATTCTCTTTAGTTCATTAAAAATTGCCCTAGTATATCCTCTGACTTTTCCTTGTTCTAGCTTTTCAAAAATTTCTTTAGTAAGTCCCATTATTTTTATTTCATTTATGCCAGTACAATTGAGTTTATTAAATATAGATTCCCTATCTTCTGCATTAATTGAATTTTTTTGAGAATTTTTATGGATATCTTTCCATTGTGCATTTCTCATTTCTCCCATAAGATACCCTAATAAAAACATAGCTACTTCTTCTTGGTCGTATTCCATTTTTTCTAAATAACTTTTAATGTCGCCCTTTAGGTGGAAACTTCCCCTATCCATAACCTTTCCTCCTTCATATACCATTTTTGCTTCTCACTATGTTCCTATATTTTCAAATAATATAGGAACATAGTCTATGACTTTACTTGTATTATTCTATAAATAACCATGTTTTCCTTCTTTTTGTTATATAAAACTACTATTTTGTTATTTGCATTTTCCACTTATATGGATATTTATCCTTATTTTCATTTTCATTTTTTATTAACATAAAATAGGCATCAAAAATATTTCCATCTTTGCTTTTTAAACCTTTAATTTTAACCTTACCATTTTTGAGAAGTTCCCTAACTACAGTTTTAGTAGGTTTTTTGCCCATACAAGCCAAATACTTATCATCCTTCCATATAGTAAACTTGCATCCTTCTTTCCAATTACTACATCCAAAAGCCTTTTTCCCTTCTACAATATCGTGTCCGCAACATGGACATTTTCCTAAAACTTCATTTTCAAAATTAAATACAATTTTTCCTTCTTTATCAATTACCAAGGAAGCATTAAACTTCTTTCCGCTTTTACTCTTAAATCCTTTTATGACGTTGGTTCTACAATCTTTAATAAGTTTTTTTACATGGGTTTTTAGAATCTCTTTTCCTGCTATTTTATTGCCTACAAAAAACTTACAACCTTCTTTCCATCTATTACAGCCATAACCTGATTTATTTTCCACAACTTCTCCTTCATGACATACAGGACACTTTCCAATGCTTTCTATTTTAATTTTACTATCTAATTTATTGTTATATAGATACAGCTTTTCTATTTTAATTTTATTACCATTTTGGACAATGCTATTTAATTCATCTTTTACTTTATCTATTATTTCACTTATTCCTATTTCCTCTTTATAAACTTTTTTAAGCTGCTTGCCAAATTCAACTGTTTTTTCTTTATTCAAATCAATCTTTAATTTTTCAAGTGCTTCTATAAGTTTTTTACCCTTATTCTCACATTCTAAGTGACCTTTCAGCTCTTTTATATACTCATATTTTTTTGCATTTTTAATTATCCCTGCCCTTGTTGCAACAGTGCCTATCTCACAACCTTCAAGTATCAGTTTGTATTCTTCATCATCATTTTCACCCTGTAAATCTTCTACCTCCTGCTTTTTAAAAGGATTTTTGAGGAAATTGTTTAGTTCAGATTCTGTTACTCTACCAGGCTTTTGGGTTTCTTTCTGATCTACTGAGAATTTAGTATCTAACTCCTCTCCTTCTACAAATTGAGGCAATTCATTTTCCCTTTTAGATTTTTCATATTTTAAAAAACCAGGACTTTTTATAACATTTCCCTTTAATTGAATAATTTCATCATCTATTTTTATTACTACACTTGTTTCTTCTATTATTGTTTCTTCATTTAAAAAATTACTTATAAATCTATTTTTTATTGCAGTATAAACCTTTTTTTCACCTTCCGATAATTTTTCCTTTGGTGGAATTTTTATGGTTGGAGTAATTGCACTGTGGCTTTCTACTTTTTTACTATTAAAAATTTTCTTGTTATCTTTAAAAGATATATCTGCATTAAAATTTTCTTTTACTGCTGCAATTACACTTTTTATTCTATCCTTTTCATTTTCCGCCAGATACTCTGTATTAGTCCTTGGATATGTAGTATATCCATCTTCATATAGTTTCTGCAAATTTTTTAAAGTATCATCCAAAGACATTTTTTCTTCCTTAAACATTTTATTTTGTAAAGTATCCAATGAAAAAAGCTTAGGCGGCTGCTTTTTAACTTTTTTCTTTTCAACTTTATCAACTATAGCTTTTTTATCTTTCAAGTTATCCAATAATTTTTCAGCTTTATCTCTTTCATTTGCTGCAAATTTTCTATCCTTTAATTTAGCTTTTATATGTAAGTTATCCTTATTTATGACAGCACCTATCTCAAAATAAGTTTCTGGCTTAAAATTTTCAATTTTTTCATCTCTATCATATACATATTTCACAATAGGAATTAAAACACGTCCTACAGGTAAAAATGAACCCGATTTTATACTTAAATACCTGGTTAAATTTATTCCATAACTCCAGTCTAAATATGTTCTTGCCAGTCCTTCATCATATAGATTTTTGTATTCTATATCATCTCTTAAATTTTTTAAATTTTGTATAATTGTTTGTCTTGTTTGTTCTGGCAGCCATAATCTTTTAACAGGTTTAGTAACATGTTCTTCTTTAAAAGCTCTAAATATTATATTATTTACAATTACTTCCCCTTCTCTATCTGCATCACCACAATTCACTATCTCCTGGGCATCATTTCTTTTTATTAGTGATTTTATTATTTCATATTGCTTTTTTACTCCTTCATCTTTTCGTAATCTAAATTTAAATTCTTTTGGTACAAAGGGCAGTTCTTCTAAACTCCACTTTGTCTTTTCTCTTCCAAAATAATCATCTACGTCATAAAGTTGAAGTAAGTGACCATAGGCAAAAGTAACTATATAATTTTTATTTTCAAAATATCCATTATTTCTTTCCATATTACCAATACTCTTGACAATGCTCATTGCCAGGCTTGGTTTTTCAGCTATAATAAGTGACTTCAATTTAGTTGATACCTCCAAAGTTTATGTCTTTGACTTTATTTACAATAAATTTATCCAATAATAATTATAAATAATAAGTTCCCATATAAAAATATACCATTGTACTATCATAATGTAAAAACTTAAGGGCAAGATTAGTATTAATTGCAGTAATATGCTATTATTAATTGACTTAACTAAATAAAAATACACATTAGGCATTTGAAAGAAAATAGACTAGCATACTGACTGGTTATTTCTTTGAAAATGCCTTAATAATGAAAGGTATGAAAAAATGGATTTTAAGGAACTAGAACTTAGTGAAAATATAATAACTGAATTAAAACACATGGGAATTACTAAACCAACACCAATTCAACAGAAGAGTATTAATTTTATTATAGAAGGAAAAGATGTTATAGCTGAAGCACAAACGGGCACCGGAAAAACTCTTGCTTTTTTGCTTCCTATTTTTGAAAATATATCACCTAATATAAATTCAACTCAAGCACTGATTGTAACTCCTACAAGAGAACTTGCTATTCAAATAACTGAAGAAGCTCTAAAACTTAAAAAAGCTAAGGATATAAATATTTTAGCTGCATATGGTGGGAAAGATATAGGTTCTCAGTTAAAAAAATTGAAGAGAAACATTCATCTAATTATTGCAACTCCAGGTAGACTTTTAGATCATCTTCATAGAAAGACTATAGATCTTAGCAAATTAAAAACATTAGTATTAGATGAAGCAGATCAAATGCTGCTTATGGGATTTAAAAATGATGTAGAAGATATTATAAAAGAAGTCTCTAAAAAACGTCAAACATTGTGTTTCTCTGCAACTATGAATTCTGATGTTAAAAAATTAGCTTATAGATACATGACTGACCCTTTAGTGGTTTCCATTAAAAAAGAAGAGGTTACACTTAGTAATATTAAGCAATATGTAATAGAAACTACTGATAGAAAAAAGCAAGATGCCTTGTGTAATATTATGGATCAAGATAATCCATTTATGGCTATTATATTTTGTAGAACTAAAAGAAGGGTAGACAATCTTGAAATTGCACTATATCAGCGTGGATATAATTGTAAAAAACTGCATAGTGATATACCTCAATCAAAACGTGAAAGAATAATGAAAGCTTTTAGGAATGCAGATATTCAGTATTTAATAGCTACAGATGTGGCCGCTAGAGGACTAGATATAAGTGGAGTTACTCATATATATAATTATGATATTCCGGAAAATGTAGAGTCATATATACATCGTATTGGTAGAACAGGAAGGGCTGGTGAAAAAGGCTGTACTTGTCTATTTGTAGATCCAAAGGATAAAAGAACTTTAGAGGAAATAGAAAAAGGTATAAAATCTAGGATACCCAGGAGAGAGTTGAACATATAAAATTTTGACTTAATATAAAAAAATTACGAAGCAACTTTTTTGAGAGGACAGAGGACAATTGACAGTGGACAGTGAAGGTAGATTTTTTTCCATTACACTACGAAAAATCTTTAATTTAAAAGAAATTCACGTTTTTTGTTTCTAAGAAGTACTTTATGAGCAAGCAATTATCTAAAAATCGCAGATTTTAGGGCCTGTTTAAGGGATGTTTTGCATTAGCAAAACATCCCTTAAAAATAAATTAGTTTTCTGACGTAAGGAGGAAAACTCACCTTCATTGTCCTCTGTCATCTGTCAATTATCCTCTTGAAAAAGTTATGTCGTAATGTTTTTAAACC
Organism: Clostridium ljungdahlii; assembly: GCF_001636845.1. GTDB lineage: Bacteria > Bacillota > Clostridia > Clostridiales > Clostridiaceae > Clostridium_B > Clostridium_B ljungdahlii_A. The sequence goes on from NZ_LITT01000046.1 coordinate 17,209, forward strand.
GTGAAAATTTATATATAATCTTATACCAATTCACTTTATTATATCTATATTATCAACCAAATCGGGAATATCTTTTCTATAAATTCTTCCTGAAAAAGCTTCATGTGGAAGTGATATAAATTTAGTACCAGGCTGAATAATCCTGCGGTAAATAGGATCTGCAATAACAGCTTTTGCATTCTTCAAATATGTCATAATACTATCTTCATCTTCTGCCACAACATCCTCTTCTAATAACAAATCAGCTTCCGTTTCCAAAGGACATAAGACTTTAGCTTTCATATTCTTTTCAAGTGCAAGTGCTGCAGCTAATGATTCCGAATAAATGCTTTCTCCAATAATAACCGTGTCACCACCACACATAGCTCGTTTATCATATGCAATTTGGGATTTTCCTGTATCAATTGCCTTATCCAGTGATTTCATTACTACATCTGAAAACTGATCTCCCATTGGAACGCCCACAACATATGGTGTTCCAAACTTTTTCTGTAATTCTTTTGCTGCAGGAAGTCCAGTAGAAGAAACAACCAAGTTTACTTCTGCAGCTCCAGCTTGTTTCATTTGCTCCAGTGTACTTCCCATTGCCCATACAGATAAAACCTGAAAACCAGCTTCAGTTAATCGTCTTCTAATGCTATCTACACTGCTGTTTACTGAATAATCCAAGGGAGTAACTCCAAGTACATTTATACTTTTCGTTCTTTTAGGTAAACCGTCCAAAGTAAATCGTTTTACTATTTCAACAAGAGCTTGTCCTACCCCACGTATGTAAGAGTGCATTCCATTTGTTTGAACAGCAAATGTAGGAATTTTAGTTTCATTTTCAATCACTTCTGCAATAGCTGGAAAATCTGTGCCTATCATCATTGGAATAGGTGTACCTGCAATAGCTATAAACTTAGGATGTAACTCATTTGCAGCTGCCACAATATCATGTATTAATTTTTCATCATCACCCATGATAGCTTCCATTTCAGAAAGTCCTGTAATATAGATCATACTGTCCATATCATACCAACGTGGTTCGTCATGAGTAGTATATGTTGAATTGCACCCTGATGCATCATGCATTACAGTCATCCCGCCTAATTCATATAGTGCGGAACAAACACCTGACACATCTGCGGTATATGTTGAAATAAATGCTGATGCCTGTTTCATAAGCAGCAACCACACCTCCATCCTTTGATTTGTATAAGCTTTCGTACATCTTTAGGATATGTAAAGGCTTCTTTCATAAGTCCAGCAAGTCTCACAATTCCATCAAAGCCGTACATGCCGCCACCTTCTACTATATTTACAAAGTATTCACTTCCTGTAAAATAAGCAGCCTTTTGTCCTATTGCAAGGCTCTTTTCACTACATTTTCTATCCAGAACACCCATCTTTGCATGTACTGTAGCATACACTTTAATCTCAGGTTTGTTTTTTACAAGCCAGTCAAAATCTGTCTTGTCCCATTTTGTAAATGAATCTGCATACAGCCTGTCCACATTAAATCCATTTTCTACAAGCAATCGTGCAAGTCCACAAGGTCTTGGAACAGATGTATAATCTATGGAAATCTTTGCACCACCAATAACTTTTTTTGCTTCTTTCAAAGCATTTAAAGCTGTTACCTTTTCATCTGTGTATTCTTTTTTTGGTAATCCCAAATATTCGTTCAATGTATTCAAATTTTTTGTTATTTCATCAAATCCATAACATAAAGGCAAATGCAGGTGCTTCTGTCCTAATTTATCTTGCAAATAGTCTCCACCTGGTATTGCAACAGGCAGATAGGATATGTTTGTACAGCTTTCAGCCATATTAAGATATTCATCATAGGTCTTGCAAAGAGTAATATCTTTCAGTTCATATCCATTTTCACGAATTGTCCGTATAAGTTCACTGCTTTCATCCGTAGGAATATTGTTACCAATGATATTAATGCTTTTTTTGTTAATTTCCATTGGTTGAAGGATGCTGTATAATTGACGTTTCATTTTCTCATCCGGAGTCAGGCCACTTTTTCTCATAATTGGATCCATATAACAATCCGTGAAAGCTACATCCGGATATCTTTTTCGTAATTCTGTGTAAACTAGCTCCAAATCACATCCCATAAAATAATGTATGCAGGCAGTAAATATTAGAACTGCCGGAGGTTTTTGTGGAAGTTTATTAAGTATATCCGATACACCCTTAATGATAAGTTCCTCCATATCACCTTCAAGCACATTATTTTCCTGCACAGCTATAGTTGAGAATCTGTCCAATGTGCCCATTTCTGCTGCTGTAAGAACAACTCCTCTTAAACAGTTTGCTGCACATACATATATCTGATGCGACTTTGGAATAAGCATTCCAACATGAACTATATTCCATACTCCCCTAGCAGGAGCGTTATATTGCAGGCCAGATACAAATGGCTCAGGAAATGCGGCATCTTTTATTAAAGTACAGGTACCTGCCTCATCAACGTGTCCAGATACATTTATAAGCATGATATCTCCTTTCCACATATCCTCATGATAATCTCTGCCAGCTTTCTATACTGTTTTGCCATATCACTTTCAGGAAATGCTTCTATTACCGTCTTGTTCAAAGTTTCTGCTTCCTGAACGACTTCACTTCTATCCAGGGTACCAACTATTTCTGAATGAATATCCTCTGCCAATTCGCCTACTTTTTCGTATTCATTCTTCACATCTTTTCTGTTAAGAATAAGCCCTCCAAGGCCAGCATAACCTCTGTTTTTAAAATTTTCTATAGCCATTGCAATATTGGCGGCTGCATGAATAGCCATGTTTTCACCTGAGGTTATAATAAATACTTTATCTGCATAGCCCTTACGCATTGGCATAGAAAACCCTCCGCATACTACATCACCCAATACATCATATATTACCACATCTGGTTTATATACTTCATATGCACCTTTTTCCTTCAATTTTTCTAGTGCTGCTATAATTCCCCTTCCTGCACATCCAAGGCCTGGATTAGGTCCACCTGCTTCCACACATATGACACCATTGTAACCAACAGTGACCATATCTTCTAAATCAAAATTATTCTTCTTTTCCCTTACAAGTTCAAGCACTGTATTCACGTTTCTTTTATCATGAAGTGAAACTGTAGAATCAGCTTTAGGGTCACATCCTATCTGCATAACCCTTATTCCTCTATCAGAAAGTGCGGCTGATATGTTAGAAACTGTTGTAGATTTTCCAATACCACCTTTTCCATACACTGCAATTTTTATCATAATGTGTTTCCTCCATACTCTAACTCAAATTTCTCACATACAAGATTTGACTTAATATAAACAAAATGCGAAGCATTTTTTAAAGGACAGAGGACAATTGACAGAGGACAGTGATTGTTGCTTTTCCTACGTTACACTACAGAAAACCTTTAATTATTTCTCATAACTAGATACCTTTGTTACAAGCCGTTAGGCTATATCAATTGTCAATCCTCTATGATTTTTAAATTTTTCTTTGTGGTTTTAACAATAGAGTTTAAAATTTTATTTAGTTCCTTACATTTAATAATAAATTTCTCTGATGCGTTAACATCAATATATTTAGTAGCAATTAAAAGTTCTAACCAATACTCTGTTTCAGATGCTTCTTTAAGGGCTATATTCATCTTATTCAAAAAATCTCTTCTACTTTGAGCTTCTAGTCCTTCTTTTACGTTTGCTCCTATACTTATTCCTGATCTAAGAACCTGCTTTGAAATAATGTATTCTTTCTTCTCTTCAACCAAATATTTATATAAGTTAACAATTTCTTTTGCAAAAACAAAGTCTTTTTTATAAGTTAAGTTCTCTTTCAATCTTTAACCTCCTAAATTTATCAATTCATCTAAAATATTAGACTTATTCATATAAACTTATTCAGCTTTTAAAAAATATAAAATCTAGATTTATAAATTAAAGATTTTTCGTAGCATAGCGAAGAAAAATTCTCCTTCACTGTCACTTGTCCTCTGTCATCTGTCCTCTCAAAAATAATGCTTCGTATTTTTTTAACTGTAAAAGTTGAGTTTTAATTTACTAGTGTTTTACTCTATTGTATTAGCATATTCTTGGAAGCAATTCTCCTCCCGGAGGCGGCAGCAATGTTTCAGCACCAATTTCTGTTTTTACAATAACACGCCCTGGCATATCACAAGTGACCTCACCAATAATGGCCGCATCTTTGGAATATTTACCTTTATGTAATGTATCCACAAGTTTCGGAGCAATTTCTTTTGGAGCAAAAACCACAAGTCTTCCTTCACATGCAAGATATAGTGGTTCCAGCCCCAGCATGCCGCATACGCCTTTTACACCATCTGCTACCGGTATACTCTTTGAATCCAGTCTAATTCCGACTTTGCTCTGCTCAGCAATTTCATATAATACCGTACCGACACCTCCACGTGTAGCGTCTCTGATTACATGAATATCTTTTGACGTATCAAACATAGCTTTTACTGTACCCCATAACGGTGCACAATCACTGGTTACATCTGCTTCAATTCCAAATTCATTTCGTGCCAGTAAAACAGTACATCCATGTCGCCCTATATCACCAGTTACAATAATTGCATCACCTGGTTTTGCATTAAAGCCAGAGGTGTTAGCGTCATCCATAATCTGTCCTATACCTGTTGTCGTTATAAATACACCATCGACTTGTCCTTTTCCAGCCACCTTTGTATCTCCTGCGGCTATTTTAACCCCTGCTTCCTTTGCAGTCTTTTCCATAGCTGCTGCAATTTTCTCTAACTTGTCCATTGGAAAGCCCTCTTCAATAACAAAAGCACAGGATAAATACAGAGGTTTCGCTCCCATACAGGATAAGTCATTTACTGTACCACAAATGCTCAATTTACCAATATTCCCACCTGGAAATTCCGATGGAGAAACAATAAATCCATCTGTTGTAAAAGCTAGTTTTCCGACCTTAATGTTCAATACTGCAGCATCATCTGCTGTCAGGTCAGGATTCGAAAAATGAGCTCTAAAAACCTGATCTATTAATTCTGATGTTTGTCTTCCTCCAGCTCCATGAGCTAGTGTAACTGTTTTATCCATTTATTTTTCCTCCATACTGATAATATGCTGAACATGCTCCTTCATTAGATACCATACAGGCTCCAACGGGATGTAGTGGTGTACATCCTTTGCCAAATACTTCGCAATCCGATGGCTTGCATTTTCCCTGCAAAACATCACCACATCGGCACGCCGGATTGCTTCTTCCCTCTACTTTTCCTAAATGAAATTTGTCTCTGGCATCAAACTCTTTATAAGCTTCTTTCAATTTAAGACCTGAATTTTTGATAATACCAAGTCCTCTCCATTCAGAATCACAGTCCTCCATGACTTCAGATACAATAGTCTGAGCCGCTTTACTGCCTTCACGCGTTACAACTCTAGGATAACAGTTTTTAAAAAAGCTGCCTCCTTCTTGTAATTTTGTGATTACTACAGCAAGTGCTGTCATGATTTCATTTGCAGTAAAACCTGTTACTACTCCGCTAACACCTTCGTTAACTAAAGACTCACACAACTCCGTACCTGTAATCGCATGTACATGGCCAGGATATAAAAATGCATCTGCGCTATTTTTTAGTGTCTTGTATACTCCCGGCATGGTTTTGTTTGCCGTAAGTAATGCAAAATTTTTAAGTTCTGCACCTTTTGCCTTTTTTACAGCCAGACAACTGGCAGGTGTGGTTGTCTCAAATCCTACTGATAAAAATACTACCTGCTCATCAAGGTGGTCTCTAGCATACTCATAAGCATCAATAGGTGAATATACTATTTGAACTTTGGCGCCTTTTGATCTAGCTCCAGCAAGGTTCATTTCTGAACCAGGCACTCTTACTAAATCTCCAAAGGTACATATGGTGACATTATGGTCAAGAGCCAGCATAATAGCTTCATCAATAAAGCCAACAGGTGTAACACAAACCGGGCATCCCGGTCCTGATATGAGTTCAATGTTTTCCGGTATTATGTTTCTGATTCCAAGTCTGAATATCTCATGGGTATGAGTTCCGCAAACCTCCATAATACGGATCTTTGGTCCGTCGTAGGATTCAATAATCTCCTTTGCAGTTTTTTTTATGTTCTCAGCCATTATAATTCCTCCATGATTTTATCTGTTTCACTCTGATCATCGTTTGTAATTTTTGAAATGGCGATTCCTGCATGAACCATAACATAATCACCTGGTTCCAATTCGTCGATTAATTCTGCAGATACCTTTCTTTTTGCTCCCGAGGCATCAATTAGAGCCATTCCTTCTTTAACCTTTACAACTCTTGCTGGTAGACCTACACACATAGTTATTCTCCTCTCCTCTTTTTAATTTATTTATATGTTCCATTGCCGCTACTGCCTGACCTAGTGCTATTCCACCATCATTTGGCGGCAGCAAACTATGAATTAAAACTTTAAATCCAAGTTTTCTCAGACGATCTAAGCTCATTTTTAATAATAGCTGGTTTTGATATACTCCTCCGCTTAACGCTATGGTTTTGATTCCAGTGTTTCTAGAAGCTTGTATACATCCAGCTGCAATCATGTCTGACAATTTTTCATGGAAAAAGTAAGCAAGCATCGCTGCATCTTTTCCAACTAAAGTTTCCTCTATAATTTTCTTTACTAAAACATCCGTTGCCAAAATTAACTGTCCATCTGAATTCTCATAAACAAGATTTGAAAGTTCAATACTATCTACATCAGAAATTTTGATGCCACTATTATGAACTGCACGTTTTTCTTCATAAGCCTCTGCTGCAAATTCAAGGGTAGTAGAAGCTTCCCCTTCAAAAGATGATTGTTTTCTGATATTCAAGATAGCACTTACAGCATCAAACAAACGCCCTGCGCTTGTAGATGTTATGCTGTTTATTTTGTTATCAGCCATCATAAACTGAACATCGCAGTTCTTCTCATCACATAATTTAAGCTGTTTTACAATTTCAGCTGCTTTTACTTTATCTTTGTATATGCTGTAAATCATGGATACTGCAATTCGCCAGCCCTCTTTAGCTGACATGTCACCACCAATCTGGACAAATGGTTTTATGCTGCCAAGCCTTTCAAATCCATCATAAGTAACTTCTAATAGTTCTCCACCCCAAATGGTTGCATCTGTTCCATATCCTGTTCCATCAAATGAAACACCTATAACTGGATCAGAATAATCATTTTCAGCCATACAGGATAGGATATGTGCATAATGATGTTGAACCTGCAGTACGGGAATTCCAATTTCCTGTGCGACGTACGTAGTATTATACTTTGGATGCATGTCACATGCCACAATTGTTGGCGTCGTCTCAAGCAAAGTTTCCAATCTCGTAATAGACTCTTTCAATGCTTTTACTGTTCTCAAATCTTCCATGTCACCAATATAGGGTGATTGATAAAACAAATCATTTTTGCCTATACAAAAAGTATTCTTGAGTTCACCGCCAACTGCCAGTACTTCCCCTTTAAATCCCTTTGAAACCATAAACGGCAGCGGTGCATATCCTCTGGAACGCCTTATCATATAAGGTTTTTCTTCAAAGAAATCCATAACCGAGTCATCTGCACGAATGCGAATCATTCGGTTATGTGATAAAATAACATCACACATCTTTGATAATTCTGTTATTGCATCATTGTCATCCCTGCATATTGGTGCACCTGATGTATTGCCACTTGTCATGACAAGACAATCCGGCATGACTATATCATCATCATATGTAAATATCAAAAGCTGCAAAGGAGCATAGGGAAGCATAACTCCAACTTTGGGATTATCAGGTGCCACAGCATCACAAACCATTCCATTTGGCTTTCTTTTTAGAAGTATAATTGGTTTCTGATGTCCATCCAATACTTCTTTTTGAACTTCTTTAACTTCACATTCACGTTCTGCAGTTTCCATGTCCCGCATCATAACTGCAAATGGTTTTGCAGGTCTTATTTTTAATTTTCTAAGCCTCTCTACAGCTTCCTGATTTGTGGCGTCACAGCAAAGATGAAAACCTCCAATTCCCTTTATAGCTGCAATCCCTCCATCATGGATTACTTGTCTTGTATAAGTAATTGCAGCCCTGCCCCTCTCACTTCTTCCAATTAAGTAAACCTCCGGGCCGCATTCATTGCAGCATACCGGCTGTGCATCATATCTTCGAGTTTCTGCATGAGTATATTCATATTCACACTCCGGACACATTGGAAATTCTCCCATGCTGGTACGCACACGATCATAAGGCATGGAATCTAAAATAGTAAGTCTTGGTCCGCAGCACGTACAGTTTATAAAGGGATGAAGATATCGTCTGTTATTCTTATCAAAAAGTTCCTTTTTACACTCTGGACAGATGGCAATATCAGGAGATACAAAAATCTCACCCTGCACATGTTCACTTTCAATAATTTCAAAGTTCTGAAATTTTTCTGATTCTTCCTCTTTATGCACATCAATTTTTAATATTGACGAACGCTTTGGCGGGTTGTGTTCTAAATCGTACAAAAAACCTTCTAATTCACTTTCACTGCCCTGAGCCCATATTTCTACATAAGGTCCTTTATTGCATACACTTCCCCGTATATGGTTTTTATCTGCATGACGACTTACTGTAGGTCTAAATCCAACTCCCTGTACAATACCATAGACTCTAATGGATAAAGTTTTACAATCTTTCATATCATACACATCTTTCCCGAAACTGCAAAATGTGGTGTACCCACATACCTTCCCTTGAAGTTAGGTATTGCACGTTTCAATATATTATCACCTACAATTACATCGTAATTTCCTTGTTCTATAAGTTCTACAAACTGATCCTCTTCTGTAAGAGAAATATCCTTTGCTTCTTTAAGCTCGTCCTTTAGCATAAACCAGGAAGCAACTGTTACATCTGAGTTCACATTTTCATTTATTTTATCTCTGATAGAATTTGCTATAACCTGCTGATGTATTACTAAAACTTTCTTACCTTCAAAATATTTAAACTGTTCTTTCATCTCATCCTGTAACATATCTCCTACCAGCGGATAATAAACTTCATAAGGTGTCCCAAATCTATCTTTTAAATACTGTGCAGCTTTTAATCCAGCAGGTGATACTACTATATTTTTAAATACACTCCCTGCAGCCTCTACCTTTGACAAATCTGCACCCATACCATAACAGTAAACATTTTTGAAGCCCTCAGATTTTAGTGTCATTTCTATTTTATCTGCTGCCTTTAAATCACTTACATCAAGTGGGATTGTACCAATTACACCAATACCTTCTTTATCTACTGTGAGGCCATCCTTTGCAAAGGTCTTAAACGTTTTAAGATAAGCTTTTTCAGCGCCCACATCATATAAGTCCATACCAGTAGTTTCTATAGTAATAACCGGTACATCAAGTTTCCTTTCTGACATTTTCTTTATTGCTTTGTAATCAGTAGCAATAACTGACGGTACCGGAGTTCCGATAATTGCTGCAAATTTAGCTTCCACTTTTTTAGCAGCATCTGCAAGTTTTGCCACGAGCCTGTCATCACGCCCAAGTATGGCATCCATATCACGAAGACCAGCACTGAAAATGGCACTTTTTTCTGCAGCCCATCTAGGCTCATCGAATCCACATACGTTACCAGCACATCCCCCTGCATCGCAGATAACTATAATTCCCCCAAGCTTATAAAGAACAGATGCTGCACCAGACTGATCTGGTGCAAAAGGTGGTATGTATTTTCTTAATCCTTTCATCTATGCCTCCTTACCAAAACAATCCAGCGAATGTTTCAATTCCTCAAATAATTTTTTTACACCAGCATACCCAAAGGGCTGAATGTCCTCATTCCAAGGTACATTTACACAATCAGGATGGTAGTACTCTGCATCCTTGCCAATGGTTATATCAATCTTTTCTTCACTGCAGTCATAATAAATCATGGTAGGTTCAAGATTGGAATAAATCTTAGTATCAGGACTTAATTTTGCAATTTTTCTGATATAAACAAAGTCTTCAGCCGTAAGACTAGCATATATTTCAGCTACTTTAAATCCATATCTTAAAAGTGCCAAGGAAAGCTCAAAAGAATTAGCATTCATTGCTTCACCTACTGCAAAAGTTATATCAGGATAAGCAGCTTTTAATTCATCTATGGCCCTTTTTGCTTCATCATAATACTTTTGATCATCAAAGCTTGTACCAAGAGCATTGGTAAAAATTTTGTATTGATTCTGCACTTTATCTATCTGGTACAATCTTATAAGCTCTGCTGATGGAATATTCAGTCGTTTCATAATATCATCTGCTGCAAATCTTGCTTCTGGATTCAATACAAGATTAAAATTTGCCTCGCCCATATGCATATATTCATCAAAATCTTTACAGCGGGAGATCTCATTTATTTTCTTCATGCCAATATGGTGCAGCAAATCATATAGTTCTGAGGTTTCCATAAGTGGAGCAAAATATCCCAGTATATTAACTGTATCCGGCTTTTTTTCCATTGGTTTAAGAAGCGAATAAATGGACTGCCTTACATGTACCATAGGAGGCTTACGACCTTCTCTTGTTAATGCATACATATAACAGGGCAGAACAGGAATATTCACCCTATCCATAGCTTTTCTGCAAACACGTTCCATGTCTGTTCCGAGAAGTGCATCAACACATGTAATACAAATCATAACCACTGATGGCATACTTGGTGTACACTTACAAATCTCTTCAACTGCCTGTGGAATATTCTTCAAATGAGCTCCAGTAACAATATCAGTTTCATCCATTACCAAGTAGAACATTCTCTCACTATATCCACCCTGTTCACTTAATGTTGTTGTATTCCTTCCGCAGCACCCAGGAGCTACTAAAAGCATAACTGACCCTGGTATTGCCAAGGCTGCACGCTTAACTCCAAACCCTTGCGCACCAGGTGAATTAAAAGAAAGAGTTGCTGGTGAACTGTAAATCAAATGGGTATTTGAAATAAGTTCTGCAGGAATATTACTTTTGCCTGCTGCAGCTAAGTTTTCCGCTGTAATACAATATGACTCTTTTTTCATTTCATTTCCTCACTTTTAATCAATAATTTGGCTAAATTGAAAAAGCACTTACTTATTGGAAGGTTAGGGTCTCCTTCAATAACTGTTTTCCCCATCTCCTCAAAGTGATTGATATTGTTGTCTCTTGGGATATCACCTACAATAGGAAGATGTTCCTTATGGGCAAAATCTTTTACTTTTTCTTCTTCATTTTCAATATTTCTATGATTGAATACGATACCAAACACCTTTGCATAACCTCTATCTGCAAAATTTTTAACTGCACTATTTATATTATTGGCTGCATAGAGGGCCATTTTTTCACCAGAAGTAACAATGAGTACTTTTTCAGCATATCCTTCACGAATAGGTGCTGCAAATCCACCACAAACTACATCGCCTAAAACATCATAAAGTACAACATCTGGCTTGTATTCTTCAAAAAGATTTAAATCCTCTAATAAGTTAAATGTAGTAATAATTCCTCTGCCTGCACAACCAAGTCCTGGTGTAGGGCCACCAGTCTCTATACACAGAACGCCGCCAAAGCCTACTTTTGAAATATCTTCAATTTTTTCTGGATCTGCATCAAATTCTCTCATATAATTCATTACAGGCATTAATGCTTTTCCTCCAAGCAAATTGCTATTGGAATCCGCTTTAGGATCACATCCTATCTGAATAACTTTTTTCCCAAGCTTGGCAAAGGCTGCTGACAAATTACTGGTAATTGTAGATTTGCCAATACCGCCTTTGCCGTATATAGCTATTTTCAGCATTTTTTAACCCCCTATGTAACTTCATTTTTATCTTCTTATGTAAAAAAGCTCCTCCCAAGTTTGGGAAGAGCTTAAATGCGGTCATAATATATGAATAATACACAATATATTAATTTTTCACTGCCCGCTCTTTATCTCAGGACACCTTCGCTTCAGAGTGACAAAAATATTAATTTTTAATTAATACATCAAATAAACATTTTCTAAATTTTTTATATATTTAGTTTATCACCTAAAATTGGTACTGTCAAGAAATTACACCAAATTTTTCATGACAAATATATAACTATGAAGTTTGAAGAAAATTGTACATTTTACATATTTATTTTGATCAATAAACTTCAAATTGAGCAAAATAAATTTGATGAACTTATAATTAAGCAGTAGATTGGTAATAATTAAACGTTAATTGGAGGTAAATATTATGAGTAAAAAATCTTTATTAGTCATCGATTGTCAAAATGATTTTATAACTGGCAGTCTTGCATGTAAAAATTCAGAAAATGCTATACTGCATATTATAGATTTTATAAGTAAAAACCCTGATCTTAATGTATTCTATTCCTGTGATTCTCACAAAATGACAAATAGGTCATTTCAAAAAAATGGTGGAATGTGGCCCATTCACTGTGTAGAAGACACTGAAGGAGCTTTACTTTCTGAAAAATTCACTCTTGGAATAAAGGATAAAAATAAATCTCCACAAAATCCTGAAATTATTTTTAGAAAAGGTATGAACGATGATGTTGAAGAGTATTCAGCTTACAATGCAATAAATATTAAAAATAAAAAACTCCACGAGGTACTTGACAAAAACATTATAATATGTGGAATCGCCAGCGAATACTGTGTTAAAGAAACGATACTTGATCTCGTGAAAAATGGATTCAACGTGACTATTCTTGCAAATGGCCTTGGTTATGTAGATGAAACTGAACATATAAATACTCTAAATGAGTTTAAAGAAAAAGGCATGAGCATTATCTTCTAATTTTCTTTACTCTGAAGCTATTGCAATAACTTCAGAGTTGTTTATTATCATGATCTTTCATACATATCACCTTTCTTTCTAATAAATTCTAATTGCAAATAATATATCTATAAGGAAGTAAAATACGAAAGCATATTTAAAGCATTTATAAAAATAATCCTTTTTTATTGATCTTAAAATTAATAATAAAAAAATAAATACAGCTATAAAAAAACCATATACCTGCCATATTGGTACATTCAAAAATTTTGCAATCAAACCTTCGTCATTAATTGGAAACATATTGTAAGGATTGATAATTATAAATAATAGATATGCAATTAACCTTGTAAGGCACATAGTTATAGTAAAATACATACCTATATACACTTTTTCTCTATTTCTAAAGATATAGACAATAATGCATCCAATTACTGCTAATATTAAATTAATCGCTGGTCCTCCAAGACATCCCCATAAATTTTCCAAACCATTTTGAGACTCTGTATAGCTAAAAGCAAATTTTGCAGGTATTTCACTTAGCTTGTACCCTATTAAATGTCCAAATTCATGAATTGGCGTAGCAATTAATGTGATTGCCAAGAAAACAAGCTTGCTTAACCTAGAGTCAATGTCCATATTAACTTCTTTAATACTCATATCATTTAACTCCTCACCATTTAAAACTTATCACTAATTCACTTTTTTAAGATTCGTCGACTCCTTAAGCTTTTTGCACTATTAAGGGCCAACGAAAAAAATACATACAATTCCTAAAAATATTTTTTCAAATCCTCCACACTCTCCATGTCAAATATATCCGTTGCTACACATTCAAGTGTTTCATCTGAAAGAAACTTTATCCTGTCAATATACTCCTCAGGAACTTTTTTAAACTTTTTCACCAGTAGTCTTATAATTATCTCTGATTTTCCTTTAGTTTTTCCCTTTTCTATACCTTCTTCTATACCTTCGTCCCTTATCATCTTCCCTATTTCCGTCATAGTTATCATCTCCTTTAATTTTTTTCTACTAATTTTATCTCCAAATTTATCCAGTAGAGCATATAACAAGCTCAAACATCGAAGCTTATTTTCACTGTCTTCGAGATTATCCGTAAGCTCTATACTTTCAATTGCTCTCTCGCTCCTGCTTCCCTTTCCACTCATAAGTGGCAGCATTGTAAGTGTGAGTATATCTTCATTGCTTAATTTTTCTCTTCTTTCTATCTTTTTCTTTAAATATTCAAGTTTTTCATCCCCATCAAATTGTTTCATGTAAATTGCCTCTACTCCGTACTTTATAGTGACCGCATCTATATATTCATCTGCCTTTCCTATATCTGCAGAATATATCACTACAGTTCTAACCTTTTTCTTATCTCTGTAAAAAAGTGAGGCATCATAATATAAAAATCTCTTTATATCATCTCTTTTGTCAGTGGTTTGAAATTCAAAATGGAGGTAATTTCCATCGTCAGTATAAAATAAATAGTCAGTATAACCAGTTTTTATTTCTATATTCTTTATTTCCGTCTCTGCAGGGGCAATTATTTTAGTATCTATGTTAAAAAAATTTACTGCGCTCTGCCCGAATATACCAAGTGCTTTTTTTAGTACTGCATCTTCAACTTTATTATAATCCACAGCAATCATATCTTTCCACTAAAATATAAACAGAGTTCTTGGTTTCAGGTGGAGTTCTTTTCTCCATCTGAAACTTAGAAATCGTTATCCAGGGGCGTAGCAGCCGTTATCCCCCACTTTATAAGAAAAGCAGATATTCCAAGTTGCTTTCGCTGTGTGCGATGGGGGTATTACGGCTGGTAGCCATCGGATAAAATTTAGTATTAGTTTTGCCATGAATTACAATTCTATACAAACTTATGTTCTTTTTTATTGCATATAAGGATAAAGTAAAAAAGCACCCTAATCCATTGTAACTAATAGATTATGATACTTCAAAAATCTAATTCTTGACTATTTAAAAATAAATAACAAAGTTCAAAGTCTAAATATCAATTATTGTTTATTCTTTGTTATTTCAACTCTATACTTTCCTCAATTATTAATTTATACTTATCACTTTTAAACTTAGAACTAACTTCTTAATCCCTCATAGGTATTCTAAAAACTTATTAAGAACCGCGGTAGAGTAAATATTTATGAGATGTTTCAATTCCTCTTAGGTATTCTAAAAACGATATATTTACAGGCAGTGTTATTTCTACAAAACCTAAGTTTCAATTCCTCATAGGTATTCTAAAAACTTCTTCCTTTTAAAAAGTATGAAGTGTGGTCAAGATTGTTTCAATTCCTCATAGGTATTCTAAAAACAAAATATGCAAGTTATTCCAACAATGCAGGAAGAATGTTTCAATTCCTCATAGGTATTCTAAAAACTAAATGTCAAATGAAATATTAAATCAAATAGTCCAAAGTTTCAATTCCTCATAGGTATTCTAAAAACATCATAACCATACTCTTTTAAAAGTAGCTCCTGACTAGTTTCAATTCCTCATAGGTATTCTAAAAACTAGACAAGTTTTGCCTTGAAAATGCAGCTTTAAATAGTTTCAATTCCTCATAGGTATTCTAAAAACTCCCATTGTATCCCTCCTAATTATCTATTTTGTTCACCAGTTTCAATTCCTCATAGGTATTCTAAAAACCCAAATACACCATGGAAGAAAAAGAGAAAGGTTACTGGTTTCAATTCCTCATAGGTATTCTAAAAACTATGCCTGCTTTTAAAAATACAGTTTATGGTGAATTGTTTCAATTCCTCATAGGTATTCTAAAAACGTTGTTCTTTTTAGGCTTAGATGTTCTAGGTACATAAGTTTCAATTCCTCATAGGTATTCTAAAAACCTCTATTTTTCTTTGCATATTTTTTATTCTGCTATCCAAGTTTCAATTCCTCATAGGTATTCTAAAAACGTAATAGCTAGTACAGCACACATAGACCTTTTAAAAATGTTTCAATTCCTCATAGGTATTCTAAAAACCCACAAACACAGGTATGAAAGAAGCTATAGCAGAAGGGTTTCAATTCCTCATAGGTATTCTAAAAACTATGTTTTCTTGCCCAATCTTGGCAAGGTTTTTCTTTGTTTCAATTCCTCATAGGTATTCTAAAAACTAATCTCTGCAAGATTTTTATCCTCAGTATCTTTGTTGGTTTCAATTCCTCATAGGTATTCTAAAAACTTGCAGGCATCCCTGAGCAACTCAAGTTCATCCTGTGAGTTTCAATTCCTCATAGGTATTCTAAAAACATGTAGATAGAATGGAACTTGCAAAAGAATTAGACATGTTTCAATTCCTCATAGGTATTCTAAAAACGTTAATGGGCACCAAGATGAATATGTTGCTGAATTTAGTTTCAATTCCTCATAGGTATTCTAAAAACTTCCCATAGCAATTATAATTGAAGCGGTACTAAAAGCGTTTCAATTCCTCATAGGTATTCTAAAAACGATGCAGGGCAAAAATAAAAAGTGTACAAGAAAAAGGTTTCAATTCCTCATAGGTATTCTAAAAACTTGAAATTGCTGAACATGACGTTATAGACGATGGCTCGTTTCAATTCCTCATAGGTATTCTAAAAACAATGCTATAAATCAGAAAGTAAGCCAGACAGATTAGTTTCAATTCCTCATAGGTATTCTAAAAACTTTTCATACCATTCCATACTTCCACAAATACTTGTTTAAGGTTTCAATTCCTCATAGGTATTCTAAAAACCCATCGAATATAGAATACATCAGCATTTATAAAAATGCAATATTTGAGAAAACTTTTGTAAAAATGATAAAAATCAATCTGAAACCGCTAATTGCCTACAAACATAAAAATCGTCGACCCCCGGTGTTTTTTGCACTATTCAGGGTCGACAACATAAAACTAACCAATACATTTTATAAAAATATATCCTGTTGATTTTTTGACACCCCAAGTACCTCTCTATTAGAATACCTGGTACTTTTAAAACTATATATTATTACCGAATCTTCACCTTTTACCATAATATCAAAAAGCTCACACTTTATCTTTTTTAAATTAGCTGCACTTATGTCCCCTTCAAAAACAGAATTTTGAACCCAGGTTAAATATTTTCTACATTTTTTAAGAGCACGCCCAACACGTTTCTCCCCAAAATCATAAACAAGTATTACAAACAACGCCTACCACCTCGCAACAAAACCATCGTATGGCTCATCTTCAGTTATATATTTTTGAAGTTTATACAATTCAAGCCTTATTATACGTTTGTAACTAACAGTAGTTCCAATTTTAGGATGCTTTATTGTTCTTAAAAGTTTATTATTATATTCCTCTATAAACTTCTTTCTTCCTTTATCATTTAACATTATACCATTGAGATCAGATTCAAAATCCTTCTCTGTCAATTCATTTCTATTCAAAATAGTAAAAATAGTTCTATCCACTATTATAGGCTTGAATATTTCAGCTATGTCAAGATTAAGTGAAAAACGCCTCATATTTGTAGAATGAAGATATCCTATTCTTGGATCTAGTTGTGTTTGATATATTTCCCCTAAAACAGTTGTGTACATCATAGAGTTTCCAAAGCTGATCAATGCATTTATCTTATCCCTTGGAGGCCGCTTGCTTCTTACTTTAAATGCAAATTCAGGATTTTTTATTATTTTTGAAAAACATTCATAATACTCCTGTCTCATGTTACCTTCAACTGCCATAAGTTCTTCTATGGTTTTACAACATTCCATAAGTTTCTTCTTTTTCACTATATTCTTAAGTTCTAATTCAGCATCTACTCCCCTGCCATTATAATATTTTAAAATTACAATTATATTTTCTGCTGCAGTTTCTATTATCATTTTAGCTATTTTAAGTCTCTTTTCATAATCGAGATAATTTTCTGCCTGCTTTAATATCACATAACCAGAATTTAAGTGTTCTCTCGGGTAGAAAGTTCCTGTATAATATCCATAATAATTAAAAAAATGTATACATATTTCTTTTTGAGAAACAAAATCAAGAAATTTCTTATTTAAGTTAATTTCACCAAACACCCAAATATTATTGAGTTCCTCTACAGGTAAGTACTTTTTCTTGCCGCTGCTTTCAAAATATACAGTATTATCTTTTCTCTTTAAATCTCCATCATTAAAAATATAAATATCCTTTTTCATCTCTGCCTCCTATGAATAACAATATTCCCTATAAGCACACTTTTTACAAAATGGTACCTTTTTAACAGAAGGGGAACGTTTAAGTGCACATATTTTTTCTATATCCAAACACATTCTTTGGAGCTCTTCCTGAGATTCATCAGTTAGCTCTATTTCTGTCCTCTTTTTCTCCTCTGGATAAAGCAAAACTCCTTTTGCATTTATGCCGGCATTTTTTAACTGATTTAAATAATACATAAGCTGCCATTTTGAAGCTTCAGCATATTTTGAAGTCTTTTTCGTTTCTCCAATTGTTATCTGATTTTTAGATTTAAAAATGACATCAAACTTAACATTTCCAAAGCTAACTTCTTTATTGTTTCTCTTGTACGTGCGTTCATGTATAAAACGACCTATATCTACATTTTCATCATGCTGGTCGGGCACTATTGATCTTGACATAAGCCACACTTCCCGCCTGCATACGTTGTAATACCAGAGCATTGTTCCATTGACATCCATAATATCACCTCTACATAATAAAAAAGTCTTCTTCCTCTTCTCTCTTATAACCTGTCATATCGTCATAATATACTTCACATGCACTTTTAGGCAAATTCAATATAATATCATCTTTGTTATTTACTCTATCAACATATTTGAGTGGAATAGATAAAGTGTATTCTCTAACTTTATTTTTTATTTCGAGCATCTTTTCACTCTTAGTTTCAATTTCTTTAATGCTTATAGCATTTAAAAGCTTATTGTATATTTCTTCAGCTTCATCATTAATTCTAAAAAACACATCCACATAATTGTCATTTTCCTTTATAAGCGAAAATTTATCTATACTGTAGTCTTTATCACTAAAATACATTTTTATAATTGATTCTTTAAATTTTTCAGAAACCTCATGCGATTTATTTTTATCAACTTCAATAAAATACTTTCCAATAAGATCAAAATATTCTCTTTCCTCTATGCACTTTTTATCATATAAAATGCCTTTACTTATATCTATTAAGGTATGTCCATAAACTCTCGTTCCATAATATGAACCACTATTATCAATCATAGAATAAACAAACACATTTCCACCTTTCTTTTTCCCATTTCTGTTGCATCTACCTGCCGCTTGTATTATTGAATCAATAGGCGCTATGTCCCTTATTACAACATCAAAATCAAAGTCAACTCCTGCTTCTACAACCTGGGTTGAAACAAGTATTATTTTTTCATTATTTTCCAGCATCTTTATTACTTCATCTATCCTTTTCTTCCTATGACACGGCAAAATATTAGTTGACAAATATAAAACTTTTCTGCCACTATTTTTAAGTTCTTTATAAATTTTTAATGATTGTGCTATGGTATTGCATATTATAAGGTAGGATTTATCTTCCATATTGTCGTAAAATTCTTCTATAAAATTTTCTATCTTAATTGGTTCAAGCCTTGGAATAATAGAAGTTCTATTAAACATATTAAAGTATTTTTTATTATCACTTAAAAGTTCCACTGCATCTAAAAGTATGAGTGGTTTAGTTGCAGTCATCATTATTATCCTACAATCGAGATATTTACTGGCTGCAGCAAGGATAAATTCTACAAGCTTTAAATATTTTATATCTATAGCTTGTACCTCATCTAAAATAATTATTGATTTATCTAGTGTATTGAATTTTTTAAGCATCCTATTTTTATTGCCTATTAAAGTTTCAAGGAGCTGGACAAAAGTTGTAATTACTATTCCGCTGTTCCAATTTTCTATTAACATTTCAGCTTTGACTTTTGTATAATCCTCATGTTCACTACTGTATTCAATGTCTGCAAGGCTGTGATGTTTTATTATATACTCACTGCTTTCATTTTCAAAATTAGGTATATTCTTAAAAAGTGAATATATTGAAGAATAGTTTTGATTTATTATAGATGTAAACGGAAGAGAATATATTATTTTTCTGTCTTCTCCCAAAAGTTCTTTAAGTTTTAAAGCTGCAAAAAATCCGCAATAGGTTTTGCCTGTCCCTGTAGGTGCTGTTATGGAAAATATTTTATTACCTTCGTAAACGCTTTTGATTTGCTCTTGAACTTCATCAAATATTTGGCTTCTAATTAAATTCATATTATTTCTAGAGTTATTTTTGAATTTCCTATTTTTAGTTTCATTTAGTATATTGAAATTTGCAAATTTTATTTCCGGGAGTTCTATATTTGAAGCACTGATTTTGTCCGCTGCAATAAGTGAACTGTATAACATCTGACTTATGAAATAATCTTCTTCACTTTCATTACAACGATCAAACTCATGCTCTATCTTTCTTAGTTTAATTAAAATTTTTTCAAATGGCTTTTCAGCTGTGAATTCATCAAAATACTTACTGTATCCAATCTTTTCATAATCACTTCTTATAAATTCTTTATTTTTTTCTATATCCTCTATTTGCTCACCAGCAATATCAACTTTAATTCTAAGTTCAGGCTTATCTATTTTGCGTATTTTAAAATTTTTAGGTAAATTTATATTAACATTTTGCATACTTCCATGGTGATGTAGTATACAATTGTATACTATAACAGGCATCATATTGTCACCATATAAATCAAGGGCAATAAATGCCCCGAACAAAGCAGAAATAAAGCCATGGCTGTTCAAATCATTTTTAGTTTTATCTTTACTAAAAATGTATTTTTGAAAAAAAGTTGTATACTTGCCGAAATCATGGGTAAAGCTCAATATTTCTTCTGCCTTTTTATATTTTTTATCACAATAAGCCCGGGATATTTTATTAACCTCCATAAGATGAGTTAGAATCAATTTATCTGGATGTGAATAAAATTTCATACTACCATCTCCTACATAAATACTATGTTTTCATCTTCGAGCTTTACAAATTCAGCGTTAAGTTTTAATTTCAAAGGATGTCCATTTTCGTCATAAATATAGGAAGCCATATCTCCTATTTCCCTATCCTTTAAAAATTCTACGGGCATTCTTTCTTTTAAAAGCTTAAGATTGTCATCTTCAAATATGTCTATGCTTCCAGGAGCAATGTATTTTGAATTTACAGGCGTGGATACCTGTATCAATTCATTGCTCTTTTCAAGTTGTACATCAAGTCTATTACAAAATTCAAAGCTGCAATTAAAAGGTGCAGCTCCTAAATATGGAGAATAAACATATTTGTTGTCCTTTACTCTACATTCCAATTCATCCATCAAACCTTTATCTTTGCAGTTTATATAAATAGTATACTTGACTCCATCATCTCCAGTTAAAATTTCTACAGGAATCTGGGTATGATCTTTGGGACAAAATATACTTTTAGGACTCGTAGCTTTAATATAATTTACACTTTGCATTATCTTTCTTATGCAGCCATCCTTTTTTATGGATACATTAAAATTTTTTTTAGAAAAAAGTTCATAATAGCTATCCCTTTCATAACCTAGAACAGCTGCTATAAGACCTACCACAGTCGTCCTCGGAGGTACAGAATAGGAAAGTGAAGATGAATTGGTATAAAATTTTCTAAAGTGCGCAAATTTTCCTTTCACTTTTAATATCAATAAATCCATTTTTTTTCACCTTACTTTACTTCATTTAATGAGAAACCAACAAATGCCTCCTTGAAATCAACCTTTTTTCCATTGAGCACAAGTTTTAATTTTTCATCTGCAAAATAATACAGCTTAAAAATTCTATCTTTGTTTTTATTTAGGAATTCTACAAGTTCTGTTATATCCAGAGTTACTTCTTTTATATCCCTTACACTTTCATCTTCAGAAGAAAATTTTAAATAGTCTCTCAAGTCTCCAAGTATAGTTTCATTATCTTTATATTCAGCCCTCAAATAAAGTCTTGGATACTGTCCTATTTTACTCCTTGTGGCAAGTTCCGGTATGGCATATCTCATAGCCTTATCTAAAACTGCGACATCTTCTTCTTTTAATTTTGTATGCTCTGCCCTCTTTCCACTTATAACTCCACTAAAGGCAATGAATGAATACTTAACTCTATAGTCTTTTCCTATAGCACCCTGCTTATTTCCTTCTCCTGATGCAAAATGTGATGTTATACTTGCCTCCAGCACTTCTACTTTATTAAGTGAATAACCCCAATTGAATTGTACAGGTCCTATAAAATTCTTATTATCTTTTTTTATAGGAATAGTTGCCCCAAAAAGCCTTACATCTATAAGCTTGTCCAGTATTGTGTCCACATCGCTGCTTCCAAGTTCTTTTATTCTGCCCTCTGCTGTTACTGCTTTATCATCAACTTTTGAAACAAACAATTTATATCCTTTATCCAACAGATAATCCCTTATGTACCTTTTAATTCTCAAATCAGAAACAAGATTTATATCCCTTTCATAATCCATGCGGGGCCTGTTTTCCTCATCCGGATCTCCGTTGGGATTAGTAAGCTTCGCGTCATATAGATATAAAATTTCACTATTGTTCATTTTATTTTCCTCCCTTATTTAACATTGCTTTTGTAGTATCATAACTGTAACCAGATAATATATAAAATAAATTTTCATGCTTATTCAATTTCCATGAATCTTTATTGGCATCCATAAGTCTTTTGCACTCTGAAAAAGTAACTTCATTGTATTTTCTTATTTTTTCCTGAATAAGTTTGTTGAAGACTTCATTTGTAAGCCTTATAACTTTGTTCCTGTCAACTCCACCAAAATTAAGTTTATTCAAAATCGGCTTTCTGTCTTCGCCCATCCTTTTATATTGTGCATTTCCTATTTCACCTATAAGACATCCAAGTAAAAACATGGCACTTTGCTGTTCATCATATCCCATGTTTAAAATATAAACTTTCAAATCATCTTTAATCTTCAAATTAGAAATATCCATTTTTTCTCCTTCCTCTACACATCCCATATATTCTAAAAACTTTATACAAAAATTAGCTTTAAGTATAGTGTTATATATGCCTGATTTTCCATTTACGTTATAACCCTCTTCATCAAAAAATTCAATTTTAGTGCATGAAATAACTCCCTTTATAAATTCATCCAATTTTAAACTTCTTTGTGTTAAAATGGCATCATACATCTGGAGAAGTTTCCTGTAATTCATAGGCTCGGAATTTTTAAGTCTGATAGGTGTCATAAAGTAAAACGTTTGCAAGTCTATGTTGAGTTTGTAATTCATTCCCATGATTTTTCTACCTAATTTTGTAACAGTATAAGAATTATCCATAATTTCCTGAAATACAGACGGATTTACATCTTTAATTAACTTTTGAATTTTTGTTGCCTGATTGGATTTTTTATAAAACATTATATTTATTAAAAAATACGTATCTTCACTATTCATTTGAATTTCATTTTTAAAATCATCTACCCCAGTTATATTTTTTACCGTATTAAAAGAATGCTGAATATTATCAGATACTTTGTCCAAATCTTTTTTGTTCATGGGACTTCCCACTATGAAATGAGGAATTAAATAAACTGTAAATCCCACAAGCCTGGTATTTAATTTATTTTTTATATAATTTTCTCCTGATATAAGCTTGTTGAGACAATTGCCACATAAAAGCATATTTTTATTATAACTTTTAAGTTCACTTGCAAATATAATCTGGTTTGTAGTGTAATATTTTATTTTCATCATGGATAAGTCTGACGTTAAATTTTCACTGCTTCCACACATACTGCAGAAGCCTTTGATTTTCTTACTGCTTTTGTTTCCTTGTTTGCTTTTTAGAATTGCTTGTCTATATTCTTTGAAATCACTTAATGGTGTGCCATCTATTAAAATAGTATAAAGACCTATTTCATCCTTTTTTATATCAAATTCAGTTTTAACATAATTTTCAAATTCCCTGGAATAAGCTTTTTTTAATGATGATGTTATATTCTTATACCTTTGTTTCTCATCTCTTTCGGTTTCTTCTCCTTCAACTTTATCTAATGTTTCCAAGACATCTTCTTCTCCAACTCCATACTTTTTGTAATTTAAAATATATCTATTTTTAGGTTTAAATTCATCTCCCAGGTCAACATAATAATTTTCAAATATAGCTTTTAGCTTTTTATTTAATTCTTCTCCCAAATCCACTTTAGTCAAATTACTTAAAGTTTCAGTTATATGGTATAAATATGAACTACTGGTTGCAAACCATTGAGGAGATGCAGGACCATCTGCAGAACCTATAAATGCATATTTTAAAGCTGTGCTGCTGTCAATTTCTTCTCTGGCATCCAATTTAAATTCGTCTTTTTGTGTATTAAAACAGAATTTTAACACATGCATTTGCTTTTCCTTTCTATTTTTGGATGGTACATCTTTGACTAGATTGGAAATCATGTCTCCACCACCAGAAAGCATGGAATTTCCTATTTGAATTATCCCTTCAATCATAACCTCCATCCCTTTCCATCATTTTCTTAAATGCAAATAATTTAATGAAATCGTTTTTTACAACAGAATAAAGTTTTATAAACATCTTAAGCTTATAGTAATATAATATCTTTCGCAAAAAAATACCATCTTACTAATATAAAAATAATTACTCCTTTTAGGTATTCTAAAAATATGAGATTTCAATTATTCATAGTTATTATATAAAATATACTAATATCTATCAAAAAACAATATTTTTCAAATTTTATGGTAGTATCCTATTAAGCATTGGTTTTGCGCAAAAGTAGTTTTCGTCAGATCCTGTTTTTTTCACACTGCTCAAGATCAATAAAAAATTTATAAGAATATATTCCGTTCATTTTTGATACCTCAAGAACATCTTATAGAATTACTTACTTGAATACTTCTTCAGGCATTATTTTGACCTCTTTATCTTTACACTTTGATATGCAGCCAAACCCCTGGGAATTTTTTGAGCCAAGTCCGGAATTGTATCCAATATTTATGAGTTCCTTTGAACCATTTAAAACAAACTCCCCAACCCATCCCTTTATGACTGTATCTTTATAAATCACAACTTTCTCTTTTAATTTAGAATTTTTAACATAACTTATTTCAAAACTGTCATCTTCAGGACATTTATTATACATAGCTTCATATTTCTTTATAAGGTTTTCTCTTATAAGCTTTGAAAATTCGTTTTCAAAAGGGCTATAATAATAAGTTTTCTTTTTATCTAAAATTTTAAAGGTACTATATACCGTAATAGGAGATTTAGTATATACCTTTGAGCCGGAATCTAAAATATAATTTATACATCTTATATTTTTTATATGTACAATATTATTACCAATCTTGACATTATCTTTTATAATAACTCCATTTACAAGATAGTTTAAAAATTTATCATCCTGGGATGCAACTTCAAGTTTTGCTTCGTTATAATAGGTAATTGTCCCTTGACCAAGATCTATATGGAACCTTCCCTGAAGTCTCGAAAATGTATATAATTTATATCTTCTATTTCCAATTTCATATCCAGTATCATGTATAAATCTTTGATAATTTTCATCATTTAACCAGTTAAGAAGCACAGCTTGTATTATGTGATTGTATTGTATATTAAGCACAAGCGGTTTATTAAATTCAAAAGTTATTATTATTCTCATTTTTCCTCCAATATTTATATATTACATACTTATATATTCTTTTACTAAACATTTCTACAAAAGAAAGCAATATCCTTTATTTTTATTTAAATTTCAATTCGTCATAGGTACTCTAAAAAACGTAATATTTGAGAAACTTCCATAAAAGTGGTAAAAGTCAATCTCAAACTGCTAATCGCCTACAAACATAAAAATTGTCGATCGCCGGAGTTTTTTTACACTACCTGGGGTCGACGGAAAAAATTATACCACTTCTAAAAATATTTTTTCAAGTCCTCCACACTTTCCATGTCAAATATATCAGTTGCTATACATTCAAGTGTTTCATCTGAAAGACACTTTATTCTGTAAATATATTCCTGAGGAACTTTTTTAAACTTCTTTAAAATTTGTCTTATAATTATCTCTGATTTTCCTTTAGTTTTTCCTTCTTCTATACCTTCGTCCCTTATCATCTTCCCTATTTCCGTCAACCTTATCATCTTCTTTAATTTTTTCCTGCTAATTTTATCTTCGAATTTATCTAGTAATGCATATAACCAGTTTTTATTTCTATATTCTTTATTTCCGTCTCTGCAGGGGCAATTATTTTAGTATGTATGTTGAAAAAATTTACTGCACTCTGCCCGAATATACCAAGTGCTTTTTTAAGTACTGCGTCCTCAACTTTATTATAATCCACGGCAATCATCTCTTTCCACTAAAATATAAACAGAGTTCTTGGTTTCAGGTGGAGTTCTTTTCTCCATCTGAAACTTAGAAATCGTTATCCAGGGGCGTAGCAGCCGTTATCCCCCACTTTATAAGAAATGCAGATATTCCAAATCTTTGATTTGGCGACAGTTGCTTTCGCTGTGTGCGATGGGGGTATTACGGCTGGTAGCCATCGGATAAAATTTAGTATTAGTTTTGCCATGAATTACAATTCTATACAAACTTATGTTCTTTTTCATTGCATACAGAAATAAAATAAAAAGTACCTCAATCCATTGCAATTAATAGATTATGATACTTTAAAAATCTAATTCTTGACTATTTAAAAATAAATAACAAAGTTCAAAGTCTAAATATCAATTATTGTTTATTCTTTGTTATTTCAACTCTATACTTTCCTCAACTATTAATTTTATACTTATCCTAACTAACTTCTTAATTCCTTATAGGTACTCTAAAAACTTGGTGATACAGAGGGGACATGGTACAGAGTTTATTTGTTTCAATTCCTTATAGGTACTCTAAAAACTTTGCACCAAGTGAGATTATACACATCTATATAGAGTTTCAATTCCTCATAGGTACTCTAAAAACAATCACTCCTTAACTATTGTGTTTTCGCAGGTTTCGTGTTTCAATTCCTCATAGGTACTCTAAAAACTAATTGTGGTAGTCAGGACGTAAAAATGGTTGACTAGTTTCAATTCCTCATAGGTACTCTAAAAACACGTTATTACAACCATTATTAGATGCAGGATATGTAGGTTTCAATTCCTCATAGGTACTCTAAAAACTAGACAATATTAAAGAAAACATAGAGAACTGGGAAAAGTTTCAATTCCTCATAGGTACTCTAAAAACACTTAGATAAAATTCCTTTGGCCAGGAGCAGAAACAAGTTTCAATTCCTCATAGGTACTCTAAAAACACTTAGATAAAATTCCTTTGGCCAGGAGCAGAAACAAGTTTCAATTCCTCATAGGTACTCTAAAAACCTCTCTCCAAGTTTTCCATCCATTTCTTTTTGCAAGGTTTCAATTCCTCATAGGTACTCTAAAAACTGTCTAATCCTTCCCATTCTTCGTCACTTACCCAAAAAAGTTTCAATTCCTCATAGGTACTCTAAAAACTTGCAAATGTAATAGGTAAAGGCTTAAGGAGAAAACAGTTTCAATTCCTCATAGGTACTCTAAAAACAAACTAAGACCGGGGGATGATGAAGAGTCTGAACCCGAGTTTCAATTCCTCATAGGTACTCTAAAAACATAACCCTAGAGGTAAAATTCTCCATCCAATCTAAATAGTTTCAATTCCTCATAGGTACTCTAAAAACCAAAGTATGGCGACCTATTGATGAACATTTCACAAAAGTTTCAATTCCTCATAGGTACTCTAAAAACATTTATAAAGATTTCATATAACTTATAGCAACTGCAGTTTCAATTCCTCATAGGTACTCTAAAAACTCGAAATTACTGAAGCTATAAATAAAAATATAATAGCGTTTCAATTCCTCATAGGTACTCTAAAAACATATAAAGGTTATCGCTTACTATTGCATAGAAAATATGTTTCAATTCCTCATAGGTACTCTAAAAACATTTATTATCCATAGTACTTCCTCCTTATTTTCTAAGTTTCAATTCCTCATAGGTACTCTAAAAACACAGAAGCTTTAATATTAGGAGGCCTATATTTTACTAAGTTTCAATTCCTCATAGGTACTCTAAAAACAACTGAGTATATGCATCAGACACTAGGGATTTTAAAGTTTCAATTCCTCATAGGTACTCTAAAAACAGAATCAAACATAGTTGATGTACAGCCTATAGAATGTTTCAATTCCTCATAGGTACTCTAAAAACTAGAGTTTTCTTAACGGCTTCATGAGTGCCATGAAGGTTTCAATTCCTCATAGGTACTCTAAAAACACTATCTCATTACCAACTTGAAGCTCTCTATCAGTAAAGTTTCAATTCCTCATAGGTACTCTAAAAACAACATAAGACCTAGATGTGTAAAAATAATATCAAAAGGTTTCAATTCCTCATAGGTACTCTAAAAACTATTTGAACTACTTTATAGTTTGCATCAATTCCCATGTTTCAATTCCTCATAGGTACTCTAAAAACACAGAACAATGGCGTATGCTTGCAAGAATGGTACTTAGTTTCAATTCCTCATAGGTACTCTAAAAACACGCATATATCCTACTATGTTATCTACATTCTTACTCAAGTTTCAATTCCTCATAGGTACTCTAAAAACGAATGGTTGAAAAAGCTGAAGCCCCTATAAAACAGGGAAGTTTCAATTCCTCATAGGTACTCTAAAAACCTACAAAATCTTACTCTATATATCGAACAATTTACACTAGTTTCAATTCCTCATAGGTACTCTAAAAACAGAGATTGGAAATTATATATTGGAGCAGAGAACTACAAGTTTCAATTCCTCATAGGTACTCTAAAAACAACACCCAAGTCCAATATTAGAAAAGATAGTATTTGAGTTTCAATTCCTCATAGGTACTCTAAAAACCCTGTACTGGCAAGCAAAGTAAGAGAAGTTTTGGACTAGTTTCAATTCCTCATAGGTACTCTAAAAACCATAAATTTTGTAAGAACTTAGAGGGAAGCCTATATAGTTTCAATTCCTCATAGGTACTCTAAAAACATGAATTATGATTTTAAGGAGGAAATTTAATTGCAAAGTTTCAATTCCTCATAGGTACTCTAAAAACATCAATTGGTACTGTGTAGCAACGTTAGTATCAACAGTTTCAATTCCTCATAGGTACTCTAAAAACCCAATCATAGTCCTTATTTTGTTTTATCTGAAGATATAGTTTCAATTCCTCATAGGTACTCTAAAAACATTGGCTTAGAAATGCTATGAATCCTCTTTATTTTGGGTTTCAATTCCTCATAGGTACTCTAAAAACTTACAAGGGAAAATGTGACATTATCTCTACTAGCCAAGTTTCAATTCCTCATAGGTACTCTAAAAACGTTAGGCAGCAACTATCTAAGAAATATAGAGGTTTAAAGTTTCAATTCCTCATAGGTACTCTAAAAACATATTATTACTTGTTACAGGTTCAAATACATCACCAAGTTTCAATTCCTCATAGGTACTCTAAAAACGCGCCTAAGAAAATAAGCTATTCCATTATAGGTACAAGTTTCAATTCCTCATAGGTACTCTAAAAACGAGAATAACTGCATACTGGAAAGCAGACCAGTACACAGAGTTTCAATTCCTCATAGGTACTCTAAAAACTCTGCTTTCTGTTGTCTGCTTTGTGCCTGTCTTTTTTCGTTTCAATTCCTCATAGGTACTCTAAAAACCTGGTTATTCTTATAGTTATTTAAATCAACTTGAAAATAAGTTTCAATTCCTCATAGGTACTCTAAAAACAAAATGTGTAAAAGTAGAATGGGAGACAATGGATTCGTTTCAATTCCTCATAGGTACTCTAAAAACGTACAGGGTGATGTTGATTCTATAGGTGAGAAGTGGTTGTTTCAATTCCTCATAGGTACTCTAAAAACCTATTCAGGGTGGTTGGACTGATGATGGAACTTTTTTTGGTTTCAATTCCTCATAGGTACTCTAAAAACTACATTTGCGGTGATACCGGAGAAGCCGGAGAGAAATAGTTTCAATTCCTCATAGGTACTCTAAAAACCCATCGAGTATAGAATACACCTGCATTCTTCAAAAAGTCAATATATTCCACTTATTAGGGCAATTCCTGTCAAGCATTGATTTTACTCAAAAATAATTTGCGTCGACCTCCCGGGTTTTTTGCACTACTGGGGGTCGACGACATAAAATTTTATCAGTTTCAATAATTAAATCTCAATTGCTACCTTCTTTAATTTTACTACAAAACTTATATATTTAGATTAATTATAACAACTTTTATCTCAATTTAACATCATTTTTTTATTATTCATATATCTTACATCCACTTAAAATATATATAGAGTTTCCAATTGAAATTTAAACTTATGCATAAAATGTAATGACAAAATTGAAAGCACCTTTAAAAACTTTTCCATAAGTCTTAGCGAGGCATTTTAGAAAATCCTAGGAGCTTAGATATGTTTGAGGTACGAGTTTAGCTAAGGTTCTTAGATTTTCTAAATACCGAGCTTTAGACTTGTCAAAAGTTTTTATGGTGGTGAAATTTGCCATTACATGACTTGTATACATTGATTTTTCGTATAGAAACTCTATACTGACTTTTGTTTTGAAATAGTCCGTAATCAATATCTACAGCTAGATATTAATAGCAACATTAATCTATTTATCCAAAAACAGCTATTTTGAATTTTGTATTTACATAAAATTCAATCTATAATACATCTTACAAGTTATGATGGAAAGAAGTAATTAAGTACGTTACAAAGAGAGTCAGTGGTTGGTGTAAACTGATTGACGTGCTTTATGAAATACATTTCTGAACTGTAGGCTGAAATCTTTTAAAGTAAGCTGATCCGGGTAACTCTCGTTAAGAGTAAGAGATGAGCAATAAATTTACTTTGTTCAAATAGGGTGGTACCACGATTATTTCGTCCCTTAATCGCAGGTGCTTTTTTTATTTTTCAAATTTATTTTGCTCAAGTAGGGTGGTACCGCGACTTTTTCGTCCCTTGTGTAGGGGCGTTTTTTTGTACAATTTTTAAGTAATTTCAATTAATATTTACCACAGCACTTTAGTATTAAATACTTTTACAGTGTACACTGTAATTCTGTACATTGTTACTGTACAGAAATCACTTGCAACTTGCAGCTGAAACTTACTACTGAAACTTTTCAATTATACAATGTGTGAATTATTCAATGTGAATTGTGAACTGTGAATTAAAAAAATAGGGGGTTTTAAAATGAACGTATCTTTAATAATCATCATCTGCTATATATCCATGTTATTTGTAATAAGTTTTATTGCTAAAAAGAAAGCTCAAGGTGGTGGCGAAAGCTATACTTTAGCCAGCAGGCAGCTTACAACTCCACTTGTAACCTGTTCACTTATAGGCCTTGCTATTGGCGGTGCTTCAACCATAGGGGTCGCTGAACAAGCTTACGATGTAGGACTTTCAGCAGGTTGGTACTGCACAGCCTGGGGAATCGCAGCTATAGTTATGGGACTTGCAGCTGCAAGTAAATACAGGGAATTCAATGTATCTACTGTTCCTGAATTGTTTTCAAAATTTTATGATGAAAAAGGTGTTGCTGTCTGTGTAGCATGCCAAATAATTATTCTCATTGTAATTGTATCTCTTCAATACATTGCAGGTGGAGCTATTTTATCTTCACTTTTGCCTGGTATATTCACTATAAAAACAGGTATGATAGTAAGTGCTTGTGTATTTGTTGGTATAACCTTTATAGGAGGAATGTGGTCTGCCGGATTATGTAATTCATTTAACGTTCCTTTAAAATATACAGGAATTATACTATGTACTATACTAGCTGTATCAAAAAGCGGAGGAATTCAGAATATAAAACTTCATCTTCCTCAAAGCATACCTTATTTCAGCCCTGTTAAAGGAGTTGGTACATGGGTAATTTTAGGTTGGATACTTGTTATGACTACCCAGGTTTTGTCTATGCAGGGACCTGTACAATTGGCCTTTGCCGCTAAAGATGCAAAGACTGCAAAAAAGAGCTTTATAATTGGCGGTCTTCTTATGATTCCAATAGGTTTTTTATGTGCCCTTATAGGTATGGCTGCAAGAACTACTTTTCCTCATGTAAGTGCTACTATGGCACTTCCTAAAATGATTTTGTCATTAAACCCTGTAGCAGCAGGAATAACTTTAGCAGCGCTCTGGGCAGCAGATGTTTCTACAGCCTGCAATTTGCTTTTAGGTGCATCTACCTTATTTACAAATGACATATACAAAAAATATATAAATCCTAAAGTAAATGACAAAAAGCTTTTAATAATGACTAAATCCTCTGTAGTTCTTTTAGGTATATTTACTTTTATACTTGCCCTTTCCATGTCAGGTATATTAAAAACTATATCCATGGGCTTAAGTCTTTCTACTGCATTTACACTTATATTTTTATTTACCATGTTTGCTCCTAAACTTTGCAAAAAAAGTTCTGCTTTTTTCACTACCCTAGCAGGAGTAGCAGCCCTATTTTTATGGCAGCTAGTACCTTCCTTTAGAATATTTCCTCATGTAATATTCATGGAATGGCTTGTATGTCTTGTAACCTTTATGCTTACATCAATACTTGATAAAAGATCAATTATGAATATAGATACCATAGATGAAATAAATGAAATGGTGTAAAAAAGTAAGGAGATAAACCTCCTTACTTTTTTACACTCAATCAATTATAGTACCTGGATTTAAAATCTCATTTGGATCAAATACTTTTCGTATCCCCTTCATAATTTCAAGCTCTCGTTTTGTAAACTGCAGCGACATATGTTTCTTTCTTGTTTTTCCTGTACCATGTTCTGCTGTTATTGTACCACCATATTTTAGTGCAGTTTTATACATTTCTTCTTTTAATTCTTCATAATATGAAGGCAGTTTACCGTTATCCCCCATAATAAAATTGTGTATATTTCCATCTGCTATATGTCCCAAAGACAAAATGTGATTTCCATATTTCTCTCCAAGTGCCGTTATGTCATCAAAAAAATCCGGTACAGTTGAAGGTGGAACTGCTATATCAAGTGCATCTGCTATATTGTCCTTATAAGGTCCATATGCATTGCTCCTTATTGCCAAAATATTTCTCTGTTCCTTTGTAGTCTCCGCTATTATGCTGTCCACTGCATTGTGTTCTTCACATATTTCTACAATTTTTTCACTGCTGGCATAAAGCCCATCTTCTGTAGGTTCATCAATCATGAAAATTAAATCTACAGATCCTTTATTGGCAGGCCATTTAGTTCCAAGCTGCTGTGCAGCATTTTGTGCAATGATTTTATCCATATACTCCACAGCAAGCGGCGTAATTCCCTCCTGAAGTATAGAAGGTACTGCATCACAGGCTTCACGCCTCGTATTAAATGAAACCAAAAGTGTTCCATTATACTTATTTTGTGCATAAAGCTTTAATGTTACTTTTGTAATTATACCTAAAGTTCCTTCACTTCCAATCACCATATGTAAGAGATCATATCCCATATTGTTTTTTATAAGTTTTCCTCCTACATTCACTATTTCACCTGTAGGTAAAACTACTTCCAAAGCTTTAACATGGTTTCTCATGATTCCGTGTTTTACAGCTTTTGTTCCACCAGCATTTGTTGCTACCATACCACCAATTTGAGCTCCCTCATCACCAGGATGTATAGGAAAAAATAGCTTGTCCTGCTTGTTTAGTTCTTCCAGTAAATCTGCCAGGGTAGCTCCTGCTTCAATCGTAATCATCAAGTTTTTTTCATCAAGTTCCACAATTTTATTCAATCTTTCAAGAGATAAAATTATGCTGGATTCTGTAGGAATGACTCCTCCAACTACTCCTGTACCGCCGCCCCTTGCAACTACAGGTGTCAAAGTTTTATTTGAATATTTTAATATCTCTGATATCTCTTCTGCAGAACCAGGTTTAACTACTACACAGTCCTTGCATGCTTCCGGACGAAGCAAAGGTTCTGTCTCATCGTAGAGATATCTCTGCATCTTAGACAAATCATCTGTAATCCAATCTTTTCCTACAATACTTTTTAAACTTTCAATTATTTCACTTTTCAATGTTATTTCCCCCTTTTTATTCAACAAATTCTTTTATCTAGCCTTTTATTCAATTAATTAAATCTTATAATATTTTACATTTGCAGCGCCCCAATTGAATAAAATAAGTAAAAAAAATACATCAGCTTATCTTTGCTGATATATTTTAACGTATAAAAAAACAGCTCTTTTCGCTGGGGCGAAAAGTCTGCCGCGGTACCACCCATTTTTCTTACTTAATTAACATAACGGTCAAACAACCGATTAGGCCTACTAAACATTCAACCTACAGCTCCAGGGTGAGTTTCAATATGCATATTTATGGGTTTTCACCTTACCCCACTCTCTGTAAAAAAATACTAACACATTTAATTAATCCTATCATAGCTTTTACCTTTAAGGATGAGTTTACTATAAGTTTTGGTTACTGTCAATAGCCTAAAAATAAAATTTTTTTATAGTAGTCAATCTCGCTTATAGTGTGCTCTTAGCTATCCTCCATTTGCATACAAAATTCATATAAACTTGAGTTTTTGTATACATTAATGGTATAATAAAAAACATTAGTAAGTTTTCTTTAAACTTAATAGTGTTTTAAGGGGGAAAATACATTGAATAAAAAAGCCTTATCTGTTATTATAACGTTTGCGTTAGTAGGTTCTACTTTCAGCAATGTTTTCGCTTCTTCAGCCAGTGCGTCTGAAGAATTAACACAAACTCAAAATAACAAAAAGGAACTCCAGGTAAAAGTTGATGCTTTAAATAAGCAGATTGATGGAGTAATCGGGAAAATTGAAAGCAATAAAAAAGATATGAATTCTATTGCTAAGAACATTAAAAATACACAGATCAAATTGTCAAAAGCACAAGATGCTTCAAAATCGCAAAATGATTTATTTAAAAAAAGAGTAAAAGCTATGTACACAACCGGTACAAACGGTTATCTCCAGGTGCTTTTATCTTCAAACAACTTAAGTGATTTTATATCCAGAGTTGACTCAATCTCAAGAGTAATGAAATTTGATAATCAAGTTATTACAAAATTAAAAGGAAATGAACAAGCTATACAAAATCAGCAAAAAGCTTTAAGTGCTGAAAATACTAAGCTAGAATCTTTAAAAGTAAGCAATGAATCTACTTTGTCAAAATTAAATACTGACATACAACAACAAAAAGAACTGTTAAGTCAGGCTACCGCAAAGGAACAGCAGTTAATAGCTCTTCAAACTGCTCAGAAGGCTCCTCAAATACCTGAAATAAAAACTTCTTCACCTACCTTATCTCGTGGTGGATCAGGTTCACTTTCATACTCACAAGCACTTACTATGGAGGCAACTGCATATTGTGGAGATGGTGTCACAGCATCAGGTTCTGCAACTGTAAGGAATCCAAATGGATACAGCACCATAGCTGTTGACCCTAGAGTTATTCCACTGGGAACAAAAGTTTATGTAGAAGGATATGGATATGCCGTCGCTTGTGATATCGGTGGAGCTATAAAGGGAAATATAATAGATTTATTTGTAAATTCGGAGACAGATGCAGAAAACTGGGGCAGAAGATCTGTAACTGTATATATACTTAATTAATATGTACAGATAGTACTGTGCTGCTATTTTACCTAAAAAGGTAAAACACTTGGGGAGACTTTCTCTCCCCTACCTTACGAGAAATACATATTTTTAATCAACTTAGCACATAGTAAATCATGTGCCTGTAAAGTTCAGGTATCACCTCAAAGGAATAAGGTACATTTAATCTTTCAGTATATTTGTGCAGATCTTTTCCCTGCCCACCAAAAATCACTACAGGAATGTTTAACTTAGACAGTTCTCTTACTGGAAGTTTATATATTATATCATATCCAACTATATTCGAAATCAATTCAGTAAGTGGTATATCTGGGTTAATTCCTGTATAACTCGCATCAGATATACCCATGAAATAATTAGTTTTTATGATGCTTTCCTGAAATTTTTCTCCTGCATACTTAATTGTACTATCTACGGCATTTATAAATTTGCCATCCTCACTATTTTCAGCTTTTAAATGTTTATGCGGATAATAAGGAGGAATAAATGAAATTATAATCATAGGTCTTTTATTCTCGTATAGTTCATAAGTTGCCTTTACTATATTTATAGCTATAGTTTGGTTATCCAATTTCTCATTTTTCCATTCTTTTACCTTTTCATCTATGTACTTTTCAAAATCCTTATGTGTGCTTTTAACTTCATATAACATCTCTTTATAAGTAATAACACAAGCTTCTATATTATCAAATTTCAATTTTTGTGAAGATTTCTTTGCAAATTTTTCTCTCTTTTTTGAAATATCCTTTAAAACATTCTCAAAGGCATTCTGAGCCAGTTTTTTTAAATTAGATAGTATTTCATCATAAGATGCCTGAAGAGTCAATATATTATAATATGCTGTGGAATACAATGGGCTCTGTACGGAATACATCTCCTTTAAATCCATTTGCTTTAAACACATAGGCGGCGGAGTTACAGTATCATAAATGCTGTCTGAGAGATCTGGATTACATTCCATCAATTTGTTTATCTCCGAAACTAGCAAATTTGGATTCAATCCTCTTAAAGATTCCCCTACATGAGTTTCTTTTCCCACACAAAAAAATAAAGGCATAATTTTACCTACACTACCTATATATAATCTCTTGCTTTCTTTTTCTCCTCTTTCAGGTATACTTGGCTCTGATATTATCATACCACAGTAATTATACTTTCTCTCTTCCTTTAATTTAAGAAGAAATGGAGCTGCAGCAATCATTCCTTCGGAGTTACTCTCCTCACCCGGAACTACTAAAAGCAATAAGTTTCCCTTAAAGTTTCTCTCTTTGCTGAATTCTCTTAAAAGTTCCATATTGAGGGCCACTCCAAACTTCATGTCTGCAGTTCCCCTTCCAAATATCCAATCTCCTGATTTAAAATCCTCCAGGGCATCTTCATCTAAATTCAATTCTGAAATTCTTTTAGTACATTCATCTACATCAAAAGCCATAGATTTTAAATGTCCGAATTCTTCTACTCCAACTACATCTAAATGGCCTGAAAGTATAAACGAATTTGGTGAATTTTCCTTTCCATTTACTACTGCCCATACAAAGCTTCTCCCTAAAGGATCATCTTCAATTTGCTCTATGCCTAGATTTTCAGGATTGTCCTTAAAATAAGGTATTTCCAAAATTTTTTCATATATTTTTTCTGCTGCCGTGCACTCTTCTTTTGTACCAGATATGCTTGGTACAGATATTAGTTCCCTCATTGTATCGTATACATTTTTCTTAAAGCTCATTTTTGTCCTCCCTAATATAACTGAAAATTTTCAATTACATCTAAGTATACCATTGTTTTTATATAAATGTTAATTTACAACAAAAAAATGAATTCAGCCACATAATTTGCTGAATTCATTTTTTTATCAATTTTACAAGTACTTTTTACAATAATGATTTATCAGGAGTTACAATTATTTTTACATGTTTTTTCTTTTCAGGTCCTGTAAGTGTTTCAAATCCTTCCTTTACAATGTCCTCAAGTGCTATTCTCTTTGTAATATATCCATCTGTCTTTATTCTTCCATCATTCATAAGTGCTATTGTAGAAGGAAATTCATGTCTGTAGGCAAGAGTACCAACTATTTTCTTTTCTGTAAATACAAGATCATTTGGATTGATTTCTGCATCTTTTTCCCATACGCTGGTTATTACCGCAGTACCTTCATATTTTAAAGCTTGAATTGCCGTATTAATCCCTACATTTGCGCCTGTTGTTTCAAAAGCTGTATCTACACCTACGCCGCCTGTAAGTTTTTTTATTTCTTCAATTACATCTACCTCATTTGGATCTAAAACTACATCTGCTCCAAATTTCTTAGCATATTCCTGTCTTACAGATTTTCTCTGAAATACAATTACAATTCTTGCCCCTGCTGCCCTTAAACACTGAATAGTTGCAAGTCCTATAGGTCCTGCACCTAAAACCAAAGCAGTATTTCCTGTAGTAAAGTTTCCAACTCTTAGGGAATGAAGGGCAACTGCCATAGGTTCAACAAGTGCAGCCTTCTCATAGTCCATAGTATCTGGTATCTTATGGACAAAATCTTCAGGAAATACTGTGTATTCAGCAAATCCGCCGCCGCTTCCACAAAGTCCATGAAATCCCAAAGCTTCACATAAATTATATTTTCCTTCAAGACAAGCAGGACACTTTCCACAGGCAACTATAGGTTCTACAATAACTCTATCTCCTGCCTTAAATTTTGTAACCTTACTTCCTATTTCCACTACTTCTCCTGAAAACTCATGTCCTAAAACTACTGGTGCCGTACTTTTGCTTAAAGGATGCGGCGTACCTACTGGAATAAATATAGGTCCTCCTAAATACTCATGTAAGTCAGAACCACATATACCACACCATTTCACTTTAATTTTTACAGCATTTTCTTTTACCTTAGGTTCCTCAATTTCCTCTACTCTTACATCTTTTTTATCATACCACAATACAGCTTTCATAATTATCTCTCCTTTTTTATAATAGTATGGCAATATTAAAATTTACATATACCTGTTAATATATTCACTATATTTTATAAGCAAAAGCCATACCAAAAACAAGAAACCTATTAAAAAGACATTTAAAGGCACCATGTGTCATCATGACACATATTTAGTGTCCTATTTTGAGAATTTTACTTTTTTCTGGTCATCTTGACACACTTTTTATTCCATACTTTTTCATTTTTCTATACATGGTAGATCTACTGATATTTAAAGATTTTGCAGCCCTTAATATATTTCCATTACACTTCTCAAGTGCATTTTCAATATTCTCTTTTTCTAAAACCTCCATTGGAAGCACACTAATATTTACTGGATCAGAGGAGGCATTTTTTTCATAAACTTCTTTTTCTAAATAATCCAAAGGAACCATCTTATCCTCACTTAAATAGTAATCCCTCTCTATTACATTCCTAAGTTCTCTAACATTTCCAGGCCAATCATAAGCTTTAATCTTTTCTATATATGCTTTTTCTACTACTTTCTTCTTACACAAACTTTTAGAATTCAATTCTTCCATAAAATATTTAATTAAAAGCTCTATATCTTCTTTTCTTTCCCTAAGTGGGACAGTTTTTATATTCATCACACTCAATCTATAGTAAAGGTCACTTCTAAAATTTTTCTTTTTAATTTCATCCTTGAGTACCCTGTTTGTAGCTCCTATTATCCTTACATTTAGTTGTTTTTCATAAGTTCCCCCAACTCTTGTAATCTTATTATTGTCAAGAACCCTTAAAAGCTTTGACTGTATATCAAGGGGGAGCTCTCCTACTTCATCTAAAAAAATAGTTCCTCCATCTGCTAATTCAAATTTCCCAGGTTTTCCTTGCTTTAAAGCTCCTGTAAAAGCTCCTTTTTCATAACCAAAAAGCTCACTTTCTACAAGTTCTCTAGGTATAGAACTACAATTTATAGCTACAAAAGGGCCTTCACATCTTTCGCTATAATTGTGAATAGATTGAGCTAAAAGTTCTTTTCCAGTACCACTTTCCCCTTCTATTAAAATATTACATTCACTTCTTGCTGCTTTTTTAGCAAATTTTATTATTTCTTTCATTTTAGAATTAACAGTAACTATATTGTCGAAATTATAAGAAGCCGTATATCCCATAACTTTTTTAACAAGTTTGTGATAATATTTGTATTCTCTAAAAGTTATAACTATTCCCATTATTCTATTTTTCACTTTCATTGCCAATACACTTATAAGACATTTGATTCTACTACCTTCCACATAGAAATCACATTCTATATCATTACAATTGTCTGCCCTGCCATTTAGTATATTTTTAAAATCCACATTATGTATAATACTCGTAATATTTAATTTTATTGCTTTTTCACTTTTCAGGTTTAAAATATTTAATGCCTTATCATTTATCTTCTTTATATTTAATTTGTTATCAAGTACAATCATGCCTTCTGTTACTGAGTCAAAAGTGGTATTCATAAGTTTATTTGAAATAGTAAGGTCAAATTGAGTTTCTATAGCATGAGCTGCTACTGTAACAATACCCAAAGTATGCAAATGCGCATCATAATAATTTCCCGACATATTAATACACCCTACTACATCCCCATCTTCATTGTGAATAGGTGCTGCAGAACATGTCCATGAATGCTGTTTTACACCATAGTGTTCTGCTCCAATAGTTTGTATAGGTTTATCAAGATACAATGCAGTGCCTATAGCATTAGTTCCTACTTCCCTTTCTGTCCAGAGAGAACCTACTACAAATTTCAATTTATCTGCCCTTTTCAGTATTTTACTATCCCCTAATGCTTCTATAACATATCCTTCTTTATCCACTAGCATAATTACAAATCCAGACCCTGCTACAATATCATATAGGCTTTTTACTACAGGTTTTGCAATAGAAATTAGATCTTCATTTTGTTCCAGTCGATAAGTAATACTGCTGCCTGTAAGAATACTATTTCCTCTACCATTTAGGGGATCTACCTCATAATTTTTGCACCTTTGCCAGGATTCAGCAATTTCAGGCCGTACTGCACTATTTAAATATCCTTTTTCTATAAAGTCTTTCCAGGCCTTAGCTATAAATTTTATATAGTTTTCCATAAGCATCACCTAATTAATTAAAAGTTTTTCCAGTAAAGTTTCATATATTGGTTTAGACTTTAATATATAAGCAGTCAAATATGAAACTACTGCAATAATAGCAACAGGTAAAAGATTGCTAAAAGCTCCTGTCATTTCTATAACAAGTATGCTGCCGCTCATAGGCGCCCTTATAACTGAAGAAAAATATCCTGCCATAGCAAGAATTATAAAGATTCCAATGTAAGAACTATTAATATGAAATAAGTAAGCAGCGGCTCTTCCATATATAGCTCCTATTAAAGCGCCTACAGTAAATAATGGGAGAAATATACCTCCTGGAGTTCCTGAACCACAACATATCATTGAGAAAATAAATTTGCAAACAAGTAAAATCACAAGCATTTTTATTGCAATATTACCTTTTGAAAGAGACATTATAAGCATATTTCCTTCTCCTAAAATCTGAGGCAGTGAAAAGCCTATAAAGATGGATATTACTAAACAAAACATTGGTCTGAACTGTATAGGAAGCCATTTTTGCATAGAAAATATATTTTGTGTTTTTACTAACGCTTTATTAAAGACAGCTCCTAAAACACCTATAATAATTCCAAGTACAATAATAAATAAATAACAATTTAATGGCAACCTGGGTACATTTCTAAAATCAAAAACAGGCTTAAAGCCAAAAATTTGATAGGAAATAAAATTTGAAGCCACTGCAGCAGAAAATGCTGAAATCAAAATTGTAGGCGACAGTTTTTTTGAAATTTCCTCTAGTGCAAACATCGTTCCAGCCAGTGGAGCATTGAATGCAGCAGCGATTCCAGCACTAGTACCACTTACAATAAGATATTTTTCTTCTATTTTTATTCTTTTTAAAATTTTTGAAAAGCCCTGTCCAACTGCTGCACCTAATTGAACAGAAGGTCCTTCTATTCCAAGTGAAAGGCCTGTCCCAATAGCAAGAAAACTTCCTACAAATTTTCCTAATATTACTTTCCACCATGTCATATCAAGTTTTTCAAGTAATACACCTTCAACTTGTGGAATACCACTTCCCCTAATTGCAACATTCTTTTTTGCAATCAAACCAATTATATAACCTATTATAATTAAAAATATAATCCAAACTGGAATTAACCAATGCTTAAAACCAATTATTTTATAAGCATCTGCTAAAAGGTATCCTGATTTATCCACTAAAAATCTCAAAAAAGATATTATAACACCTGTTAACATTCCAACAATAATACTTTCAAATATCCTTTTCAATTTAAAACTATTTTCATTAAATAATGCTGCATATTTATTTCTTTTATCACTTATTTCCATCTAATTTTCCATTTTCCTTTCTAACTAACTAAATATGTACATATATACTAATGTCATGTTCCTGCACTTCATGTTCATTGTATCATAAAATGGAGCATATTTTATTCTGTTTTTCCTAATAATATTTTTATTTCAATTATTGAAGTATCACAAGCTATTATTTGATTTCAAACAAATATAGATTGTCCTCCAATTGCTTTTAAGTAAATTATTAAATATAATACTAATATAACGCTATACTACAGGTTTTCTAACTTGAAAGTTAGCTTATGTGCAAACATATTTCTACAATATAGTATAAGTTTAAATTTCAGTTGAAAACTCTATATTTAAAATATAATTGGAGGGAAATTATGATTGAATTATTAGGGGTAAACAAAAGCTACAATTCATCTTCAAAAGCAGTAGCCAATCTAAATCTAAGTATACCCGATGGAGAAATATTTGGATTTATAGGTCCAAATGGTGCTGGAAAAACTACCACCATAAAAATGATGACAGGAATAATAAAAGCAGATAGTGGAACTGTAAGAATAAACAACATAGATATAAATCAAAAACCAATAGAAGCCAAATATCAATTTGGTTTTGTACCTGATAGCCCAGATATGTTTTTAAGACTTAAAGGTATAGAATACTTAAATTTCATGGCAGATATATATGGAGTGAAATCGGAAGAAAGAACAGCTAAAATTAAAAATTTATCCAAGAGGTTTGAAATATCAAATGCTTTAGGAGACCAGATTCAAAGTTATTCCCACGGCATGAGGCAAAAAATAATAATTGTAGGTGCTCTAATCCACAATCCAAGCGTTTGGATATTAGACGAACCTATGACAGGACTTGATCCTAAATCCTCATATACATTAAAAGAAATGATGAAAGAACATGCAAGTGCAGGAAACACCGTATTTTTTTCAACTCATGTTTTAGAAGTTGCAGAGAAATTATGTGATAGACTTGCAGTTATAAATAAAGGCTCTCTCTCATTTTCCGGAACTTTTCAAGAGTTAAAAAATAAGTTCAATGAAAATGAAAGCTTAGAAAATATTTTCTTGGAGATGACTGGCAATGAATAATTATATAGTTTTAACTAAAGTATTGTTGAAAAACGGAAGTAATTCTACAAGTATGAAAAAAAATAGTAATATTAAAAAAGCCGCCCTCTGGATAATTATTTTACTAGCCCTCTTACCTACTATAAAACTATTTTCTCTTTTTATATCGTCAGCTTATGACTACCTCTACAAAATAGGTCAGCAAGGCTTAATTCTATCTCTTGGTATATCTTTTACGAGTGTATTTATATTCTTTTTTGCCATATTTTATTCTATAAATGTACTGTATTTTTCAAAAGATATAGACCTTCTGCTGCCACTGCCCTTAAAGCCTTGGGAAATTCTACTTTCCAAATTCACTGTAATACTCATATATGAATATCTTACTGAAATTTTTATACTACTTCCCATTTTGCTAATCTATGGATATAAAGGAAGTTATAATCCGCTTTATTTTATATACAGTGCAGTACTATTTTTAATAGTACCTATTATACCTATAGCTGCAGCTTCAATTTTAAATATGGTAATAATGAGTTTTACAAATATAGGTAAGCATCGTGATATTTTAAAAATTTTAGGTGGAATTTTTGCAATGTTATTTGCAATAGGTTTAAATGTAGTACTTCAAAAAATGACTGTATCCTCCCAAAATTATGAAAACATATTTAAGATGATAAATGAAGGAAATAATTCTCTAGTATCTCTTTCAAACAGATTCTTTCCTGGAAGTACATTGTCTGCAAGTTCTCTAGTATATAGTTCAAGCTTTAGGGGATTTGAAAACTTAATTTTATTTATAGTGTTAAATATTCTTGTAATTTCACTATT
This sequence comes from Clostridium ljungdahlii, assembly GCF_001636845.1. Classification (GTDB taxonomy): domain Bacteria; phylum Bacillota; class Clostridia; order Clostridiales; family Clostridiaceae; genus Clostridium_B; species Clostridium_B ljungdahlii_A. The sequence continues at coordinate 61,011 of NZ_LITT01000046.1, forward strand.
TTCAGTACTTGGTCAATATTTGTATTTTAAAGGTGCTCAAGGAGGCAGTGAAATTTCTGCAAAGAGAAGAGAACTGGATTATTCAAAATTAAATAAAACTTCCTCTGCAAATTCTAAATTTAAAGCTCTACTACTTCAGGAAATGAAATCTATTTTCAGAACACCTGTGTATTTTATGAATTGCATTTTAGCAAATATCATAATACCTATTGTACTTTTTATACCATTTTTAGTTCGACCGGATTCTTTTCACGAATTAAATGTTCTAGTGAATATTAAAGTAACCTCAACTACTACAATGATTTGTATCGTAGTATCTTTAGCTGCAGGATTAATTTTAGGAGCTTCCAATTCCATAACTTCCACAGCCATATCAAGGGAGGGAGAAAACATATTTGCAAAAAAATATTTACCAGTTTCCTACAGTACTCAAATTATGGCAAAAGTGATTTCTGGTGTTCTTGTTGGAATTACAAGCATATTTCTAATCTTAATAGGATTGACTTTACTTGTAAAACTGCCTATATACTTCTCAGTTATTTCACTTTTAGTTAGTTTTATAGGAATACTGCTTACCTCCATGACTGGAATTTTAATTGATTTGAGGTTTCCAAAGCTGCACTGGGATAACGAAGTAAAAGCTGTAAAACAAAATTTCAATACTTTTATAAATACGATAATTAGCTTTATATTCACAGGTATATTAATATTTTCAATGATTAATTTTTACAGCTACATAAATGAAGTAGCTGTCTTGGGACTTTGCATAATAATGGCAGCAAATTTTATATTATATAAAGCTATATGTTCAAAGGGAATCTCTATGTTTAAAAATATAGAAATATAATCAAAGGACTGACATACTCGTAAATTAGTATGCCGGTCCTTTTTACTAATACAATACTTTAACTTTATCTCCGTTATTTAAGAATGTTTGTCCTGAAGTTATTATCCTATCCCCAGCTTCTATGTTAGAAGATGTTATTTCCGTAACTTTATCATTTGAAAGTCCTGTAGTTACAGCTATTTTCTTTACTTTATTGCTTCTTACTGCAAACAAATATGAAACTCCATTTTCAACTTTTATAGTTTCATTAGGTACCGTCATCACATTATTTTTAACCTGGTCAGGAAAGGACACTTTTGAATACATTCCTGATGTTAAGCTTGCATCTGAATTAGGTATTTTTACTTTAATCAGATATTCTTGAGTTTTGCTGTCTGCATTAGGTGTTATAGTATCTATAGTTCCTGTCAATTTTTTATCTGAAAGAGAAGGAATTGTTACAGGTATAGATTGTCCAACTTTAATTTTTGAAAGCATAGTATCTGGCACATTTACTTCAGCCATAATTGAACTTGAATCTACTATATTTACAGATGCCTGAGAACCTGAAGTAATTTCTCCTTGGTGTATATTTACAGCAGATACAACACCAGAAATAGGTGATTTAATTACAGTATCATCAATTTGACTTTGAATTGATTTTAGTCCAGCTTGTGCCTGATTCACCTGAGCTTGAGCTACTTCCACCGATTCAGGACCAACTTTTTGCCTGGTCAAATCTAAGTTTTGTTGTGCTGCAGAAAGCGAAGCTTCTGCATTTTCTAATTTTGTAGTAGCATTATCTAAATCCTGTTTTGGTGCAGCCCCCGCAGAATATAAGCTTTGTTCCCTATCATAGCTATTTTTAGCATCATCATAATTTATCTGTGCTGTACTTAATGCCTGCTGCTGCTGTACAATCTGCTGTTCAACTCCAGAGCTTTTGGTTTTATCCAAATTCGCTACTGCAGATTGTATACTTGCCTGCTGCTGCTGAAGCTGTGCCTGCAGCGAAGTTGAATCAAGAGTAAAAAGTATATCTCCAGCTTTTACCGTACTACCTACTTTTACGTTTAAAGCTTGAACTTTGCCTGGTGCTTTAGGAGATATGGACACATCTTTATCTGAATTTAACTTTCCCGAATAATCTACAGTTGTTGTTAAAGAATCTAGTTCTGCTTCAGCAACATTTACATTTTGGATTTTGTTTTGTGACTCTACTTTTTTATTTTTAATTACGTTATGAGCTATAGCAGCTACCATTAAAACTACTAACAAAACAACTACTATTTTCATAATATTTTTTTTGGATTTTAAAATGTTAAATTTCATAAATTACACCTCCTGCATTTCTGGCTGTTTTTTTCTTTTTTTAAAAATACGATTTTTCAAATTGTCCATCATCAAGTAAATTATAGGCAGTATTATAGGAGTAAAAATAGTTGACGCGACCATTCCTCCAATAACTAAAACAGCCATGCTTGACTTCAACTCACTGCCTTCACCTATAGATAACGCCGATGGCAGCATACCAACAATCATAGTTAAAGAAGTCATAATTATAGGTCTTAATCTTCTTTCACCAGACTCAATTAATGCCTCCCTTAAACTCTTTCCTCGCTTTATAAGAGTATTGGTATAATCTATCAATAAAGTACCATTTTTAGAAGCCAAACCATCAAGCATAATAAGTCCTATTAACGACATCATATTTAAAGTTTTACCAGTAATGGCAAGTATCCCAAGAGCTCCAACGAGTGCACAAGGTAGTGATATCATTCTAATAAATGGTGTTAAGAAGGATTCATAAAGTACAACAAGTATCATATAAATAAGTATTAATGATACTCCCAGTGCTTCTCCAAGAGAAGTAAAGCTATCTCCCATACTCTTCTGATCGCCGCCAAATTGAATTTTATAGCCTTCTGGTACAGATAGTGAATTTAGCTTTTTACCTATTTCCTGGCTTATAGCTCCAAGGGATCTTCCTTGAATATTTGCAGAAATTGTAGCTACATCCTGTTTATCCTTTCTTGATATAGATTGTGGACTATCAGTTTTTACTATAGATGCAACTTCACTTATTGGTATAGATTGTCCAGATTGACTTAACACTTTTATTCCACCTATATCCGAAGGAGTCTTTATATCCCCATCATGAAACTTCACTGTTACATCATAATCATCATCACTAGTACTATATGTACCAGCAGAAGAACCTTGAATTGCTGTTCTAAGTGTAGAAGCTATATCTGATATAGATACGCCATACTGTACTGCAGCAAGCTTGTCTACTTTAACTCTAAGTTCACTTTGACTTACCTTTGTAGAGTTATCCACATCTGCAATTCCCGGTATACCTTTTACTATTTCCTCTACCTTATTTGATATTTCACTTACAGTATCAGTATTATCACCTAATATTTCAATTGATATAGGTTTACTTGAACCTGATCCTCCAGCTTCAGATTCACTCACAGAAAAATCTGTTCCAGCTAGATATGCATTTCCCCATTTTCTAACTTGTTTCGCCACTTCAGTTTGAGATCTTTTTCTATCATTTTTAGGATAAAGAGTTACATACATAGTTGCAGAATTTGAAGAACTACCCATCATTACGCTGCCACTGCTAGACCCTACCATGGAATAATATGTACTAACTTCAGGTACACTATGTAAATAGTTTTCTACTTGTTTAACTTTCTTATCCATTTCATTTAAACTGGTTCCAGAATCAAAAGCCATATTTATACTAAAATTACTCTCATCTGTAGTTGGCATAAGTTCCGTACCTATGGCACCTATAGGTATCAAAGCAATAGTTCCTACTAATACAACTGCACTTATAGCAAGTACTCTTTTCCTATGATCCAGACACCATATAAGAAATCCTTTATAAACAGCTGTCAATCTGTCTATAGATCCTGAAATTCCATCAATCATCCTATAAAATATGCTTTGCTTAAATTTGCTTTTTAATTTTCCTGATTCTGCCTGTCTATTTCCTTCTGGTTTAAGAAGTCTTGATGACAGCATAGGTGTTATAGTAAATGCTACAAATAGGGAAAATAATGAGGCACAAACTATAGTAAGTCCGAACTCCCTAAAGTAACTCCCTACCATACCAGTCATAAAAGAAACAGGAAGATATACAACTACATCACAAAGAGTTATAGCAATAGATGCAAGTCCTATTTCTTTTCGTCCATCTATAGCTGCAGATTGTGGATCTTTTTTCATAGCCAGATGCCGCTGTATGTTATCCAGTACAACAATTGAGTCATCTACAAGAGTACCTACACAAAGAGATAATCCCATAAGAGACATTATATTCATAGTAAATTTCAAAACATACATCATAAAGAAAGTTGCAATAAGAGATGTTGGTATAGCTACAAGTATTACAAGTGAAGATCTCCAACTCTTTAAAAATATTAGTAAAACTAAAGCAGTTGTTATTACACCCTCTATTAAAGTATGCTTTATTTGAGAGATAGAAGAATTTATAAATGTAGTACTATCATATGCTGTATCCAATCTAATATTAGATGGCATACCTTTTTTCAGCTGAGTAATTTCCTTTTTAATGTTATTTACAACTTCAACTACATTTGCATCACTTTGCTTTTGAATACTTATTCCTATAGTATTTTTTCCATTCATTCTTGTATGTTGATCCTCTTCAGGATATTCCAAATTTACATCTGCTATATCCCCTAGACGGACAGTACCGTTTCCTGAAGTAGGTATAAGCAAATTTTTCACTTCATCTATGCTTTCAAATTTACTTATAACTCTTACAGACTGATTCAATTTGTCCTGCTTTATCTGCCCTGCAGGCATATTTATATTATCTGACTGCAGCTTAGAAGTTAAAGTATTTAAATTTATTCCATAAAATTCTATAGCAGATTTATTTAATTTTATTATCAACTGCTTTTTTTGTATTCCTTCAAGAGATACATTTCCTACACCTTGAACTTTTTTTAGAGCCTCAGTTATATTATTTGCCTCATTGTAAAGTTCATCATAAGACAGATTTCCAGATACGGATAACATTAAAGCAGACATAGCACCTGTATCTAACTTGAACAAAACGGGCTTATCCGCATTTTTAGGAAGTTTACCTTGTACATTATCTACAGCTTTTTGTACATCCAGAAAGGCTGTATTCATATTTGCGCTGGATTTGAATATTATAGTAGTTTGTCCCATTCCTTCTCTAGCTGTAGAATTAATTCTATCGATGCCACTTATACCTGCAACCGCATCCTCCATAGGTTTTACAACATCCTTTCTTATGTCTTCGGAACTAGCACCAGAATATGTAGTTGATATAGTAATTACTGGTATGTCCATGGAAGGCATAAGGTCTGCGCCAAGATGTGTGTATCCAAATATACCAAGCCCCAGCAAAAATAATATAACCATTGTTATTGCTGCCGGCTTTTTTACAGATAGTTCAGTTAAATTCATCTTTTTCCTCCTTTATAACAATATAGCAATCTGTTATTTTCTATTTTTATACTTTTGGAGAGCATAATTCAATTTTAAAAAGCTTAAACTCATATTTTTTAAATCATCATTATTCAACTCCGAAAGTGCTTCTTCCCAAAATCTATATTTTACTTCACTCATTTTTTTTAGAAATTGTTTTCCTTTATCTGTCAAAGATATCATAACTACCCGCCTGTTGTCTTCTGGTCTAAACCTATTTATAAATTGGCTTTCAACTAATTTATTGCTTAAATTTGTAACAGCTGAAGGAGTTATTCCAAGTTTTTCAGCAAGTTCACTAACTTTGTAGGATTCACTTTCTTCAAGTAAATATAAAAGAAGCAACTGCGAAATAGAAAGTTTTTCTTCATAATTTATCTCATTGATCATAGATCTGCTTATGATAACAAAATCATATAAGCTTTTTTTTACATCTTCTATAAGTGATAATTTATCTTTTGCACAGTTCATTAAAATTCTCCTTTACTACCCTACATAATATAGAAAAGTTTAAAATTTAAACATTTTAAGCTTTAAATATTTCATAGATATATGAATACATAATGTAAATTATATATTTATATTTTATAAATATCAATAATTTATAAACAAATTTAATATAATATTAAGAAAAATACTCCAGATATATTTTCTGAAGTATTTTTTCTAGTATTACTGTTTATGTAAGTTTTACCTTTTCTGTAAGTTCATTACGAACATTATGAGGATTGTTAAAATCTGAAAGAATCTTTTCTACATCTCCTGCACGATTTAAATAACCATAACCAATTATAAAATCTTTTTTACTTAAATACCAATGACCAAGACGCCTGTACAGTTCTTTAATATGTGCTGGTTTAAAATGTTGTTTTATTCTTAAGAAATCCAGAAGAACATTGTGAATTTTATAGGTTTTATTTACTTCATCATAAAAAACAAAGGCATTTTCCTGGCGAAGTTTTTTTAGTATCTTATCTGTTCTTTCCTCATGAGTAACAAAAAAGCTTGCTTTGCTGTAAAACTATCCATTATGGAAAGTTCAAGTAAAAAATTCTGAATGTAACCATCATAGGTGTCAAATAATGTATTTTCAACTAAATCTTCGATAGTATTATTCATACCTACAGGAATGCCCTTTTCTAGTCCTAAGATAACCCTATATGTGAGTGATATCCATCTATCTCCTACAACTTAAGTTTAAATGTATGAAAAATATATTTTATCAATATGATACCACCTAATAATTCTTTTTAATTCTTTAGTGCCTTAAGTACTGCCAGTTTTGCCATATTAAATATGGAATTTCTCTCCTCAACTATAGTTATTTCTTCTTCTATATATTTTCCACCTTCGCTTGATTTAAAAAGAGATGCTACATTTCTTTTAAAGGAATTATCCATTAAATTCTTTAATATATGCTTTGTATCTTCTTTAGGGTATAAACTTTCACATAATTTCTCTATTATATGATCAACTTTTAAAACATATTTGTCCTTTATTATTTTCTTCTTCTTTATATTATTCAGTGCCAGAATAGACATTTCTAAAATATCATCTCTCACATTAAAATCAACCTGATCATAACTGTCACATATGAAAGCTACAGCTTTATTTAATTGATTTGTATATATGTCTATATTTTCCCTTCCAATTATAAACGCCAGCATTACCATGGAAGTGGTTTCTATTTTATCCTCTAGATTGCTATCTTCATAATCTACAAAAGCTCCATCTGCAAATTGATTTTTAGCTATTATTCGTATAAGCTTTTCTCTAGTATACTTTTTATCCAAATATAAATTGTCACTGTCATATTCCTTCTCTTCTTTATCACCGGTAAAACTTCTATACAAGAACCCACTTTCTAAGTTTTCATCTATTTTTTCACCTAAAGTGCTTTCACTTACTTTTATTGGAATTATATTTTTAAGCTGAATGCCAAGTACTGGTTCTTCTCTTAATTCCATCAATATAAAAGTAGTTTCAGGACTTATGAAGCCACTTTTTTTAGAAAGTTCTATTAACTTTCTTTTCATTTCTTCTTTCTCTTGTCCCCTCTGTGCTTTCATATTCATTTCTAAAGATTTCATTTTTTTTCTAGCCCAAACCTTTCTAAGTAAGCTGGCATTTTCCTCTGTGCTAAAATTGTCAATATCTATCCTTCTCAAATATTCTTTTCCATCCACATACCCTTTTAAAGTTATTCGTCCCTCTACTTCTCCAGTAACACTTGCAAATATAGAAAAAGGTTCCCTATCATACATATATTCAATAGTCCTTGGATAAGTAGAGTTAACTTGTAACCTTCCCCAATCTATATCTATACCATCTACCTGAGGACTTTGTATTCTATTAAACTGCCTTAAGATCACATCTTCAATTCTTTGACCTATATCTATAAACTCTGCTTTTCCATAACTTTCATGGGCTAACTTATTCAAAAAATAATTATTTGCACAAGAATCTATTCCAAAAGTAAATATTCTATTATCCCCAATACTTTCATTCACATAGGAAAGTATTTTTTCCTCATCATCTACCGAATCATCTGTAAAAAGAAGTATAGTATTTTCAGATCCTTCATTTTCAAGGCTGTATTTTATCCCTCCAAATATATCCGCATCTTTTTCCGTTTTTAAACTATCTATCCACTTAGATGCTTCTCTTAGTGAATCTGCATTAAACTCTATCAGTCCATTTTGAGAAAAGCTAATTAGTTTATTCCCCAGGGCTATTATGTCAAAGGTATCTCCTTTTGATAGATTTCTTATACAAAGTTGAAGTGCATTTTTAGCTTGTTCTAACTTTTCACCTTTCATTGTATCTGAAATTTCAATTAAAAATACATAATGTTCTGTAATATCTTCTTCATAGGGGTCAAGTTTAGGAATCATTCTCATATAAACTATCCCTTTTTCCTCATCATTTTCCTTATACTCATATATCATTCCATCTGCTTCTAAGGTTTCTCTTTCTCTCATAAACAATATAAAATCCTTATCTGTTAAATAGTAGTTTTCTTCTAAGCTTATTTTAGCTACTGTATCACCTTCCCTCTCCACCTTTATATTATGGTAGGGACACCTAAAATCGACTTTACTCAAGGATTCCACTATTATGTTTACCTTAAATTCAAAGTTCTCTTCCTTAGTTTTTCTTATACCTAATTTATTTACTAGGTTATCCTTTAGTTCTTCGATTTTAGATCTGTTTCTTATTATCTTAGGTTGTGAAATTGCAGGTATTGTAAGTTTAAATGTACTATCTTTATAATCTAGTTCCTCTATGTAGGAAAGTTTTATTTTAACAGTTTCTCCGGAAATTATTTTTCCTATGCTTATCTTAAATAAGTGGGGACTGAATTCTTCTAGTGAAAAAGTGCTGTCTCCTCTAAGCTTTGCATTTTCATAAATTTGAAGTGCCTTATCTTTTTCTTCAACTACTGCCTTTAAAGTTCTTCCACCTATTTCTGCTTCAAAACCAGATATTATAGCTGCAGCTGGAAGCGGGAAAATGTAAACTCCTTCTATATTTTCATTACTGCAATTTTGATAAATCTGATTTATAAATATCTCACCATACCCTGCACATAAATTTCCATTAATATTAACTTTTTTTAATAAAATTCCCTCATCAATTTTAGTATCTCTATTAGCATAAGATAACATATATCCTGACCTCCTTTTCAATTTCACTTTATCTACAAAAATACATATTAAATATTATTTTCCATTAAAAATAATTACTAACTATATATTTACCACATCTTAATAATATATTCATACTAAAAATATCTATTTTGTATTATTATATCATATATATGGTAAATTATTTTAAATAAAATTACCTCTGATCTTAGTTTTAATTCTAAAATCAGAGGTAATTTTTCAAACCTTATGGTTTCTAATTATTTGTGCATTTTCAAGAGCTGCATAGTGGGTATATCCACTTATATGAAGAGGAGTATCACCAAGTTCTGGATCTATATGCATATCTCCAAGGCATGGATAACTGTGCCAAAATTTAGCCACAGATTTCTTTGCTTCCTCTCCTAACTTTTTTCCTAAAAGATGTCTTGCAATATTGTACCCATTTCCACAAGGTGCAGATATTATAACTTCTGCTTTTTCTATCACATCTTCATCATTTACATAGAGTCTAAATTTGGGCTTTCCTATTTTAAATAAATCAATAAATTCATTTATGAGAGGAAATTTCCCATATTTCAATGTGCAAAAAGGTTTAGGAAAAGCATACTGTAGATTATATTTTTCACATTCCTCAATAAGTTTTTCCCTGGTCCATTTTGATACCCAGCTTCCACTTTCACAGGGAACTATCATAGCTTTTCCACCACTTTCGGCTATTAGCTTTGGCAATTCAATTATTATATCTTCATGTACTCCTATAATTACAGCTGTATCATGTTTCTTAAATTTTTGTGGCAAATACTTTAATGGATTGTCTTCAAATAATTCATATATATCTGGAAGTTCAATCACTTCACTTACACTTTCTTTAAAATTCAACTCATATTTTCCCCTACACCAAACGCATTTCTTACCGCATACAGTACAAGCCTCCTTAAAATTTTGTATATGTGGTATAAATTTTGTACCTGCAAATCTACTGTCAGTTTTTGTGTAAAATTCATTTTGAGGCAACTTTCCGCTCTTTTTTGAACAAACTATAAGTATTTTCAATCTTTTTTCCCCCTATATAAAAAATACAAATATAACTTACCCAATTAATATGATACATTATTCTATATAAATTATCTGTAACCGTTGTTACGATTTTATATATTTTTTATTTGCAAAAAATATAATGTAGGTAGTATAATGAAAATATATATTGTAGAAATCTATTTTATAGGTGATGGAGCTCACCTTTAATTGCCTATGGCTGATAGCCCCTACTTTAATCAAAAAGTAGGAGCATTTTTTGTAGTCAAATTCACAGGGGGTATTAAATTGAAAAAATATATTTACATAGGAATAGGTGGTTTTTTAGGTGCCATTTTAAGATTCACCTTGGAAAATATAAAAGTAAGTACCTATTTAACCCTAATTCCTATAAATACTTTATTTATAAATATAACAGGAGCCTTTATCCTAGCCTCCGTAACCACCGCTGCTGTTTATACTTCAGTTGTATCTTCAAATATAAAGCTCGCAATATGTACGGGATTTGCAGGGGCTTATACTACCTTTTCTACTTTATGCAAAGAAACTGTATCACTTATAAATTCAAACCACCTTATTTTAGCTATATGCTATATTTGTATTTCTTTAATTTTGGGACTTGCCTTTGCTTATCTTGGAGAATTTACTTCTATAAAATTAGTTTCAAAATTAAATCTCAACTACTCTGTTGATTTAAATGAATTAAAGAATACTGATTATAAAAATAAAGATGATTCCATTTGAAATATAATATAACAGGAGGACGTAAAAATGAATTTTTTAATAGTTGGAATTGGTGGTATAATTGGAAGCCTAGCTAGATTTTGTCTTGGGAACTTGGTAAATAAAAAATTTAAGTCCCTATTTCCCCTAGGAACTTTTATCATAAATATAACAGGAGCCTTGCTGCTTGGAATACTTAGCAGTTCTCACATTTCTAGAAACTTCTATATTCTTTTGTGTGACGGATTTTTGGGAGCCTATACCACCTTTTCTTCCTTTATGTACGAGGATTTTAAACTTTTCCAATTAAATTATAAATTACATGCATATACATATGTAATTATGACAACACTAATTGGACTAGCTTTCTATGTCCTTGGAACTAAAATAACCTACTATGCAGGATTCTAATTAAAAATTAGGAGTTAAAAACTCAACTTTCGCACATATAAAATTTTGACTTAATATAAAAACTTTGTGAAGCAATTAATTCACAATGCACGATGTACATTTCAGTACATGGTGCCTATTTAATCCAAGGAACGTGTCTTTACAAGATACTCATAATCCAAGGGAATCTTACTTTCATCGCCTCTACATATGTTAGTAAATCCACACTCAAATAACATTCTGCGGCAGCATGCCATATCCATACCACGATTTTTAGAAGTATCAATCTGACAATCACGAGGATTTGCTCCGCTCTCTGCAGTAATAATATTTTCATCTTCTCCTTTTTTAGTAACATTTTTATTAAACATTTAACACATGAATGTGGATTTAAGTTTTTTCATTTTTACAGAAATTGTTATTCATCATTGAACATCCTCTGATAATATCTCAGTCAAAATCTCTGTGACATAAGCCACTAACTTCGGGCAAAAACTAAAGAGTAATCCCTTTTCCAAAATAATTTTCATTTCTTCAGGCTTGCTGATGTCATACCCTAACAGTTCCTTGCAAACTGTAGAATCATACCTCATTAAAAATTTTTCTCTAAACTCAGTTACTTTCGCTATATTTTGATTTTTGGTGTTAGGGGTATCCTTCAAATAGTGGCCATATTTCAAACCAATTGCTATCAAGGCACCGATAACTGCACCACAGGTTTCTCCACAGAACATGCCTCCTCCAAAACTGGCAGCAACCTTATTTGCCTGTTCTGTATCCATACCCAACTCTTTTGCAAAGTTGGTCAGTACTACCTGTCCACAGTCAAAACCCTGTTTAAACAATTCTGTAATTTCATCTTCTCTCATTGGCATTTCCCCCTATTTTGAAATAAATTTATTCTATATATTTATTTAAGTAGTAACCCCTCCACAGCTAGAGCCACTACCAGCCGTACAGGCATAGCAATGATTTCCAAAAACAATTTTTCGAGCAGTCACAGGTGTCCCTTTTAAATCTTGAATTCGATGAACACCCTCTGTCGTCCATCCGCGCGCCTGATTAAAATCACAGTCATACAATAATCCGTCCCAACCCACCGACAACTGGCTGCGGCACATCATATTTTCTAGTGCTGCAGGGTTAAAGGCAGACACCAAACGATTCATATAAGACTTTAGATTTCCACTTCTTTCTAAAAATTGACCAAACCGACCAATGGGATTATTTGTAATAGTATATAACCTATTGAATGTAATTCCGTATTGTTCCATCAGTTTCTTTTTGTACTCCATGGTCAAGCTGTCCTGCTTTGGTGGTAAAAAAGCGCCACCTGGATTGTATACCAAATTCAGCACTAAGTCTTGTATTTTACCATATCCAAGTTGGTTAAATTTCTTCAGCATATCAATGGATGCCTTAAAAACCCCAACGCCTCTTTGTCGGTCAGTATCCTTTTCAGAGTAGTATGGCAGAGATGCTACAATTTCCACCTTATGCTGAGCATATAACTCTGGCAAATGAGTATAACCTTTTTCCGTTAGAATAACCAAATTAGATCTAACTATAGTATGTATACCCTTTTTCGATGCTTCCTCTACCAGCCATTGAAAATTAGGGTTCATTTCAGGTGATCCTCCTGTAATGTCAAGCACAGAAAAGTTATTTTCTCCAAATACCTGCAGACAATCTTTCATAGTTTCACGGCTCATGATTTCTGTGTGTATGGGACTGGCATCCACGTGGCAGTGCTTACAGGCTAGATTGCAACGATTGCTGATGTTTATTTGCATGATATCTAATTGAGGCTTTGTCATACAAAAGTCCTGACCTTGAATCCTTTTAGAAAAAGAAGGGATTCCATCAATCTGTTCCAAACATAAACTTTGTTTCATATCTGCTCCCCCTAAAGTTCCAGTTTTTTAATTACATTTTTTGCTTGCATACCGTGGGCTAATGTAGCTCCTCCCCTAATAGCTGCAGCAACGTGAACAGCCTCAATCATTTGTTCCTGATTTGCACCCATTTCCAAAAGTGCCTGTGTATAAGAATCAATACAATAGGGACATTGAATAGCATGTGCCACCGCAAAAGCAATAAGTGCCTTTTCTTTAGCTGTCAATGCCCCCTCAGCAAATACCTGACCATAATAAGCCATAAATTTTTCCCACATTTCAGGTGCATCTTCACCCATATTTCCAAACTGAGGTAAATCTTCTGGATTGTAATAAGTATTCATTATTTTCCTCCTCATAATAGACTAAATAAATTATTAGACTTTGTCTAATAATTATGCTATAATATTATAATATTATGAATAATTTGTCAACATCTTTTTGAAAGAAGAGCCTTGATACTATTAATACTGGACTACCAGCTTGAAATATTCGATCTTTTTTGTATGGATTTCATAAATACAGTTAAAAGGTGTTACAACTTAAATTCATTAACTATTTCATTAAGATTTTGAGTAAGTTCTAATTGACATTTTGCAGTTAAAACCACCTGCTGTGTTATTGACTTCGTAGTTTTACTTATCTTTGTTTCCACTAGTTTGGCACTTTCTGATGATTTTTGTATTGTTTCAGACATACTTTGTACAGCTTCACCTACCTGTCCAGTTGTGGCTGTAATTTTCTCTGACATAGACGCTAATTCTTCTGACATTCTACTTACAAAATCGGAGTCATTGTAGTATTGTTTTCCCATCTTTCCAAACTCCTCAAATTGTGGATCAACGCTTTCATTTATAAATTTTAATACATCACTGCCATTCTCAGAAAGATTTTTAAATGCATTTTGAACTTTTATAATAGTATCTTGTATATTTGTTACTGCTTCTGAAGATTGCTCTGCAAGTGCTCTTACTTCTTCTGCAACTATAGCAAAGCCCTTACCATGTTCGCCTGCTCTAGCTGCTTCAATAGCTGCATTTTTGTCTCTGCATCTTTAATATTTGCAGCTATAAGTTTATCAAGATTATCCGTCACTGAATTTTTTAAATAAGTTATTTGTTTTAATTGATTAATTGCTTCATCAAATTTTCCTGCATCAATAGATTTTGCTATATCTTCCCTTAAAATACTATATTTCTGAAGCTGCTTTTTTAATATTAGCCACAGTTGCTTTTCTTTATCACCAATAGGCAATTTTTCATAGGCATTAACGTTATTTTTAATATTCTTTTCCAAATCAGGTTTTTATGGAGAGTTTCTTACATAAACCAAATCTGTAATATCACCTTCTATTTCTGTCAATATATATTTTATATCAGTCAAAATATAAACACTTTGTAAGTTACTGCTGTACATTTGCTGAGAATTTTTATCTATAGTTTTTGAAAGTGTTATATTAATGTTATATTAGTGATACCAATTAAGCTAACTAGTACAACAATAATGGCAAAAAATAGGATTAATTTTGTTTTAATCTTTACGTTTTTCAAAAAATTCATTATAATCTCCTCCATTTTCTGTCCTTACTCATAGCAGTCATATATACCTTCCTTTCTCTTTCTTGCTGCATTAGCACTTATATAAGATCCTTCCACTACATTTTTATAACCTTTCTTTATGATTATACTTTTAATATAGTCCGCATGGGGACATCTATTGGAATGATAATTATCATGTACCATACAAGATGATAAGTGAACTACAACTTCATCTTTAGTAATATCAGTTTTTTTATTTAATTTTTTGGACAAATGCTCTAATTTAGCAGCAATTCCTTTTCCACTGCATCCACCACAGGTAAAAGAAATATATCTTACAGCAGCATCATAATCTTTAAATGCTCCCTCTTTATTATAAAAAGCATTTGTGCATGCAAATCCACTACACCTTCTCTGTACAATATCACATTGGATAATAACAACACATTTAATATTCACAATTATTCCTCCCTCTTTTCTATTAATTATATTTTTAATCTGGTATAATATAAAGTACCAGTTTTAATATATTTTATGGTATCAGTTATTGGAGGATGTAAATAAATGATTGAAATCATGCCCATTTGGGATTACTCAAAAAATACTCCACTTTATGTGCAATTATATGAATATATCAAAAATGAAGATGATTATGATAGTGAATTTAGATATAAAGGGAAACCAGTTCCTTCTTTACAGGGACTAAGCAACAGTGAAAATGTTATTTATATGGGTACATTTTCAAAATCTTTAATTTTCTCAATTAGAATCAGTTATTTAGTTTTACCCCCCAAATTAATTCTAAAATATCAAGAACATTTTAAAATATACAAACAAACAGTCTCTAGGCTTCATCAAAATACACTCTATATATTTATGAGAGAGGGATATTTATCAAGGCATATAAATAAGATGAGAACATTATATCGAAAGAAGCATGAAATACTTCTTTCTGCAATTGACAAGTATATGAAAGAAAAAGTCGAAATCATTGGATCAGAATCAGGACTCCATATTTTATTAAAAGTTAAAAATGGAATGACAGAACATGAATTAATTCAATCTGCTCATAAGATGAAAGTAAAAATTTATCCAACTTCAATTCATTATGATCAATGTATACCAAATGAATTTCCTATGATTTTACTCGGTTTTGGTGGTTTGACCGAAATACAAATTGAAGAAGGCATTCAGATATTAAAAAAAGCATGGCTTATTTAATATCTAATTCACTTCTAGTTGCCATCTCTTAATTTATCGATATGAATTTTCTAGCTTAAAAATTACTTTATTCGCAAAAACATTTTTACAATAATGAGACACATTTAAATATTTAATGGTCGAATATTGCAAAAAATATCCAGAGAATAAAGTAATTTTTAGCTTGCAAACTCTAATGTAAGCTGTCTATGACTCCTCCACCAACAAGGATATCTCCATCATAAAATACTACAGACTGTCCTTTTGTAATAGCTCTTTGATTTTCATCAAACTCAACCTTAACCTTGTCTTCATCTATGGCACTTATAAGTGCATCAGCAGGCTTAGCTGAATATCTTATCTTTGCCTGTATCCTCATAGGCGTATTCAATTTTTCAAAAGGCATAAAATTTAAGTCCTTTGCAATTAATTTGTTTTTAAAAATATCTTTTTCTCCACCAAGAACAACTTCATTTTTAAGTGGATTTATGTCTATGACATACATTGGAATTCCAAATGCTATTCCAAGTCCTTTTCTCTGTCCTATTGTATAATAAGTAATTCCTCTGTGCTTTCCAAGGACTTTACCATGTTTATCTACAAAATTTCCTTCTTTCACCTTATTGGGAGCAACTCTTTTTATATATGAACCATGGTCGTTATCTGGAATAAAACATATTTCCTCACTGTCCTTTTTGTTGTGAACTGCAAGCCCTATCTTCTTTGCTATTTCTCTTATTTGTTCTTTTTTATAAATTCCACAGGGCATTAAAGTATGTTCTAGTTGAAATTGAGTTAAATTATATAATGCATAGGTTTGATCTTTTTTACTATCCTTTGACTTTTTAAGTACATATCTATCATTTACTTTTTCCACTGTAGCATAATGTCCTGTAGCCACGTAATCTGCCCCTAAATCCATAGCTCTTTTTAAAAGTTCATCAAATTTTATGTATTTATTACACGCTACACAGGGATTTGGAGTTCTTCCCTTTGTATATTCATCTATAAAATAATCTATTACACACTTTTTAAACTCATTTCTAAAATTCATAACATAATATGGAATGCCTAGGTTATACGCTACAAGTCTTGCATCATCTACAGCACTTAAAGAACAGCATCCACCTTCCATTCCTTCATAATATTTATCATCCTGCCATACCTGCATTGTAACTCCTATAACTTCATATCCTTGCTCTTTTAAAAGGTATGCTGCAACGGAACTATCAACTCCACCGCTCATACCTACTACTACTTTCTTCTTCATTTTATCACCTATTCTAATCAAAGTATTTTTAATCAATCTTTTATTTGCTGCCATTTTTTATTATTTTCTCTTAATTTTAAAACCGTATTACCTATTTCATTTATGACAAATTCCACTTCATTTTCTGTAGTATTTGCTCCTATAGTAAGCCTCAATGAACCCTTTGCTGCATCTCTTGATAATCCTATAGCTGTAAGTACATGAGATGGTTCTATTGCCCCTGCTGAGCAGGCGCTTCCAGTAGACACGCATATTCCGGCTCCATCTAAAGCCATAGCCAAAATCTCACCCTCTATAGAATCAAAAGTTATGTTTACGTTGCCTGGCAATCTATTGCTTTTATCTCCATTTAGTTTAGTGCCAGGTATTTTTAAAAGTCCTTCAATTAACTTATCTCTTAAATAAATCAGCCTATTACTTTCACTATCCATATTTTTTACAGCAATTTCAATAGCTTTTCCCATTCCAACTATTCCTGCAATATTTTCCGTTCCTGCTCTTCTTCCTCTTTCCTGTGCTCCACCATGAATTAAACTATCTATCTTAACTCCTTTTTTTATATAAAGAGCTCCCATACCTTTAGGTCCATAAAATTTATGGGACGCCATAGACAATAAATCTATATTCATAGCTTTAACATCAATCGGTACATTTCCCACTGCTTGAACTGCATCCGTGTGGAACAATATTCCCTTTTTTCTACAGAGACTTCCTATTTCTTTTATAGGTTCTATTGTACCTATTTCATTATTTGCAAACATAACAGATATAAGTATAGTATTATCTGTTATACTTTTTTCAATTTCATCTAAATTAGCTATTCCATATTCATTTACAGGAATAAAAGTTACTTTAAAACCATGCTCCTCTAAATACTTACAGGTATTTATAACTGCATGATGTTCTATACCTGTAGTTATTATATGATTTTCTTTACCTGCATTTGCAGATGCAATTCCCTTTATAGCCCAGTTGTCAGATTCAGAACCTCCATTTGTAAAAAATATTTCATCTCTATTTGCATTTATGGCATCTGCTATCTTTCCTCTAGCTTCAGTTATAGCCATTTTACTTTTTCTAGATATGTGATAAATAGAGGAAGGATTGCCAAAATACTCGGTAAAATATGGACGCATTTCTGCTGCTACTTCTGGTTTTACAAAAGTTGTAGCTGCATAATCCATATAGATTTCTCTTTTCATTATTACCTCTCCTATCAAGTGTACTTTTTATGTAGAAATCATAGTGATATACTATAATATACTATATCATATTTTTAAATATTGCTTTTGTCAACCATAGTTAATTGTATAAAAAGCTTAAATTATGATATTATAATTTTTATCAAGTATATAGGAAGGGATTTAAACTATGGGTTCAAAAATTAAAATTAATATATATGGAAATAAGGATGCAATAATAACTGGTGATCGCTGCAATAACAAACACAGTGCTTGTTCTGGAAAATGTGCAGGTTGTAAATCTACTAATGGCAACAAAAAAATACAGGTAAAAACTTTAGATTTATACTACAATCTAATAAATTTTTTAACTATAAATCATATGGAAGAAAATGTAGATATCCACTTTATAGAATTAGGTAAAAGCTCTCCTATAAATGAAGAATCCATAAAAGTGGAGAACCTGATAAAAAAGGGATTTGAACCACCTATAACAGTAATCGATGGAATAATAAGATATTATGCTGGTATATCCAATGTCTTAGTCTATAGAGATGTACTGGAATTAATCGAATAAAAGTAATATTTTGAAAAATTAGAAATTATACAAAATGTGTGGACAATAATGGAATTATTTTGTATAATTAAGACAAAGGTAGCAGAGTAAATATTATGCGTAAAGTGTTAGAGAATGGGAGGTTGTCTCTAAACGAAAAGCTTAAATAATTTTACTTTATAATTTAAAGCTTACGATATGATATTGCTTCCGCTGTTACATTAAAGAGATTTTGTACTTACCTCTTTTCTCTTTAATGTGACTACATTAAAGAGAAAAGAGGTGTTTCTATGTAAATTTTTAGCTCTGTGTAAATTAATTCAATATTATAACACTGGGGGTAAAAAATATGAAAAGTAGAATGAACACAAAATTTCTTGTTACTACCGCTGTTTTTGTTGCAGTTGCAGTTGTTTTGAGATCGTTTTCTATAGCACTAGCTGCAGGTGGCATACTCACTATGAGAATAAGTTTTGATGCCATATGTTATATAATGCCCGGTATCTTATTTGGACCATTATATGGAGGAATTTCAGGTGGATTAATCGATATTCTTGGCTATATAATAAGACCTATGGGTGGATATATCCCTTTGTTTACTATAACTAATATAGCAGCTGGTATTTTACCTGCACTTATATGGAGATATATTAAAAATACTGAAGAATATAAAGTAAGAAATTGTTATGTTGCTTTCTTTGGATTGCTCTTGGTAATAGGCTTTTTTAATTTTATCATAATGAAATTTGCATATCATACTACTTTAGGACAACTACTATTATCTTTAGGTAAAAAATCACAATATCTTAGTACCGGACTTCTGTTAATAGGTGCTATAGGCGTTATTATATTTATAATAAATGTATTTATTAAGAAAAGTATGGTAAAATCCTATGATTTTGTAAACAACAATTATTTCAAATTAATAATTGCAATTGGTATATCTGGAGTTTTAATATGCACTATAAATACTTATATATTGCTCATATTTACTCCTGCTCTCATGGCCAAAGGCTTTATGTTCTTATGGGTGCCTAGAATAATTGAAGCTCTTCTTATGACTATAGTAAATTCCTATATAACCTGTATGATTATGTATTGTTATAGTTTATTTCAAGGTAGGGTAGTAAAAAAAGCTTAAAATGTAAAAGAAATGGGATCAACCAAATGACCCCATTTTTTATTTCTCTGTTTACTCTTCTACTAGATCCGATATAGCTGCTCCTGGAGGTACAATAGGAAATACCTTTTCTTTCCTATCTATATCACATTCTATAATTACAGGTTCATCTAAGTCAAGAGCTTCCTTTAAGCATTTCTCTACCTGGCTATTGTCTTCTATCTTAAACGTCTTTATACCATACGCTTCTCCAAGTTTCATGAAATCAACATCTGGTCCAAGTTCTGTATTTGAAAACCTCTTGCCATAGAACATATCCTGCCATTGATACACCATTCCTAATGCACGATTATTTAAAAGCAATTGTACAATAGGAAGTTTATATTTGGCAACAGTAGCAAGCTCTATAGAATTCATTTTAAAACTTCCATCTCCTGCTACATTTATTACCTTTTTACCTGGATTACCCATAGATGCTCCTATAGAAGCTCCAAGTCCGAAGCCCATAGTTCCAAGTCCACCTGAAGATACAAATGTTCTTGGCATTAAGAATTTAAAATATTGTGCAGTCCAGATTTGATTTTGGCCAACTTCTGTAGTAACTATGCAGTCTCCTCCTGTAAGATTATACAAGGTATCCATTATAAACTTAGGACTTAATTTACATTCTTTAAAAGGTTCACACTGTTCACTTTTCCACTGTTTTATTTTCTCCATCCAATCTCTGTGGTCAGCCTTTTTTAACTTGCAATTAAGCTTTTGAAGTACCTCTTTCACATCTCCCTTTATTGCCACATCTATATCCACGTTTTTGCCAAATTCCTTAGGGTCAATGTCTATGTGTATTATTCTTGCTTTTGGAGCAAAGGCACTTACCTTGCTTATAACCCTATCACTAAACCTAGCTCCTATAGCTATTAATAAATCACAATTACTTACTGCATAATTTGAACAGCGGCTTCCATGCATTCCAACCATACCCATATAATATTCATTGTCTCCCGGGAAAGCTCCTATTCCCATAAGTGAACACGTAATTGGTGAATCTATTTTTTCTACAAGTTCCATCAATTCATTTTGAGCTCCTGATGTGACAGTTCCTCCACCTGAATAAATTACAGGTCTCTCACTCCTATTTATCATATCTATTGCCTTATTTAAATTATTTCCATACTCATCTAAATTAAAATATTTCTTTTCTTTAATTTCAGAAAGCTTGCTTCTAGAAGGCTCATATTCTACTTCAGCTGATTGTATGTCTTTAGGTATATCTACCACTACAGGTCCTGGCCTTCCGCTAGCTGCAATTTGAAATGCCTCTCTTACAGTATCAGCTAAATCCTCTACCTTCTCTACAATACAACTTTTCTTAGTTATGGAGGTAGTAATGTCTTTAATATTTACTTCTTGAAAGGAATCCTTTCCAAGAAGACTTCTCGCAACCTGTCCTGTAAATACTACGATAGGTACAGAATCCATATAAGCTGTAGCAATTGCTGTAACCGTATTAGTAGCTCCCGGTCCTGATGTTGCAATTACAACTCCTACCTTTCCTGTTGATCTTGCATATCCATCTGCAGCATGAGCAGCCCCTTGTTCATGTGAAGTAGATATGTGAGTTATTTTACCCTTAGCAGCATATAGTGCATCATAAATAGGTAAAACAGCCCCTCCCGGATATCCAAATACAGTATCTACACCTTGCTCCATCATACATTTTAATAGTACTTCAGCACCTTTTATTTTCATATCTAAGTCCCCCTTTTATTTATATATTGATCAATTATTTTATCAAAAATATAATAATTTATACTTAGTTAGATTAAGAAACAAATTGTTTGTTATTTTTTTCACATACTTATTTATTCTTTTTTTACACTTATTTACTTGCTTAAGCTAAAATTGCACCTTTTATATTATATTTATATAATATAAAAGACCAAACTTCTACCCTCTGGGGCGAGAAGTTTGGTCCGCGGTACCACCCAATTTTTTACTTAATTCAATTAACGACTTTGCCGGTATAACTTACTTATATTTCAGTTAAACAACTCCAGGGTGATTTTCACTAGCTAATAATTTATGAGCTTTCACCTAACCTCATTCTCTTTGAAATCCTTCACTAATTACTCTTCCCTATCCTAATTTTTACTATTTAATTTTCAATTTAATTACACTTTCACATTTAGTATATATTTCAATAATACTATTTTATTTTTTAAATGTCAATAACTTTTCTAAATTTTTAGAAAATAAATTCAAAAATATATGTGAATCCCTAAGCTGCTAAAAAATCAGGCCATGCTACATAAACATGGTCTGATAAACAGAATTTATTTTGCTGCATCTTGTGTACTTGCAAAATCTTCATCGTTCATAACACTATGACTATTCCCATATACAAAGTATATTATAAGTCCAATAACAAGCCATACTGCGAATCTCACCAAAGTTACCTTTTGCAGATTGATTATTAAGAAGGCACAAGCTATCATAGCAAAAATAGGTGTAACCGGTGAAAATGGAACTTTAAATGATCTAGGTCTATCTGGTTCTCTTTTTCTTAAAACTATAACTGATGCAGATACTATTATAAATGCTGCTAGTGTACCTATATTAGTTAGTTCTGAAACAACACTTATTGGTGTAAATCCAGCTATTATCATAGTTATAATACCAACAAGTAAAGTACTTTTTACAGGTGTATGGAATCTTTGATTAACCTGTCCAAATATTCTAGGTAAAAGTCCATCCCTTGACATTGCAAACAATACACGAGTTTGACCAAATAACATAACAATTAAAACTGAAGTCAATCCACAAATTGCACCAACTGAAACTAAAGCTGATCCCCAATTTATTCCTACTTGCTGAAGTGCAAAAGCTACTGGAGCTGCTGTATCTTTAAATTTCAGATATGGAACCATTCCTGTTAATATAGCTGATACTGCGATATATAATACAGTACAAATTATCAAAGATGCTATAATTCCTCTAGGTAAATCCTTCTTTGGATCCTTTACTTCTTCTGCTGCAGTGGAAACTGCATCAAATCCTATATAAGCAAAAAATATTACTGATGCCCCTGAGAAAACTCCCTTCCATCCATAAGGCATAAATGGATGCCAATTTGCAGGATGAACATGTCTAACACCTAATACTATAAATAAAAGTACTACTGCTAACTTTATAGCAACTATTATATTATTTGTAGCTGCACTTTGTTTTACACCTGCTACCAATATGCCTGTTATTACTACAAGTATAGCTACTGCTGGTAAGTTTATTAGTCCTCCTTCAAAAGGTGCTTTTGTAATAATATTGGGAAGTTTTATACCCAAATCCCCTAAAATACTAACAAAATATCCACTCCATCCAATTGCAACTGTACCAACTGAAAAAGCATACTCAAGAATTAAGTCCCATCCTATGATCCATGCCCAAAATTCTCCAAGTGCCGCATAACCATAAGTGTATGCACTTCCTGCTACAGGAACCATCGCTGCTATCTCTGCATAGCAAAGTGCTGCAAACCCACAAGCAAGTCCTGCTATAATAAATGAAATTACAAGTGCTGGTCCAGAATATTTTGCTGCTGCTATTCCTGTCAGTACAAATATCCCTGTACCTACTATTGCCCCTATACCTAACATAGTAAGCTCGAAAGCTCCCAATGATTTCTCTAAGGAATTCTTTCCCTTAGTCTCTGCCAAAAGACTTTCGATGGGTTTTGTTCTAAAAATATTTTTCATACGTCAATTGCCCCCCTAAATTTAACTGAAAAACAATACTGCAATTTTATAATGCCATGCCAGTATTATTTCTAAAAATGAATTTATTATTAATAATACCACCATTTTTTATACAATTCAATATAATTTTATGATTTTTTTATATATTTTTTTAATGTTTAATAATTTTAGTGGGTGTATATTTATAATTGTTTAATATACATATATGCATTGAAATGTATACTTTTTATTTATTCAATTATGCAAAATGCACTGATTATACAATTTATTTACGAATTGTATTTATCTGAATATTTAAAAAATAAATTAATTTTATACTGTTCTATACAGTATGTGAATTTTTTATGTTCATTATTAGTTGTATATTGTTTTCATAATAACAGTAAAAAAACTAGGTATAGTAAATTTACTATACCTAGTTTTTTAGGTGGAGCTAAACTCCACCTAATATTAAATTTTATATGTTTCTTTATATAGCGCTTTCATCAATTGAATCGTCTCCATTTACAGCGCTGTGTTTATACCCATATACAAAGTATAATACAAGTCCTATAACAAGCCATACTGCAAATCTTACCAAAGTTATCTTTTGCAGATTATATATCAAGAAAGCACAAGCTGCCATGGAAAGAATAGGTGTAACCGGTGAAAATGGAACTTTAAATGATCTAGGTCTATCCGGTTCTCTTTTTCTTAAAACTATAACTGATGCAGACACTATTATAAATGCTGCTAGTGTACCTACGTTAGTCAATTCAGAAACAACGCCTATTGGTGTAAATCCAGCTACAATCATAGTTATAACGCCAACAAGTAAAGTACTTTTTACAGGTGTATGAAACTTTTGATCAACGTGTCCAAATACTCTAGGTAAAAGCCCATCCCTTGACATTGCAAATAATATACGAGTTTGACCAAACATCATAACAATTAAAACTGAAGTCAATCCACAAATTGCACCAACTGAGACTAAAGCTGAACCCCAATTTATTCCTACCTGCTGAAGTGCAAAAGCTACTGGAGCTGCTGTTTCTTTAAATTTCAGATATGGAACCATTCCTGTTAATATAGCTGATACTACAATATATAACACAGTACATATTATTAAAGATGCTATAATTCCTCTAGGCAAATCCTTCTGTGGATTTCTTACTTCTTCTGCTGCAGTGGAAACTGCATCAAATCCTATATAAGCAAAGAATATTACTGATGCTCCTGAGAAAACTCCTTTCCATCCATAAGGCATAAATGGATGCCAATTTGCAGTATTAACATGGCTAACACCTAATACTATGAATAAAAGTACTACTGCTAACTTTATAGCTACTATTATGTTATTTGTAGTTGCACTTTGTTTTACACCTGCTACCAATATACCTGTTATTACTACAAGTATAGCTACTGCAGGTAAGTTTATTAGTCCGCCTTCAAAAGGTGCTTTTGTAATAGCTGTCGGAAGTTTTAGTCCCAAATCAGCTACGATAGTAGTAAAGTAACCACTCCATCCAATTGCAACTGTGCCAATTGCAAAAGCATATTCAAGAATTAAGTCCCAGCCTATAATCCAGGCCCAAAATTCTCCAAGTGCCGCATAACCATAAGTGTATGCGCTTCCCGCTACAGGAACCATAGCTGCTATCTCTGCATAGCAAAGTGCTGCAAATCCGCAAGCAAGTCCTGCTATAATAAATGAAATTACGAGTGCTGGTCCAGAATAATTTGCCGCTGCTATTCCTGTTAATACAAATATACCCGTACCTATAATTGCGCCTATGCCTAGCATAGTAAGTTCAAAAGAACCTAATACTTTGGACAAACCATCCTTTCCTTTAGTCTCTGCTAAAAGACTTTCAATAGGTTTGGTCCTAAAAATATTTTTCATACAGTATTTCCCCCTTGTAAATAAAATGAATAATGAATTATTTTTAAAATGAATATTTTATTAATCATATCATCATTTTTTGTATAATTCAATATTATTGAATAAAATTATAATAAAAAATAATGGGTATTTTTTATTATATTGTGAAATAATCCTTATATTTTTATACTTATTAAAAAATATACTTATATTTTTTGAATTGTAAATTTTTGTTTTATTCAATAATTTCTCTGTTATCTATTATATAATTTCTCATTTTAATTCAACTTATACATGAAAATCTCTTACCCATTAATTCATAAAGTGTAATAAAAATTAATAGTTATAGATGATTTTCCTCCCTTAAAACTATAGGACTTAACTTTCACAGTTTAAAAACTTTGTAAAGCAATATTTTCAAGAGGACAATTGATAGAGGATAGTAAAGGAGGATTTTAAAAGAAACTCATGTTCTTTTTGCTTCTCTTTGATACTTTCTAAGTAAGCAATTATCTTAAAATAATAGATTTTAGATACCTGCTTAAGCGATGTTTTGCATTAGCAAAACAAGCTTAAAAAAATAAATTAGTTTTCTGACATAAGGAAGAAAACTTACCTTCACTGTCCTATGTCCTCTGTCAATTGTCCTCTAAAAAGTTGTGTCGCAATTTTTTATATTAAGTCAAAATTTTATATGCGTGAAAGTTGAGTATAAGTAATTTAAAATATAGTTTTAAACTAGAAACTATATTTTAAATATGCAAGTTAAAGTCCATCATATTCCTTATTGGAACCATAATTGGACTTTTAATGCTCATTATAATCAGTCGAAAGTGTTATTTTATATACTATTGTCTATCACAAATTGGATACATTATATTTTTGGTAAAAAAAATATGAATAATTTCATATTTTTGCTTGCAATTAACCTTATATTTTAATATAATATAGTTATGAAATTTAGATATTAATGTGAGGTGAGGCAAATGAATATAATTTCTAATTTTAAGTTTCAATTAAATAAAGATAGGGTTATAAAGATGGTGCAGTCTTATGGTAAAATGCCTCAATATAATGAACTAGATAAGATGTACAAAAATTTACTACCTATACTAAAAGATCATTCAAATCCACTGGGAATTTTTAAAATGGAAGAAAAAGATGAAAGTATTAATTTAAATATGTTATCTAAATGCAAGTTTACAATATATTGTCTAATAACTTTAGGAGAAAAATGTACTAATAAAATAAATGAAATGTTTGAAAGTGGCAACTTTTATGAAGCCTTGCTACTAGATTCCATGTCTAGTAATTACCTATTCAACATGAGCTCTCAACTACATCATATTATATGCAGCAAAGCTTCTAAGATAAATTTAGGTATTACTCATAAAGTATCTCCTGGCGATGGAGAAATAGAATTAGAGTATCAAAATAATATTTTAAGCAAACTGAAAGATGCTGAATTTCACAATGTTAAAATGGTAAATAATTGCGTATATCCTCATAAATCCTTAACTTACGTTTATGGAGCCGACGCAAGCATATCTGTAAATGGAGATGACCACTGCTGTTCAAGGTGCAGCAATATATTTTGCAGTATGCGTCACATAGAAAAGGAAAATAATTATGCTGTAGAAAAGGCTATTAATTGTGCTTAATTAAGTTATTACTATAACATGCATTAAAAATGGCATGGCATATTTTAATAAAATGTACAATACCATTTTTAATGCAATTTACTCAATATCATTTAGCTAAATTTAATATTTTTACAATATCATCTTTATTTAGTTTTACAAATTGTCCTACAGTTTTAGTCCCATTATCCGTGCACTTATTAGCCATTTCTTCAATTTTATCTTCTCCTATACTTCCTTCTTTTAAAGTTACAGGTAACCCCATGCTCTTGAAAAATACTGTCATTCTCCTTATGCCTTCAAGTACAATATCTTCACAGGAACTATAAGATAAATCTACATCCCATACCCTTACTGCAAATTGTACAAATCTATTAATATCATGTTTATATACATATTTCATCCATGCAGGAAATACAATTGCAAGTCCTGCTCCATGTGCAATATCTGTTTCCCCGCTCAATTCATGTTCAATTTTGTGAGAAGCCCAATCACCTATTCTACCTGTACTAAGCACATCATTATGAGCTATAGTACCAGTCCACATAATTTCTGCCCTAGCATCATAATTTTTAGGATCTTTTAAGACTATTGGGGCATTATTTATAACATTTCTAAGTGAAGCTTCGCAAAGCCTATCAGTTAAATCTACATGTTTCACATTTGTAAAATATCTTTCCATTATATGTGCCATAATGTCACAAGCACCACAAGCAGTTTGATACTCTGGCAGTGTAAAAGTAAGTTCAGGATTCATAATTGAAAAAGCAGGTCTTATAAGTACCGTATTTAATCCTTTTTTAAACCAACCATCTTCATTCATAATAACAGAACTATTGCTAGATTCTGTACCTGTAGCAGGTAATGTTATTACAACTCCTACAGGAAGAGCCTCTTTTACTTCAGCTTTTCCCGTATAAAAATCCCATACATCTCCTTTGTAAGGTACTCCTACAGCAATAGCTTTAGCCGTATCTGCTGAACTCCCTCCTCCTACAGATAGTATAAATTTTATATTATTTTCTCTGCATAGTCTTATACCTTCTTTAACAGGTCCTAATCTTGGATTAGGTTTAATTCCTGGAAGTTCTATAAATTCAATGCCATTTTCTTTTAAGGACTTTATAACTCTATCATAGAGACCAGATCTTTTTATGCTTCCTCCCCCATAACAAAAAAGTATTTTATCTGACTTTGAATATTCCTTTACTTTACTTCCTACAAGATTTTCGGTATCCTTACCAAAAATAATTTCTGTAGCATTTTTAAAAATAAAGTTTTCCATAATAACATCCCTCACTTATTAATTTTTCTGATTATGCTAAACAATAAAATAGCCTTTATTATTTTAATTTCAATTTAGCCAATGCATCTGCTAAAGCTGAATTCATTGGAACTTCACTTTCTTTTTTCATCTTCTTCATATAATTTGCTACATCTCTTTTACTGTTCTTGCCTTGCTTATTATCAAATCTTTTATTAAAGGATGATGCCTTCTCTCTAAAATTACAATTATTATTTATACAAACATAAACTTGGCCGTCTCCATGTCCTCTAAGTTCCAATTTTTTATGACATTCAGGACATCTTGCATTAGTTAATTTTGCTAAATTTTCTCTATGGCCGCAAGCCCTATCTTGGCATACAAGCATTCTTCCATGCTTTCCATTTACCTCAAGCATATATTTACCACATTCAGGACATTTAGTTCCTGATAAATTGTCATGTCTAAATTTATCATGGCTTCCTTTTACATCTTCCACAAGCTTTACTGAATAATTCCTCATATTACCTATGAAGCTTTTATCATTTAGTTTTCCCTTACTTATCAAATTCAGGTCAGTTTCCCATTTTGCAGTTAAGAGTGGCGATTTTAAATCTTCTGGAACCAATTCCACAACCTGCTTTCCTTTAGAAGTTGGGATTATTTCCTTACCTTTTTTCTCTATATAAAAAGTATTAAACAATTTTTCAATTATATCAGCTCTTGTAGCAACTGTTCCAAGTCCACCTGTTTCTCCAAGAGTTTTTGCATATTCCTTATTCATATTAATATATTTTTGTGGATTTTCCATGGCAGATAACAATGTTCCTTCATTAAATCTTGCAGGTGGTTTAGTCTGTCCCTTATGCATTTTAACTGCTGTAAGCTTTATACTATCTCCTTTATTCAAGTCCGGAAGTACCTGTTCCTTTAATTGATTTTCATGCAGCCCATCATTATCATCAAAGTCTTCATCCTTATCATATACAGCTTTCCATCCCTTTGATTTAATTACCTTTCCACTAGCTGCAAAATTCTCTCCATTGATTTCTGCCTTTACAGTTGTTTGCACATATTCAAAAGGAGGAAGCATAACACTTAAAAATCTTTTAACTACTAAATCATACACTTTTCTTTCTTCATTACTTAACCTTGAAAGAATAACTCTTTCCTCTGTTGGAATTATAGCATGATGATCTGAAACCTTGCTATCATCTACAAAGCCCTTATGTGCTCTTATTTTTCCTCTCATAATCTCCATGGCAAATTTGCTATAATTTCCTACTGATATTGCTTTTAATCTCTCTGGCAACGTAGGTACTATATCAGCTGAAATATATCTTGAATCCGTTCTTGGATAAGTTAAAAATTTATAATTCTCGTATAACCTTTGCATTATAGAAAGTGTCTGCTTTGCAGAGTAACCAAAAAGTCTATTGGCATCTCTTTGAAGCTCTGTTAAATCATAAAGTGCTGGTGCATATTTTTTCTTATCGCATTTTATTACATCAAGTATTTTCCCATTTTGGCCATTAACTTTTGATACTACTTTATTTGCAAAGTTTTCATCAAAAGTATTAAAATGTCCATTACCATTTTGCCATTGAAGAGTATATCCATTGGCATTTCCAGTTATACTGTAGTAATCCTTTGGTTTAAAGTTTTTAATTTCCTCTTCTCTATGAACAATCATAGCTAGAGTTGGAGTTTGAACTCTTCCTGCTGAAAGCTGAGCATTATGCTTACAAGTTAATGCTCTTGTAACATTAAGTCCCACAATCCAATCTGCTTCCGCCCTACACTGTGCTGCTCTATATAAGTTATCATATTGTGAGGAAGGTTTTAAATTCCTAAAGCCTTCATTAATAGCTTTATCTGTTTGAGAAGAAATCCAAAGTCTTTTTATAGGCTTATTTACTCTAGCCTTTTCAATTATCCATCTTGCTACTAGTTCCCCTTCTCTTCCAGCATCTGTAGCAATAACAATTTCTGTTACGTCTTTTCTATTTAATTGTTCCTTTACTGCATTAAATTGTTTGCCAGTTTGTTTTATAACTACAAGCTTTAAATACTTAGGAAGCATTGGTAGATCTTCTAGCTTCCAAGTTTTATATTTATCATCATAAGCTTCTGGATCTGCTAAAGTAACTAGATGGCCCAAAGCCCAAGTTACAATATACTTTTCCCCTTCTAACCATCCATTGCCTTTTTTACGACATTTTAAGACCCTCGCAATTTCTCTTCCTACAGAAGGCTTTTCAGCCAATACCAATATTTTACCCATATTTATTTCCTTTCATGCTTTATTAATATCATTATATTTGTCTTTATTTATTAAATACAAAACAATGTTGGTTTAAAATTTACTATATTATTGTAAAAACTTCTATTTCATATTATACGATTTATTATACCTCTTTACAAGTTGAGCAGCCTGAATAGCTTCAGACTTCTCATATATAGGATTTATAACTTGAAAGTTAACTCATGCGATATTTTTAAAGAACAAAGTTCAAAGTTCAAATATCAAATAGGGATAATTTTCTTCCTAACGTCAGAAAATATTAAAATTATAGATTTCCTGAGGTACGATAGAAATCGTCTTTATCTGTTCTTTGTTATTTAAACTTTGTTCTTTTTAAAAGCTTTGCTTAAACTGCAAAACAAGGCTTTTAAGTATAACTTCAATTTTGTCATTACATTTCATGTATAAGTTTAAATTTTTAATTAGGCTAACTTAAAAATCAACTTATACGTAGTATAAGTTGATTTTTTGTTTAAAATATATTTTCAAGCATTAGTCTGGGTAATTCAGGTTTTTATCTGTGATATTTGTTAAAACTTCCTTTAGGAATTTATTTGCTAGATATTTTGCCATAGAAAGATTCATATCTAAATAATTTCCACAATCCTTTGCAGCTGCTCCAGGTACGTCTCCTTCAAAATCTGCAATAAACTTATACATTTCTTTAAGTAAGTCCACTACATCTTCTGACTTATAATCTCCTTCTAGTATTAAATAGAAGCCTGTCCTACACCCCATAGGTCCAAAGTACACAGTTTTAGATCCATACACTTTATGATTTCTCAAAAAAGTCGCACCTAAATGTTCAATAGTATGAACTTCTGCTGTATTCATAACAGGCTCAAAATTTGGTCTTGTCATTCTTATATCAAAAGTAGTCAGGACTACATCTTTAAACTTATCTTTTCTCGATACATAAACACCTGGCTGTAATTTTAAATGATTAACTGTAAAACTTGCAATTTTTTCCATTGCCTATCGCCTCCTAAAACTAATTGTATATTAGCATTTATATCCTTTTGCGTCAAACGATTATCTCTTTTCAATTGCAATGATCATAGGCGGATTATTAACCTGATTTGTAAAACATAAATTGACTACGTTATATTCCTTTTGATTTAATTTTTCTGTATATTTCTCCAGTTCTTCTTTTTCAAACTTTCCCTCTTCATGTCCATAATATACAACTAAAATTATTATTCCATTTTTACATATTAATTTCAAAGTTTTTTTAAGTGCAGCCAGTGTAGTTGCTGATTTTGTTGTAACAGAATGTTCCCCTTTAGGCAAATATCCCAAATTGAAAATAACGAGATTTACTTTATCTTTTACATATTTGTTCATGTTTTCATGACCATCATGTATTAATTTTACCCATTCAGATACATTGTTTTTCATTAACTTTTCCTTTGTATTTTTAAGGGCAGTTTCCTGTATATCAAAAGAATAAACTTTTCCAGAGCTTCCTACAAGTTCTGCTAGAAGTTCCGTATCATTTCCATTTCCCATAGTAGCATCCACTGCTATATCACCTTTATTAAGTTTTCTTTTACATATATCCCTAGCTATATTAACTGCATTTGTAAAATAATTTTGCATCAAGTACCAGCTCCATAACTTTTACTAAAACATTATAGTAATAATTTCTATATCATATTATACATCTAATCTGTAAATTTAAAAGCCCATACTTTCCTTTATCTATATATGAAGTAAAAATATATCATACCAACCTAACTTTTTCACTTTTTTCTATTTGTACAACTTTACCATCTTGAATAACTAAAGTTATTGATCCATAGTTAACTACTTTTAGCATATCCAACAATCTATCCAGATCCTTTTCTGAAATACCCCTGCAGAGTCTTTTTTTATCCACCATTATCCCTCCCCAATATCGCTTTATATTTGTTAATAAAAAAACTTCCTGCAGATGAAATGCAAGAAGTTATTAATTCTCTCTAATCTCTCATCTTTCAGGTATATTCCTGTTGGAATTAGCACCTTGAATATATTTCACTATATCCAGGTTGCCGGGCATCATAGGGCCAGTCCCTCCGCCGCTCTTGATAAGAATAATATTAAATTATTATAATTATACAATATTATTATCCATTTATCAACGTCTAATTTTTCTCTCATTTTATTTATGATTGAATTGTGATAATGTTTAGTATATCGTATTTGATTATATCCTAAGTAAATTAATAAAGTTAAATAAAAACCCTTTTTCACAAAATAAATTTGATAAAAAAGGGTTATATCTACTGTAGTTACATGACTTCCTCTCTCATCTTCCTTCAAGTTACTTCAACCAAATGTTTTGGGCAGTTATATAAACTAAGCACTGGCACTAACTATAGTAGTATATATTTTTTCAAGCAAGGTAAGAGCTCCTCTGTAACCTATATATGATTTTGATATAACCACCTCATAAGATGCTGGGAATCCTATTTCCACTATAAATCCCTTTAATTCTTTAGCCAAATCTCTTTCCCAAGTAGTACCAAAAATAATAGGAGGCTTGTGTCCAAAATCAGTTTTCCTCAACTTATCATGTATTGTATAGCTATCTTCTTCAAATTCCACATCTGTTGAAACATCCTCTGCTATATTTTTATACTGCTCTTTTATAAGATCTCTGTATTTTTCTGGTGGATTATCAGTAATAATTTGTTTTGCAGGTATAAGTCCAAGCTGATTTATTAAAAATTTTGTTACCGCCAAATTATAGGCGCTGTCACCTACAACTGCAAATTTAGCAGGTAGTCCCCACCAATACTCTGCATAAAAGTCAGAAAAATCTTCCAGATACTCATAATATTTTCTTTCTTCCTTCTCAATAAATTCTTCTGCCTTATTTTTATCTATGCCTGCAAAATCCACTACCTTTCTTAAGAAACTGCTTGTTTCCTTTGCTCCTATAGGGATTGTAGGAATATGCAGATATGGCTGTCCATACTTCTTTTTTAAATGTTCTGCAGTTTTAAGTCCAAGCCATGGGGAAAGCACAAGGTTAAACTGTGCCTTTTTGATATTTTTCCATTCTGAAACTCCACTACTCTCATGTCCAAATAAAATATTGACTTCAAAACCTACACCTTCCAGAATTCTTTTAATTTCTGTAAGGTCTCCCCTCCAAAAAGTATTATGATATGGAAGAAGTGACCAGACATTTACAAGTCCTTTTTTCAAAGGTCCCTTATAATCTCCTACATACTGATCAATAATAGCTTCTGTTACAAGCTCATGCCCAATAAAATTATTTCCTTTGAATCCTCCTGTTTCAGCATATACCACAGGAAGATTTCTATCTTGAAATTCACTTACTACAGCTCCTACATCATCTCCTACGGTATCTGGTATGCATCCTGTCATAACTACGAATAAATCTGCATCAAGAACTTTAAAGGATGATTCAATTAATTCCCTCAGTCTATCTTCGCCTCCAAATACAACTTCTTTTTCATGTATATTGGTGCTTGGTACAACAGATGCTCCTCCATAGCCTCCTCCTTGAAATCCATTATAAAAAGATATATTGGAAGTTTGCTTATCTGCACATCCAGGACCGCAGTGAGTAATTGGAATAACCCTTGGAATTGCAAAGGCACTGTGCATTGCCCCAATGGCACATCCATATCTGACCTGTTCTATTGAATTTGATTTCTCTACATTTTTTGTATTTGTCACTATTTTCACTCCTATTCCACTGCATAATTTTGCTTTTCAAGTATATATGGGTCTTTCTGATCAAGCCACCATTTTGTATAAGGCAATTTTACATGTTCTTTCAAATCTTGATGAAACTTTTTGTGAGCTAATATTTCAAGAATTGTTTCCCCTAAATTTAAAATTCCCTGATAACCTACAGCATGATGTTCATCCCCAAGTGGTGCTGCTGGAATTCCCATACGAGATGCAAGAGGTGCCAATCCATTATGTCTTATAAGAATAAAATCTGGATTAACTTCTTTTAATAGTCCATAAAATTGATACTGCTGTCTGTTGCTCACACTAAATTTAGGAACATCATCATAGTTATCTACTAAAAATTTCAGAGAATCCTTATTTGGATCATTGCTGTCATATACAGGATCATGGTGAAATACAAGAGAACCATCCACTTGAACTCCTAGTTCTTTAAGTACTG
This sequence comes from Clostridium ljungdahlii, assembly GCF_001636845.1. Taxonomy (GTDB): domain Bacteria; phylum Bacillota; class Clostridia; order Clostridiales; family Clostridiaceae; genus Clostridium_B; species Clostridium_B ljungdahlii_A. Next base: position 95,867 of record NZ_LITT01000046.1, read on the forward strand.
CAATAAGTCCATGGGAATATGCCGAACCTGTAGCTGCATAACCTTTTTTCCCTTTTAGAAGTTCTCTAAGCTCTTTTAGCCTTGGTGCTATTCTCTTATGTTCTCTCTCTATATAAGCTTCTGCCTTTTCTTCCCTATGGGTAACCTTGGCAATTTCTCTTATCCAGGCATCAGTTCCTGCAATTCCATAAGGCTGTGGAGCTTTAACCTCCGGTACTCCAAACTGTTCTTCCAGAACAGCTGCCATATAAGAAGACAACGTATGACAAAATGTAACAGTTGCAGCAGCCTCTGAAAGCTTCTCCAGATCTTCTACTTTAGCTAAATCAATAACATAATTTACTTCAAGACCAAGTTCTTTTAGTATAGGAGTAAACACATCACTTCCCCAAAGATTAATTACATTTATAAGATTTTTTTGTTTTTTAGGATTTTTATTTACTATTTGTCTTAAAATACCGTGTTGTGTAGCATCAAAACCTGTGCTCCAGTGCTTTGACATAAAGCCTTCACATGGCATTGGTATAACAGGTATTTTAAGTTCTTCTTGCATTTTAACTGCAACGCTGTCTACATCTTCACCTATAATTCCAGAAGCACATGAAGTGCCAACAAAAATTGCTTTAGGGTGATGTCTATTCCATGCATCCCTTATAGATTGCTCTAATTTGCCAAGTGCACCAAATACCATATCAGTTTCTTTTATATTAGTATTTATTATTTGTATATTTTCAATAGGTAAATTTCTAATGGCAAGACCATTTCTATATATTGAATTATATGCTACCTGTCCTGTTCCACAACCTATTGGTGCATGTTGAATTAATACTGCATCTCTTACATTTCCAGCCTGACATTCTACCATTTGTTCACTGCAGGTTGAACCTTGTGTAAATGGCCCTGAGGCTTCACACAATCTTTTTCCTCCATTTCCCTTGCAGCCTGCACATGTATAGGCAGAATCCCTGGAAAGCTCAGAAGCTTTTCCAGTTTTCCATCCAATAATAGTTCCAAGTCGCTGCTCACGTGTTTTTACTACTGAAGTTTTAAGATTAAATTTCATTAATTTTACCTCCTCATTGAATTTCTAATGATGATATCTTATACTACCTGCTCTACCAGTCCATGAGCTAAAAATATTTCTTCCAGCTTTTTTTGTGACATTGGCTTTGGAATTACAAAATTTTCATTCTTTTCTATTGCCTCTGCCAGGGATCTATATTCTCTTGCCTGGTTTGATTCAGGATCAAATTGTATTACTGTTTGTTTATTGATTTCTGCCCTTTGAACTACATTATCTCTTGGTACAAAATAAATAAGCTGCGTACCTAGTTCCTCTGCAAATGCCTCCAAAAGCTCTTCTTCATTGTCTACCTTTCTGCTGTTGCATATAATTCCACCTAATCTAACTCCACCTTTATTTGCATACTTTTTTATTCCCTTTGATATATTGTTTGCTGCATACAGTGCCATCATTTCACCACTTGCTACAATATATATTTCCTTTGCCTTTCCTTCACGAATTGGCATAGCAAATCCTCCGCATACAACATCTCCTAAAACATCATAAAAAACATAATCCAGATCTTCTGTATACGCACCCAGTCTTTCGAGCATGTTTATGGAAGTTATGATACCCCTTCCTGCACACCCTACACCCGGTTCAGGTCCTCCTGATTCTACACATTTTATACCATTAAAACCTTCTTTTAATATATAATTTAGATCTACGTCTTCACCTTCTTCTCTCAACGTATCAAGTACTGTCCTCTGTGCAAGTCCTCCCAAAAGCAGCCTTGTAGAGTCTGCCTTTGGATCACATCCAACTACCATAACCTTTTTTCCTATTTCAGATAAACCTGCAGTTAAATTTTGTGTAGTTGTAGATTTACCTATTCCACCTTTTCCATAAATAGCTATTTGTCTCATTTATATATTCCTCCTAATTTAAAAATAAAAAAATAGAGACTAAATAAAATATAAATTTCATTTAGCCTCTGGTTTTCCAGTCAACTAATAATTAATTTACTCACCTTTTTTAAGTAATTTTGCAGCTTTTCTTATGCCTTCATTTATTTCCTGGTACATTTGAAATAATCTTATGCCCTTTTCATGCAGTCTATCTATAGGTTCAAATCCTGCTCTAACTACAAGTACTGCATTACAGTCAATTACACTTTTTATTATATTTTTTATTCTATCCTCATGTTCTCCACAGTCATATCCCCCACTACAGTATCTATTTACCTTTCTCTTTTCCCTAAATTTAATTTCATCATTTATCACGTCATATATATAAAATTCCGTTGCATGTCCAAAATGTTCATCTATACTTACACCTGATTTACTTGCAACAGCAAATCTATACTTATAGCTTTTCAATTGAATTATATTTTTATCCTCTAAGTTGTTTTCACTATTTTGTGAACTTTCTGTGCTTTCTCTGAACTCGCCTGATACATCATTATCCAAGGTTCCTATAGCATCTGCCCTGCACTGCCTGCAGTGATACATCTGTTTTAATGTTAACTCACAATCTCTTCTCATATCATTCAATTCCACTTCAGTTACTGTAGGATTATTCTCAAATACACTTCCCTTAACAGGTATGAGAGGCATAATATTTGTCATATATGCTCCACATTCCTTAACTTTCTTTACTATTTCAGGGATATGCAGATCATTAATTCCCTTTATCATAACTATATTTACTTTGCATACTATTCCTTTTCGTGCAGCATATTTAAGTCCTGACAATTGATTATTTAAAAGTACTCTTCCTGCCTCTTCTCCAACAAAAACATCTCCTAAATAGTTTACAAATTTATATATTTTCCCACCTATTTTAGGATCAACTTCATTTATAGTTACAGTCAAATGTGTAACTCCTAATTCTATTAATTTGTCTGCATAAAAAGGAAGCATTAAACCATTAGTTGAAAGACAAAAAGTAATATCTTTTGATTCTTTCTTTATTAATTCTATGGATTTTTTAGTCTCATCAAAATTTGCAAGAGGATCACCAGGCCCTGCTATACCTACTACTGTCAAATTCTTTACCTTATCCCTTACTATTTTAAATTTGTCTCTAGCTCCTTCAGGTGTTAATACTTCACTTGTTACTCCAGGTCTGGTTTCATTTACACAATCATATTTTCTATTGCAAAAATTACAACTTACATTACACTTTGGAGCCACAGGTATATGCATTCTTGCATATTTATGGGCAATACAATTATAACAAGGATGTGTAAGTGTCTTTTCACTAATAGGTTTTATTGCAAGCTCTTTACTCATATTTTATTATCTCCTTTTCTACATCAAGTGATTCTTAGGTTCAGGTGGAGTTTGCTTATAAGGAATACCTTTTCTCCATCTGAACCTTATTAACAGTATTCTTAGTGTCTTTAGCACTTAGAATACGTTATCCTTTAGGGGAAGAACTTATCCAGGCGCGTAGCAGTGCTTATCCCCGACTTTGAAAAAGATGGGGGTGTTAGCAATGGTAGCGATCGGATAAAAAGGGCCAAAGCAATATTTAAATTACTTTAGCCTTCAGTTTTCTGATCAACTAAATTTTTACTTAACTACATATTAATCCATTAATTATTTCAATAAAAAAGGCCAAGTTTCACACCATAGAAAAATCTTGCCCTCGAAATTTTTCTATGTAGATAAATGAAACTTGACCTCTAGTTTTCTAGTCAACCAATAGACATTTAATGCATTATTTTAAATAAAACTTCTTATTTTAAAATCGGATGAGTGCTCAAAGAGTAACGAGCCATATTAAAATATTTAACATGTCTTATTAAAGATAAAAAACTTCCTGTCAGAAACTACAGGAAGTTATGTCCTCTTGTTTCTCATCTCTCAGGTTTTACCTGCTGGAATTAACACCTTGAATATAAATTCAGGTTGTCGGGCATCACAGGGCCAGTCCCTCTGCCTCTCTTGATAAGAAATTTATTTGTTTAATTGTACTATAGTGTAAACTATATTTATTTGTTTGTCAACCATAAATTTCCCTTTATATTTTTTAGAAAGTATACTCTAAATTTTCCTTTATATTAAAAAAATCTGAATAATCTATTTCAAAAATGGATTTCTTAATAGATGAAATATTTATTTTTCTCCTAATAAGTTGAGTCAATATACCTGCGTAAGATAAATCCCCTTGAATTATGGCACCGTATATTATACCATCTTTATGTATTACTTTTTTGTAATTACCATCTTTAGTTTCTATTTCTTCTTTATAGCTTTCATCTGGAACTGATACATTTCCCAGAGACATAGTTGCTAGTCCTAAAAAATTCATGGTATTTTTACTTCCAAAGAAATCTGTCATTAAAAGGTTTTTTCCTGCCATATTACTAGCTGCTACAATCCCTTCCTTAACAGCTGTAGGCCAAATTGGATTTCTTCCAGTTACATCACCTGCACCATAGACATCATCCATATTTGTCTGCCCTCTTTCATCAATGATAAGTCCAAACTTGTCAAATTCCACATTACTCCCCTGCAAAAAAGCAGTATTTGCTCTAACTCCTGCTGATACAACTACAAACTCACAGGGAATTAATTCGCCTGTATTTAAAAGCAATTCTTTAGGATTATTAGCTTCATCAACTAAAAGCTTTTCTGCTCTAACTCCTAATTTTAAATTTACTCCATTTTTTTTAAATAAATCTTCATATCTGCCCGCTGCATATTTATCAAGCTGAACTGCTAAAATCCTGTCGTTCATTTCTACAACTGAAATATTCAATCCATAACCTAAAAGCCCTGTAATTGCATCAATTCCTATAAGGCCTGCTCCAAGTACAACTATATTTTTTACTTTTTTAGCTGCATCCTTTATTTTTTGTGCATCTTCCAAATTTCTAAGTCCTACTACATTATTTGCTCCTCTAAGATTTTCCACGGGAGGTATGAAAGAACTTGCTCCACTTGCTACAAGAAGCTTGTCATAATTTAACCTGCTTCCATCTGAAAGCTCTATTTCATGCTCTTCATCTTTTAGCTTATCTACTGCAATTCCTTTCATCCATTTTATGTTGTACTTTTTAAAATAATCCTTTTCCGAAAAATTGAGTGCATCTATATTTCTTTTATTACTAATATAATGGTGTAATATACACCTGGAATAGACATATTCATCTTTTGAAACCAATATTATATCTGCATCAGGTTCAAGTTTTCTAAGAGTTCTTGCACCATTTATACCAGATGCAGAAGCCCCTATTACAACGTAGGTCATATACACTACACCTCCTCTAAAGTAATAGCATGCATAGGACATCTGGCTACACACTGCGGACTTTTACTTTCCGTATGCTGACACATATCACATTTCATAATTTCTCTATTATTTTCACTATCTGCCTTTAGCACTCCATAAGGACATGCCATTATACACATAAAACAGCTTGCACATTGATTTTTATCGTACTCTACAATACCGGTATCTGGGTTTTTTCTCATAGCACCAGTCATACACGTATATACACATTCTGGTCTGTCACAGTGCCTGCAAAATATGGGAGCGTATTTTCCTTTACTACTCAGCGTAATTCTACTTCTATTATCAACACAATCATGTGAAACAATACAGGCTGTGGTACAAGTAAGGCATCCAATACACTTACTTCTATCTATCTTTATTCTCTTCAAAATTATCAGCTCCTAACTTGTGAAACTTTTTCAATATTTACAGGCACATATTTATAAGAAGGTTCTTTTGAGTAAGGATCAAATATGGATGGAGTTAATGAATTTGTTTCTATATAGTGAATTGGAGCATATAATTGATCTTCTTTTACATTTCTTGTCAGTACAACCCTAAATTCATTTTTATGTCCATTTGCCGATAAAATCACAACTTTTTCATTTTCCTTTATATGCAGCTTTTCAGCTAATTTATAGTTTATGAAAATATAAGGATCTGTGAAGCAGCTATTTTTTACAAATTCAATTTCCCTAGTTCTAGTCTGGGTATGCCATTGTCCCACAGTTCCCCTACCTGAATTAAATATATATGGAAATTTCTCTGTTTGGGTAAAGGGTTTTTGAGCTACATCTTCATAAATGAGCTTTACTTTTTTGTCTGCCGTAAAATATTTATTATCTTCAAACAGCCTTCTCTCATCACCAGTTAATATATCCCCCTCTTTAAAAGGCCACTGTATTCCTTTTGATGAAACCAGCATATCATAATCAATGCCAGTTATATCACAAGGCATTTTACTGCTAAATTGTTTTATAAGCTCAAAAGCATGTCTTGGAGTCTTCCACTTTTCTAAGGGTTTTCCTACTTCCAGTGCTCTTCCTATTCCAAGTAATATATCATAATCTGTAAGTTCACCTTTTTCTTTTTTTAACACTGGAGTTACAGCTGACAAACGCCTTTCCGTGTTTATAAGAAATCCTTCTTTTTTGAGAGCTGAAACAGAAGGTAAAAATAAATCACATGATTTAGAAGTATCCGTATCATCATATATATCTTGGACAACCAAGAATTCTAATTTTTGAACTGCTTTTTCAAATTCCTCATTATTAGCCCAGGAATGTCTAGGATTTGTTCCAATTACCCACAATGCCTTAATTTCTCCACTGTTTATTTTATCTATAATTTTATTGTAAGGTATGGTTGGCTTTTTGGGTATCATCTCACAAGAAACATCTAAAATAGAAGCAATTTCTTCCCTATGCTTTGGATTGTCAAAGTCTCTGCCTCCATATAAAGCTGTAGTATTACTGTATATTCTTGAACCCATAGCATTACATTGGCCTGTTATTGAATTTGCTCCAGTACCTTCTTTTCCTATGTTTCCGGTAATAACTGCAAGGTTTATTATTGATTGTGCAGTTCTAACTGCCTCATATCCTTGGTTTATTCCTATAGTCCACCAAAATGAAACTCTTTTCCCGTTGTGAATTATTTCTGCAAGTTCCATTACCCTTTTACTCGAAATTCCAGTTTTTTCTTCTACATTTTCTAAAGTATACTTTTTCACATGTTCCTTAAATCCTTCAAAGCCTTCTGAATATTTCTCTATATATTCTTTATCAATCCAGTTCTTTTCTATAAGTACATTTGCAAGGGTATAAAAGAGTATAATATCGGATTTCGGCTTGATATCTATCCATAAATTTGAGTTAATTGCTGTTTCGGATTTTCTAGGATCAATAGTTATTACTATAGCTTTTTCATTTTTTCTTATATGACTCCACATAATAGGATGGGCGACCACAGGATTTGCTCCAATTAATATAATAGTGTCAGAAATTTCAAAATCTTTCAGTGTATAAGGAGGTGCATCAAATCCAAAGCTCTGTTTATGTGCTACAGCTGCCGTAGCCATACAAAGTCTTGTGTTTCCATCCCCGTTTATTTGCATACAGCACCTGCCTATAAATCCCAAGAGAGCCATTTCTTCTGTTGTTATTTGACCGGTACTCAAATACGCTGCACTTTCAGTTCCGTATTTTTCCTGAATAGATCTCATTCTGAAAGCAAAAGTTTCAAAGGCATCCTCCCAAGAAATTACTTTCATCTTCCCACTTTCATCTTTCAAAAGTGGCAACTTACTGGATTTAAATTTTCTGCACTGCTTATTTAAATTTAATCCCTTTATACAGCAAAATCCATCATTTACCGGATAACCTTTAGTGGGAAGTATTTTCTTTATTTTATTATCTTCAACATAAAAGTCCAGATTACATCCAAGTGCACAATAATTACAAGTTGATTGTTTTACTTCCACGTAATTCATCTCCACTTCTCAATATTTTTTACTAAAAATACACGATTTAAATTTCAAAATCATTTACCCTTTGAAGTAGATTTCAACAAACCTATAATAAGAAGGGAAATCAAAGCAAGTGCTATAAATATTACAAATCCTCTAGAATAACCACTTAAGCTTTTACCTGTCTTATCTATAAAGGATGCCATTAAAGGCGGTATAACAAAACCTCCAAAAGCTCCTAATCCACCGACCCAACCAGAAGCACCTCCAATAGCATGAGGAACTTCTTTAGGAAGTATTTTAAATACAGCAGCATTTGTCACACCCATTCCTACAGCTAAGAGTAAAATTCCTATAACAGCTAAAGGCATTGAAGAAGCAATAAACATGCATATTGTACCTGCAAGCATTATAAAAAGTGCTGTAATTGATGTAGATTCTCCTCCAACTTTATCTGCTATCTTTCCACCATAAATTCTTACAACAGATGTAGTAATTGAGTAAATGGCAGTTAATAAACCTGCAACTTTCAAGTTCAACTTAAAAAAGGTTGTCCAATATGTTGGAAGCCAGCTAGTTAGTGCTAAAAAGCCTCCAAATGTGGTAAAGTACACTATAACAAGTGCCCAAGTTTTCCAGGCCTTTGCAGAAATAATAAGACTTTCACTAACTTTGTCATTTGGAAACAGTTCCTGCCCATATTCCTTTGAAGCTGTCATCTTTGCTTGTTCTCTTCCCACTCCTGCATGAATTAGTTGAAAATACCAAGCATTTTTTCCTATAATAAAATATGTTATAGTTCCTGCTATTAAGAATATCAACCAGGCTAAATAAGAACCTGATAATCCTAAAAGTGGCAGTGCTACGTTTGGAAGCAAAAGTGTAAATATTCCAGGTGCTAGATTTCCCACTCCACCATATATGCCAAGTGCAACTCCCTGCTTATTTTGTGGAAACCAATAGGACGATTGGCTAACTCCTACAGAAAAGGTAGCTATACCACAGCCTGACAGTGCCCCAAATATCAAAAGCAGGGAATAGCAGTTACTTAAATCCTGCTTAAAAAAAGCCATAACTATATAGAGTCCCGTCATACCGATTATTGAAAGTATAAGTAATGTAATAAAGGGTTTTCTTCCTCCATCTACGTCAACCCAAGCTGCAAATGGAATCCTAAGCAGTGATCCTGATAAATTTGGTATTGCAATAAGAAGCGCTAGTAAGATAGGATTCAAATCTATAAAACTTTTTTTAAACACAGCAGCTGTGGCACCATAAAGTGCAACTGCTGCAAATCCTACAAAAAAACCTAAGGTTGCTCCTGTTAATCCTTGTTTGGAATTTCCTTTAACACTTACAATATCCATTATTTCCCCTCCTATTTGTGATTTAAGTGCTTTACCAATTTATAGTTTCAGCAACTTCAGCTTTAAGGTCTAAATTTACATCTTTTAAAGCCCACTTTTTAAATTCCTGATACCCTGTTCTATCTACGATATATCCTATATGTTCTTTTCCACCAGGAGCATTTTTGTCTATATATTTATCTATATATTCATAGGTATTTAAAATTATCTTCACAATGCTATCTTCATCTACCCATTTAATGAAATCCTGACCTAATCTTGGATTTTTCTTTCCCGTTCTACCAAGGATAGTCAATTTAAAATACTTCTTACTGCTTCTTGTCCATGCCCCCATTGGGCATTTGTCCACACATTCACCACAACCTATACACTTTTTAGCATCCCTCAAGACCTTAAAATTTTCAAATTTGAGTGCATCTGCAGATCTTAGTTTACAATTTTTAACACAAGCTTTACAGCCCACACATCTATAACTTTCATACTGCGGTTCTGTCATGCCTATAATTCCAAAATCATGCATTCTCACTTTTACACAATCATTTGGACATCCAGTTAATGCTACTTTTACATGGTAGTCATTTGGAAATATAACCTTTTCTATTCTCTTTGCAAAAGCAGTGGTGTCATAATTTGCAAAAGGACAGACTTTATTTCCTATACAAGCAGTAACATTTCTTGTTCCTGATGCTGAATATCCATTTTTAGGATCAGTTTGATTTATTTCAAGTCCTTCTATAACAGGTTGTATCATCCTATTTATCTCAGGAATGTTTTTCATATCAATTCCAGGTATTTCAAAGCCCTGTCTTGTAGTAATATTAATTGTTCCATTTCCATATTGCTGTGCAACCTTTTGAATTATTTCAAAATATTTTGCTTCTATATATCCACCTGGTACTCTAATCCTTATGGCCGTCTTTCCTCTTTCCTTAGTTACTCTAAATGCATTCTTTTTTAGAACTTTTGTATTGATATCCATAATCGTCCTCCTTTTTTAATCCATTAAAAGTTTGGCTTTAACATAATTAAATACCGGACCGTCAAGGCAAATATATGTATCGTCCATTTTACAATGACCACACTTTCCTAAACCACAGCACATCTTTCTTTCATAAGAAACCCAAATGTTTTCCTCTTTAATTCCCCTCTTCAAAAATTCTGCTATAGTAAATTTAAGCATTATTGGAGGACCTACTACTACTACCTGTACTTCTTCCACATTATTTATATTTAAATCTTTAATATAAGTAGTAATTAAGCCTACATTCCCACCATAACTTTCATCAGCCTTGTCCACTGTTAAAGTAACACCAACATTTTTTCTCCATTCTTCTATATTCTTTTTAAACAATATATCATCTGGTGACTTAAATCCCATTAAAACATTAAAATTTGTAACTTCATTTCTATTAGCAGCAAAGTAGTCTACAATACCTTTTACAGGTGCTAATCCAGTTCCTCCTGCAGCTACAATAAGTTCTTTTCCCTTATATGTATCTAAGTCAAAACCGTTTCCATAAGGTCCCCTCATAAACAGAGTATCTCCTACAAAAAAAGTATGAATGACATCTGTAACTACTCCCACACGTCTTATAGTTAGGCCTATATACCCATCTCCTATTTCACATACAGATATAGGAGCTTCTCCATATTTAGGTATGGAAATTTCAAAAAATTGTCCCGGCTTTACATCTCCTTCAAATTCCATTTTAAATGTATAATCAATATCCGTATGTTTTGTAATATCTAATATTTTACTAGCCTTTGGCAAATATACATTTTCCATTTATTTCACCTCTCCCACTGTATCATTTAACTTATTCACACAATTTGAAAAAGATATATATTCTGGACATGCATCATCACATCTTCCGCATCCAACACACATGTTATATCCAAATCTTTTCTTAAAGTCATAAACTTTATGCATAACCTTAAATCTCATTCTCTGTCCTTTATCCTGTCTAAAGCTGTGTCCTCCAGCTATATCCGTATACCCATCAATCTGACAGGAAGTCAACACTCTTCTTCTCTCTCCTACATTTTTATTGTCTTTATAGAAAATGTCCTGCATATTAAAACATGTGCATGTTCCACAAACAAGGTTACATCTTCCACAAGAAATACATCGTGAGGAATACTCTTTCCACAGTGGAGCATTAAATACACTTACATCCATATTTTCAGGAACTTTAACCTTTACATCGTTTTCTGTGACAAAGTTAGGTTCTACATTACATTCTGTCATTCCATCAAAGTAATTTTTAAAGCTTTCATCTTTACACTTTACTGAAACTTTTCCATCTTTATATTTTATAAATAGGTCATAGTTTTCTGTCTTATTACTGCCCATACTTACGCAGAAACAGTTTTCAAAGCTGTGTTCACATTCCATAAGTGCAAATTTTACTTTATCTCTTACTTTTTTATAATAAGGATCCTCTACACCATTTCTCAAATAAATTTCATCAACTCTCCTTACAGCATTGATGTCACAGCTTCTTAAAAATATCAATATCTTTTTGTCATCCACTTTTGGTTCCATTACAGAATCTTCTGTAAAATAAAACAAGGTTTTAGTTATTGGAAGCATCACTTCTTTTGGTGAAAAGTTTGATTTTTCCTCAAATATTATTTCTTCAATAGTATTTATCTCTGCATACCTAACTGTATCTGTATCCGAAAATCTTCCCTTACCTTTTAATTTCACTGGAGCATAGATTTTGTACTCTTTTTGCAGCTTTTTTAAAAAATTATCAAATTCCACATTACTAATTTGAAACCCCATTTGTCAATTCCCTCCTTAGAATTTTTGTAACCCTAACAGCATGTAATCATCGTTGTTATATATTTAACATATCATAAATATAAAAAATTTAACGTGATACAAATCACGTTATGGCCAAAAAATAAAAAACTGCATTTGCATCATTTTCTACAAATACAGCCTTCCTCTAAATTCCCCTGAAATACATTGACAGCACCTTGGGATCTATAACTATTATCTTTTTATGATGAAATTTTATCATACCTTTTTTTTCAAAATTATTCATGCAGCGTGAAATAGTCTCTCTCGTACTACCAAGCATTTCAGCTAAATATGTTATGCTTATATTCAAGTCAATAACTGTACCTTCTTTTGTTTCCACTCCGTAATCCCTTGATAGCTTCCAGAGTTTTGCTGCAAGTTTTTTATCCATTTTTATAGGTACTGTATTTTTCAATTGCCTGTAGAGTCTTCTTATTTTTTTAGCCATAGAATTAATTATAATATGCGTAAATTCAAAATCTTCTGCCATTATTTTTAACAAATCATTTCTAAAAAAATACAATATATAACTGTTTTCAAAAGCTTCACAGCTTATGGATGCAGGTAAATTGTCAAAAATGACTTCATTTATAAATTCTCCTCTGCCTAAAATATATACAACCCTTTTTTGTCCATCTTCTGATATCTTATACATAGTTACTTTTCCACTTAAAACAATATAAATTTTATCCACTTTGTCTTTTTCGCAAAACAATTCTTCACCTTTAGTAAGTTTTATCTTAAGAGCCTTTGCTTGCATCAATTTCAACGTAGATTTATTTACTTTTTCAAATAAGGAAAGTCCATTAAAATCATCATCGGAAACTTTTGTCATAACTTATACCTTCTGGCTGCGTTCTATACAAATACTTTCCAAGAGGTTTATCTTCAATGAATTTTCCATTAGATATAACCTTATTTCCTCTCAAAAAAGCATGCAGTACTCTTCCCTTCTGTTCAAAACCTTCATAAGGAGTATAGTCTACATTTTGCATTTGATTTTTAACACTAATAGCTTTAGAAAAAGCAGGGTCCCATACTACAATATCAGCGTCACTGCCCACTGCAATAGTTCCTTTCTGTGGAAAAAGTCCAAATAATTTAGCGGCATTAGTTGAAGTAAGTGCAACCATTTCATTCATACTTATTCTGTTTTTTAGCACTCCATAAGTATACATAAGCCCAATTCTATGTTCTACACCTGGAGCCCCATTTGGAATCTTGCTAAAGTCATCAATGCCAATTTCTTTTTGACCTTTATAATTAAATGAACAGTGATCTGTCCCAATGGTCATTATCTCTCTGGAGCTTATCCCCTTCCACAATGCATCATTATCATATGCTTTTCTAAGAGGAGGTGACATTACATACTTTGCTCCCTCAAAATTATGGCTGTTCTTATCTCCATAACAGGAATCGTCCAGCAGCAGATACTGAGGACAAGTCTCCGCATAAACTTTTATTCCCCTCTTTTTAGCATCTAAAATACTTAATAAACCTTCTCTAGTACTTAAATGTACAATATACACCGGTGTATCTGCAATTTCTGCAATATTAAGCAGCCTTACAATCGCCTCTTTTTCAACTAAAGCAGGTCTTGTCAACGGATGATAATAAGGGGAGCTGTCTCCCTTTGATTTAGCTTCATTTATAAGTGCTTCTATAATATCACCATTTTCACAGTGAAAAGTTATCAAGCTCTTTAACTCTTTACTTCTTTTTAAAGCTTCAAATATTACACCATCATCTACCTGAAGCGTTTTTTTATAGGCCATATATAATTTAAATGAAGTTACACCTTCTTTAACCATATCTTCCATTTCACAAGATGTCTTATCATTCCAATCCGTAATACCCATGTGAAACCCATAATCACAATAGCAAATTCCATCTGACTTTTTATGCTGCTTTCTTAAGGCTTCTTTTAATGTCTCTCCCTTGTTTTGTGTAGCATAATCTAATATTGTAGTGGTACCTCCAACTAAAGCTGCTTTTGTTCCAGTTTCAAAATTATCTGCAGTTACTATAGAACCACTTTCCAAATCAAAGTGAGTATGAGTATCTATACCACCCGGTAAAATATAGCATCCTTTTACAGATATGACTTCATCTCCACTCTTTTCTATATCATTTCCTATTGAAACAATTCTTTCATCTTCTATTCTTATATCTGAACAATAAGAATCCACAGCAGTTACAATTTTTCCTCCTTCAAGTACTATGCCCATAAGCAAAGCCTCCTTTTTATATATTCTAACACAAAAAATATAAAGTATAATTAACTTAACTTTCACAATTTAAAAGTAATGCGACACAACTTTTTGAGAGGACATTTGACAGAGGACAGAGGACAATGAAGGTGAGTTTTCCTTCCTTACGTCAGAAAACTAATTTATTTTTAAGCTTGCTTTGCTAACGCAAAACAAGCTTAAAATTTATATAAGTCATCAATATTTCGCTTTAGCGAAATGAGTCATTAAAAATTTAATCAAAGATTTTTCGTAGTGTAACGGAGAAAAATCCTCCTTCACTGTCCTCTGTCAATTGTCCACTGTCCTCTCAAAAAAAGTTGCTTCGCAATTTTCTTATATTAAGCAAATTTTCCTATGTGCGGAACTTCACCAATTAATTATCTATCTAAAGTAATAACTGTTCCTGTCTTACCTTCAAGGGCATCTTCACCTTTATAAAGTGAAGTAATTATTGACTTGTGGCGGGAGTTTGCCTTTGCAAACATCAATGCTGCCTCTACCTTTGGGAGCATTGATCCTTGAGCAAAATGGCCTTCTTCAATATACTTTTCTGCTTCTGCCACCGTAATGTGATTAAGGTCAATCTGATTAGCTTTCTTAAAATTAAGTGATACTTTTTCAACTTCTGTAAGTATCATAAGAATATCTGCATTTACATCTTCTGCAAGTCTTTCAGCTGCAAGATCTTTGTCTATGACTGCCGCAACACCTTCTAATGATCCATCTTCCTTTTGGGCAACAGGAATGCTTCCACCTCCAGCTGCTACGCAAATAGTAGAATCCCACAACACTTTAATTGCTGGGAGTTCAACTATTCTCTTTGGAACTGGTGAAGCCACTACTCTTCTCCACCCTCTTCCAGAGTCTTCTTTCATCACGTAACCTTTTTCTTTCTTAAGTTTTTCCGCCTCTTCCTTACTATAAAAAGTGCCTATGGGTTTAGTTGGGTTTTTAAATGCAGGATCATTTTTATCAACTACTGCCTGGGTTATAAGTGTCACTACAGGTACCTTCTTTTTTCTCTTATCTAAAGCCTTTCTCAGTGACTGCTGAATGTGATATCCTATATATCCCTGACTCATGGCACTGCATACGTCAAAAGGCATAGATGGTGTAACACTATTAGCTGCTTCCGATGCAAGTAAAATCCTTCCCACTTGAGGACCATTTCCATGAACTATTACAAGCTCATATCCCTTACAGCTTATATCTGCAATATATTCACAAGTTTTTTTTATTACTTCTAGTTGTGCCTCAGCTGTAGCTTTCGTACCAGGTTCTTGAAGTGCATTTCCACCTAATGCTATAACTAATTTACAAAATTCCATTATAATTCCCCCATATAATTATTTAGTCACATAGGATATTGGAATAAGCGCATACATTGCTGCACATTTTACTAATTCATCTTTCCATGTCTTTTCATTAGGTGCATGTGCTTGATCTTCGTGGCCTGGTCCAAAACCTATACATGGTATTTTATATCTTCCCATAATGGAAACTGCATTCGTAGAGAATGTCCATTTATCTACCTTTGGCTCACTCTTAAATAAATCCTTATAGCAAGTTACAACATTTTGACATACTTTGTGATCTTCAGGCAGTACCCAGGTTGGGAAGAAACATTCCGTTGGATATTTTAATCCTGTATAAGAAGGCCTTTCATAAGTGTACATTTCAACTTCAGCCTTTGCAGCCTTAACTGAAGGTAAATTCTTAATCTGCTCAATTGCATACTCCCAGGTTTCACCAGCAGTAAGCCTTCTATCAACAGAAATACTGCATCCATCTGCTACAGCACATCTTGAGGGTGATGAAAAGAATATTTCAGATACAGTTAATGTACCCTTTCCTAAAAATTCATCATTGATTAATTTTTCATTTAAATCCTTTAGCTCATTTAGTATAGGAGCCATTTTAAAAATTGCATTATCTCCTCTTTCCGGTGCAGAACCATGGCAGCTAATTCCATGGGTTGTAACTTTTATCTCCATTCTTCCCCTATGCCCTCTATATATATTTAATGAAGTTGGTTCTGTTATAACTACAAATTCCGGTTTTACTTTATCTTCATTGACTATATATTGCCAGCATAAGCCATCACAATCTTCTTCTTGAACAGTACCTGTTACTACTAATGTATAATCTCCTTCAAGTCCAAGATCTTTAATTATCTTGCCTGCATAAACCATGGAGGCCATTCCTCCCTCTTGATCTGATACACCTCTTCCCAAAATAACTTCGTCATCCTCATATCCTTCATAAGGATCATATTTCCATAGATTTCTATCTCCTATACCTACTGTATCTATATGGGCATCCATGGCAATGAGATGTTTTCCATGTCCTATATATCCAAGTACATTGCCTATGGGATCTATTTCTACTTTGTCAAAACCTACTTTTTCCATTTCCTCTTTTATTCTCAGTATAACTTTTTCTTCACCGCAGCTTTCGCTTGGAATTCGAGCCATGTCCCTTAAAAATCTACATATTTCAGGTTTATACTTTTCTGCCATATCCAATATTTTTTCTTTATTCAAATCTAATGCCATTTAAAATTCCCCCTATTTTACCTATCTTTAGAAACGCTTCCAGAGATCTTGTGCTAGTTCCCTGCTTCTTGCCATAATTCTTTCTTCATCAATGCCTACAAGTTTTCTATCTTCCATAATAACTTTACCATTTATAATTGTTGTATCTACACAACGTCCATTAATGCCAAATAGTAAGTGTGAATTAATATTGTTTTCATTTATTGGTGTAGGCGCATTGTAATCTACAATAATTATATCTGCCAATGCACCTTCTTTTAAAATACCAATTTTTCCATCAATAAATCTTTCAACAATTTTTCTATTATTATAGAAAAGCATTTCTGGAATTTCAGTCCAAGCTACAGTAGAATCTCCAGCAGCATGTTTATGAATAATATTTCCAACCTTATAAGATTCCATCATATCTGCGGTATAGCCATCTGTACCAAGGCCTAATAGAATTCCTTTTTTATACATTTTAAGTACAGGAGATACACCTACAGCATTACCCATATTGGATTCAGGATTGTGAACAACTATTGCATTTTTTTCTTTAATCAAGTCTAGCTCTTCATCCGAAACGTGAATACAGTGGACTAAAATTGTCTTATCAGAAAGTGCTCCTGCATCATACCATCTCTGTACAATGCCCTTGCCATATTTTTGTTTAGTTATTTCCAGGTCCTGTATTCCCTCTCCTGTATGAATATGAAAACCTGTATTTAAATTTTCTATGGCATCCATACATTTTTCCAAAGTTTTATCTGAAATTGTCATAGAAGCATGAAGTCCAAACATGCCTTTAATCATGTCATCTTTTTTATCATTACAATACTTAATGAAGTCCACATTTTCAGCAATACCTTCATCAGTAATTTTTTCTCCATCTCTATCTGAAGTTTCATAGCACAGACTGCTGCGGATACCTATCTTTTCTGCAGCCTCAGCTATCTTAAATAAGCTGCCTTTAACTGAATAAGCGCTTGCATGGTGATCAAAAGCAGTTGTAACACCATTTCTAACTTCATCAATCATCGGTACAATAGCACTATAATAAATATCCTCTGGAGTTAATACCTTATCAAGTCTCCACCACAATCCTGTAAGTATGTCCATAAGATTTTTTGCTGGAGGACTGTCATTGGCCATTCCTCTGGCAAAAGTGCTGTAATAATGCATATGGGTATTAATAAATCCTGGCATAACAAGCCTACCCTTTGCATCAATAAATCTTGCATCTTTATATTTTTTCTTTAATCCTTCTGTCAAGCCAATTTCAATAATTCTATTTCCAGAAACAGCAATACATCCATTATCAATAATTGGCCTAGCATCATCCCTAGTAATAAGCTTACCATTTCCAATTAATAGCATACATTTTCCCTCCTAAGTTTTAATATTAGGTCACAGCATATAACTGTACTTATCTATGCAACTTTTAATTATACATTTCATTTCTTTTGAGATAATATTTTTCTCACCAATAGTGTAAATGGCAACTTTGCCGCTTTCCTCTCTAACTTTACAAACGCCTTTTTTTATATCAATAACACAAAATCCCTTATTTGTACTATTTTCGAAGTCATTTTCATTCCAAAAGACTGTCACTTTATCTTTATATGGATTTCCTTTATATGGACAGAAAACTCCACAATTTCCACATTCGTTGCACATACCATCCAAATGTATAATCTGATGAGAAGAGGAAAATTCTCCTACATCAATAACTACATTTGCCCTATTTGGACAAACATCAACACACAATTCGCAAATATTACTGCAGGAAAGGCATCTTTCATGTTCTTCTTCACAGCTTCCAGGATCCTTTAGTATACCCTTCCTACTATATATTTGTTTTTCGTCTATAGGGATAACTTTTTTCTCAAAATCATTGTCCAATTTTTCTTTTGACAATATATTTTTAGCAACTGCTTTTCCATCTGCTATTGCCTTGACAATAGTAGCCGGTCCGCACTTAGCATCACCTGGAATATATACATTGGAAATATTAGTTTCACAAGCTTCATTCAGTTTCGGAAAATCCTTAGAATCTAATTCTATTCCATTTCTTTTTAACAAATCACTATCCACTTTTTCTCCTACGGCAGCAATAACCGTATCTGCATCTAATACAACCTCTTTGCCAGTTGAAACAGGACTTCTCCTGCCTGAAGTATCTTTTTCTCCTAATATCATCTCTTCACAAAGCAATTTATTATCCTTAATAGATATCGGTGCAAGAAGTTCTTTAAATACAATGCCATCAGAAATAGCTAGCTTTAATTCTTCTGAATCTGCAGGCATATATTCCTTGGTTCTTCTATATACAATTGAAACAGTCTCCACTCCAGCTATTCTCTTAGCTGCCCTTGCTGCATCCATTGCTACATTTCCGCCTCCAATAATGCAAACATGCTTTCCTAAATCAATGTTTTCTTTTTCTGCTTTATATCTTTCAAGAAACGCAATGGCATTCACTGCTTTTTCCTTACCTTCTTTTAAAGATAATTTTCCTAGTTCCCAGGCACCTATTGCTAAGATAATATAATCATATTTTCCTTTCAATTCATCTATATTAAAATTCCCATTAATTCCAAATTCAAATTTCACTCCTTGTTTCTTTACAAGCTCAAAATCCTGGTCAATCATCTCAGATGGAATTCTAAAATCCGGGATAACATACCTTACTACACCATAAGGTTTTTCTCTTTTATCCATTACAGTTACATCCATACCATTTCTTCTCAAGAAAAGAGCTGCTGAAAGTCCCGCAGGGCCTGCACCTATAACTGCTGCTTTTTTATTACTTCTTATATCTTGAGGTTTGATATTTTCAATGTACTTTTTTTCAGCATGTAAGACAGCAACTTTTTTCATGTCCCTAATTAGAACAGATGAATCGTAGTCCAATCTAGTACATTTAAACTGGCAATTATGATTGCAAATAGTTGCTGTAATTGCCGGTGAAGCATTGTCCTTAGCAATTATAAAAAAGGCTTCATCATATTTCTTTTTACCTACTAAGGCCACATATTCAGGAATTTGTTGATTTATAGGACATCCTATGCTGCAAGGTGCCGTCATGCAATCATAAGTAGGAAGTTCTACAGAAAGTTTTCTACTTTCTACAGTTCTTGAGTTTTTAAGATGATGATCATCTTTTAAAGCTTCTTCTGCCAATTTTGATAACATGTCTGTATCTATTCCTGAGAATTTACCTTTAAGCTTTCTCTCTACCTTCTGAGCCATTTGCGTTATTCTCTCATATCCACCTGGCTTTAAGATAGTAGTTGCAAATGTCACCGGCTGAATTCCTGTAGTTAAAATTTTATCCACATTAAAGAAATCTGCTCCTCCTGAATAGGATACCTGTAAATCTCCACCAAATTCTTCAGCTAATTTACTTGCCAAGGATATTGTAAGAGGGAAAAGAGAACGTCCTGACATGTACATTTCTTCTCCAGGTAATTCTTTGTTTTCAATTTTAACTGGTAAAGTATTTGTAAGTTTCACTCCTATTTCTAAATTCAACGTCTTTGCAGCACCTTTCAAACGCTGGAGCATTGCCACAGCGTCCCCATACTGTAAGTCATTTTTAAAATGATCTCCATTTAAGGTTATATAACCATATCCCATTGTGTTAAGCGTATTTCTAACAAATTTTTCTCCTAAAAGAGTTGGATTCATCTTTATAAAAACATTTAACTTTTTTTCTTTCAGTAAGTAATTTGATATCTTTTCTATTTCCTCTGGAGGGCATCCATGCAGTGTAGATACTGTAATAGAGGAACAGACAATTGGGGATATTTCTTCTAAATCTTTTTCATTAAAATTGGAGAACAAATTCATATGAGAAGTAATTACTTTTTTACATTCATTCCATACTTTTGTATTAGAGGCATTTCTCATACCTTCAATATATTTATCTATTTTAGGAGATTTAATACCATCTAAATCATATCCTACACTCATGTTAAACATGAAATCTCTTTGCTTACTTAGATGAAGTTCCTTCATTAAAATATGAAGCAAGAGCCAGGCTTTTATATACTCACAAAAAGCCTCAGATACTTTTAGTTCTGTAGACCATTCCACGTTGTAACATTCATCTTGTGCACGAATACAAGGTTTAGCTACTGGTAAGTCTTCTCCATCAATAACTTGTACTGTTTTTAATTCAATAAATCGGCTCCCAGTCAAATAGGCAGAGACAATGTTCTGAGTCAATTGAGTGTTTGGCCCAGCAGCAGGTCCAAGGGGTGAAGATAGCTTTTCACCAAACACTTCAATTGATTTTCCTCTTTCATTTTTATAAAATTTATCTTTATGAATTCCAAAAATAGATCCCTTTTCTTTTAATTCTTTTATAACCCAAATAAGCATTTTTTCAAAAGAAATAGGGCACATTCTATCACTCATTTATATTCCCCCTAAGATATACTTTTACATTCTATTTTGCTAAAAATCTCGGTGGCTTTGAATCAATGATCTCTGTAAGTGTTTTTACAGGATCTTTCACCTTACTTAAGAAAATCATTGAAGCAACAATATAAGGTTTATATCCTGCCTGTTTATAAAGTTCTTCACGATAACGATCAAATACAGAAGCAGCTACTTCACCTTGCTTGCAACTTACTCCCGTAATATCTGCAGGTAAACAGTGCATATATAATGCTTTAGAATCTTTAGTGAGCTTCATCATTTCTTCTGTGCATTCCCAATCCTTACAATTTGCATTTTGATTTAACAGCTCTTTTTCAAGTACCTCTATTTCATCAAATTTACCTTCTCCATATAAGTTAGTACGCTTTTCCATGGCTGCAAATGGAGCCCAACTCTTTGGATAAACTATATCTGCATTCTCAAAAGCTTCTTTCATGGAGTTAGTTTTAATAAATTTACCTCCACTTATCTCAGCATTTCTTCTTGCAACATTCTCTACTTCTGGCAATATATCGTACCCTTCCGGATGTGCAAGTGTAACTTCCATACCCATTCTCGTCATTAAACCAATAATTCCTTGAGGTACGGATAATGGTTTGCCATAGGAAGGAGAATAAGCCCAGGTCATAGCTAGTTTTTTGCCTTTAAGATTTTGAGCTCCACCAAAATAATGAATTAAATGAAGTAAATCAGCCATACATTGAGTTGGATGGTCTATATCACACTGAAGATTTACAAGCGTAGGACGCTGTCCAAGTATCCCAGCTTTATATCCCTCTTGAACTGATTCTGATACTTTATGCATATACTTGTTTCCTTTGCCTATAAACATATCGTCCCTAATGCCTATAACATCTGCCATAAAAGAAATCATATTTGCTGTTTCACGAACAGTTTCTCCATGGGCAATCTGTGACTTTCCTTCATCAA
The DNA here is from genome assembly GCF_001636845.1 of Clostridium ljungdahlii. GTDB lineage: Bacteria > Bacillota > Clostridia > Clostridiales > Clostridiaceae > Clostridium_B > Clostridium_B ljungdahlii_A. The sequence continues at coordinate 117,959 of NZ_LITT01000046.1, forward strand.
GATCTTGAACCTCCAGGCCAAGTAAATTACATGCACTTGCAAAACTAAATCTTGTTCTTGTGGAATTATCACGAAACAGGGAAATTGCTAGTCCACTATCAAATATACGCGGTGATATATTATTCTCCCTCATCTGGCGTAAAATATCAGCAACTGTAAAAACTGCTTTAAGTTCTTCGTCTGTTTTTTCCCAGGTTAAAAAGAAATCATTACTATACATATTTTTATAATCTAGTTTTTTTAAATTTTGAATAAGTTCTTTTAATTTTTCCATAAGATATGCCTCCTAATTGCAATGATTGAATTAGTATATTTTAAAATTTTAATATAAATATATTTCGTCTTAGATATGGTATATTTAAAAGTTGGACTAACTAGTTAGTATAATTTGATTTTATAATAATAAAATATCTTTGTCAACGTTAAAATATTTTTCTTTTAAAGTAAAATAATGTCTAATATTACTTACGGCTTCTATATTGTACAGTTTTTTCTTAATATTAATATTGACAAAATACCATTAATATTATTAGAATAAATTATACTAACTGGTAAATCCATCTTATATTTACAATACACTACAATGCTTTGCTGTAATGTGTTTACCTATTACTTGTCAGATACAGGGATCTTAGATATCAAGTTCAACTCTTACTCCCTTAAAAAACAAAAGCCAAAACTCATCATTTTTACTAATTTCTTTCATGGTATATATAAGGTTGAGTATTAGAGCAGATAGTCATTAATTCAACTTTTGCAGTTTTAAAATAATGTGAAGCAGAGCTTCGTAAGTTAAGAATTAATAATGAAAAATTAATAGTGAAGGATGATTTTTAGCTGTCACAAAAAATCCTTAAATTTATATGAACCAGCCATGTTTCGCTTTAGCGGAGCGAGCTATCAAAAATTTAATCAAAGATTTTTTATAGTGTAACGTAAAAAAATCCACATTAACTATTAATTTTTAATTCTTAACTATTAAATAAATTAAATAGGGGGTTTTACAAATGTCAGAACAATCTGTAAAAAATGTAGACAAAGTAAACGAAATGCTTCCTCTTCCAAAACTCTTTACTTTAGGACTTCAACACGTACTTGCAATGTATGCAGGCGCTGTAGCCGTACCTTTACTTATTGGTGCTTCTGTGGGTTTGACGCCCAGACAATTAGAACTTTTAGTAGCTGCAGATTTATTTACTTGTGGTATTGCAACTTTAATTCAAGCAATTGGCATAGGCCCTTATGTAGGCATTAAGCTACCTGCAATTTTAGGATGTACCTTTGCTGCTGTTGGTCCACTTATTATTATCGGCAAAAGTTATGGAATGCCAACAGCCTATGGTTCCATAATAGTAGCAGCACTTGTTGTGGTATTAATTGCACCAATATACGGAAAAGTGTTAAGATTTTTTCCAACAGTTGTAACAGGTACAGTAGTCACTATGATAGGTCTTTCTCTAATTAACGTTGGCATTAATAGCATTGGTGGTGGTTCAGGAGCTAAAGATTTTGGAAGCATCTCCAACCTTTTACTCGGTGCATTTGTAATGATAGTTGTTATATTCTCCAATAAATTCTTTAAAGGATTTTTTCAAGCAATTTCTGTTTTAAATGGCATTATTCTAGGCACAATAGTTGCTGCATTTATGGGGAAAGTAGATTTCTCAGTAGTTGCAAGTGCAAAATGGATAAGTTTTGTTCGTCCATTAAATTTCGGCATACCAAAATTTAATCTTGCCTCCATTATTATGATGACCTTTGTCATGCTTACAGTAATGATCGAATCAACAGGCACATATCTTGGAATAGGTAGAATATGCGAAAGAAAAATTACAGAAAATGACATCGTACGAGGTCTTAGAGCTGAAGGACTTGCAACAATTCTAGGTGGTATCTTCAATTCTTTTCCTTACACAACATTCAATCAAAATTTGGGACTCCTAGCTTTAAGTAAAGTAAAAAGTCGTTTTGTTGTAATCGTTTCCGGCATTATTCTCATATGTCTTGGATTGATCCCTAAATTTGCAGCTTTAGCTACAATCATTCCCCAACCTGTTATAGGTGGAGCTACAACCATAATGTTTGCAATGGTAGCCGTAGCCGGTATACAAATGCTCTCAAGTGTAGACTTTGACAAAAATTCAAATATGCTGGTTGTTGCCTGCTCTATTGGCATAGGTCTTGGAGTTACCATTGTTCCTACTATACTTGATCATACTCCTCAATTTTTCAAATCAATCTTTAGTAGTGGTATAGTATCTTCATCTGTAGTTGCAATAATTCTCAATGCATTTTTAAATCATGGTGAAAAAAACGTTACTAATATTGAAGTCTCTTCTGAAAATACTCCGCAAAAATATTAGTAGTTCTTATTAAAAGCATGCAATCTACTATTTAAAACCATTCATGTCAATATATTGACATGAAGATAATTCAGAATTATAATAAAAGTGGATTAACTAGTTAGTAATATTGTTTAAAATTAATTTATCCGATGGCTACTAGCCGTAATACCCTCATCGCACACAGCGAAAGCGACTATCACCAAATCAAAGATTTGGGATATCTGCTTTTCTTATAAAGAGGGGGATAACGGCTACTACGCCCCTGGATAACGATTTTCCCTAAAGGATAACGCCTTCTAAGTGCTGAAGCACTGAGAAGCCTGTTAATAAGTTTCAGGTGAAGAAAAAACTCCACCTGAAACCAAGAACTCTGTTTATTATTAAAAATTTATAATTTGGAGGCGACTTGTTGTTGAAATGGATTGTTAATAATAAAAAAGATGTTAAAGCACATACACCTTTATTAAGTAAAAAAAATTTATGTGAAGTTAAAACTTTCCATGAAAGTTTTGAACAATATAAAAAAACTCCTCTTGTTAAGTTAGATGGATTAGCAAACTTTTTAGGACTATCTAATATTTTTGTAAAAGATGAATCTCTTCGTTTTGGATTAAATTCATTTAAAGTGCTTGGGGCTTCCTATGCCATCGGAAAACATCTTGCACAAAAATTAGACAAGGATATATCAGAACTTCCTTTTTCAGTACTAAAATCTGAGAAAGTAAAAAGTGATTTAGGGAACCTTACTTTTGTTGCCACTACAGATGGCAATCATGGCCGTGGGGTCGCCTGGATGGCAAAACAACTGGGATACAAGTGTATTGTGTACATGCCTAAAGGAAGCACTCAAAACAGATTAAATAACATAGCTGAATTTGGTGCAGATGTCAGTATAACCGATTGGAATTACGATGATGCAGTACGTTTTACAGCTAAGCAAGCTTCTAAAAATGGATGGGAAGTCATTCAAGATACAGCTTGGGAAGGATATACTAAAATTCCTACATGGATCATGAAAGGATATTCTACTTTAGCACAGGAAGCTATTGAACAGTTACATGGAACTGTTCCAACTCATGTATTCTTACAAGCAGGTGTAGGAGCCTTTGCTTCTGTTATAGCAAGCGTATTTGTTTCTAAATTTGAAAAAAATCCACCAAAAATTATTATTGTAGAACCTGAAAAAGCTGATTGCTTTTATAGATCCTGTAAAGCAGGTAAAATTGAGGCCGTCACAGGAGAAATGAATACAATAATGGCTGGACTTGCCTGTGGTGAACCCAACCCTATGGGTTGGGATATCTTGAAATACTGTGCTGATGTATTTGTGTCAGTCCCTGATTGGGTAACAGCAAGAGGAATGCGTGTCTTAGGAAATCCTCTTAAAGGTGATACTAGAATAATATCAGGCGAATCAGGTGCTGTAACAGCAGGACTCCTATCCATTTTTTCAAAGGATAAATATAAGGACTTACGTGAAACATTGAAGCTTGATGAAAATTCTAACGTTTTACTCATTAGTACAGAGGGAAATACTGATCCGAAGGTATATAGAAACATTACTTGGGATGGTGACTATCAAAGTTTAATATAGAATTTTCAAACGAAAAATCAACTTATACTCCGGATATTTTTTACAATCTTCAGCTCATTAAATATTTTGATAAGGCTAATAAAAAAATTCAAAAAAATACTGAGAACTTTTGAAAACTCGTACCTCAAACAATTCAAAAGTTCTAGATTTTTTAAAAATTTTTTTCTAAGCCTTATATACAAAATATTTAAAAGAGCTTCATCATTGTAAAAATATACCTGCGTATAAGTTGATTTTTAAGTTAGAAAACCTATGCAGTGATTGTAATTGAAATTTGTCATTACATGATTTAGTATGAATCAACTACCATGAAATATGTTGTCAATATTTACTGCGTTAAAATTTTGAAAAAGAGGTAATTTAAATGTTAGACATTTTAATAAAAAATGGGTTAATTGTAGATGGTACAAATACTACTCCTTATAATGCAGATATTGGAATTAAGGATGGCAAAATAGTAAGTATATCTAAAAATATATCAAGTGAAGCAAATGACATTATTGATGCCTCTGGATTAGTAGTTTCCCCAGGCTTTATTGACGTACACAGTCATAATGATCTAGTACCTTTTACTTGTGAAAGCCTTAGAAATTCAAAGTTACTTCAAGGGGTTACTACTGAACTCGTGGGTCAATGTGGCTTGGGAATTTTTCCCTATATAGAAAGTCAGAATAATACATGGAAAAATTATGTTGTTGGAATAGTTGGAGGTGCTGATCTAAAATGGCACTTTTCTGACCTAAATGAATATATGACTAAAATCAATTCAATGGGATTAAAAAACAATTATGCTTCATTAATTTCTCAGGGTGCTGTCAGGACAAGTGTAATGGGATTTAACCCTAGAACACCTACGCAATATGAAATTGACCACATGTGCAAATTAGTGGATGATGCTATGAGAAAAGGTGCTTTTGGAATGTCTCTAGGTCTTCAATATATGCCAGGTATTTTTAGCTGCAGGGATGAATTAATTGCTATGTGTAAAGTTGTAAAAAGTTATAATGGAATTGTTATGGTTCATGTTAGAAATCACGATAACACTATAAACAATGCTTTAGAAGAAATTATATCAATTGCTAGAGAATCTAAGGTAAAGTTTCAGATTTCCCATATGAGATCTTATAACTCAAAAGAATTAGGCTTGAATGCTGACTCACTTATTAAAATTGTACAAAAAGCAATTGATGATGGTATAGACATTACTTTTGATGAACATCCCTATCTCTCCGGCAGTACCTTAATGACTCAACTTTTACCACCCTGGCTTACAAAAGAAGGAGAAGGTACCTTATTAGAAAAATTAAAGGATGTTCAAGTATTAAATAGAGTTAAAAATGAACTTTCTAATACAAAAATTCATTACCCTGCGTGGGATAATTACAGCGCAATAGCTGGTTGGGATGGTATCCTCATCACTTCACTTAAGAAAGATAAAAATTTGAAGTACATTGGGAAAACTGTTGGAGATATTTCAAAGGACTTAGGAATACACCCGGTAGACTTTATATCTAAACTACTTACTGAAGAAAATGCAGGAGTTGGAATAGTTACCTTAAATATATTTTCAGAAGAAGATACTATAAAACTCATACAGCATCCCCTACAGATGGTATGTTCAGATAGTATACCTGCAGGTGTTCCACATCCACGTTTTTATGGTAATTATCCTCTTTTTATAGGTAAATTTGTACGAGAAAAAAAGGCTATTAGCCTTGAAAATGCCATATACAAATCAACTCTATTTCCTGCAGTTACTCTGGGTTTAAAAAATATAGGTAAATTAGCTCCTAACAATATAGCAGACGTCACTATATTTGATTTTGACAAAATCATAGGTTATGAAGATTACAATAATCCAACTAAACCACCTGTTGGTGTAAAATATGTATTGTTAAACGGAAAACTTGCTGTAAAAAATGGGGTTGTATGTAAAGGAAATTACGGTAGAGTTATAAGGCACACGTAATTATAGTGTTGAAATATACTCAGGATATGCTACCAGATTTCAGCATATCCTTGAGTATAAATTTAAATTTTTTGCTTAGGCTTATCAAAATATTTAGCCAAACTGAAGGTTGTAAAAATATTCATAGAGTATAAAGTGATTTTTACTTAGAAGTTAAATTCCATTGCTTTCAAGGAAATCACGAAGTAAATTCATACATACAGTCTTTCTATATTCTGCTGAAACCCTTCCTTTTATAGGAATAATAACCTTATCATATGCTGCAAGGTACTCTTTCTTAACAGCTTTTGCTTCTTCAATAGTCTTGCCAATGAGCATTCTATCAATAACTGGCAGCCTTATAACAACATCTTTAACTGCACCAAAGGCTGTGCTGCAATTACAGATTTTATTGTTTTCTACATTAAAAATACCAGCAAAAGATACCCTGGAAATCGCCAAGGCATTTCTTGCCCCTACCTTCTTATAATAATAATTGTCAAATCCTTCTTTATTCATGAGAATTTCAACAAGCAGTTCATCTTTTTTGAGGGAAGTCTTTTTTCTACCAAGATAAAATTCATTAATAGGAATAACCCTCTCCTCTTTACTACTTACAATACGCAGTTTAGAATCCGTAACAAAAAAGATAAGTGCACTATCTGCTTTAGGCGAGCCATTACATATATTACCGCCAACAGTACCTAAGTTTCGAATTGCAGGTGCTGCAATTTGTGATACTGCTTCTTTTAAAATGGCAGGAGTCAATTCATTTTCAATAATATCTGTAAAAGTACATCCCGCACCGATGTGAATATACTTTCCATCCTCTACTATATTTTTCATCTCAGATACTTTATTTAGAAACAAATATCTAGCATTTTCATCTGCCTTAATCATTAAATCCGTACCTCCTGCATAAGGAGTAACCTCCTCTTTTGCAAGAATATCCAATGCTTCCTTTAAAGATGATGGTCTATAACTATTTACCATAAACCTTTCCCCTCCTTTGCTGCAATATAAATAGCTTTAACAATAGCATTATAGCCAGTGCATCTACATAGATTTCCAGAAATACCTTCTCTAATCTCTGCTTCTGTAGGATCTGGATTTTTTGAAAGTATACATTCAGATGCAAGTATCATACCTGGAATACAAAAGCCACACTGTACAGCACTAACAGAAGCATATGCCTTATCAAGGACTTTAAAACGTTTGGTTTCACGATATCCTTCAATAGTCATAACCCTACTACCTTCTATACTGCCTACTGCTACCATACATGAATTAACTAGTTTGCCATCAAGTATAACAGAACAGGCACCACATTCACCTTCCTTACAACCACACTTTACACCTGTAATGTGTAACTCATTTCTAAGTACATCAAGTAAGCGCTCACTTCCCCTGGCAGTAGATGTAACTTCTTTTCCGTTAAGAATAAATTTTATCATTACTTAAGCACCTCCTGCAAAACCTTCATAGTATCCTCTTGAGTAAATGGAGCTTTATTTAAGTTTACATCAAGTGCATTCTCCATAGCTTCCACATACGCTGGAGCTGCACCAACAAGAGGAAGCTCACCAGCACCTTTAGCTCCATATGGGCCACAGTTATATGGATTATCTACTATTTCAGTTACAAGATTCGGAACATCTACTGCTGTAGGAATAATGTAATCACTATAGCTATTATTACGGATTACACCTTTATCATTGCATTCCATCTGCTCCATAGATGCATATCCAATGCCTTGAAGAAAACCTCCCTGCATCTGTCCTTGTATAATGTTCATATCAATAGGAACACCAACATCAAAAATACCCCATGCTCCAGTTACCTTTGTAATGGCAGTAAGTGTATCCACCTCCACTTCAATGACATTAACAGACCAGGAAAAGGTTGGATAGGCATCTCCTTTGAATTTTTCAAGACTAAATGGAATTATAAAGTCAGGCTCCACAAAATGTTCTTCTACAATCTGTTCTTCTCCAGTTTTCCATTCTCCTTTCAGTTTCTCTGCTGCACGCCTAAGCAATTCTCCAACTACCATTAAAGAACGGCTTGCTACAGTAGGTCCTGAGTCAGGTACATGATCTGTATCCGGATTATTTATAAGCACTTTATCATAAGAAATACCAAGGGTATCTGCAACAATTTTAGAAAAAGTAGTTTTAATACCCTGACCTATATCCGAATTGCTTACTAAAAGTTCCACTGTATCATCTGCATTTTTTCTAATTTTTACAACAGCTTTTATGAGATCACGTTCTCCACTTCCTGTAAAACCACATCCATGAAAAAATAATGACATGCCAATACCCTTTCGGTATCGTCCCTTTTGATTTTTATACATCTGACGTTTTTTACGATAGTCAGCAAGTTCATCAGCTCGCTTGATCATTTCAGGCAGTGATACATGGAAATGATACTTTCCACTTGTAGAAGTAGAATCGCCCTGTTTAACAATATATTTTTCCTTCAGTTCAAGGGAGTCAACACCCATTTTCTTTGCAATGTGATCCATCATCATCTCTACTGCAAAGAAAGTCTGTGGAGCACCAAAACCACGATATGCACCACAAGGTACTGTATTTGTCTTAACTGCACGTCCTACAACACACAAGTTTTCTACCCGATATACGCCGTTTGCACAAATTACTCCACGCTGTAAAACAACAGGAGAAAGGGTTGTATATGCACCACTATTGAACAGTATATCAATATCCATACCTGTAATTTCACCATCTTTAACTGCTACTTTATAAGTACAGATAGATGGGTGACGTTTTGAAGTAAACTCCATGTCTTCACGTCTATCAAATATTACTTTCACTGGTTTATTTGCCTTTTTAGCTGCCACTGCAGTTTGACACGCAAGTATAGAAGGAAAATCTTCCTTACCTCCAAAGCCTCCCCCAGTAACATCCTGAATAATCTGAATATTCTTTTCGTCATATCCCAAAGCTTTGGAAACAGCACCGTACACATAGTAAGGGCACTGCATAGAACCACGTATTGTCATTCGCCCATCATGTGGATAAGCAATTATCCCCTGAGTTTCAAGATATGCCTGTTCTTGATAACCAGTTTGAAATGTTTCAACAAAAACCTGATCAGCTTCTTTTAAAGTCTTACAAATGTCTCCTTTTTCACACTTGTAATGGAAAAAGACAGTATTAGATTTTTGCATATCCAGAACAGGAACCTGTTCTTCATATACTACAATAATTTCATTTAAAATTCTATTGACTTCTTTAAGGCTAGGTCCCACAACCATTAAAATAGGTTCACCTACATATTCCACAGTATCTTCAGCATAAACGGGTGTATCATTTTCCACAATTGAAACACGATTTACACCTGTTACATCATTTTTGTCAACAACAAAATAACCATCAGGTAATTCAGGAATACTGATATCAGTAATTTTTGCCCTTGCTTTTGTGGAATGCAATAGTCTGCCGTAAAGCATATCATCCATCACATGATCATCTACATAAAGGGCACGGCCACTTATTTTTAATTCATGATCTTTTTTCTTTACAGACTTACTAATATTTTTCATACAATACCTCCCTATATTCAATTCATAAACAAAGTTCTTGGCATCAGATGGAGTTTTGACTCCACCTGATGCTTAGAAATCGTTATCCAGGGACGTAGCTGCTCTTTACTCCCACTTGAAGAAGTGGGAGTATTAGAGCAGGTAGTCATCGGATAAAAAAGTAATATACTATTTTTTTAGTTTTTTATAGAATGTCCCTTTTAATGGCAGCTGACTACGGAATTTACCATCTAATCTATAATATGCATGAGAACAAGCTGGCGCTGTCGGAATCAAACATAATTCTCCACAACCTTTTGCCCCATAGGCTTCAGGAATCTTTCCTTTACTTTGTACAAGAATAACTTCAAGTTCTGGAGCATCCGTTGATCTCATAAGTCCTAGTGTACCTAGTTTTGTCTTAGGATAGCCGCCTTCAACCTTAAATTCTTCTGTTAAAGCATATCCAAGTCCCATAACAATACCGCCTTCAATTTGTCCTTCAACAGCCTGAATATTGACAGGTGTTCCAACATCATAAGCTGCAACTACTTTTTCCACTTTTCCTTCTTCATTCAATATAACAACCTGAGCTCCATAACTGTAGCTTACATGGCTTACTGGATTTTTCTTTGGAGATCCCATTGGATCTGTCTTTGCAGAATATTCACCATAAAATTCTCTTCCTTCTAAATCAAAAAGAGTCAATCCTTTGTCCAATTCTGCTTTTAATTTTTCAGATACTCGTCTTACAGCTTCCCCAGTTACCACAGTCTGTCTAGATGCGGTGCTAGTTCCTGAATCAGGTGTATGAAAGGTATCTGCTCTTTCATGGACAGTAAGTGCTGGATTTAAGCCAGTTGTTTCACATAATATGGTAGTACACATTGTTGCAATTCCTTGTCCCATACAAGCTGCAGAAGTTTTAATATGGACTTTTCCATTTTCTACAGATAAAATGCAGCGACCAATATCCTTATTTCCCACTCCAGTTCCACTGTTTTTAAAAGCTATGGCAATTCCTGCATAAGGATTTGATTCATATACATCTTTAACAGATTCCAAACATTCTACCATGGCAACACTTTCATCTGCTATTTGACCATTTGGAAGTACCTGTCCTGGACGGATTGCATTACGGTAACGTATTTCCCAAGGTGAAATGCCCACCATCTCTGCCAATAAATTAATATTGTTTTCAGTAGCAAAACAGCTTTGTGTTACACCAAAACCACGAAATGCCCCCAGCAACCACATTATTTGTATAAACTGACATGCCTAAAATGTCAATATTCTGATAATTATATGGTCCTGCCGCATGAGTACATGCTCTTTGTAATACAGGTCCTCCAAGGGACGCATAGGCACCTGTGTCTGCAATAATTACACCTTTCATAGCTGTTAAATATCCATTTCCATCACAAGCTGTCGTAAATTCCATTTCCATTGCATGACGTTTAACATGATAATCTAAGCTTTCCTGCCTTGAAAACTTTACCTTTACCGGTTTTTTTGTATACCATGCCATTAATGCTGCAAGATGCTGAACACTCATGTCTTCCTTGCCGCCAAATCCCCCTCCAACAAGCTGGGAATGACAATGTACTTTTTCTTTTGGAATTTTAATCATATTTGAAATTTCACGCTGCTCATCGTAAACAGATTGTGAGCCAGAATAGAGTAAAATACCATCTTCTCCTTCAGGTGCTGCAATTGCACACTCTGGTTCCATAAATCCGTGTTCCTGAAATGGAGTTTTATATTTTCTCGTCACTACATATTTAGAATTTTTAATTGCTTCATCTGCATTTCCACGTTGAAGAATAGAACGACTCATAATATTTCCATCTGAATGAATTAAGGGTGCATCTGCTCTTAGGGCATCTTCAGGAGAAGTAATCGGTTCCAATTCCGTGTATTCTACATCAACTAATTTACACACTTCATCCAGCTTATCCTTATGATAAGTTGCCACAAGTGCCAGTGAATCTCCTATATATCTGGTTGTCCCACCTTCTGGAATCATTACATCCCAATCCTGTTTTATATGTCCAATAATATTATTGGGAACATCCTTTGCCAGTAAAATTTTCACACAATCCGGGTGAGCTTCTGCCTTGCTTATATCAATTTTATTTATAATAGCCCTTGGGTATTTAGATCGAACTGTTTTGGCATAAATCATTCCAGGGAGTTCAATATCATCTACAAAAATACCTGTTCCATTTACCTTTTCGTCTACATCCACACGCTTAAATTTCTGATTCATCTTCAATTTACCTACAGGAGCTGGTATCTGAAGATTGTCCCTAAAATATTTTGCTGCCATTAAAATAGCTTCTTCAATTTTTTTATATCCAGTACAGCGACAGATATTACCTCTAATCGCCTTTTTTACATCTAACTTTGTTGGATTAGAATTGACATCTAATAGAGCTTTTGCACAAATTACCATTCCAGGAATACAAAAGCCACACTGTACTGCACCTGCTTCTCCAAAACAATATTCATAAACTTCCTTTTCCCTGTCACTTAATCCCTCAATTGTTAAGACTCTTTTTCCTACAAATTTTGATACTTTTTGTACGCAAGCTTTTACTGCTTTTCCATCTACTAAAATAGTGCATGTTCCACATGCACCTTCGCTGCAACCGTCCTTTGCAGAAGTGATTTTCAAATCATCTCTTAAAAAACGCAATAGGGGTTTATCAGTATTCGAAGCTACATCCTTACCATTAATATTTAATGTAAACATAAATAACCTCCTATTTTATAAAAATTTAACAATTTATTGTTATAATTATTATAAAACGGAGGCTAACCTTTATCAAATTCTTTGTGAAAAGAACTTGCTTTTTGCATTAAAATAGTCTATCAAATTCATCTTTTGCATACTGACGGACATTGTGCTCAAATTGCTCATACTTTTTTAAAAATTCCATACCTTCTTCGGTTAAATAAGTTTTTCCACCATTTCGTCCACCATGTTTCCTTTTAACCACTGCATATCCTAATTCTTCTTCCAACTGATTCAGCATGTTCCACGCTTTGCTATAAGAAAGTGCCATGTGTTTACATGCATTTCGTACAGAATGTGTATTCTGAATTAAAATCAAAAGCAACTTTGTTCTTGAATTAAAAAACAAAGATTCCTTTTCAATGCTTATTTTAACAAAAGGATGTAAAATACGCTGGTTATGTTCTTTTAGGAGTTTCTCCAATTGGCAAGGATCTCCTGTATCACTTAAAATTCCTTCATCTTCCACATCCATCAACTGTCTTTCAACTCCAATGTTTTGGATAGCTCCCTCCATCCCTCCATTACCATCATATTTTAAAACTTGAGGGATTAACTTAGAAGATATCAAAAGAGGGTGTCCAATTTTTCCATGATAAGATGGTGATAGTAACTGCTTATTACATTCTATCATCTTTTGAATAGTTTCTGGTGTAAATAGCGGGGCACTTACTGGATTAAATATTACCTGATCACATTTATTTTTTAAAAAATCTAATCCTATTTTTACAGAATCAAGCATTTGTGAATTTTCATATTTTTCATTATACAAAAATATAACTCCATAATAAGCTAAATTATGCTCAATTTCCTCAGATTTATATCCGGTAATTACCACAATTGGTGAAACTCCAGCCTTTTGAAAGGTTAAGACAATTCTTTTCACTATAGTGATAGAACCAATTTTGCGCAGTGGATATGTTTCATTTTTCTCTGACGTTTTTCCTGCAGCAGCAATTATACCTCCTGTTATTTTTTTCTCTTTCTCCATATTCTACTCCTTATCTAGCTGCAACTTTCATATATGTACAATTTAAGACTATATGATCTTGCTTAGTATAAAAATACTAATTTTCTTCTTTTAAACACTGTTCAATAAGCCTTTCGGCTACATCAAAATACTTTTTTAAATCAAACTTGCCTTCATCAATAAGATACTGTAGTGACGCCCCTAACATTAAAGATACCATTATATATGTTAGCATATCTTTATATTCATTATCTACATTATCTTTAAATTCCCCTTTATTTAAAACTTCACCAATACTACTGCGCCATATGTTAAAGGTTTTCTGAAACTTTTTCCTTATCTCCTCATTTACTGTACCTTGAACCCAATAATCAAGCTGTACATAGTCCAATTCTTTATTATTTAAAATGTCATCTTCCTTTTGTTCAAAAAATCCCCTCATATTTTCCAAAACACTTTTATTGTCTAAATCAATATATTTCTTACGGTTCTCTGAAAATTGCTTTTGTATATCATTTAAAAGGGCTATCATTATATCATTTTTAGTGGGAAAATAATAATGCAAATTAGCCTGACTTCTATCAGCTTCTTTTGCAATCATATGCATACGGGTACCACTTATTTTTTCTCTGGCAATTACTTTCATAGCAGCATTTAATATATTCTTTTTTGCATCTTTTAGCATAGTATAACCTCTTTCTCGTAACAATTATAATCTACTATAAAATTATACTCTAAGTTTAAATTTTACGCAAAATTTGTATTTAAATATCTATAAATAAATCTATAAAACTAAATTTAGAATAATCAAATAATCCCCTTGAAGTTATTTTTATCTCTGGAATTACGGGAAGTGCCATAAACCCGAGTGTTATAAATGGATCAACTTCTTTTTTAATTCCAAACTTTACTGCTAATGAATTTAATTTTATAATTTTATCTACTACAAAAGATGGATTCTCAGATGTCATAAGTCCACCTATTGGCAATTTTAAATACTCTAGCAATTTACCTTCAGATACAAATACTATACCTCCATTATTGCATATAATGTTATTCACTGCTATCTCCATATCTTTATCATTGTCACCTAATACAATTATATTATGAGAATCATGGGCAATTGTCTGGGCTATGGCCGCTTTTTTGAGTCCTAGGCCTTCTATGAACCCAACAGAATGTTTTCCACTGTTTTTGTGTCTCTCTATCACAGCTATTTTATTTACATCTTCTTCCTTACTTTCAACACATTCAACTAACCCTTCATTTATTTTAACTTTTCTCTTTTCTTTTTTAGTAACTAGCCCTCCTGGCTGCACCTTTATTACATTTACAAATTTACCTTTAGCCTTAATCTTAAATAAGTCTTCTTTTATATAATCTACATTTACTGAGGGCTTAGCAAAAATATCTTTAAACATATGATTATTTTTATATATTTTACCATCTTTAATCACATTTTTAATTTTCAATTTTTTCATATCTTCAAATATTACCAAATCAGCCTTCATGCCAGCTGAAATAGCACCTCTATCTCTTAAGTTATAACAATTAGCTGCATTAAATGATGCTATCGTATATGCCTTTATAGCATCTAATCCTTCATCTATAGCAGTTCGTATACAATTATCTATACTGCCCTCATCTACTAAATCCTCAATATGTCTGTCATCAGTACAAAACAAAAACCTGCTATAATTTTTGTCATTTACTGCAGGTAATAATTTTTTCAGATCTCTAGCTGCAGATCCTTCCCTCAGCATTACATACATTCCATTTCTCACTTTTTCTAAAGCTTCTTCATAATTGGTACATTCATGATCTGTTCTAATGTTAGCACATAAATAAGCATTAAGTTCTTTATCATTAATTTTAGGGCAATGTCCATCTAAACTTTTTCCATACTTGTTTACCATTAAAATTTTTTTCAGCATCTTTTTATTTCCTGAAGTAACTGCATTAACATCCATTACTTCTCCAAGTCCTAAAACTTGAGGATCTTCAATAAACCTTTCTAAATTGTCTGCTTCAAGTACTGCACCATTATCTTCAAAATCTACTGCTGGAACACAAGACGGAAGCATAAAAAATATATCTGCATCACCTTTTTTACTGTTTTGAAGCATAAATTCTATACCTTTCTCCCCTAAAACATTTGCTATCTCGTGGGGATCTGCAATAATTGTAGTAACACCTTTTTTAATAACTAAATCAGAAAATATTTCTGGAGTTACCATGGAAGATTCTATATGAACGTGAGAATCTATAAACCCTGGCGCTACAAAAAAACCACTACAATTAATTTCATGGTTTCCCTCATACTTACCCATTCCTATAATTATGCCATCATTTATTGCAATATCCTTTTTTTCAACAGTTTGAGTAAATACATTTATTATAAAAGCATCTTTCAGCACAAGTTCTGCTTTTATCCTGCCCATAGCAGCATCGATTTTATTTGTCAATTCATTCATCTACTCACTTCTCCAATCTATTAAAATTCCCTATTATGATCTTACTTCCACAGTTTAAAAATATTGCGAAGCAACTTTTGAGAGGACAATGAAGATAAGTTTCTTTTAAATTGAAAATTTTTCGTAGCATAGCGGAGAAAAATCATCCTTCACTGTCCTCTCAAAAATATTGCTTCGCATTATATTTAAATTAAATCAAAATCTCATATGTGTAAAAGTTGAATATATAATATATATATATTACTCTACTCAAACGGAAGTAGTAAATACCTTAGCACAAATAATACAGCAAGAACGTACACTATTGGACTGAGTTCTTTACCTCTACCAGTAGCTACTTTTACTATAGGATAGATGATCATTGCAACTGCGATACCATTTGCTATACTATAACTAAAAGCCATTAATGAAATAGCAAAGAAACATGGTAATGCTTCTGTAAAATCACCAAAATCTATATTTTTGATTACTCCCATCATTAAGGCACCTACTATAATAAGTGCTGGTGCTGTAGCCTGTGAAGGAACTACTCCAACAAGTCCTGAGAAGAATAATGAAAGAATAAATAATATACCTACGGTTACTGCTGTGAGACCGGTTCTTCCTCCTGCTGTAACACCAGAGGTTGATTCAACATAGGTATTAACAGTACTTGTTCCGAAAAATGACCCCGCAGTTGTTGCTACTGCATCACAGATAAGGGCTTTTTTAAGTCTTAAAACTTTACCGTTTTCATCTACCATTCCTGCTTTCGTGGCAGTTCCAACAAGTGTTCCAATAGTATCAAAAAGGTCAACCAAACAAATTGTTATAACAACCATAACAAAACTCAAAATTGCTCCTGCTATAGAAGTACCTCCTTTTGAAAAAAGGCCTGAAAAATCAAAAGCTGCAAAAGTAGGAGCAAGAGAAGGTGGTGCACTAAAGATGTGTAAATTTGCAAGAGAAGTAACTTTAAGTGGTATACCTATTATTGTAGTTAAAACAATACCTATAAGAATGGATCCTGTAACATTTCTTGCCATAAGTACACCAATTATTAAAACTCCTATTATGGTAAGCAATGTTCCTGGCTCTGCAAAATTACCAAAACCTACAAGTGTCGCCTTATTTGAAACTATTATTCCGCCGCTCTTCAAACCAATAAGAGCAATAAAAAGTCCTATACCACCAGACATAGCATATTTTAAATTTTGGGGTATAGCATCAACAATTTTTTCTCGTATGGATGTAACTGTAATAATTATAAACAAAATACCTGAAGTCAGTACTGCAGTAAGAGCTTGATGCCAATTAAAACCTAATGTCAAACATACCGTGTAAGTAAAGAATGCGTTAAGACCCATACCTGGAGCTTGAGCAAAAGGTAAATTTGCATAGAACCCCATTATAAATGTTCCAACAGCAGCAGCTAGACAAGTAGCAACAAATACCGCTGATACGATAGGATCAGAACCTACATTAAACTTTGAAGCTGCATCTCCAACTACACCTGCTGAATTCATACCTGCTATTCTGAGAACACTTGGATTAACAAATATTATATAGGCCATAGTAATAAAAGTAGTGAATCCAGCAAGGATTTCTGTCTTTACATTTGTGTTGTTGTCTTTTAACTTAAAGAATGATTCTAGAAATGAATTTTTCTGTCCATTAACTCTACTTTCCATAAATTAACCCCCATTATAAAATTATTTAAAGTTCTCGAAACTTGTTAAGCTGAAGAACTTTATTTTTAATAACACTTAGGCTCTTTTATTTTTTTCCCAGCTACATATCTCTCTTTAATATTTCTGTCATCTCCAGTATAAATAAACTTTTGCAGCCTTTCTTCTATTGACAATTGTCTAAATATAGCTAAACTGCTGTCATCAATAACAAGAGCATCAAACTCATATCCTTCTTGAAAACTTCCTACTTTACCAAAAAATTTTCCTCCACCTTTTGTCGCCAGATAAAATAATTCTGCAGTACTAAAAGGCTTATCTACTTTACTGCTTTCAAGCCATTTTAACTTTGATACCTGAGCACTATTTACAATTACATTTGTCATTGACAAACTATGTCCTGCAGATATATCACTTCCAAGCCCTACAGGGATACCTCTTGTAATTAACCTTCTAATAGGTGCAATACCACTTGACAAATTGCAATTTGAATTAGGATTGTGGGCAATAAATATATTTTTTCTTTTCATCAATTCAATTTCATCTTCATCTACCAAAATACAATGAGCCATAATAGTAGGCACATCTCCAAACAATCCAGCGCTATCATATACCCTTGCATAGTTTTTACACTCTGGATGTAACTTTTTAACAAATCTAACCTCATCATTATTTTCACATAAATGTGACTGTACTGAGACATTGTACTTTTTAGCTAAATTTCCTAAGCTCTTCAATAACTTCATACTGCAGCTTGGAACAAATCTAGGTGTAATTATAGGCTTTACAAGTTCATATTTTGTAGAATATTCCTTCAATATTTCTTCCGTATCATAGATTGAATCTTCTGTATTTTCTACCAAGTATTCTGGTGAATTTCTGTTCATATTTACTTTTCCCACATATGCTGATAATCCTGACTCCGCAAATAAATCCATTAAAAGTTTTGTTGAATCTTTATGAATGGTTGCAAAAACACATGCCCTTGTGGTACCAAATCTCCACAAATCTCTTATTAAAGCTGAGTACACCTTTTTTGCATAGTTAATGTCTGCATATTTTGATTCCTCAGGAAAAGTATACTCTTGAAGCCATGGCATAAGTTCTTTGTCAAGTCCTAATCCTAAGTTTCCATATTGTGATGCATGTAAATGCAAATCAACAAATCCTGGTATTATAATTGCATCTCCATAGTCTATAACCCTTATCTTACTAAACTTTTCAGGAAGATTTTTATATACACCTTTAACGCACTTACCTTCGACTACAATATACCCATTTTCAAATACTTCAAACTTGCCAAAAGTTTTAGTAAAGATAATATTACCCTTAACAACATATATGCCCTCCATTAAGTTTGCCCCCTTTTAAGTTATTGTAATTTTTGCATTTAAAGATTAGAAATAGAAATTTAAATAAGATATTAATACATTATTATTAAAAATGATTGTAAATTAGAATACTGAAGAGTTAAATATGATATAATCTATACTTAAATAAGTTAATTTAATATATCGTAAAATATAATATGTGATTGTATAGTATTGTTTTTGCTTATACTAACTAGTTAGTCCACTTTTATTATAATTCCCAATTATACTTATGTCAATATATATTAATTTTGTAATAATATATTATAAAATTAGGTAAAAATTATATAGGTCTTCTATATGGAAAATAAACTTATACGCAGAAATTTTTTACAATAATGAAGCCCATTTAAATATTTTTCATTTGGACCTATCAAAATATTTAACTGGGCTGAAGGTTGTAAAAATATTCGGAGTATAAGTTTATTTTTTGCTTGATAACCCTATATTTCTTTCACATTTCTATTTTATATTTTTTAATCTTGCTGTACAAAGTATTTCTCCTAATTCCCAATGCTGCTGCCGAATGAGTTATATTTCCCTTAAACTTTTTCAACACCTTTACTAAATGTTCCCTTTCCACGTAATCCAATTTTAAGCAATCTTCATTAATATTTACAAGTACATCATTATTACAACTTTCTTCTGAAAAATAACCTGCAGGTACAGATTCAGTATTTATAATTAACTCCACTACATTTTCCAATTCCCTTATGTTTCCAGGCCAACTGTAGTTAATCATTTTTTGTAAATATTCTCCTGGTATAATTGGTTGTTTCTTATTTAATTTTTGTGATATATTCTCGACAAAATATTGAATAAGAAGCGGTATATCCTTTTTTCTTTCTCTAAGTGATGGTAAATATAAAGGCAGTACATTTAATCTATAATATAAGTCTTTTCTAAACCTTCCACGCTCCACTTCTTTTTTTAAATCTCTGTTCGTGACAGCTACAATCCTAACATCCACAGGTATAGATTTTGAGCTCCCAATTTTCGTTATTACGCCTTCCTGTACAACTCTTAGAAGCTTTGTCTGCATATCAAGAGGCATTTCTCCAATTTCATCCAGCATTATAGTTCCGCCATCTGCCAACTCAAATTTTCCAAGGTTTCCACCCTTTTTAGCACCTGTAAAAGCTCCTTCTTCATATCCAAAAAGTTCTGACTCTATAAGTTGTTTAGGAATAGCACCGCAATTTAAAGCTATAAACGGTCCATCTACTCTACTACTGTAATTATGAATAGATTGTGCAAATACCTCTTTTCCTGTACCGCTTTCTCCCATTATAAGTATAGTTGATTTACTATCTGAAATCTTTTTAGCATACTCTATTATTCTCATAAAGCTTTCATCTTGGCCAATTATTTTATCAAAAGTATAGTAAGCCTGACCATCATTTCTTTTTTTTACTATTTTGATTTCTTCAAAAACATATACTATCTCAATGTTATCATCTTCACAGTTATATATAGAACTGGTAGTTAGTTGATATCTAGTTTTATTTCTCACAGCCACTATGTTTGTTTCTTTTGAAGTACCTTGTCCTAAATATATGGACGTCTTTATATCATTCCAGTTTTCTATAATATCTTCCATTTTATCTGCTTCTAACGTATTACCTCTTATACCAAACATATCTTGTGCTTTTTTATTGCAAATTTTTATTTTTCCATTTACATCGGAAGTTATTATAGCAACGGGGCTTGAATTAAATATATTTTTTATATGCTTGTAATTCATATTTTGAATCTTATTGCATTCCTTTACTTTAAGCATTTCTTCTATGGCATTTGACGCTGCTATAACCATTCCAAGGGTATGAGAATGTACAAATTCAGCATACCCAGTAAGATTCAATACACCTATAAGTCTTCCTTTACTATCTTTTATAGGTGCTGCAGAACACGTCCATTTGTGGTATGCTCTAATAAAATGATCATCTCTAGAAATTTGAACTGGCATTTTAGTGCTTATAACCATACTCATAGAGTTAGTTCCAATGTTTTCTTCATTCATAAAAGCCCCTGGTACCATTTTTAAAGAAAAAGCTTTCGAAAGTATTTTTTCATCTCCCAAGGCATTTAATATACACCCTTCTCCATCTGTAAGTAAAACAAAAAAATTAAATCCCTTTACAAAATTAATTAGCTGCTCCATATAAGGTGCCGCGGTCAATATTAAATTTCTGTTAGCTGCAAATCTTTTCTGTAATTCATTATCATATAAAATTTTTTTACTAAAAACTTGGTGTGAATCAATACCGAACTTTTTACATCTTTCATGCGAAAGTTCTACATCCGTTTTATATAAAACTTCATTATCTAATTTAGAAGTAACTGTATTCACTATAATCCCCCCCATTATAATAACAATTTCCAATTCCACTTCCCATTACTAAAGGAAAGCTCATTTATACACCCATAGGGTTGATTTATTTTAAATATGTCCTGCATAGATATTGATAAAATATTCTTTAGTATGACTCTATTAACTCCTGCATGGGAAATTATAATTATATTACCACTAGTGCTATTTATAATAGATTCAAAAGCAGGGATAACTCTTTTCTCAAGATTTTTAAAACTTTCTCCCCCTGTTGGTACAAAACCTCCTATATCTTCTCCTCTATTTTTAAACTGCTCTGGTAAAGAACTCTTAATAAAACTAAAAGTTTTTCCTTCCCATTCTCCCATATTTATTTCCATTAACTCATTTACTATAATTTTTTCTATATTTCTATCTTCTAAAATTATATGTGCTGTTTCAACACATCTTTTTAGAGGACTTAAATATACTTTCTCTATGTTTATTTTTTCAAAAAACTTTTTAGCTTTAGTACTTGTAAAGTACCTTCTTCATTTAAAGGTATATCTGTTATTCCTATGTAACGTTTCTCATTGCCTACATTTATTTTACCATGTCTTATTAAATATATTTTTCTACTCATAACTAAAATCTTTCCCCAATACACTCTTTATCTTTTTTTCAATTTTTCTGGCTTCCCCAAACCTTTTTCTCACTTTGTTTAATGCTTCAGGATTATTTGAAAATTTTGAAGAATATTCAGAAAATCTTTTTTCTAATCCTACTAATTCATCTTCCTGAACAACTTTATCTGCCAAGTACAGTAGTTCTCCTTCTGTAATATTATCTTCTTCATTTACCTCTATATCCATGTGAGTTGCTATTATTTTAGCTATATTCGGGTAACCCAAGTCACTTAATATTTTTGCCCCTTCTTTAGCATGATTTTTTTCTTTTCTAGCCAAATCATGCAAAAGTCCTGCAGCTAACATTGTATTCTTATTGAAATTATATTCTTTACTATTTAACTTATTTAAAACATTTAGAGCTATTTCTGATACCTTATTACTATGTCTCCTTATATTACAAGGTACACCATATAAGTCTAAAATGCAATAACATTCTTCCAAATTAGGTGCTTTTAAATAGAAATATTCTAATAACTTTTTATAGTCTTCTTTAATATCCATATCCATCAATATTCCCTGATCTGGAACCGAAACTCTTATAGAATCATTGTCAAACTTTTGAAGTATTCTCTTCAGTCCCCCTTCACCATCACTTTTCATTATTTCTGATCTATATTTACAATCTATAAAGGGTGGATGCCCTGATTTTTCATTAAACTTGGGATATATAATACCCTTACCACATTCCATATATTTATCTTTTAACATATTTACAGTATGTGTTTTTATGAGAGGTATATCTACAGGATTCATAAAAAAGCCTTTTACATCCTCTTGTAATACTTCCATACCCTTTACTATGGAAGAAAACATACCTTTTGAATAATCTTCATTTTTTACCCACTTAACTCCTAAGTCTTTAATTACATCTATTACTTCATTTTGTCTGTGGCCTACTATTACTACAATATCATCAATTTTTGAAGCCTTAAATGTATTTATTAGCATTTCCACTGCAGTACATTCTCCAAATTTCAAAAGTGGTTTAAAGTCTCCCATCCTTGAAGAATATCCTGCTGAAATGATAATGGCCCCTAATTTATCTTTTTCCATTAAAAGTCTCCCTTTTTACTTTTATTAGTTCTGCCACAACACTTATTGCTATTTCTTCAGGAGTTTGTGCATATATAGAAACACCTATAGGACTATGTACCCTTCTCAAATCTTCCTCTGTATATCCTTCATCCAAAAGACTCTCATAAACGAACTTTCTTTTGCTCTTGCTTCCTATCATCCCTATATACTTTGCATTAGTCTTAAGCATCTGCCCTAATACTTCCTTGTCATAAGCATGGCCTCTTGTAACTATTACTATATAACTATTACTATCTACTTTTATATATTTAAGAATATTTTCAAAAGAAGGAATTGCTTTTACTTCTTCTACATCTTTAAACCTTTCCCTATTTGCAAATTCCTGTCTATCATCTATAATAACAATGTCAAAATCTAGACTTTTAGCTACTTCTGCAATTTTTTGTGCTACATGTCCCGCACCTATTACATATATGGTTTGAGTATTTAAAACAGGTTCTATTAAATAATGTTCCTCTTCTATATCAGTATACTGCATAGTAACATTTTTAAAATTTTCTCTTATTTTTCTAATTATGTGCTGAACTTTCTCATCCTCTTTTCCATAAAATGATGCCTCACTGCAAATCCATTTATCCGTACCCTTTATGCTTTTTCTTTCTTCAGGTATTCTAGTTATAATAGCAAAATTATCACCTTTTCTCTTCAGCTTCTGCACATTTTTATACATTTCCACCATGTCACTGTCTTTATAATCTACATACTCCAGAAGCAATTTAAGATCTCCACCACATGCAGCACCTAAAGCCTCTGCACCTTCATTTGTAAGTGAACAATTTTTAATTATATAAGCCCCATTTTCAAATATCCTTGAAGATAATTTTATGGCCAATGCCTCAAATATGCCTCCACCTATAGTTCCTATAATAGAAAAATCCCTTTTTATAATCATCTTGGTGCCTTCTTCTCTAGGTGCAGATCCAGATTTTTCTAGAATAGTGGCCAAAACAAAATCTTCTTTTTTATCTAGAAGATTATTTATCACCTCATATATATCTTCCACATTTATCCCCTCCATCTATAATCATGTATTTTTCTCTTTACCATACTATTTTTTATTTCTGTATTTTTTTTCATATAACCTAATACAATTTCCAAAGTTCCATCAATTAATGCTTCCCTTACTGATGGAATTTTTTCTACACTATCTTTAATATGTCCTTTTAATTTGTAAAAATCCTCTTTCTCTTTTACAGCAATATCTATATACAGAATATTTTTCTTTTCAATATAAACATTATAATTTATTACCTCTTCAAAAGACAAGATTATTTCATCCAAATCTCTCATAGATAGGAATTTATTTTTACCTATTACAATTTTATTTTCCATCCTTCCATGAACTCTTTCCATAGTCTTTAAAAAAGTACCACAAGCACACAAATCTGCTTTAAAACACCCTATATCACCTGTTTTATATCTTATTAAAGGCATTCCTTCTCTTGTAAGAGTTGTAAATACTATCTCACCATACTCTCCATCTTTTACTATTTTGCCTGTAAGTGGATTTATTACTTCAAAATACAGATCATTTTCTCTCATATGGTAGCCACTTAAAGCCTCGCATTCTACTCCTCCTCCATACCCCATTTCCGTCATGCCATAGTGTGTAAAAACTTTACAGTTAAATTTATGTGTAATTTCTCTTATTAATGTTTCTGGCACATAATCAGCACTTAGAAGAATTTTTTTTATACTGGCTTTAAATGTTTCAGATTCCACTCTGGAAAAATACAGTACCTGCAGTGGAATCCCAACTATACAATCTATACCTTTTTCCTTTATAAATTCTGCAGTATCCTTAGGATTTACAAGTACACCTTGAACATAACATGTTATATCTATATCCTTTAGCGCTTTTTTTAGTAAGTCTCCTATACTGCCATGACTATTTCCTGGTAAAAGCACCAATACTCTGTCATTTTTATTTACAATACACTGCATGCCATATTTAAAAAATTCTACAGTAAGATCTAAGTCCTTTTCCGTAAAATATATTCTTTTTTCTTCTCCACTTGTTCCCGAAGTTCTTAACGTTACTATCCTCGCAATATCTCTTTGAGGTACGCATAAAAAATTATTTGAGTTTTCTTTTATATGTTCTGGCAATGTAAAAGGAATTTTTTCAAAATATTTAAGGGATTTTATATCATTTTCCTCAATATTTTTTAAATATTCCTTATAAAACTTACTATATTTTTTTCCATAATCTATAACTTTTCTTATTTTATTTAACTGATAATTTTCTAAAGCTTCTCTATTTTTTTCCTTTATCCCCGTTTTATCCACTATCCATGCTTCAAGTGGTGTCAGCTTCATTTTGCCCTCTCCCCCTTTAACTCCACAATTTCTGTAAATCCACATTTCAAGCGTCTTGAAATGCCATGGTAGATATACTAAAAGAATAGCTATTTATCCGATGACTACCTGCTCTAATACTCCCTCTTCTCCAAGTTGGAGTAAAGAGCAGCTACGTCCCTGGATAACGATTTTTCCTAAAGGATAACGCCTTCTAAGTGCTGAAGCACTAAGAATCCTGTTAATAAGCATCAGGTGGAGTCAAAACTCCATCTGATACCAAGAACTCTGTTTATATTGTACAATATTTTATCTCAACTGTTAATTTTACTAATCATCCCTATTTCCAAATTCATATCCATACTTACATATTATCTGCTGGATCTTCTCATAACTTTTCAATAAAACATTTCCGCACTTTACAGGATAATTTATATTACCATTTTCATCAGTTATTTTTTAAATTTCTATTATATCTCTGCACTCTGTGCTTTCAAATTCTTCTTTAAACCAATCTATATATTCACTTAACATAAGTTGAAAATTTTCCCATAATATTCTCCACGTTCACCTTTTCCTGGATAAAGTTCTATAACAGCTATACCTCCAGTTAAAATTCCGCAAACCTTTTCATAAGATCCTAATCCCCAATAAAGGCCATTTAAGGCCTTTACTAAATCTGTGTTTTCTTTATCCTCCTTCTCTGCTATTATCACTTATCTTCCAGTCCCTTTTCTACTTCCTTCATTTTTCCTAATGCAAGCTTCTCATCTATAATTACCATTTTACATTGAGGACACTGCATGAGTTCAACTTCAAAATTTCCTCCAAGATATAGAACCTTTACCTGTCTAAGTTCTAATTCCTTATTACATTTATCACAAATCCATGGAGTTTTCTCTTCTTTATCAATATTCATAGCTATTCCTCCACTACTTCCATCCTATGGCTGTAAACATCCTTAACAAAAACCTCATTTTCATTTTTTTCATATTCTACCCAATAGGTAACACTGCCAATCCTAAGTCTGCATAAATAATGAGAATTTTCAGGATTAAAAAACCTCTCTTTATTTTTTTGTGCATTATCTACCGCTTTTTCTATATCTTCAAGCAAAATCAATCTTTCTTCCATTTGATTTTGCACATTGTCCGGTATATTTAATTTAAATCCATAATCCTTCTTAAAGTCATTTATTTTCTCATTCCATATTTCTTTTAAAAGTTTCTTTTTAACAAGTACTCTATTTTCATGCCGCTTTGAAAGACTTGGAACTTTTCTCAGTCCGGCTTCCTCTAAATTGCTGCTATAGATTAAGTCCAAGATATGAAATGTTTTTTTACCTTCATCTATAAATAGATCCTTACACATTGCACAGTAAACTAAATAATCCAGGTTACTTTCACCTATCCTATCTTTTGCAAATTCCCTAGACTGCTCTCTATTTGCAAAGTATACTAAGCCTCCATAGCCACAGCACTTAGTTTTTTCTTTTGAAAATTTGAGTTCTTTTATTTCATATCCTAATTTGTCTGCTATACTTCTTATACTTTCGTGAATTTCTTTATTATGCCTTGTTGAACATGCATCTTGTACAGCTAACACTTTCTTTTTCTCTGTTTTATTATTTTCTCTAATGCCATACTTATCCATAACTTCCCACAGAGAAATGAGTTTAATGTCCGGCATATATTTTTTAAAGTTTCTATAGCAACTTGAGCAGGCTAAAATAAAAGTTGGCTTTCCTGCTTTTTCCCATTTATCTTTCATATCCTCCACATTCTTCTTCACTAAATCCTGTCTTCCAGCCCAATCTGCTGGTGCACCACAGCAGCCTAGCATTATTCCAACTCCATCTTTAATATTTTCCATAAGATATTTATATATTTCAGGTATATATTCAGGAGAAGAAGCAGGCAGCTGACATCCAGGATAAAACATATACTTCACCTTTTCATATCCCGGCTGATTTTTTACCATAGAAAAATGTTTACTATTACTAAATTCCATATCTCTAAGTCCAAAATCATGAGCTGACACAGGCATTTTTTCTCTTTCTACCATGCTTTCACGAGTCTCTTGTATTACATCTTTCATATCCAAATTGGAAGGACAAACTTCACCACAAAGTCCGCAAAGAGTACATGAATTAATCATTTCGTTTGCATAGTGATCTCCTAGTACGATGTTTTCATTGTGATTTATCTGTCTTATATATTTTCTAGGTTCAGTATTATACCTTCTTAAATGTGGACAATTTCTAGCACATTGTGAACATTCACATTTCAAACATCTTTGTGCTTCTTCTATTGCCTCCTTTTCATTATACACTGAAGAGGTCCTTTTAATAGGTTCTACAGCTTCTATATCATCCAATTGAAGTTTTAAGGGAGTATCATAAGAGCCTTCATTTTCTCTAGCTGCTGTAAGAGAAGTTTTTTGAAGATATCTGTCAATGGATGTAGCTGCCCTTCTTCCAGAACTTATGGAAAGTATAACTGAATCGTTTTTGTTTACAACTCTTCCCCCTACAAACAAAGAACTATCCTCCACCTGGAAAGTTTGTGGATTTACTTTTAAATCTTTTTTCCAAGTTCCTGTCCCCATGTAAACTGCATCATAGGTATTGAGTATATCCTCCAATTTTTTTTCATCTACAAATTCATTGAACTTAATTGTTATATCATCTTTATTCATTATTTCTAATTCTTCTTCTATTGTTTTCTTTGAAAGCTGCTCCCCCTGGAAGTTCCACAATCTGCCGCCTATTTTATCACTTTTTTCGTAGACAGTAACTTGATATCCTTTTCTATCCAAGTCGAAAGCAGCAACAATACCACTTATGCCTGCACCTATTACTGCAACCTTTTTCCCATTTTTGGGTATAGAAATAGACCTTTTGGGGGAAGAAAAACCTAACTCTATTGCTGCCCTCTCAAGCTCATGTATATTTATGCCTCCGCCTAATTTATTTCTAGGACATACACCCTGGCAAGGCTCATCACATATACTTCCTATTATTCTTGCAAAAGGAATCTTCTTAGACATAATTTTATAAGCTTTTTTAAAGTCTCCCTTTTGTATTTCTTCAATAAAAGCTTTCACATCCATGTGTAAAGGACATGCTGCTATACAGGCTGAAGGTCTGTCTCCAATACATAACTCTCTTCTATTCAGTAGTTTATTTAAATCCATAGAACTTCTCACCTTCCTTTATAGATTATTAGCTCTAGAACTAAACTTATAAAATTATTTTCTTTTGCTTAAAATTTTCGCAATATTCATTTCTTCATATATATTTTAAATCATCTAATAATGAAATGATACTGGATAAGTTTAGTCTCAATGTTAATTATCTATAACAAAAAGGAATCAGAAACTTTAAAAGAACACTTCAATATAAAATGTAGAAATTATTTGCTTCTGATTCCTTTATCCGATCGCTACCATTGCTAACACCCCATCGCACACAGCGAAAGCGACTATCACCAAATCAAAGATTTGGGATATCTGCTTTTCTATCAAAGTGGGTGATAAGCACTGCTACGCACCTGGATAAGTTCTTCCCCTAAAGGATAACGTATTCTAAGTGCTAAAGACACTAAGAATACTGTTAATAAGGTTCAGCTGGAGAAAGTCATCTTTATAAGCAAACTCCATCTGAACCTAAGAATCACTTGATAGAGATATGCCTAATATATGTTATCTCTTATTTCTTAAGTGCTGCTAAAACCTTCTCAGGTAAAGCTGGTAATTTAGTAATACGGGCTCCACAGGCATTATATATTGCATTAATTATTGCAGCATGTGGTGCTGAAAGCGGCATTTCTCCCGATCCTGCTGCTCCATAAGGGCCATTTGGTCGTGGTGTTTCCTGATGAATAAGTGTTATATTGTCTGGAACATCTTTTATTTGAGGTATTCCACAAGCTGTAAGTGTAACATGTTTCTTTAAATCTTCAAAATCTTCACTTAAAGCGAGTCCTATACCTTGAACTAATCCACCATAAAGCTGTCCTTCAATTACTATTTTATTTACTATAGTACCGCAATCTGAAACCATAGTAAGATTTTCAACTTTAGTCTTTCCTGTATTGACGTCGACTTCTACTTCTGCCATAAGTACACCATACATATATACAGGGAATGGATTTCCTTGACCTGTCTCTACATCACAAGCAGTACATGGTGCAGTCCACTCTCCATCATATTTTACTGGAAGACCTTGAGACACCATCTCATCATAAGTTCTATAAGTCCCATCTTCTTTTTTCAAAGCATTTACTAAGTTTTCACAGGCAACTCTTGTAGCATTACCGGTTAAAACATTAGAACGACTTCCACCTGCAGGACCACTATCTGGCGTAAATTTCATATCATTCATAACAAGTTTGATTTGTTCAGGTTTTATTCCTAAAGGTTTTAAAGTTTCATGAGCAATTGTGAGTGTTCCCATATCGGCACCTTGGCCGTGATCTTCCCAGGAGTTTGCTACAGTAACACCTTCTGGAGTAATTTCAGCCCAAGCTCTTGATGTATCTGGACCGTCTAGGCCACATCCATATATGAGAAGTGAAACTCCCACACCATATTTTTTATCTCCAGAACTAGCATTATTTTTATCCTTAGCTCTCTTTTTTGCTTCATTATAGAATGGCCTTAATTTATCTATTGCCTGAGGCAGACAAATTACATCTGGAGGACATCCATTTGGAGTTGTATCTCCTTCTCTATAAACATTCTTATATCTAAATTCTAGAGGATCCATTCCAACCTTCTCAGCTAACTCATCAACTGCTACTTCTGATGCAAAGAGGGATTGAGGTGAACCATATCCTCTAAATGCAGAACCCCAAGCATGATTTGTAGCTACGGTACGACCTGCACCTCTTATATTCGGGACATTATATCCAGCACCTATAAATTGAGTTCCTCTCATTGTTAAAAGGTCTCCAAATTCAGAATATGGACCGTGATCTACACTCCAATCTGATTCCAGTGCCTTTATCTTTCCATCTTTATCTGCACCATATTTAACATGCATGAAGAATGGAGATCTCTTTCCTGTATAAGTTATTTGTTGATACATATTGAATTCCAGGTATACAGGTCTTTTGGTTACCATAGCAGCTACTCCAAGAAGACCTTCCATTGTTGGACTAAATTTATAACCAAATGTACCTCCTGTAGGATTTTGAACTATTTTAAGTTTTTCAAGTGGTATTCCTATTCCATCTGCAACCATTGCTGCATGTATGTGTATTCCAACGCTCTTTGAATGTACCATTAAATCTCCATCTTCATCAAAATATGCGAATCCAACATCTGGTTCAAGTGGTAAATGTGGTTGTCTTCCAACATAAAAATCATCTTCAACAACATAAGGAAGCGAATCCATTAAAGGTTTTGTATCTCCACCTTTTTTAGTACCACATTCAAAGTAAATATTAGGAGTTCCTGGATGAATTTCTATAGCATCTTCTGCCATAGCAGCTGGTGCACTCATATAAGCTGGTAACTCTTCTAACTCTACTTTAACTTTTTCCACCGCTGCTTCAGCTATAGCTGGATTCTCTGCCAAAACCATAGCTAAAGCATCTCCAAATTGGAAAACCTTCTTATCATTTAATATAGGTCTTTCCAGTCCATCACCTTTATTGGATGGGAAAGCCAAACCGTTTATTCTATTACTACCTGGTACATCTTTATATGTTATTACTTTATATACCCCAGGCATTTTTTCTGCTTCTGAAGTATCTATAGATATTATATTGGCATGGGATACCGTTGCCTGAACTAATTTAATGTGCAATGTTCCTGGTGGAAGTTCTAATCCAAGATCTGCTCCGAATTCCCATGATCCTGTTACTTTTGCAAGGGCAGATGGACGTACTACACTCGAACCAAGCAAAGTTCCATCTTTAGGAAGTTTAGCCCATATGTCTTCCTTTCTTATTTCTCCCCTCATAAGTTTTGCTGCTTCCATTACAGAATCAACTATTGGTTTGTATCCCGTACATCTACATACATTTCTATGTTTTTGGAACCAATCTCTTACTTCTTCCCTAGTTGGATTTGTGTTTTCATCTAAAAGTGCCTTTGCAGAAACTATAAATCCAGGTGTACAGAATCCACACTGTGCAGCACCATGAACCATCCATGCTAGCTGCAGTGGATGAAGATGCTCATTAGTGCCGACCCCTTCTATAGTTATAATGTTTGCTTCATCAGGAACTCTTTTAAATTTAGTTATACAAGCTCTTACAACTTTTCCATCTAAGATTATAGAGCAGGCACCACATTCTCCTTTTCTACATCCAACTTTTGTTCCAACCAGATGTAATTGTTTTCTCAAAACATCTGCTAAAAATGCCTCAGGATCTGCTATAACAGTCCTTTTAACTCCATTAATAATTAAGCTCTTTTTTAACATATTGTACCTCCTTGATTTTATATTATTGGAAGAAATACTAATTTCACTATTATTATGAGCAATAATTAATATCAATATTCAAAATGTTGGACTCGCCTACGTTTTCTTTAAACCTTCTTTTTGAAATATAATTAGAGGGTTACCAACAACATATCTGTAGGTAACCCTCTCTCTTTCTTTTTTGAATAAAAATATTACATTTGTATATTATACTTTTTTATCTTGCTGTATAAAGTATTTCTCCTTATACCAAGTGCTTCTGCCGAATGAGTTATATTCCCCTTGAACTTCTTCAATACTTTAATTACATGTTCTTTTTCAATATAATCTAACTTTAAACAATCATCGCTAATATCCACAAGTACCTCATTATCACAGTTTTCTTCTGTAAAATAACCTGCTGGTATAGATCCTGTATTTACAATTAGCTCAACCAAATTTTCCAATTCTCTTATATTTCCAGGCCAATTATAGTTGGCCATTTTCTTAAAGTATTCTTCTGATATAACTGGCTCTTTTTTATTTAACTTTTGTGCTATATTCTTAACAAAATATCGAATAAGAAGAGGTATATCTTTTTTTCTTTCTCTAAGTGGAGGCAAATATAAAGGCAGAACATTTAATCTGTAATATAAATCTTTTCTAAATCTTCCACATTCCACTTCCTTTTTTAAATCTCTGTTTGTAACAGCTATAATTCTTACATCTACAGGTATAGACTTTGAACTTCCAATTCTCATTATCACGCCTTCCTGTACAACTCTTAGAAGCTTTGTCTGCATATCAAGAGGCATTTCTCCAATTTCATCCAACATTATAGTTCCACCATCTGCCAATTCAAATTTCCCAAGGTTACCACCCTTTTTGGCACCTGTAAAAGCTCCTTCTTCGTACCCAAAAAGCTCTGATTCTATAAGCTGTTTAGGAATAGCCCCACAATTTAAAGCTATGAAAGGTCCATCTACTCTTCTACTATAATTATGAATGGATTGTGCAAACACTTCTTTTCCCGTACCACTTTCTCCCATTATAAGTATAGTTGATTTACTATCTGAAATCTTTTTTGCATAATTTATTACTTTTGTAAAGTTTTCATCCTGACCTATTATTTTACCAAAGGTATAGTAAGCCTGGCCATTATTCTTTTTGTTTACCTTTTTAGCTTTTTCAAAAACATAAACTATCTCAATATTATTATCATCATCACAATTGTATATTGAACTAGTAGTTACTTGATACCCAATCTTATTTCTTAGTGAAACCATAATTGTTTCTTTTGAAGTACTTTCTCCTAAATATATAGATGCTTTTATATTATTCCAGTTTTCTATAATATCCTCCATATTGTTTGTCTCTAACTTATTTCCCCTTATGCCAAACATATCTTGTGCTTTTTTATTGCAAATTTTTATCTTACCATTTATATCCGAGGTTATTATAGCAACAGGACTTGAATTAAATATATTTTTTATATGCTTGTAATTCATATTTTGAATTTTATTGTACTCTTCTACTTTAAGCATTTCTTCTATAGCATTTGACGCTGCTATAACCATGCCAAGTGTATGAGAATGTACAAATTCAATGTACCCAGTAAGATTCAATACACCTATAAGTCTTCCTTTACTATCTTTTATAGGTGCCGCAGAACATGTCCACTTATGATATGCATTAATAAAATGATCATCTCCAGAAATCTGAACTGGCAATTTACTTTTTATAACTACGCTCATAGCATTTGTTCCAATATTTTCTTCATTCATAAAAGCTCCCGGTACCATTTTCAAAGAAAAGGCTTCCTCGAGTATTTTTTCATCACCTAACGCATTTAATATACATCCTTCTCCATCTGTAAGTAACACAAAAAAATTAAATCCCTTTACGAAATTAATTAGCTGCTCCATATAAGGTGCTGCAGTCAATATTAAATTTCTGTTAGCTGCAAATCTTTTCTGTAATTCAGCATCATGTATTATTTTTTTACTAAAGACCTGGTGTGAATCAATACTTAACTTTTTACATCTTCTATGTGAAAGTTCTATATTAGGCTTGGATACAACTGCATTGTCCAATTTACAAATAGCTGCATTCATAATAATCCCCCCGTCATAATAACAATTTTCAATTCAACCTTGCATTATTATAGGAAAGTCCATTAACATTCTTCTATTCTTCCATTGTAGAAGAATATCGTACTTAAATAATCATGGCTTCAACTTTATTTTTTCGATTAAAAGACTCCCTTTGAACTTTTATAAGTTCTGCTACAATACTTATTGCTATCTCTTCAGGAGTTTGCGCAAATATAGTAATACCTATAGGACTATGTACCCTTTTTAGGTCTTTCTCTGTATATCCTTCATTCAAAAGACAATTATATACAAATTCTCTTTTGGTTTTACTTCCTATCATACCTATATACTCTGCATCAGTTCTAAGCATTTGCCCGAGAACTTCCTTGTCATAGGCATGCCCCCTAGTAACTATTACTATATAACTGTTATTATCTACATTTATATATTTAAGTATATTTTCAAAAGAAGGAACTACTTTTACTTCTTCAACATCTTTAAACCTTTCTCTATTTGCAAATTCTTTTCTATCATCTATGACAATAGTTTTAAAATCCAATATTTTTGTTACTTCTGCGATTTTTTGTGATACATGCCCTGCCCCTATTATATATAATGTTTTACAATTTAAAACAGGTTCTATTAAATAATGTCCCTCATCTAAATCAATATACTGTATAGTAACATGCTTAAATTCTTCTCTTATCTTCCTTATTACACACTGAA
The DNA here is from genome assembly GCF_001636845.1 of Clostridium ljungdahlii. Lineage (GTDB taxonomy): Bacteria > Bacillota > Clostridia > Clostridiales > Clostridiaceae > Clostridium_B > Clostridium_B ljungdahlii_A. Next base: position 152,292 of record NZ_LITT01000046.1, read on the forward strand.
CTTTCTCGTCTTCTTCACCATAAAGTGATGATTCGCTGCAAACCCATTTATCTATACCTTTTATACTCTTTCCTTTTTCAGGAATCCTAGTCACAATTACAAAATTATCACCTCTTCTCTTTAACTTTTGAACATTCTTATACATTTCTACCATTTTGCTGTCATTACAATCCACATATTCCAAAAGCAGTTTAATGTCTCCACCACATGCTGCTTCTAATTTTTCAGCTCCTTCACCGATAAGTGAACATTTTTTAATTATATATTCACTACTTTCAAAAACTTTTGAAGACAATTTTATAGCTGCTGCTTCAAATATACCCCCACCTATAGTTCCTATAATTGAAAGATCCTTTTTTATAATCATCTTTGTGCTCTCTTCTCTAGAGACAGCTCGTGATTTTTTTAAAATAGTAGCTAAAACAAAGTCTTCCCTTCTATCTAAAAGCTCATTTATTTTTTCATAAATATCCTCCATAATTACCCCCTCCCTCTATTATCATATACTTTTTCTTCATCAAATATCTATGCTTTAAGGGATATTATTCATTTTAACTTTGCAATTTCTATAAATATAATTTCCTTCTGCATCTGTAATATTATACATACAAAATGGTATAAGTTTTCCTTCTTCACTTACTACATGGATACAGCAGTCCTTCACTCTTTCCAAATCCACATTCCAGATATCTTGAAAGGCCATACCAGATATACTAAAAGAATAATTATTTATATTGTATAATATCTTATCCCAACTATCAATTTTACTAAGCTTCACCTTTGTATTAGGATTAGTCATTTTTCTAGAAGACCAGTTTCGTGAAACAAATTCCTTGGCTTTTTTTGCCCCTTCTTCTGCCTTCTCATTTTTGCTGCAGCAGCTTTTAGAGTTATTTGTAACATTTATCAATTCTTTCTTATCTTTATATATATAATTGCCATGAAAAGAGCAAAGTGCATTTTCACATCCAGGAGGTTTCATACTTTCTATTTTAAATTTTCCAGATGTTTGTTTTTCTATATTTTCTATGATCTCAGGTAGGGTAATTCTTTGTTCTTCTTTAGGAATAAATGGTACCCTTCCAAAATAACTCACAGGTTGAAAATGCACTCCCCTTACTGCCGGCATATTATTCAATCCAAAATTTATAATTTTCCCTATATTATCCTCATTTATTTCGGGAACTATAGTTGGCACAAGAACTACACCTATATTATGCTTTCTACAGTTTTCTATAGCTTTTACCTTAAGGTTCAAAAGTTCAGCTCCCCTTAATTTTCTATATATCAAATCCGTTGTACCATCAAATTGTAAAAAAATCGAACTAAGCCCTGATATCTTTAATTTTTTAACATACTCTTCATCTTGTGCCATGCGTATACCATTGGTATTCACCTGTATGAACTTGAATCCAAGTTTCCTTCCTAATTTTATTATATCAGGCAAATCATCTCTAATCGTAGGTTCTCCACCTGACAACTGTACATTACAGTTTCCAGAAGACTCCAGTAATTTTTCATACATAAATTTTATTTTTTCTATGGAAATATCTTCTTCCTTACCTGCATAAGAATCTGCAAAACAAAATTTACATTTCAAATTACACCTTTGAGTAACTTCTATTAAAGCTGTACATGTATGCTGCCTATGCTCACTGCAAAGACCGCAGTCAAATGGGCATCCTTTTTGAACATTTGTAGAAGGATTTTTTATATAAGCCCTTTCCTTATTTCTAATCCATTTCTTCATGGAAATATTGCCTTTCCATAAGATAGTCCTAAATTGTCCATGATCTGGACAATATTTTTCCATATAAACTTTATTACCATACAAAACTTTTTTTGCATCAATCTTTTTTAAACAAATTGGACATAAACTTTGAGTTTCAGAAATTATATCTACACTTTTCACACATCATCATCCCTATCTCCAAAATCATATCCATATTTGCATATTATCTGTTGAATCTTTTCATAACTTTTGAGAAGTATTTCTCCACACTTCACAGGATAATTTATATTACCATTTTCATCAGTTATTTTTTGAATTCCTATTATATTTCTACACTCAGTACTTTCAAATTCTTCTTTAAACCAATTTATATATTCACTTAACATGGGTTGAAAATTTTCACTGTGATATTCTCTCGGCTCGCCTTTTCCTGCATAAAGTCCTATAACAGCTATACCTCCAGTTAAAATTCCACATACTTTTTCATCGGAGCCAAGTCCTCCGCAAAGTCCATTTAAAGCCCTTATCAAGTCTGTGTTTTCTGTTTCTTCATCCTCCAAAGCCAATTTAAGAATTATTTGAGTACAACAAAACCCCGATGAAGCTAATTTATATATACGGAAAGCAGTATCATTCATAACATTCATCCTCCTTTTTCGCTATCATTATAAAATAGCCAGGCTTACAATTTTTTAATAGTTGCTGAAATTCACAACCATCTATAGAACAGCTAGACACTTTATTCCAAAATATACTCATGGACCCATAGGTAAATATTGTCTTTACCATAAGTTCTTTTAACAAATCACTGCAGTCTTCCAAAAGTTTCACATGAAAACCTACATTTTTAACTGTATTTTTAAGTTCATCTAAATTATGAAGACCTCTCATGCAACTATTAACTGAAATCTCATGAAGTTCATGGATAAATTCTGTTTTTCTGGCATACACATCTGTAATAATAAACCATCCGCCAGGTTTCAATATTCTAAAGACATCTCCTATAACATTATTTAAATTTTCCATAAGGGAAAGGGTGCATTCTGCAAAAACTCCATTGAATTCTTGATTATGAAATGGAATTTTTTCACCTTTCCCACAGATAAATTTTAAATTTTTATATATTTTTTTGCCTTTGTTTATTAATTTTTGAGAAGGATCAAGCCCAACTGCACTTATATTATATTTTTCACACAAATAATTTAACGTAGCTCCAGTACCGCAGCCTAAATCCATTATAGAATCTTTTGAAGAAAACTTACAAAATTTCACTGCTTTATCTGTCAATGTAAATCCACCAGGCCTTAGAGTTTCTCCTGTAATATTTTTCATATCATCACTTTCATAAGCATTACAGCATTTCATTATTTATCCTCCAGTCCTTTTTCCACCTCCAGCATTTTACCTAAAGCTAAATCCTCCTCTATAATTACCATTTTACACTTAGGGCACTGCATAAGCTCCACTTCAAAATTTCCACCAAGATAACAAACTTTTACCTTTCTAAGTTCTAATTCTTTATTACATTTATCACAAATCCATGGAGTTGTTCCTTCTTTGATAACATTCATAATTATTCCTCCACTATTTCCATTCTGTGACTATACACACTTTTGACTAAAATTTCATCCTTGCCTCTTTCATATTCTACCCAATAAGTTACATTACTAATTCTAAGCCTGCATAAATAATGTGAATTTTCAGGATTAAAAAATCTTTCCTTATTTTTTTCAGCATTATCTATGGCTTTTTCTATATCATCAAGTAAAATCAGTCTATCTTTCATTTGATCTTTTACATTATCAGGTATGTTTAATTTAAACTCATAATGCTCTATTAAATCATTTACTTCCTCATTCCATAGTTCTTTCAAAAGTTTAATTTTAAGAAGCGTTCTATTTTCATGCCTGCGTGAAAGAGTAGGCACTTTTCTTAAAGCAGCTTTCTCTAAATCATCGCTATAAATTAGATCTAAAATATGAAAAGTCTTTTTACCCTCATCTATAAATAAATCCTTACACATTGAACAATATACTAAATAATCTAGGTTACTTTCATTTATTCTATCTTTTACAAAATCCTTTGATTGTTCTCTATTTGCAAAATATACAAGTCCACCATAACCACAGCATTTAGTTTTTTCTTTTGAAAATTTAAGTTCTTTTATTTTATATCCCAAGGAAGTTGCTACATTTCGTATACTCTCTTGAATTTCTTTATTATATCTAGTGGAACAGGCATCATGTACAGTCAATATCTTGTTTTCTTTTATTTTATTGCCCTCAGGCACTCCATATTTATCCATGACTTCCCATAGAGAGATGAAATTCATATCCCCCATATATTTTTCAAACATGCTGTAACAGCTGGAACAGGCTAAAATGAAAGTTGGCTTTCCTGCTTCTTCCCACTTATTTCGTATATCTTTTATATTTTTCTCCAATAAATCCTGTCTTCCAGCCCAATCCGCCGGTGCACCACAGCATCCCAGCATTATTCCAACTCCATCTTTAATATTTTCCATAAGATATTTATATATTTCAGGTATATATTCAGGAGAAGATGCAGGTAATTGGCATCCCGGATAAAACATATATTTAACTTTTTCATATCCCGGCTGATTTTTTACCATTGAAAAATATTTGCTATTGCTGAATTCCATATCCTTAAGTGCAAAATCATGAGCTGATACAGGCATTTTTTCTCTTTCTACCATACTTTCACGAGTTTCTTGTATTATATCCTTCATATCTAAATTAGAAGGACATACTTCACCGCAAAGTCCACAAAGAGTGCAGGAATTAATCATTTCATTTGCATAATGATCTCCTAATATTATAACTTCATTGTGATTTATTTGCCTTATATATTTTTTAGGTGTAATATCATATTTTCTTAAGTGAACACAAACATTTGAGCACTCTGTGCACTGACATTTTATACATCTGCCTGCTTCTTTAATAGCTTCTTGTTTATTATATTCTAAAGAATTTTTTTTAATTGCTTCTACGCTTTCTATATCATCTAATTTAAGTTTTAAAGGTGTATCATAAGCACCTTCATTTTCTCTTGCCACTGTAAGAGAAATTTTTTGAAGATACCTATCAATAGATATGACTGCTCTTCTTCCAGAGCTTATTGAAAATATAACTGAATCGTTCTGATTTACAATTCTTCCTCCTGCAAACAAAGAACTATCTTCTACTTGAAAAGTTTGCGTATTTACTTTTAGATCTTTTTTCCAAACACCTGTTCCTATATAAACTGCATCATAGCTATTTACTATTTCTTCTAATTTCTTCTCATCTACAAATTCATGGAACTTAATCTTTATATCTCCCTTATTCATTACTGCTAATTCTTCTTCTATTGTTTCATTTGAAAGTTGATCTCCTTGGAACTCCCATATCCTGCCGCCTATCTTATCACTTTTTTCATAAATAGTAACCTGATATCCTTTTTTATCTAAATCAAAAGCAGCTGTAATGCCGCTTACACCTGCACCAACTACTGCCACTTTTTTCCCATTCTTAGGTATTGGGATCGTTCTTTTTTTAGAAGGAAGACCTATTTTTACTACAACCCTTTCAAGTTCATGTATATTTATAGATCCACCTAATTTATTTCTTACACATGCCTTTTCGCAAGGGTGATCACATATACTGCCTACTATTCTAGTAAAAGGCATCTTTTTAGCCATAACCTTATAAGCTTTCTTAAAGTCATCTTGCTCTATTGCATCAATTAAGGTCTTTACATCCATGTGTATGGGACACGCAGATATACAGGCCGAAGGTTTATCTGCAATACATAAATTTTCTTTATCTAACAATTTATTTAAATCCATATAACTCCTTCCCCCCTTTTAAATAAAAATGAACCAGAAACTATGAAAACATTATCTTGTAATTTTTAACATCAATAGATTTCTTTGCATCAGATGGAATTTTAATTCCATCTGATGGCTATTAACAGACATTTTAGTCTTTTTAGCTCTTAGAAATCATTATACCATTACTTGTTTCTGATTCATTTAGAGAGATATTTAAATTGTTTTCTTACTATTTTTCTAATTCTTTAAGTGCAGCTAATACCTTTTCTGGACGTGCAGGTAATTTTGTTATCTGTACTCCACAAGCATCATAAATTGCATTAACTATAGAAGCATGAGGTGCTGAAAGTGGCATTTCACCTGCACCTGAAGCACCATAAGGGCCATTTGGTCGTGGTGTTTCTTGATATATTATTTTTATATCATCAGGTACATCCCTAATTTGTGGTATTCCACAACCTGTAAGTGTAGTATGTTTCTTTAAATCTTCAAAATCTTCACTTAAAGCAAGTCCTATACCTTGGGCTAACCCACCATACATTTGACCATCAACTACTAGTTTATTTACTATAGTTCCTACATCAGCTATCATAGTAAGTTTTTCTACTTTAGTCTTTCCTGTAGTAGTATCTACTTCTACTTCTGACATAAGGACACCATACATATAAGTTGGGAATGGATCTCCTTGACCAGTTGCTGGATCAGGAGCTGTACAAGGTGCTGTCCATTTTCCAGCATATTTTAAAGGTTTTTTTGCAGCTACCATTTCATCATAAGTCATGTAAGTACCGTCGTCCTTTTTCATAGCTGCCAGTAAGTTTTCGCAAGCAACTCTAGTAGCATTTCCTGTTAAAACGTTAGAACGGCTTCCACCTGAAGGACCACTGTCTGGAGTAAATTCCATATCATTCATAACTAACTTAATATCTTCTGGCTCTAATCCTATTGGTCTTAAAGTTTCATGAGCTATAGTTAACGTACCCATGTCAGCTCCTTGGCCGTGATCCTGCCAGGAGTTTCCTACAGTAACCCCTTCTGCAGTCAATTCTGCCCATGCATTTGAACTATCTGCACCATCAAGGCCACAGCTATAAATTAATAAGGAAGTTCCTACTCCATATTTCTTATCTCCAGAATTAACATTTTTATTTTTAACTCTTTCCTTAGCATCCTTATATAATGGACGTAACTTTTCAATCATAGTTGGCAAGCATATTACATCTGGGTCACAACCTGTAGGAGTTTTATCTCCTTCTCTATAGACATTTTCATATCTCAATTCAAGAGGATCCACTCCCATTTTCTTAGCCATTTTATCTACTAAAACTTCTGAAGCAAATAAACTTTGTGGTGAACCATATCCTCTAAATGCTGAACCCCAAGCATGGTTTGTAGCAACTGTTCTTCCTTCTCCTCTTATATTTGGAATATTATATCCTGCACCCATAAATTGTGAACCTCTTGTAGTTACAAGATCACCAAATTCACAATATGGACCATGATCACAAGACCAATCAGTTTCTAATGCAGTGAATTTTCTATTCTTATCAGCACCTAATTTAAGATGCATAAAGAAAGGTGATCTTTTTCCAGTGTAAGTTATTTGTTGATACATATTAAACTCAAGATATACTGGTCTTTTAGTTACCAGGGCAGCTACACCGAGAAGTCCTTCCATTGTTGGACTAAATTTATATCCGAAAGTACCACCTGTAGGATTTTGAACTATATAAAGATCCTCTAAAGGTACTCCTATACCATCAGCTACCATAGCTGCATGGCAATGAAGTGCTACACTCTTTGAATGTACAATTAACTTTCCATCTTCATTAATATATGCACATCCAACATCTGGTTCAAGTGGAAGATGCGGCTGCCTTTGTACATATGAATCATCTTCAACAACGTAAGGAAGAGAATCCATTAAAGGTTTTGTATCTTCACCTTTTACAGTACCACATTCAAAATAAATATTTGGTGTTCCAGGATGAATTTCTATAGCATCCTCAGCCATAGCTGCCGGTGCACTCATATATGCTGGAAGCTCTTCTATTTCAACTTTTACTTTTTTTGCTGCTGCTTCTGCTTGACATGGTGTATCTGCAAGTACCATGGCTATTGCATCACCAAATTGGAAGATCTTTTTATCATTTAATATAGGTCTCTCAAGTCCATCACCCTTATTTGTAGGGAATGCCAATCCATTTATTCTATTTGTACCCGGTACATCTTTATAGGTTAGTACTCTATAAACTCCCTCCATTTTTTCTGCTTCTGAAGTATCTATAGATAATATGTTCGCATGAGATACTGTAGCCTGTACTAGCTTAATGTGTAATGTATTTTCTGGCATCTTTAATCCTAAATCTGCTCCAAAGTCCCAGGTTCCTGTTACTTTTGCAAGAGCAGAAGGACGTATAGCTTCTGAACCTAAAAGGCTTTTTCCCTTTGGAAGCTTATACCATAATTCTTCTTTTGTTACTTCACCACGCATAAGTCTTGCTGCTTCCATTACTGCATCAACTAATGGCTTATATCCTGTACATCTGCAAACATTCCTATGTTTTTGGAACCAGGCTCTAACATCTTCTCTTGTTGGATTACTATTGTGTTCAAGTAATACTTTAGCTGAAATTATGAATCCAGGTGTACAATAACCACACTGTGCTGCACCATGAATCATCCATGCTAACTGCAGTGGATGAAGATGTTTTTGATCGCCAACTCCTTCTATAGTTATAATTTCTGCTTCATCTGGAACCCTTTTCATTTTAGTTATACAAGACCTTACTACTTTACCATTCAAAATTACGGAACAAGCACCGCATTCTCCTTTTCTACATCCAACTTTTGTTCCAGTAAGAAATGCTTGTTTTCTTAAAGCATCTGCCAAAGATCCCTCTGGATCTGCTATAATAGTTCTTTTAACTCCATTAATTATTAAATACTTTTTTAGCATACTATACCTCCTCAATTTTTATCTATAACTTGCAATTTAAAGTGCATTCATATTACAAATTGTAGATGTGTTTTAATGTTGGTTGAAATATTTAATGTTACTATTTATATAAGCAATATGTATGCCAATATTGAAAGTGTCCAAATTAGGTAGTGTTTTAATGATGTTTATTATCTTGTGTTCATTTTTAGATCAAATCAATTAAAAAACGGTGTTCATTTTTTGATTACTGTTCGCTTTTTGGTCATAGTTTTCCTTTCCACATATATTCCATATTAATAAAAACATAATTATAGGACTACCAACAATATATTTATAGGTAACCCTCTCTTTTTTGAATAAAAATATTACATTTGTATATTATGCTTTTTTATCTTGCTGTACAAAGTATTTCTTCTTATACCCAGTATTGCTGCCGAATGAGTTATATTCCCCTTGAATTTCTTCAATACTTTAATTTCATGTTCTTTTTCAATATAATCTAACTTTAAACAATCATCGCTAATATCCACATAACAATTTTCAATTCAACCTTGCATTATTATAGGGAAGTCCATTAATATTATATATAATTGGCATAAAAACCAAATATCTTAATAATAATTAAATACTAAAATTTGGAATCATCATTTACTTATAAGCTATATATATGTTATTGTTTAAAATCCCCAAATTAGGTAGTTTCTTTTATATTTTTATTATGTATGTTCGTTTTTTGAACGCATTGTAAATATCATAATTTATTTACAACCTTCAGTTCCACTCTATATAGAATTAAATATACAAGTTCTATAACTAAAAAATAAGCTTATGCATAGAAATGTTTTACAATAAACAAGTACATTTAAATATTTTGTATATAAGTTTTAGTAGAAAATTTGTAAAAAAACTTAGAGCTTTTGAATTGTTTGAGGTACGAGCTTTCAAAAGCTCTTAGCTTTTTGCAAATTTTCTGCTTAGACTTATCAAAATATTTAATGTACTTGTGGTTGTAAAATATTCGGAGCATAAATTTATTTTTAGCCTAGAAACTCTATTACTTTTTATTCCACTTAACTACAGGTTTCCTTGCTGCTTTTACTTCGTCTAATCTTTTAATTATAGTCGTATTTGGTGCTGATTTTACTATATCAGGATTTTCCTTAGCCTCTTTTGCAATACTTATCATATCATCTATGAATTCATCCAGTGTTTCCAACTTTTCATTTTCTGTAGGTTCTATCATCATTGCTTCTTTCACAATTAACGGAAAATATATAGTTGGAGGATGGTATCCATAATCTAAAAGTCTTTTTGCCACATCCAAGGTTGTAACTCCGTTTTCATCTTCTTTCAAGCCACCAAGTACACATTCATGTTTACAAACTGTATCTATAGGTATATTATAATAATCCTTAAGCCTTTCCTTTATATAATTGGCATTTAAGACTGCATCTTCACTAACTTCCCTTAAGCCATCTGCTCCCATACTCAAGATATAGGAAAATGCCTTTACCATAACTCCAAAGTTTCCATAAAAGCTTCTTACTTTTCCTATGGAATAAGGTCTGTCATAATCCAAATAATATTTGTCTTTGTCTTTAGAAACTACAGGGACAGGTAAAAATTCCATAATTTCCTTTTTAACTCCTATAGGCCCACTTCCTGGTCCGCCGCCGCCGTGAGGTGTTGAAAAGGTCTTGTGAAGGTTCATGTGACATACATCAAATCCCATATCTCCAGGTCTTGTCTTTCCCATATTGGCATTCATGTTAGCACCGTCATAGTAAAGAAGTCCCCCTGCTTCATGGACAAGTCTAGCTATTTCCATAATATTTTTTTCAAAAAGTCCAAGCGTATTAGGGTTTGTAAGCATAAGTCCTGCTACTTCATCACTTAATATGGATTTCAAAGATTCAATGTCCACTGTTCCATCTTCATCGGATTTCACTTCTATTATTTCAAACCCTGCACAAGAAGCTGAAGCTGGATTTGTACCATGAGCTGAATCAGGAACTATAATCTTTTTTCTCTTAAAATCTCCCCTTTTTTCATGGTAAGCTTTTATAATCATAAGTCCTGAAAGTTCTCCATGAGCTCCTGCTGCCGGCTGCAAAGATACAGTTTCAAAGCCTGTTATTTCAGCAAGCTTTTGACTTAATTCATACATAAGTCTTAAAGCTCCCTGGGTAGTCTCTTCTGGCTGATAGGGATGAAGCTGAGTAAATTCTTTAAAATCTGCCATATCCTCATTTATTTTAGGATTATACTTCATAGTACAGGAACCAAGAGGATAAAATCCTGTATCTATACCAAAGTTTTTATTGGAAAGCAGTGTAAAATGTCTTATTACGTCTACTTCACTTACTTCTGGAAGCTCAGGCTCCTCTTTGCCTATAAATTCTTCAGGCAGCAATTTTTCAATGCCTTCTTCTGGTACGTCACATTTAGGAAGGGAGTAGGCCTTTCTGCCTTCTTTAGAAAGTTGAAAAATAAGTTTATTATATTCTTTCATTACTCAATTCCCTCCAATACAGAAGTTAATTTATCAATTTGATTCTTTGTCCTCTTTTCAGTTACACATAAAAGCATGGAATTTTTATAAGAAGGATATTGTTTCTCCAGATCATATCCACCTAATATTTTATTTTCAAGCAGTGTCTTATTTATGTCTTCTGCTGAATTTTTTGAAGCAACTACAAATTCATTGAAAAATGGTTTGTCAAATACAGCTTTGTATTTTCCGTTTTCAGTAAGTTTTTTAAATGCATAATGAGATTTTTGGACATTTTGATAAGCCACTTCTCTAATTCCCTTTTTACCCAGGGTAGTTAAATATATAAGGGCTGTCAGTGCATTTAATGCTTCATTGGAGCATATATTTGAAGAAGCCTTTTCACGTCTTATATGCTGTTCTCTTGCCTGAAGTGTTAGCACATAGCCTCTCTTACCTTCTGAATCCGTAGTTTCACCTACAATTCTTCCTGGAATCTTTCTCAAATATTTTTTAGTAGTAGTTAAAAAACCAAGATAAGGGCCACCGTAATTCATGCTGTTTCCAAGAGATTGTCCTTCACCTACAACTACATCTGCTCCATACTCTCCAGGGCTCTTTAGTATTCCAAGGGAAATGGGATCACAAAATACTATTAAAAGGGATTTATTATCGTGAACATACTTCTCCACATCCTGCAGTTCCTCTATTAGTCCTAAAAAATTTGGTGTTTGAACTATAACTGCTGCTGTGTCTTTATTAATCTCACCTTTAAGTTTGTCTATATCAGTAACTCCACCTGCTTCATCTATTTCTATTAGATTTAAATCCTTAAATCTCAAATAAGTTTTAAGTACCTTTCTAACTTCAGGATTTAAAGTTTTTGAAACAACTATATTTTTACGTCTTGTTACATTTGCAGCCATTTGTGCTGCTTCCACACAAGCTGTAGCTCCATCATACATTGAAGCATTTGAAACTTCCATACCTGTTAAATTAGCCATAACTGTCTGATACTCAAATATAGTCTGAAGTGTACCCTGGCTTATTTCAGCTTGATAAGGAGTATAGGCCGTATAAAACTCAGACCTTGACGTTATGTGCTTTATCACAGAAGGTATATAGTGGTCATAAACCCCTGCACCTAAAAAGCAGGTTAGATCATCACAGCTTTTATTTGATTTTGCAATGTCTTTAATATAGGACTCCACTTCAAGCTCAGACATCCCATCATTTATATTCAATTTTCTATTTAAACGAACACTTTCTGGTATATCGGAAAACAGATCATCTATACTGCTTACTCCTATTTTCTCCAGCATAATTTTCTTGTCTTCTTCTGTAAGTGGTAAATAAGGATGCATATAAATCACTCCTTATCACATATTTTTTCATAGTTTGCCGCATCAAGTAAGTCTTTCAATTCAGCTTCATCTGATACTTCAATTGAAATTATCCAGTTTTTATAAGGATCTTCATTGAGACCTTCAGGACTATCTACAAGTTCCTCATTTACTTCTAAGACCTTACCTGAAACTGGAATACACAAATCTGATGCTGCCTTTACAGATTCAACTGTTCCAAATACATCACCTTTTGAGAATTCTGAATCCACCTCAGGAAGTTCAACAAAAACAATTTCTCCTAAAGAATCCTGGGCAAAATCTGTAATACCAACATAAGCTTTGACCCCATCAACTTTTATCCATTCATGATCTTTCGAATACAATAATTCCTTTAAAGTTTTCATTTATAAATCCTCCCCGCTATTTGTTATAATTTTTATTATAAAATTTTTTGCTAACCACTTCGGCTTTCAAAAGCTTATTTCTCACCTTTATAGAAATAGAAGTTCCAATAGGTGCATATTTAGAATCAATTAAAGCAAAACCTATATTTTTATTTAAAGAAGGTGAACGATATCCAGTAGTTACCTCTCCTATTTTCTTGTCATCTGCAAAAACTTCATATCCATGCCTTGAAATTCCTCTTTCCTTCATTTCAAAACCAACTATTTTTCTCTTTAGTCCTTCTTTTTTCTGCTTTACAAGAGCATCTTTGCCTATAAAATTGTCTTTATCTAATTTCACAAAAATTCCTATACCTGCTTCAAGAGGTGTAATTGATTTGGATAATTCATTTCCATAAAGGGGCAGGTTAACTTCAAATCTCAAAGTATCCCTTGCACCAAGTCCTACTGGTTTTATGCCATCTTCTTTACCTGTTTCAAGTATTTTATTCCACAAATACTCTGCATTTTCGGTTCCTGAATAAATTTCAAATCCATCTTCTCCTGTGTATCCTGTTCTTGAAACCATGCACTTTTTTCCTGCAACTAGTACATCTTTTTTAAAGAAATAGAACTTGATGCTATTTAAATCTGTATCCGTTAATTTTTGAAGTATTTTTTGTGCATTTGGCCCCTGAATTGCAAGCTGTATAATTGAAGGAGATATATTTTTTATATCTACCTGGAAATTTTCCTTATTTTTTATCATCCAGTCAATATCTTTATCTGTATTGGCAGCATTTATTACGAGAAAAAAGTGCTCATTTGTAAATTTATAAACAAGTATATCATCTACTATTCCACCTTCTGGATAGCACATAGGTGTATATAATATTTGGTTTTCTTTAATCTTAGCTGCATCATTTGTTATTAAATTTTGAACAAATTCTAGTGCATTTTTTCCCGTTATATCTGCTTCTCCCATATGTGAGACGTCAAATAATCCTGCTTTTTTACGTACTGCTTGATGTTCAGCTGTTATGCCTTCAAATTGCACTGGCATATCCCATCCTGCAAAATCTATTATTTTTGCACCGTATTTCTTATAGGAATCAAACAGTGGAGTTTTCTTTAATTCTTCCATAACATAAGACCTCCTTCATATTTTTGCGCATTAAAAAAGGATATGGAGACTATTTACCTAATAGTCCACATATCCTCTGTTTTTTTACCTGAGAGTTTCGATATTAAATATCTTTCACCTTTGGTACTGTCTTGACAACAGCTTTTTCAGAGTTTTGTCCTACAGCGCTCCTTCTACCTGAGAGTTTTTGATATAGCCGTGGCGGCATATCATTGCTTCTTCGGTTAACAACTAGATGCTATCTCGCACTGTATTCATCCAATTTATATACTTTTTACTACATTATCAATATACACCTTAGAATATGGAATTTCAATAAAAATATTTTTTAATTTTTATCTGAATTTTCAAATTTTTTATCCATACTCTTTATATACTCTTCCATAGCATTTACAAGGTGTTTTGAAACCTCTACTGCTTCAACAACAGTTTTGGCACCTGTTACCACATCACCTGATGCAAAAACTCCAGGCCTCGTAGTTCTTCCTGAATCATCTGTCTGTATAAGTCCTCTGGAATTCACTTCTATCCCTTCAGAATTGTTTACTATATTTGCCTTAGGTCCCTGGCCTACAGCAATTATTATAGAATCTGCATTAAAAAGCTTTCCTTCCTCATCTTTTAGCATTACTTTCTTTTTCCCGGTATTTTCATCAAAGGATACCTCAGTTGGAACTATTTTTATTCCATCATCTGTTATTTCAACTGGTGCCATTTTATAGAGAAATTTCACTCCATCAAGTTTGGCATAATCAATTTCTATATTGTCTGCTCCTGCATGTTCTTCATCACTCCTTGCAATGATAGTTACGTCATTTGATCCATTTCTAATTATGGTCCTTGCAGCATCCATAGCAACATTACCTGCACCTATAATTGCAACTTTATCTCCTAAATTATAGGACTCAGGATTCTTAAGATAATCTATGGCATAATTCACATTACCATAAGTTTCTCCTTTAAGTCCCAAGTTCCTTGGACTCCATACTCCCGTTCCTATATAAACCGCCCTGTATCCATCCCTAAACAAATCTTCAACAGTTATCACAGGTCCTATAAGAGTATTAGGCCTTATCTTAACTCCCATATGAAAAAGTTTATCCTTAAGCCTGTCCAAAATATCTTTCGGAAGTCTAAAGGCAGGTATACCATATCTCAAAACTCCTCCTATATCTTCATGGGATTCAAATATAGTTACATCATATCCCTTTCTTGCCATTATAAAAGCAATACTCAATCCCGCTGGACCTGATCCTACTACTGCAATTTTTTTATTCAACTTTTTTATATCAGCTGACGTTATAAAATTAAGATAAAAGTCCGATATATATTTTTCGATAAGTCCAAACTTTATAGGAGTTCCTTTTTTACCAAGCACGCAATGGCCTTCACAAAACTTTTCATG
This sequence comes from Clostridium ljungdahlii, assembly GCF_001636845.1. GTDB lineage: Bacteria > Bacillota > Clostridia > Clostridiales > Clostridiaceae > Clostridium_B > Clostridium_B ljungdahlii_A. The sequence goes on from NZ_LITT01000046.1 coordinate 167,566, forward strand.
TGGACAAACTTGTGAACAAATAGCTGACATGGGATTATTTTCAAAAAGAAGTTTCCCAGCTTTCTTTATTTTATTCTCTTTAAAAAGTTTTATTACTTCATTTATAGGGGTACTTACAGGGCATCCTTTTTTACATTGAGGCACTTTACATCCAAGACATCTATTAGCTTCACCAAAAACAATTTTATCCAATCCTTTTTCCTCCCTTGTGTGTAAATAAATTCTATAATGTTTTATTTACCATCTGTACTATTTTTCATTAATATTCTGTACTAATATTTATGCTACATATATATAATCATATATAATAGAAATTCTCAATATTTGTTACCTGTATCTATATTAATAATCTTCTGTATTCCTTAATGCATCTTAAAAATGCTTGAGATTTCATAAGATTTATAATAGTTTATTGTATTTTAAATAAAAAGCTGCATTAGCTTGAAGTTAATTCTTCATCTAATGCAACTTTTCTTAAATGATATTATACTAAATTATTTATCTGTTTTATTATAATTTATTAAGCATCCATCTAACAAGATATTTACTTCTTTTTCAGTAAGTTTGTCAATTTTTACGTTGAACTTTATAAGATCATCCTTTACTATATAGGCATCTATTTCAGATGGTTTTTCAACAACAGCCTTTCTTATATTAGAAATAAATATATAATCTCCGCATTCAAATTGTGGTTCATCTTCCATAACAAAAGGAAGTATACCCCAATTAATCAAATTTGAACGATATCTTTTAGTAGCATATTCTCTTGCAATATTAGCATATCCGCCTAAAACTTTTTGGCAACTAGCTGCCTGTTCTCTAGCAGAGCCATCTCCAGGTTTTACTGCATATATCATGCTTCCTATGCCTGTATTACTTGTATTTATACTGCCAAACTTTTGTTTTATTACACTAAATACTTTTTCTAGATCCCTATTTGCATCAAAAGGAGACTTACCTGCAAGTCTATCTTTTTCCGATTTTTGAATTTGTTTTGATCTTCCAACATATTCTGGATCCTTGCGTGACAACGTAAACTCTGAAAGTTTTAATGGATTAGACCTATAAGAAGATGTATCTCCTGAAGGTATCAATTCATCTGTTGTAGTTACAGGATCTTTGATTAAAGAACATACTTTCAGTATTAAGTTGTCTGAAAGCTCAGGCATATCTGGCCAGTTCTTTATATTAGGTCCAAATCTTAATTCTACGTCACTATTTCCTTTATCAAAAGCATTATAAACACGGTTATCATAAATGGTCTTGTTAAAATAATATTTAGGTATATTATAATCTACATCCAAATCTGTAGCTGCTGTAACAAATCCCTTATTAGCAGCTGTTGCTGCTATTGAACGTGCATCCATAAGTGCTGCATAAGAAAGCTGATTTTCATTAGGTTTTGAACCTTCACGATTAGGGAAGTTTCTAGTTGTATGTCTTATGCTGAGTGAATTATTAGCAGGTGTGTCTCCTCCTCCAAAACATGGTCCGCAGAAAGCTGTCTTAACTATTGCTCCTGTCTGCATCAATTCTGCAGCTATTCCGTTTTGAGCCAAGCTATAATAAACAGGCTGGCTGGAGGGATAAACATTTAATGTGAATTCATCATTTCCAATAGATTTTCCTTTTAATATACTGGAAGCTTCACAAATATTTTCATAGTTACCTCCGGCACATCCAGCTATACATCCTTGTTCTACATATAACCTATTATCTCTTATCTTTTCTTTTAAAGAGAAATCAAGATTTTTGTTAGACATTCTCCTTCTGGCATCTTTTTCTACCTTGTCTAATATGTCATAAAGGTTTGTGTTAAGTTCTTCGATAGTGTATACGTTACTTGGATGGAAAGGCATTGCTATCATAGATTTTATTTTTGACAAATCAACATATACAATTCCATCATAATATGCAACGCTTCCAGGATTTAATTCTTTATAATCTTCTTTTCTTCCATGTAATTCAAGGTAATCGCAAACTTTGTCATCAGTTTTCCATATTGAAGTCAAACATGTAGTTTCAGTAGTCATTACATCTATGCCATTTCTATATTCTACAGATAAGTTTTCTATTCCTGGTCCTACAAATTCCATTACCTTGTTTTTAACAAAGCCATTTTTAAATACTTCACCAATTATAGCTAGGGCAACATCCTGTGGTCCTATACCTTTTTGTGGTTTCCCGGTTAAATAAATTCCTATAACTCCAGGATAAGATATATCATATGTCTGTGACAGCAACTGTTTAACAAGTTCTCCACCGCCTTCACCTATTGCCATTGTACCAAGTGCTCCGTAACGGGTATGACTGTCTGATCCTAAAATCATCTTTCCACAGCCTGCCATCATCTCACGCATATACTGATGAATAACTGCTAAATGAGGTGGAACATATATTCCTCCATATTTCTTAGCAGCAGATAAGCCAAATAAATGATCGTCTTCATTAATTGTTCCACCAACAGCACAGAGACTGTTGTGGCAATTAGTAAGCACATATGGTATTGGAAATTTTGTAAGTCCACTGGCACGAGATGTTTGTATAATTCCTACAAAAGTGATATCGTGAGAAGCAAGAGAATCGAATTTAATATTTAAGTTTACATTATCTTTTGATTTATTATGATTCTGCAGTATAGAATAAGCTATAGTTTGTTTTTTAGCTTCTTCCTTGTTAACATAATCTTTTCCTAATTTCGCTTTAAGTTTTCCATTGTATTCTTCATTGTCAAAGTACAATTCTTCTCCATTTAATAAATATGCACCTTCGTCATGTAATTTAATCATAACTTCCTCCCTATTATAATGTAATAAAATTTCATTTATTGCCTAATCAAGATCTAACATTTTTGCTGGATATATTTTTGTCATATTATTAACAGCTTCTTCAGATAATCCTGAATTTTTTAAAAATGATATATACTCATATAATTCTTCACTCCACACAGGATTCTCAATTTGACCTCCATCAGTAGATATGATTGTGGATTCATATCCTAAGCTTTCAATTGCTCTTAAGTTGATTGAAAAATTCTTCTCATATTTACCATTTACACGATGTGCGTAACATCTTTCAAAATACACCCCATATTTTATTAATGCTCTTTGATCATCCAAAGACATATCTACAGTAGGCCATTCAGGGTGATTTATTAAAATTTTCTTTACACCTATTTCTTTTGCTTTTTCAACAACTACTCTAATTTCATATGGCGATAAATGGCCTGTAGCAAGAACAACATTATGCTTTGCAATTAGCTTTAAAATCTCTACAAGTTCAGGAACAATTTGTCCATTATTAATTACTTCAACGCCATCTGACATTCCTTTTTGTTTACGTTCATTAGCAGCAAATGAAGTTGGTAACCAAATAATTTTTGCATTCATTTTAATAGCATTTTCTACTGCTGCTATATTCAGCCCTCCCATTTGAGGATTTAAAACAATTCCACCAAACACATGAATTCCTTTAACTAATTGTTGTGCAATCCATGCTCTATCCATTGTAGGCACTACATGTGATTTTAAAACAACAGCACGTGCACCAACTCTCTTTGCTTCTTTTACTAGTTCAATGTCATTTAATCTTCTTTCCCTAATATCAGGTGCAGTATGGATATGTAAATCAATAACATCTTCTAAAGCATTATCTTCACACTTCATTTTTTCCTCCTGTATTAATTAATTTTATTTCTAATATATATCTAAGCAAATGTTTACATTTTACAAATTACTACATATCTCTATTTACTAAGAATTAGAATAGAATATTTCACCAGCTAATAGGTATATACTTAATTTTTAAATTATTTCACTACAATTTAATAATATCAGATTCATTTTGCAAAGTCAACATTAGTTTATATTTTATACAAATGTTTTAAGATTATTTCTCAAAGCAAGTTATATATTAATATTAATCTTTATATGTTAAGTTTTTTATATTATTTTTAAAACAAATGTTATAATTTTATACTTTTGTCAATAGTCGCTTTTTCTTTACTATCAATGGATCTTACTTAGCAGGAAAAGCAGAGAACTTAAATCTCTGATTTAAAGTGAATCGCTTTCTCTTTAGAGTTTTGTTTCTCCCACTAAGTTTAGATGAATTATCTAGGGGCGTAGCTACTGTTAGCTCTCACTTTGATAGAAGGAGTGTTACAGTAGGTAGCCATCAGATAAAATTCAGAATCAGCAGTAAAATACTAATTTAATTAAAATCAATACTTTTATTATGTAAAATTGTAATTTATTTGTATATTTATAAAGGTAAGTGCAAATATTTATATACTTCTCTTTAATTTTTTAAAAATGAGGCATGAAATTCAACAATAGCGTCATTGCTAATCCAACCAATCCTACAATTGATTGAACAACCGTAATAGTTTTAAAGGTTTCACTCATTGACATGCTAAATGACTCCTTTACTAACCAAAAACCTGCATGATTTGCATAGTTAAAGAATAACGATCCTGAACCAATGGCAATTACTAGTAATTCCTTACTAATGCCCGGATTAAACACAGTAAGCGGTGCTAACAAGCCAGTTGCACCAACAATACCAACAGTAGCAGACCCTGTTGAGATAGATAATAAAGCAGCAATCAGCCATCCTAATAAAATAGGAGAAACATGTATTCCAGATGAAAGGTGATTGATAGCAACTCCAACGTTAGAATTAGTAAGCACCTTTGCAAAGGCACCTCCGCCAGCGATAATTAATAAGATACCAGCAATTGGTTTGAGACTAGCGCCGAGTTCATCATGAAGTTTTTTTGTATCTACTCCCCGTGCATATCCCAAAAATATCATTCCTACTAATAGCCCGATTAATAAGGCTATTACTGGATTACCAATGAATCCTGTTATTTTATTAAGCAAGACTGCTTGTTTAAAGAATGTTTTTGCAAGTGCATCGGCCAACATCATTAACATTGGCAGTAATGCAACGATAAATGAAGTTGCTGATGAAACCGGATGTTCAACGGTTGCAGCCATATATTTTGAAGTATCATCTAAGGCTGCAGTTTTTTCTTCTGAAGTAATTGAAGATCCTGCATATAGTTCTAACAGTTGCCTATCAGGACGAACTGTCATTCGTGGTGCAATAAATTTACCATATACCGGTCCTGCAATAATTATTGCAGGGATTGCACAAATAATACCATAAATCAATGTAATCCCAAGATTTGCTTTAATACCTGCAATGGCAGTCAAAGGACCAGGGTGCGGTGGAACCATACCATGCATTGTTGCTAAAGCTGCTATAACCGGAACCCCAATATAAATATATGCTGATCCTTTTATATTTCCTTGCTTTTCAAGTTTTGCAGCAACACTAAACACTATTGGCAAAAGCATAATTAGCCCTACTTCAAAGAACATTGGAATTCCGATAATAAACGCCACTGCACTCATAAACCATGGTAAAGTTCTGTTAGTAGAACGTTTTAAGATTGTTGAAGCAATTTTGTCACTTGCACCTGAAATGCTTAATAGTTTTCCTATCATTGCCCCAAGTGCAACTTGCAATCCCACCCCTCCTAGTGTACCACCAGCACCATCTGTAATTGATTTTACTATTTTATTCATATCTAGACCAGCTGTAAGTCCCACGCCAACTGAAACTACTAATAGAGCTACCATAGGATGAAAATGTAATTTTGAAACAATGAGAAGTACCAACACCACAACGCTGCATAATGCAATAGTAAGCAATAAAATATCATGACCTGTCATTAAATATTCACCTCTTATTAAATTTTAATATTGTATTAGAAAACTCATAAGGCTTCATTTTCTACATCACCACCACTGGTGATTTTTTATTCCACATTAAAAGCTTTCTTGTTTTAAAATTATTTATATAAAAATACATTTAGATAGATTAGTAAAAAATCAGTTACAATTAATAATAATCGTAAAAAATAGTACCTGACTTTTCCAAATCACCTCCTAACTATAAAATAGCCTGCACCTATCAGGAAAGTAATTTTGACATTTTGGGCATTTATACAAAATGTGTAAAAAAAATTTTTCTAATATATCGTTTACAAGCATAAAATTGCAAAAGTGAAACTGGGAAAATTACGAAAAAAATACTGATTCGCCACATAATAACCTGTGAAATCTTTAAATTTAGTTTCGCACATTAATTTTACCTGTTCTGAAATTGGTTTTAATCCCTCTACAAACATTCCTGACATCTTTAGTATGAGAAGCATAAATGGCACTATAAGCAATTAAACATTTGCTTATTCAACATAATGGCTTTATGTTATTTAAATTTTCAATTATATCACTATATAGCTTTAATAAAATATTAATGGTATTTTTGCAGTAACGTTTACATTGAAAATTAACCACATTTAGTTGTATTTAATCTTCAAGTAACCTTTATGGAATTTAATATTAACAAAGGTTATTAATCTCCACATTAGTTTATAAAATTAATTTTCAATATTAATGTAGAATTGTTTTCCAATATACATGTATACGCCTAATTTTGCAATCATTTGACTACGATTTCATAATAACAGATTTGTTTAGTAAAGTCAACATTAGTTCGTATATTATACAAATGTTTTGAAATTATCCTGTAAAATTAGTATTATACGAATTTCAGTCTTTACATAATAAAATTAATATATCATTAGTGAAGCAAGAGTTAATTTTGCATACTTCTGTGTTAGACTCACATGATTTACTTACGAATTTCAGGGTTTATGGTAAAGCATTAATTTTATTAAAATATTTACTTAATTTAATAAAATTGTAAATTAAATTTTTAATGTTCCACCATTGTCTTGAAAAACCAAATTAGTTCTATTATAATTAGTTTGTATATATAGGATTATCAATAGTTTTCTTTAATAATATTATTTCTAAGTTTAATTAAAAGTTGTTTTTAAATTTACACTAAATATAAAATTAGTTGAGAGGTTAAACATGATAGATGAATTTGAAAAAATAAATGAAGCTGAAAGATTAAATTTTCTTGCCAAGTTGTCTGATATGTATTATGAACTAAATATGACTCAAAGTGAAATAGCAAGCAAATTATCTACTACTAGATTTAAAGTTTCCAAACTACTTCAAGAAGCTCGTGACAAACATGTAGTAGAAATCACCATAAACAAACCCCACAGTAGAGTTCCTAAATTAGAAAATATTTTAAAAGAAAATTTTGATTTAAAAGATGCCCTCGTGCTTGATAATAAAATGCTTGCTTATGAAGAAACCTTAAGTACACTAGGAAAATTAGGTGCTCAATATGTAGACGATTTAATTAGCGAGAATTCTATTATAGGTGTACTTTGGGGTAAAACCCTTTTAAATTTGATAAAAAATTTGAAGCCAAAAAAGAAGCTTCCAATAACTACTGTACAGGTAGTAGGCTCTGCTGCTAAGGATAATACTATTGTAGATTCTCAAGAACTCATGAGACGTATGGCAAGAATATATGGAGGTAAATGCAAATATTTATATGCTCCTCTTTATGTAGATAATGATTATGCCAGAAAGGCACTCATGCATGAACCTGTATTAAGTGATACAATATTCTTTGCAAATAAATCAGATATAATTCTTACAGGAGTAGGTACAATAGATGCTATGTTCTCTTCTTCCCTTTGGGCAAATTATTTAGAAAGAGTTAAACAATACAATTTAGATGATCTAAAAGCTGTAGGGTGCATTTACGGACGTGTTTACAATGATCTCGGAGAAGAAGTAGATATTGACATAAACCAAAAAGTCATAGGAATAGATACTTCTACTATACGCCAAGCAAACCATGTAATAGGTATTGCTGCTGGTAAATTTAAAGCCAAAGCAATTTTAGGAGCCCTACGCGGAAAGTATATAAATACACTTATTACTGACGATGCTACAGCTTCAAAAATACTTTCCTTAGCCAAAATACAATTTTAAAGTCACAGCAACTAAAAAGTCTGTAAAAGGCAGCTTTCATAATAAAACATAGAAGGCTATTTTATCACAAAAGAAGGTAAATCTACATTAACTGAAGATTTATCCTTCTTTTTTTAATACCTTTCATTCAATTTTAATATAATTTATCTGGCAACAAGAGAAATAATTATACTTGCTACCGTCGCAATTCCCATACACATAGGAGCTGCAATAAAAAGCAATCTTGGAAATAATTTAGTACGTTCTTCTTCATCCGAACAAGAACCTAATACAATGCTTCCCCCTGAAGAGAAGGGTGAAATAGAAGCTGACTGTGCCCCAATAACAATGCACATGAAGAGAATAGCTGGACTTATACCTGTTGCCTGTGCAATAGATGGAACAGCCGGGAAAAGTGCAGGAACAACAACACCAAGTGTACTGCTAATAGCTGCCATCAATCCCCCTACTATGCTGAGTACTATAGGTACTGCAAAAGCAGGTAAATTACCACTAATCCAACTTGCAAGTAATTTTATAGTTCCTGCTTTGATTGCAACTGATATTAACATACCAACACCGCAAATCATAATGAGAGTACTCCATGGTACCTTTGCAATGGCCGCTTTCTGATCAGCAATTTTAAGCATGAGAAGGATAACAGAAAAAATAATTGAAACAAGCCCAACATCCATTTTAGAATTTATGAAAGTAATAACTGCATTTTTAGGAACAATCAAATGTAAAACTGGAGGTGCAAGAACTATAACTACCATAGCAATAATAAGATAAAGATTTATTTTTTGTTTCTTATCAAATGGTTCTGGTTTTTTTATATTTAATGTTTTTCCTAAATTTCTTAAATTTTTTGAAAATATCATAAAAGCTAAAATTACTAAAATAGGAATAATCATAGTAATAATAAATATATATGCCGTATATAGAAATGATAAATCTTTAAAACCTGCTGATTCGATAAAACTTTTAAATACAATACCACATCCGCTTGTCATAAAATTAGCACCTGACAATGCACCATAACTTAAAATAACCGCTCCTATCATTGTATCCATACCTGTTTCTTTACAAAGTAGTAATGTAAGAGGAGCTAAAAATACCATTACTGTAAAATAACCTGCGCCCAAGCCTGAAATCAATACTGCTGCAAAGAAAATAACAAATGGAAGTAATTTCGGCATCTTGCGGCATCTATATAAAATATGTAAAGAAAGTTTTTCCAGTGTACCGTTTACAAGTGCAAAATTATAAAAAAGTGAAACTGAAAAAATTACAAAGAAAATGCTTATTGGCCACATCGCAATGACCTGTGAAGCTTTCAAATTTAGAACAAAACATCCAATTATATACGCAAACCCCATAGCAAAAAATCCTGTATTAATCTTTGTTTTATACCCTAGTGCAATAGAGATTACTATTGCCAATACTACAATTAAACTTATCATAAATACTTCCTCCCCAAAATAAATAGTTTATAAAATACTTTTATGAAGCTTGTACATATAGATATAACATTTAATGCATTAAGTTAATTTATTAATATAAAACGATTTCTTTATGCTCTAGCATCATAACAAATTTATTGTATCAAACTTTTCTTTTTTTGTCAAAACATTTGTTAAAAATAAAACCATATGTTTTAAGTAAATTTACAAAGTTCACCATTTATTTTCCTTTAAAGAGCTCATAAGATTGTATTCTACATTATTTACATGATGTTTTATTTATCACTTGCAAATAGGTTAAGCATTTGTACATACAAACTTAAATGTAAATTGAATAATATAAGACATTTATGAAACTAAAATAAGGAGCACACCTAGATTTATGTAAATCAATCCAGATATGCTCCTGAAATATACTAGTTTGCTAAGTTAAAAATTTTCAATGGCCCTTTTAGCCCACTCTGAGTCTTTATAGATTGCTCTTCCTACACCTATGAGATCAGCTTTTACATCTACAAGCAGTTCCTCTGCAGCCTCAGCTTTTGTAATACCTCCAGTTAATATAACAGGTATTGATACAAACTGTTTCAAGCTTCCACTGAGTTCTGAAAAATATCCCTGAGAGTTATTTCCCGGTATAGTAAATCTGCAAAATCCTCCTGAAATATCTAAAACATCCAGTCCAGCTTTTTCAAATTCACAAACCGCAACTTTACTATCTTCAAGTGTAGTTCCACCTTCCATGTAATCAGAAGCTCCCAATCTCATGAAAATTGGAAATTCAGGTCCTACGACTTCACGTACTGCCTTTATTATTTGTAGATGAATTTTAATTCTATCCTTTACATTATCTCCGCCGTATTCATCAGTCCTTTTATTTGTAAGGGGAGAATAGAATTGATTCAAAAGATATCCATGAGCAGAGTGAATTTCTACTCCATCAAAACCAGCTGCCTTTACACGAATAGCAGCATCACTAAAGCTTTTAACTATATCCTGAATTTCATCATAAGTAAGTTCCCTTGGAATACCCGATTTCATAAAAGGATTTTCCACAGCTGAAGGCGCTAACAAAACACTTCCTGTAACTGCCATAGTAGTTGCGCTCCCCGCATGATTGAGCTGCATAACTGCCTTGCAGCTGTTTTTATGAATGACACTAGCTACTTTTTTTAGACCTTCTATTGTACTATCATCTGCCACAGAAAGCTGGTTCTTACTAGCTTTTCCCTGTTGTGCAATAAAGCTGTGTTCGACTATAATGAGTGATAAATATCCTCCCCTAGACTTTTCATCATAATGTTCTAAGAGCTTATTACTTACCTTTCCATCATCTTCAGATTTCTCTGTAGCCATAGGCGGCATAATTAATCTATTTTTTAAAACTAATTTACCACTGTTTAGTGGCTCAAGTAAATGTGTCATAATTTCCCTCCTGCATCTAAATTTAACTTAAATTTTATCATAGCAGACATTAAAAAACAAGTAATGCTTCCTTACGACAAATTTAGTGTTTAAATTTCAGTAGAAAATTTTATCAACTTTTTCAATATAACAAATTACAATATACAAAACAAGTGGTTCAAAATATGATTTTTGCCTGTTACTTTTCGGAAACTGGTAGATTCCTAGAATAATCTTTTCCGTTAAACCATTTTTTTGACAAATTTGATAAAGTTCCATCTTGTGTAAATTTCTTTAACACTTTATCAACTTCATCCCTTAATTTTTTATCATCTTGATTATAAAAAATCCACGCTGGGGAATTGCCATTTAATTGTTTCTGCTGTTCTGGTGACAAGTTTATTATTTTATACTTATATCCATATTCTTTTTCAACATAATCAACATATGTTTCACTATAAATTGCTGCGTCATATCTGTTGTTGTGCAAATCAATTAAAAGCTGATCAGCTCCTGAATCAGTATAATTTATTTTTACGGGATTGTTAGAATTCTTTTTATTATAGTCTTCTAGAAAAAGTGCATTCGCCCTACCAGATCCAGCTGGGATTCTTAAACCACCAATGTCATCAATTGACTTAACATTTTTGTTATCTTCATTAACTATTAAAACTATTGGAGCTTCAAAATAAGATTGTTTGGAAACAACATATTTAGCTTCTCTTTCTTTACTTCTAGAAAGGTTATTAATTACCAAATCATATCTCTTTGAATCCAAACCTGGAAACAATGAACCAAATTCTGTCACATTATATTGAAAGTCATAATCAGGTAATTGTTCATCAATTTTCTTTAATAAATCTATTTCAAAGCCTGTAGGTTTATTGTCGCTTCCAACAAAATTAAATGGTTTCGGTGTACCAGAAGTTGCTACTTGTATTTTTTTTACGCTTTCATTGCTGCTAGATGAAGGTTTCTTCCCACATCCATATACACTCATTACTAAAGCTCCTAAAACAAATGCTATCATTACTTTTTTTATTTTTTTCATATAAATCTCTCCTATTTATAATAATTTAAAATTTATTTAATTGAAATAGTACCATCCTCTTCATCATAATCGAATCTTGTACCATAACATTGACTTAAATTGTTTAAATCTTTAGTAATTTCTCTTCCAACTGAATTACTAGCTATTACTGGCAGCCCTCTATCTAATGGTCTTTTTCGATTAAGCCCTAAATCAATAGGTAATAGCTTAAATTCTAATTTATCTTCTACATAATCAAAAACTGCTATACAGTGTTTTGAATAGCGCCTGTCTGCATTAAATCCAATAAAATTTCCATCTTTATCTTGTGAACGAGCACAATGTAAATCAGAAGGCAAAGCATCTTTACCTAATCCATATGCTTCATACATCTCTGGTGCAATTTTTGACTCTCCAGCCTCAAATTCTAAAAAAAGACTTCCTAAGCTATAAAAAATAGGTCGTTTTTTATATAGCTCTACTCCTCGTAAAAAATGCGCCCCATGTCCAACAACTGCACTAGCCCCAGCATCAATAGCTTTTCTAGCAAATTCCTCAATAAAAGCTGCTGGTTCAGGTGAATACCAATTTTCTGCTGTGCCCTCGTGAGTATGTATACTTACAATCGTAATATCTGAACGTTTAGAAGAATCACTTATGTTTTTCAAAATGGCATCTCTATCCTTTTCATTTACAAAAGTACGAACATGGGCATAATTTCCACGTTCAATTTGTAGGTTTCCCTCAAACAACGAACCAAACTTAAATTTATCAGGCTTTGGTTCAGGCAGCGTTTCAACTTTTAAACATTCTAACATACTCGCTTCTGTACCTAAAACTTTATTAATATGTTGTAACTCGGAAAATTCTTTATCAGGTAATACATATGCTTGTCCCCAACGCAATGGATTTAATCCAGGCCTAGCTGCAATACCAGCTCCAGGCAAACTAGCTGCAAATACTTCTGAACGTGTTGATCCTGTTGCAACTACACCAATTCTTCCTTTTGCAGTATCTAAAAAACGAGCTGCCCTAGCTTCTTCTAAACTATGACCTATTCCACAATAAATTATTTTTCTCTCTTGAGCTGCTTCTATAGTATCAACGACTCCCTGCCAACCATAATCTCCAGTATGATTATTGGCAAATGAAACTAATTTCATATTCAAGTCAACAAACTCATCTAATGTTTCTGGCTTTACAGATGTCATAAACCCTCTTCCAGCAGCTGGAGGTGTTGTATATTGTGGCGTACAAAATTCAGCATTTGTAAACACTGCATCCGCTTCAAGAAACTTTTTAACAATTTTTTGATCTAACCTCTTTGCTAAATTACGACTAGAAAAAAGAGATTCTCCACAAACTAAAATTCTCATAAATTTTTCTCCTCATATTAAAAATTATTTATAATACGCTAATTTATATCTATTTTTTACCATTAATTCTATAATATTTTTTTGTTTTTGCAATTATTGTTTATTTAATAGATTATTTTTATAGTATTATTTAATTTTCTAATCTATAGTTCAGTGGATCCATAGTTCTCTGTAAAAATTGTTTTGTTCTAACCTCCTTTGGTCTTTCAAATATTTCCTTTGGACTTCCACTTTCAAGAATACTTCCTTCATCAAAAAAAATGATCTTATCAGATACATTTCGTGCAAATGACATTTCATGAGTAACAATGATTGAAGTTATTTCTCCTCGAACCACTGATTCAATTACAGACAATACCTCTCCCACCATCTCTGGATCTAGGGATGATGTTGGTTCATCAAATAAAATAACCTTTGGATTTATCACAATTGCTCTTGCTATACCCACACGCTGTTGTTGCCCACCAGATAATTGATGAGGATAATAGTTAAATCGTTTTGACAATCCAACTTTACTTAAACTTTCTTCCGCAATTTCTCTTGCTTCTTTTTTGTCCATCTTCTGAACTACAATTAAGGCTTCCATAACATTTTCTATTGCTGTTCTATGTTTTAGCAGATTGTACGATTGAAAAACCATAGCTGTATTTCTTCTAATTTTTAGTATATCCTGTTTAGTTGCCTTTTCCACATCAACTGAAAAATCATCCAGTGTTATTATTCCAGAGTCAGCTCGTTCCAGAAAGTTAAAAGTTCTAAGCAAAGTAGATTTTCCTGACCCACTAGCTCCTATAACACCCACTACTTCACCACTTTCAACGCTCATACTAACATCTTTAAGGACTTGATTATTTCCATAGCTTTTTTTTATTCTTTCTACCTTAAACACTGGTATCAACTCCTTTCTCTAAAATATTAAATTTACTTTCAAGTCTTTTTAAAGCAACTTCAATAATTATACAAACTATCCAGTATATTAAGGCGGCTGCTATGTATGTTTCAAAGAAGTGCATATTACTTCCAGCAATAACCTTAGTGGCTCCTGTAACATCTAATACTCCAATGGTAAAAGCCAAAGAAGTAGATTTCACTAAGCTAACAAGACTATTTCCCAAATTAGGAATTGCTACAATCATTGCTTGAGGTATAATTACTCTTCTCATCAACTGACCATTATTCATTCCAAGTGAATATGCAGCATCAATATCTTTTTTATCCACAGACAAAATTGCAGCCCTTATAGCTTCAGAATTATAAGCAGCTTCATTTAATGAAAATGCTACAAAAACAAAAACTAGTGTTGGAATGTTATTAACGCTTAAGTTCAAGTGATACTTTGCATTAAGCAGTTCTAACAATAACGGAATTCCATAAAAAGATAAAAATAACTGAACTAATAGCGGTGTTCCTCTCATAAATGAAACATATATAGTTGCTAATTGATAAAATATAGGTATCTTTTTTATTCTTAATAATGCAATAATCAATCCCAAAATCATACCTATTAAAATTGAAACTACTGTAATTAATAACGTTACATTTAAACTCGGCAGTAATTTTATAAAAGATTCATAAATAATCTCACTTTTAAAAATACGTTCCATTTCTTCCTCCAGTAAAATTATGACTTTATCTGATAGCTACCTATTTGGGATATCTGCTTTTCCCACTAAGTAAGATTCATTGATAAACCCAATTGGTTTATTTTAATTAAAACAAAAGCAATCATTTTATATACCATTCGTTATGTATCAACATTAAAATTTACACCTCCTTGCATGCAAACATATTTTGGTAATTAAAAAAGGCCAAGCTTCAAAAATACAGAGATTTTCACATAAAAATTCTCTATGAATAAATGAAACTTGGTCTCTAGTTTTTCTAGTCAACCAATGCGTAATTACAGTATTCTATTTTGCACTCTATAATAAAATATTTCTTCAAAAGCAAAAAAACTTCTCACAGAGAAAATGTAAGAAGTTATATTCTATACCTTTCTCATCTCTCAGGTTTCTCCTGCTGGAATTAGCACCATTAAACACATTTCATTTGCATTCAGGTTGCTGGACATCATAGGGCCAGTCCCTCCGTCACTCTTGATAAGAATTATTATTTAGTTAATTTAAATACTAATCTCTAGTTTTTCTAGTTAATTAGTCCAAAAAATAAAATAATTTATATATAATATACAATCTTTTATTTTTTTGTCAACAAAAATTCTAATTTTTTCTGTTTAAACGACATAAAAATGCTTTCTTCTAAGTAAACAAGTTTTTATTATTTCACTTGTCTACTCATAAGGAAACATATGAGTTTTCCCATTATGCTTCTAATTTTAGTTTAACCTTTTCCTTATAATAAATAATTGACTTCTCTTCATCTTCAGTAATCAAACCATTAATAATTAAAATATTTTCTATATCTACCATTTTAAAGTGCTTTGTATCTTGATTATAAGCGTCACATATTTTAATTCCTAATGTTCTATCTTCTTTATGCCCAGTTTTGATAAGAAATAATACATTTTCTTTTAAATCAGAAATATCTTTAAACTTATCAAAATCTTCTTTCATAAACAATGTTTGCATAATATCCTTTTTTAAGTCTCTATTAATAATCGCTATAGTATTTTTATGTGTAATAAAATACTCTGAAATAAAGTTAACTATTTCCTTTTTTGAATTAACTACTTGTACATTACCCATTTATAATTTTCCCCCTTTAAAATGTAAACTGTATTTAGAAACTCTTAGTCATTCACTTATCTTAATCTCGGGGAATACACTTATTATTCCTCAAGGATTTCAAAAAATCGAAATAATTTTTACATATATAAGTTTTGCTTGTTAAGATTATAGTTCCATTAAATACATATGTCAACATATTTATGCATTTTTTAGAATAAATATTCAGTCACTTTTTCATTCATATTTTAGGTAACTTTAAAACGGTTGTAAAATGGTGTAAAATTATGATTAAATAAAGTTTGAATTTAAAATTTAATGTTACTTTATACATTTAATTTCAAATATAAGATAATAAATTGAGGTGACTAAAATGTTACAGAACTATATTAAGCAAATATTGAGTTTATACAATTATATTGATGCAATAGTACTGATAGATAACAATGGAATAATTAAGTATTCTGATAACTTTAGAACAGATATTTACAACCTCTATGCTGAAGAAGTAATAGGAAAATATCTATGTGACATATATCCAGATTTAAATAAAGATAACAGTAGTTTACTAAAAGTATTAAGAACTGGCAAGGCCATTCTTAATAGAACTCAACATCTTGTAAATTATAAAGGTATTGAAATAAATGCAGTAAATTCAACTTTTCCAATAAGGTCCAAATCTGAAACAATTGGTGCTGTTGAAATTTCAGCATATATTGATCCTAAAAAGCAAAGAAAGGATATAACACTACAATTAAAAGAAAAAGATAAAAATAGGAGCAAATATTATAACATTGATGATATAATTACTTGTGATGATACCATGATAAACATAAAGAAAAAAGTATTAAAGGTATCAATATCTGATTCACCAGTCTTAATTTACGGACATACAGGTACAGGAAAAGAAATTATAGCTCAATCCATCCATAGAAATAGTAATAGGTCTTCTAATCCTTTTATATCGCAAAACTGTGCAGCCATTCCAGCAACACTTCTTGAAAGTATTTTATTTGGTACATTAAAAGGGAGTTATACAGGAGCAGAAAATAGAAAAGGATTATTTGAAGCTGCTAATGGCGGTACTCTCTTTCTTGATGAAATAAATTCAATGGAAATATCTATGCAAGCAAAACTTTTAAAGGCAATTGAAAACCAAGAAATACGAAGAGTTGGTTCAGCTGAAAGTATAAAAATAAATGTTAGAATAATTTCAGCAGTGAATGAGCCTCCTTTAGAATCTATAGTTGAAAACAAGCTTAGGGAGGATCTTTTTTATAGAATTGGAGTTATTCAAATAAACTTACCTGACTTGAAAGATAGAAAAAATGATATTGAGCTTTTATGTGATTATTTTATAAAAGAATATAATAATAAGATGGGAAAATCTATTAAAGGAATTGATAGTTCTGTTAAAAATATATTTAAAAATTATAAATGGCCAGGAAACGTGAGAGAATTAAAAAATGTTATAGAATCTGCTTTTAATTTAACATATAACGATATTATAACCGTAGAAGATTTACCTGATTACATTTTTTCTATAAAAAGTACCCACCCCAAAATCACGAATATTACAATGTCTGAGAAATCCTTAACGGAACTTGTTCAAGATTACGAAAAAAGCATTATTCAATATGCTATAAAAAACACTGTTAACACAACTTCCGCAGCAAAACTGCTCAAAATATCGAGACAAGCTCTTAATTATAAATTGTCAAAATATAATATAGATAGATAAAGCGAAAAAATTTTTTTTAAAAAGCAAAAAAATTTTCGTTCTTTTAGAAAAAAATAGCGGTATTAGTGGATTCCAATATTGGCATAAGTTTTGCTCTAATTAATTGTTAAAATTATAAGGAGCTGATCATTATGATAAAAAACGTAATAGTAAGAAAACCAAGTAAAAATTTTGCAGATGGAATAACTACGTCAAACCTTGGAAAACCTGACTATAAAAAAGCATTGAAGCAACATGAACAATACATTAAAGCATTAGAAAAATGCGGATGTAGTGTTACTATACTAGATGCTGATGAAAAGTATCCTGATTCAACATTTGTAGAAGATGTAGCAATTGTAACTGAAAAATCTGCTATAATAACAAAGCCCGGTGCAGAGTCGAGAAAAGGCGAAGAAAAAGAAATAATTGATGTGCTTAAAAAGTTTTATAATAACATAGAATTTTTATCTGGTGATGCATGCCTTGATGGTGGAGATATATTAAGGGCTGAAAATCATTTTTATATAGGTCAATCAAAAAGAACAAATGCCGAAGGTGCAAAACAGCTTACAGAAATACTAAACAAATATGGATATACAGCTTCAACAGTACCTGTAAAAAAAATACTTCATCTTAAAACAGGAATAGTTTATTTAGGGAAAAATACCTTTATTGGAACTGGTGAATTTATAGATAATGATTCATTTAAAGATTTCAAAATTATAAATGTAGATGCTGATGAGGCATATTCAGCAAACTGTATAATGATGAATGGTAATCTTATAATTCCAAAAGGATTTGAAAAATCAAAGAAGAATTTGGTAGATGCAGGTTATAAAATTGTTGAAGTTGAAATGTCCGAATTTCAAAAAATGGATGGAGGACTTACATGCCTTTCATTAAGAATACCTGTAAGTGCTGCTAATAATTTAAAATAAAACTTAAATCAGGTGAGATTCTTATCTCACCTGATTTAAAAAACATTTCTGATCATATAAGATTTTCAACTAAATCCTTAAAGTACTTGCAGGTATTAGCTATACTATGTCCCTTTCTAAACAATCCTCCACCAATTAAAAATGCCACATCATCACCATAAGCCTTATAGGATTCTGGTATATTTTCAAGGTTCATTCCACCTGAAGGGCAAGGAAGTATAGATTTTAATTTTCCAAATTCTTTTTTACAATTTTCAGAAACTCCAACACATTCCTCCCGGGAGAAAGAAAATCTACCTAAAAAATTAGGATAAATAGTAGCATCAGCTCCAGCAAGTCTTGCAATATCGCCAAATAATACCTTATGGGCTATACCTTCATTTCCTAGGACAAAGCTCCCCTGAAATGCAGGATGACTTATAACTGGAAGGGCTATACTGTCATCATCTGCAACTTGTCTCATCGCATCAAAACCAGTAAGTCCAGGTGCAATCAAAACTCCTCCAGCTCCAAATTTTTTCGCAATTCGTGCCCTATCTAAAATCTCACCTGCTGGTGCAGTTATATTTGGTACATATATTGTATTCCTACCTGTTTTATCATTTGCCCTTTTTACAGCTTCGCTGCACAATTTAACTCTCTTTTCATAAGGACAGAAAGGTTGATTTGTAAGTCCGTGATCATCTTTTATTATATCAATTCCTCCAACTGCAAATTCATATGCAATATGGGAGAGTTCCTCTGCACTCACTCCCATGGGCTTTAACGCTGTAAATAAAAGTGGCCTCTTAGGCACATTTAATAATTTTCTAATACCTTTTATACCAAAACGAGGTCCTTTAAAACTGTCAGTTATTTTTTTCGACAAATTAACTTTTTCAACCCTTACACCTGGCTTTATGCTTGTGTTTCCAAATATAACATTTATAAGTTGCGTAAGCTCATAGGCAGTAGCATCTTCAGGGTAACTTATATTAACCTGAAATACTCCCTCTTCTAATTTATTAAAAGATTCTATTTTGCCAACTATGTTATCTTTTATTATTCCTTCTGGTACGACATCCTCTGGAAATTCCACTGTCTGTTCTATACATATATCCTGTGCTTTTCTATAGGCTTCTTTTTCATCTCCCTGTACTTTATATGTTACATTAAACCTTTCCTGTGGAAGCTTCAAATCACTTTTACCAGTAAAAAACATACTTATTTCCACCCCTTTTAAAATTACAACGCTTCTGCCTTAGCATCACTATGAACTGCTGCTACAAAAGCTTTGTCAAGATCTTCTTCCTTTATATTAAAATTCTGTCCTACCAACTTTTCAACTTCTTCTATAAGAGCTTTTGCATCTATCCTATACTCTTTCATCAAATATTGTTTGCTGGCGCCATGGACAAAAGTATCTTTTATTCCTATTCGTACAAGTTTTTTTCCTATACCTCCTTCCGCTAATTTTTCAGCTACAATTGTGCCAAGTCCCCCAATTACAGAGTGATTTTCAATAGTTATTACACCATACTTTGATTTTGCTATAGCTTCAATTACCGAATGGTCATTAAATGGTTTTAAGGTGGATATATGCATATGCTGAATGGAGAGTCCCTTTTTCTTTAATTCTTTAATTGCCCTTATAGCTTCTTCCGTACATATACCGCTGGAAAGCACAACTACATCGCTTCCTTTACTAAGTACTCTTGCCTTTCCAAATTGCATAGGTTCTGAAGCCTTAAAGAGCCTTGGTATTTCGCCTCTTAACATTCTTATATAAGCAGGTCCATTAATAGCTTTTGCTACATCAAGAACGGATTCAACTTCAGTGGCATCCCCACACTCAAGTATAGTCATATTAGGAAGTGAGCGCATTACTGATATGTCCTCAATGGCTTGGTGCGTAGCTCCACCTGGAGATATAATTCCAGGTAAAAATCCAAACATTTTTACAGGTAAATTTGGATATGCCACAGACATAGCTATCTGATCATAAGCTCTCCTATATATAAAAACTGCAAAAGTGTGAACAAAAGGTATAAAACCTTCTCTTGCAAGTCCGCCTGCAAAGCTCAACATATTTTGCTCCGCTATTCCCATTGAAAAAAACCTATCAGGATAGGTATCCCTGAAGGTATCAACTTCCACAGAACTAGTTAAGTCAGCAGATAAAACTAATATTTCAGGTTTATCCTTAGCCCATTTTATAAGATTCTTTGAATGTACTTTGGTTTCTATTTTCATAAACTTCAACCTCCTTTATTGAAACTTCTTACTCAATTTCTTGAATTCTCTTCTGTAACTTTCTCTTTCATCTTCAGTTTTAAATCTTACATAATGGAACTTAGGTTTTCTCTTATTTAGTATATTGATTCCCCTAGAAGGATTTGTATCACATAATATAAATGTAGGTCTTCCATCAGGTTTTAAATTTCCAAGGGCTGAAATAGCATCTACATCATGTCCATCTATTCTGAACACCCTGGCTCCAAAAGCTTTTAGTCTTTCATGGAAAGGTTCTATATTCATTACTGTAGTCATTTTTCCATCACACTGATATCCATTTATATCAACATAAGCTATTATATTATCTAGTTTGTGATAGGAAATAGCCTGTACTGCTTCCCAAAATTGTCCAGATTGACATTCACCATCAGATAAAAATACAACTACTCTTCCCTTCTCTTTCTTCAATTTACGTGCAAGGGCAATACCACCTGCCTGGCTTATGCCCTGTCCCAAAGATCCTGTAGTAACCTCCATACCTGGAGAATGTTCTGCACCAATCATTTCAACAGAACTTCCATCCTTATTGAACTCATCAAGACCAGAAGTATCCATACGTCCAACTTCTATTAGTGCTGCATATAGTACAAGTGCATACTGTGCTGGAGAAAGTATAAATCTATCCGTATCCTTCGATCTTTCTCCATTATATATGCCACCATTAAAATAACTTTTGTTATCAGGTCCCGGAGTACCAGGAAACTTTGGTGGAACAATAGGCTTTTCAACTTCATTTAAATTCAACACTTTTGAATAAAGAGTTGAAAGTATTTCTGCTGAAGAGCAGGCCTGACTCAAATATCCTCCATTGTTTTCTATAGTGTGTTTTAAAACTCTAAGTCTTATTCTGTTTGCCACTTTATAAACTTCATCTTCCCATGTATCCTTTAATTCTTCCATAACTTCCTCCTTAATAAGCTTTTTATAAGATTTTCTTCAAATTTTCACTAAAAGGTGGATATACTATCCCCTTTTCAGTTATTATTGCCGTTATAAGTTCTTTATCCGTTACATCAAAAGCAGGATTGTAAGCTTTCACTCCTTCAGGTACCATAGGCTTTGTATACCACTTTGTAGTTATTTCCTTCTCAGGTCTTATTTCAATCTTTATGTCTTCACCACTTTTGCAATCTAAATCTATAGTGGAGATTGGAGCACATACATAAAAATGTATGTTATAATATTTAGCAAGTATTGCCACAGAAGAAGTCCCTATCTTATTTGCAGTATCTCCATTTGCTGCCACCCTGTCACATCCTACTAAAACTGCCTGTATTTTTCCTTCCTTCATAACAATGGATGCCATATTATCACATATCAGTGTAACATCCACTCCTGCCTGTTTTAATTCCCAGGTAGTAAGCCTTGCCCCTTGAAGCAGTGGTCTAGTTTCATCGGCAAATACTTTAAAATCATATCCTCTCTCATTTCCTAAATATATAGGTGCAAGAGCCGTACCATATTTAGCAGTAGCTATAGTACCTGGATTACAGTGAGTTAAAAGTCCAAAACCCGGCTTTAGAAGAGAAAGAGCATATTCTCCAATGGATTTACATACTTTTTCATCTTCCTTATATATGTTATCTGCTTCTTCCTTTAAAGCAGTTTTTATCTCAGCAATAGTATTTTTAGATTCTTTTTTCAACCTTTCTTCCATACGATTAAGAGCCCAAAATAGATTTACTGCAGTTGGCCTTGAAGATGCTAAATATTCCTTTGTATTTTTAAAATGTTCATACAATTGTTCATAACTTTGTGGATCATATTTTTTTACAGAAAGATATATTTCATAAGCTGCAGTTATGCCTATGGCAGGTGCTCCCCGAACTTTAAGTTCATAAATAGCATTCCAGACATCTTTTTCAGTTTTTAATTCTATAAATCTTTTTTCTCCCGGCAGGAGAGTTTGATCAAGTATTATAAGAGAATTATTTGCATCATCTAGAATTACAGATTGTATAATTTCTGACATTTTTTCATCTCCTCATATGCTAAAACTTGTTTTCCGCATCTTTAATTACCTGTATAAAGTCTGCTCCACTTTTTACATTTTCTCTGTCCAATATAAACTTTTTCGAAGATAGAAGGCATATCTTTTCTGCCCTTGTTCTCTTTTCAATGTCTTTTATAGAAACTATATCGCTCACATGGGCAAGTCCAATGATTCTCCTTGCAAGTTCTAGGCCAACTACAGCTGAGGTATCCTTTAATATATTTCCTAAATAATATTCTAAGAAGCCCTCATAATTTGCCACCTTCTCGGAAACATTTTCTTTCCATAAAACTTTAAACTTTTTAGAAAATAAATCTATAATATCAATTATTGTAACCTCCAGCCATCCTTTATAATCTTCCTTTTCTTTTTCAGCCAATATTGTAGCTTCTGCATTTTCATAAGCAAATATCAAATTTGCAATTACATTTCCAATGTCATAACCTGCAGGTCCATAAAAAGAAAATTCGGAATCAAACACCTTGGTGGAATCTGGTTTTACAAAAATTGAACCTGTATGCAAGTCTCCATGTATAAGAGACTGGGCATTTGTCATAAACTCAAATTTCAATTTTGCAGTTTCTAAAAGAAGTTTTTTATCATTCCACAAATTAGAGGCTGCAAATTTTTTTGTTTCAGGTAATAAATCGTTTCTTGGGCAATCATAAAAAGGCTCAGTATAAACAAGATCTTCTGTTATTTCACAGAGCTCTGGATTTATAAAATCTTTTACCAATTCCTTTTTTTTCTTATGGTTTATTGCTGCGTCCGAAGTTAAAAGAAGAGTATTAACTAAAAACGTGGTAATATGCTCTGCAAACCTTGGAAATTTTTCATGTTTATTTAAAGCTGTACACATTATTTCATAATCAGATAAATCTTCCATGGCAAAACAATTCATT
The DNA here is from genome assembly GCF_001636845.1 of Clostridium ljungdahlii. Classification (GTDB taxonomy): domain Bacteria; phylum Bacillota; class Clostridia; order Clostridiales; family Clostridiaceae; genus Clostridium_B; species Clostridium_B ljungdahlii_A. The sequence continues at coordinate 191,266 of NZ_LITT01000046.1, forward strand.
ACACTGTCATATTTATAAATTTTAGGTACAAGACCCCCAGAAAGCTTATATTGAAGCTCTAATATTTCACTTTCAATTCTGTTTCTATCCGGAGATACCTTAAATTCATCAGAAATTCTAGCTACAGGACCTGCCTGTTTAATTATTATGGATTTATTACTTTTTTTATCTTGAATTTTAAATACATAATTTAAATTTCCATCTCCTATTTCCTTAGAAGTAAGCTCTGCATTCCCATCAAAAAAATCTAACTGCAGTTTTGCATATTGGAGTACATCCTTTTCAGTCATTGTAAAATATTCATCTGTAAATTTACCCATCTTTCATATCTCCTTTCTCAAAATTATTTCTTTTTATAATAAGTGAGAGCCAGTGCAAAGGCTAAAACTATACCTTTTACAATGTCCATTGCATAATATGGAACCGACAACATAACAAGTCCATTTTGAAGTATTCCTATAAGAACTGCTCCTGCAAAGGTTCCAATGGCATTGGGTTTTCCTGACCCTCCTACAGAAAATCCTATAAATGTTGCTGCCACCGCATCCATAAGATAAGGTGAGCCCGCATTTATTTCTGCAGTTTGAACCCTTGCTGCCAGCATTATTCCTCCAACACCTGCAAGAAAAGCAGATATTAAATAGGCATATACCCTATACTTGTTTACCGGTATCCCAGAAAGTCTTGCTGCTTCCATGTTTCCACCAATAATGTACATATATCTTCCATGTTTGGTTTTAGTTAAAAATATGTGTACGATAAGAACTATAATTATCATTACTATAATAATCCAGGGAAGCTGTCCTAAGGTTGTAAACAATTGGGTGAGTTTACCTTTTGCAAAATTTCCATTTGCCATTACCATGTTCTGAGATATGGCAGCCCCCCTTGTATAAGTAAGAGCCACCCCTTGAAATACAAACATAGTAGCAAGTGTCATAAGCATATCAGGTACTTTCACTTTCACAATCATTATGGAATTTATAACTCCTACCACAAGAGATGCTAGTATGGCAACTATTATAGAAGTAACACTATCCTGGTTATGCCATATAAACATGGCCATAACTACGGCTCCAGATAGTGAAGCAGTAGAGCCTACAGACAAATCAAATCCTCCTACAGTTAGAGAAACTGTAACTGCCACTGCAATTATTGTAACAATGGAAATGGAACGCAGTATATTTACCACATTACTTGGCTCAAGAAACTTTCCTCCCATAATTCCAAAGAAAATGATGAGCAGTCCGATTGTAATCAAAGTCCCATATTTATATAAAAAGTCAAATATATCAATTTTTTTCTTATCTACAGTTATATCATTTTTGGTGTTTTCACTACTCATTTCCTACATTCCCCCTGTTGAATAATATAAAATATCTGATTCATTAGTTTCTGCCGTGTTTAATTCCTTTACTATTTGTCCATTATAAATTACATAAATTCTGTCTGTAATACCCATGAGTTCAGATATTTCACAACTGGCATAAATTATCGACTTCCCCTTTTCAGCTAATCCTTCAATTAATTGAAATATTTCTTTTTTAGCACCTATATCCACCCCTTTTGTGGGTTCGTCAAAAATATAAACTTTAGTATCACTTACGAGCCACTTGCCTATAGCCACCTTTTGTTGGTTCCCACCAGATAAAAGCCCTACTTTCTTGTTTTCATCCAAAGTTTTTATATCTAAATCCTCTATTATTTCTCTTGCCTTTTTATTTTCATTTTCAACATCCAATACATTTCTAAATTTACAAAACTTATTTAAACTAGAAGAAGTAATATTTACAGCTATACTTTCTTCAATAAATACCCCTTGTTTTCTTCTCTCCTCAGGTATCAGTGCGATACCTGCATTTACAGCATCATAGGGAGATTTTATTTCTATCTTTTTACCCTCTATAATTTTATCCCCCGACACTGTTTTAGATGCTCCAAATATGGCATTGCAAAGTTCCGTCTTTCCTGCCCCTACAAGTCCTACTATTCCAACTATTTCACCGCTTTTTGCATATATATTTATATCTTTTACTTTTTCTCCATCACTTAAATTTTTTATTTCTACTAATTTTTTTCCCGGCTTAATATGCTTTTTTTCATAGCTATTTTCAAAATTTCTGCCAAGCATATACCCCACTATTTCTTTTTGACTGGTAGCTTGTATTTGTTTTTCCACTACAAATTTACCATCTCTCATAACTGTTACATCATCACATATGGAAAAAAGTTCAGGCAACCTGTGAGATATAAATATAATTCCTACATTTTGTTTTTTAAGTTCATCCACAATACTAAATAATTCTTTTATCTCAGAGGTACTTAAAGGTGCTGTAGGTTCATCCAATATTAAGAACCTGCACTTCATTGATATGGCTCTGGCTATTAATACCATCTGCTTCTGGGCAAGGGTAATTTCACTTATGAGTTTTTTAGTGTCAATTTCTATGTTGAGCTTTTTTAAAATTTTTTCTGCCCCATCATTTATATTCTTAAAATTTACAAACTGTTTTTTACCCATATGGTTTACTATATTATCAAGCATTATATTTTCAGCTACAGATAAGTATGAAATAAGTGAAGTATCTACTTCCTGATACACAATTTGGATGCCCAGATCTTTTGCATCTTTTGGCTCTCCTATATGAACTTTTTCTCCAGCTATAAAAATTTCTCCAGTATAATTTGCATAAGCTCCAGACAGAATCTTCATAAGTGTAGATTTACCAGCTCCATTAGCCCCTACGATAGCATGTACCCTACCTGCGTTAGTAGAAAAATTAACTTTATCCAGTACCTTTACTCCTGGAAATTCTATTGAAATATCTTTCATGTTTAAAAATGTACCTCTGTTCGTATCCATATACACACCTTCCAAATTACTTTCAAATTCATATTTTATTTGCTGCTATGCTGACTTTTCAAAGTATCCATCCATGGCTCTTCAAAAGCATCTGATTTGCCCCAGCTTGGAATTAATTTTGATAAGTTCTCCATGTTGACAGCAGTACCTGAATTTACTATTTGATCTTTTTCCACGGATGATGCTTGAAGATCGTAATATTTTGGTGTTTTTTCTCCTGCTATCTTTTTAGTAAGAAGTCTTACATCTACATCACCTATAAGCTTTGGATCTACAGCTGTTGTAATTGTCCATGGACTGTTTTTATCTTGAATTGCCTGAAGGTCTGCATTTGATACATCTATACCATATACCTTTATTTCATTACGTCCGGCTTCTTTAACTGCCCTAGTTGCACCTATTGCAAAAGCGTCCCATGAAGCATATATAGCATCAATAGTTCCTTTAGGATGTTTTGCAAGCATTGCAGTTACTGCGTTTTGTGTCTGAACTGAGGTATCAGATGATGCTACTCCAAATCTTTCAACTTCTTTTATATCAGGATATTTCTCAAGCATTGCCTTATACATTCTATTTCTATTTACCATTGGTGCAAATCCATCAACCCAAAGATATATTATATTTGCCTTGCCGTTATGGTCTTGAACTAATTTTTTAAAGGAAGTGAGTGCTAAAGTTTCATCATCCTGTTCTGTTATAGTAATACCTTCTACCTTTGCTACTTCAGGATTAGAATCAAAAGTTACTACTGGCTTGCCTTTAGCTATAATTTTTTTAACATCATCTACAGTAGCACTATCATCACCATGGGATATTATAAAACCATCATAGTCTTTTTGAAGTGCCTGACTTATGGCATCATGAAATTTTACACTATCTCCATTGGCACTAAAAGTGTCCACTTTAAAACCTAAACTTTCCCCTTCCTGCTTTACACCTGCTAAGTATTGTGCTGTATTGTCATCTCCACCTATTTTACGAATTACCATTATCTTTATCTGCTTACTAGAAATTTTAGATGGAACTTTTGTGCTGCCTGATTTTTTACTACTGCTATTTTGAGTATTTTGGGAACTCTGTGATTTAGAATTATTCGAAGTATTTCCACTGTCCTGGGAACACCCGGTAAAAGCAACAGCAGCTATTGTAAATAGCGCTAAAATTATAGTACTTATTTTTTTTCTCATTTTTATACTCTCCTCTTTTTGAAATATAAATTTTTATTAGCTTTTATTCTTTGATTTTGCACCTCCCATATATGAATATTTTTAGTAAATAAAAAAGACCAAGCTTCATAAATATAGAGTTTTCTCTATAAATAAATGAAACTTGGTCTCTAGTTTTTCTAGTCAACCAATGCGTAATTATACTATTCTATTTTGTACCCTACAATAAAACAATTTTTTAAAAAACAAAAAACTCCTCACAGAGAAAATGTAAGAAGTTATATTCTATACTTTTCTCATCTCTCAGGTTTCTCCTGCTGGAATTAGCACCATTGAATACAATACATCGTATTCAGGTTGCTGGACATCATAGGGCCAGTCCCTCCGTCACTCTAGATAAGAATTCTTTATTCGATTATAAAGTTTAAATGCTAATTTCTAGTTTTTCTAGTCAATCAACAAACATGTAAAATAATTTATATATAATATACAATCTTTTATTTTTTTTGTCAACAAAAATTCTAATTTTTTCTGTTTAAGTATGATTGATTTGTGATAATGTCTTAGTATACCGCATATGATTATGTCCCAAATAAATAAGTTTATAGTATAATAAAACCCCATTTCTTTCATTATAAAGTGTCAATAAATTAAAATTTTTTCAACTTTAATCTTTCAAAAAAACTATTGACAACAGGACAATCTTGGTAGTATACTACTAAATAAATTAAATAAAATCTTATCAAGAGAGGTTGAGGGACTGGCCCTATGAAACCCAACAACCAGCATTTTTCATTTGAATGTATTGGTGTTAATTCCTGCAGATTATTTCTGATAGATGAGATAACTAATTTTAATATCATGATATTAAAAGGTCATTTTTCTTATCTTATAGAAAAATGACCTTATTTTTTTATAAGATAAACCATTCGATTTGCGCAAATCAAATATTCTGATAAGATTTCCATTTGATTAATAAAAATACAAATAAAAACCTATTCGCTAAGGAGTGAACAGTATGAGCAAAGAAAACTCTAAAGGCATTAATGCCCTTAAAAAAAATCAGCTTAATTTCGTAGAAGTTATTGCACTTTCAGTTGCAATAATAGCACCTACTTTTGCTATGTCAATGAATGTAGGACTTATGGCATCAACAGTATCTTACTCTGTAAGTGCAGTATTTGTTATATCAACTATACTAATGGGCTTTGTAGCCGTATCTTTTATAAAATTCAATGAATATTTTCCATCTGCAGGTTCGGTTTATACATTTACAGAAAGATCTTTAGGTAAAAAAGCTGCCTCAATATCAGGATGGGCTTTACTGCTTACCTATATAGGATTTTCTGCTGGATGTTCTTCTGCTTTTGGATCTCTTTTTTCCAGCTTTATTAAAGAATTAACTGGAGTAAGCATATCCTGGATTATATTTGCACTAATTTGCGAGGCGTTTATATGGTTTGTATCTTATAGTGATGTAAAATTAAGTACAAACATTATGCTTGTCATAGAAGCTGTATCAATTCTCCTCGTAATATTACTTTCAGTAGTCATTCTTGTAAAAGTTGGTTCAACAAAAGGATTAAGTTTAGTTCCTTTTAAAGGAAATGGAAATAAATTTTCAAATTATGGTGCTGGAATCGTATATGCAATACTATGCTTTGGTGGTTTTGAGGGGGCATCAAGTCTTGGTGAAGAAAGTAAAAATCCTAAAAAATCAATACCTCTTGCAATTGCAAGTACAGTTGTTGTAACCGGACTTATATTCGTATTCGTAAGTTATGCTGAGGTTATAGGATTTGGAGTATCGGCTTCAGGAATAGAGGCACTAACTAAGTCACCATCTACTATAGTAGACCTTTCTAAAAATTATATAGGAAGTGTATTTACTATATTAATTACACTAGCTATCAGTATTTCTGCTTTTTCAACTGCTTTAGGATCTATGACTGCAGGTTCAAGACTCCTATATTCAATGAGTAAAGATGGTAATGTTCCACAAATTTTTTCTCGCGTACACCCTAAACACCATACTCCTTATGTGGCATTAAACATCATACTTGCAATAATAATAATTCCTGTTTTAGCACTTTTTAAACATGATGGAGTAGAAGTATTTGGATATATAGGAACAATAGGTGCACTTGCATTACTTATTGCTTACTTTATAACAAGTTTAGGCTCACTTATATACTTTGGAAAGAAAAAAATATGGACTTGGCAGCTTATTATACCTGTTGTAGCTCTATTTGTTTTGGCATTCACCTTTTATTCAAATATTTATCCTATACCAGCCTTTCCTAATAATATATTTCCTTATATAGTTTTGGTATGGATAATAGTAGGTTTTAGTATTACTTCTATTTATAAAAAAGGATCAGTTTTATCTGCAGCTTCTAAAGAGAATGTTGCTAATTAATATACTATTTAATTTGGAAGGAGATTATATATTATGACTAATAGTTTATGGAATACTTTAAATGATTTAAAAAAACACCAATGGGTAGATCTTACCCATGAATTTGGACCGGACACTCCAAGATTTGCAAGCTTTAATCCTGCAAAATTTGAAACTATTTTCACTCACAAGGATGGATTCTTTGTAAAACAATATACATTTGCAGGACAATACGGAACTCATCTTGATCCTCCAATACATTTTGCAGAAGGAGGAAGATACATTGATGAATTAGAACTTCAAGAACTTGTTTTACCTCTTGTAGTTATAGATCTTTCAGAGAAAGTAAAAGAAAATGATGACTACGTACTTACAGTAGAGGATATTTTAGAATGGGAAAAGCAATTTGGTAAAATACCAGAAGGTTCTTTTGTAGCATTTAGATCCGACTGGAGTAAAAGATGGCCTGATCAAGACAAATTTTTAAACCTTGATGAAAAAGGCGATGAACACTATCCTGGATGGTCATTTGATGCACTCAAATTCTTATATGAAACTCGCAAAATAGCAGCAAACGGACATGAAACTTTTGATACAGATGCACCAATAGAACAAAAAATAACTGGATTTCAGGGAGAATATTATGTATTAAAAAAAGATCATTATCAAATTGAAGTTATGACCAATTTGGACAAAGTACCTCCAACTGGAGCAATAATCTTCAGCATAGTTCCTAAGGCTCAAAAGGCACCGGGTTTCCCTGTTCGTTCATTTGCTATTCTGCCTTAAATTTACAATATATTACACATAATTAACTTAATCCCCCCTTAAAGAAAAGTGAGACAAATAAAATATATGTTTTACTTGTCTCATTTTTCTTATTCATAATTCATGCACCTAGTGCTTAAACTTAATTTTAATGTTTACTATTTCACCTTTTGTCCCAATTCTTATGGGAGGTCCCCAGGTGCCATAACCAGAAGTAACTATTAAATTAAAATTGTCCTTTTTAAGGTATCCATAGTCATCTTCATAAATAAGCCTTGTTATAAGATTATTGGGGAAAAATTGCCCCCTATGAGTATGCCCTGAAAGCTGTAAATCCACATTTTCCTTATGAACTTCCTCAAGATCAACCGGTCTATGATTTAATTCTATAATAGGTAGGGATTTGTCTGTATTTTTCAAAATTTCATTTAGTGGTTTTATCTTTTCACCACTAGCAGTATCCTTTCTACCTACCACATAAAAACTATTGTCTATTTTAACTGCCTTATCTTGCAGCACTTTAACCTTTGCTTCATTCATATAACTAATTGTTTCAGATAAATTTTCTCCATATTCATGATTTCCTGTAATGTAATACACACCATACTTTGAATTTATCCCCTTAAAAGCTTGTCCATAATATTTCTTTAGCTTTGTAGTGGTACTTTCATCAACCATATCTCCACAAAAGAAAACTATATCAGGTTTTAATTTATTTATGGAATTTACCATTTTATCGATGCCTTTTTCCTTAATCATTATACCCATGTGCACATCTGACACCATTACCACGTTTAGTGAATTGATTTTACCTGCACTTTTATTTATATCTATACTATAATTTGTTACGACTGGATGAAGGGCATTCCACATGCCAAAACAAAAAATAATTAAAACTATTATAAAAATTGAAATTCCATCATCATATATGGCACTTATATAATTTCTAATTTTCCCCTTAAATCCTACCTTTTTTAAAACAAATTTTACCACATCTGTGAGCAGAAATAATATAAATAAATAATAAAAAATGCCTAGAGATACTGCTCCTATTATTGTTAATAGAGAAGCAATTATGTTGTTTACTGATACAACACTTTTAAATATAGAACTTATAATATAAGAAAAAGCTATGAACCAAAATGCAATCCAGTACAGTCTCTTTTTTAAATTTTTATTTTTCTTTAAAAATACCCCTTTTACTTTTCTTCCAACGTAATACCATACTATTATGTATAAAATCAAAATAAGTATAAGTAAAATAATATTTTCAATTAGCATAAATGATTACCTACACTACATTTCTTATATTCTTCTCCCCAACTCCACATGACATCGAGTATTGGCTTTAAACTAAATCCAAGGTTTGTCAGTGAATATTCAACTCTAGGTGGAACCTCGGCATATACTTTTCTATTTACAATGCCATCCTGCTCCATCTGTCTTAGATTTTGAGTCAAAACTTTTTGCGAAATACTTCCAACCGACTTCTTTAATTCTCCAAATCTTTTGGTACCTGTAAGCAAATCTCTAATGATTAAAACTTTCCACTTATCACCTATGAGTGAGAGTGTAGTTTCAACTGGACATGCAGGCAAATCTTTTTTATCCATAAAAGTTTCTCCTTTAAAAGTGTTATAAACACACAATAGTATACTTTAGGTAACTACAGTACTTTTAAGTGCTTACTTTACATTTGATATTATGAATATTATTATAAATTTGTAAGCAGCAAATTGCAAGTTCAATTTTAAAGGAGGTTCATTAACATGAACGAAGTAGTAAAATTTTTAAAAGAAAATCCAGTGCAATATTTTGCAACTGTAGGATTAGACGGTAAGCCCAAAGTACGTCCTTTCCAATTTATGCTTGAGAAAGAAGGAAATCTATATTTCTGCACAAACAATAAAAAAGACGTTTTTGCCCAACTCCAAAAATATCCCTATGTTGAAATTTCAACATCAAGTCCAAAATTTGCATGGATAAGATTAAAGGGTAAAGTTGTGTTTTCAAATGATATGGAAACTAAAAAAGCTATTATAGAGAACAGTTGCCTAGTAAAATCACTTTACAAGTCAGCAGAAAACCCAATTTTCGAAATTTTTTATCTTAAAGATGCAAAAGCTGTAATAGCCGATTTTTCAGGTAATCCGCCTAAAGAATATGCTCTTTAATTTTAAAGGCTAAATTAAACTTCCGGAAGTTAGTAAAACATTTTTATTTCTACTTAGAGTTTTATAAAATCATATCACTAGATGTCCCTTTTTTTCAGCAAGTGTGATTGTGGCTTCTATACCAGAGTTAAATTTGAGATAGTCACTTTCAATGCCATCACTGAATATAACTCCATTTTCAGGCATTTGAGATGATATCTTTAGTTGAGATCCTTTTTTAATTCTTCCAAAAACTATATCTGCTTTTGTAGTTCTACCTGGAAAAGGCTCACGTACAGAAAAGTACAAATAATCAATATCCCAAGCTGGATTATTTTTTTACTTGATTTTAAGATCTGAATTGGATGTATTATTTATAATATTTATAGCACCTGTAAGTATACTTTTGAGCCATCCTGTTGAACCAAGACCTGTAGATACAATAACTCCGCTTGAAGATTGATGTTCTTCAGCGTTGCCTAACTTTATATTGTACCTAGCAGATACATGACTTTTTTGTCCTATGAACAAGTCATTTACAGCATAAATACTCTGTCCATCATTTAAAGCTGCTTTTGCCATGGAAACTTCCTTAATTTGTCTTTTTACATTAAAGACATCTTTAACAACCAATTTAAGATCATCAACTTTAAATGGGAGAAGTACTCCATCCCACCTTGAAGGATCAGGATTTACACCAATTAAAAGCTGATTTGAAAGATACTTTAAAGTATTTGCCACAAGACCATCCTGCCCTATAACTACCACTAAATCATTATCCCCAAATATAAAATTAGGTACAAAATCCCTATCCACAATTTGAATTCTGCCTAATTCCTCAAATTGGCTTTGAGCTTTAGCTACCGCTTGTTTATAAATTTTATCTTCAGTTATATAATCTGAAAAGTCACTTCCAAGATGTTCGATATAAAACTTTGCCTGTTCAATTGTATTATATCTTACAATTAATTCTTCAAGTCCTGTCTTCCTCTTTATTATAACTATCTTATTTTCAGTTAATCTTACCATAACTAATTTCTCCCTTTAAGTATTTCTTGAAAAAGATCGGGTGATATATTGAGCTGTCCAATTTTTCCTGCATTCTCTGCTAGTTCTTGAAGGGCAAGTGCTGCTAATTTATTTGGCTGCATCCCAATACTTGCAAGAGATTGTATTACATTAGAATCTATTCCTTCTAGCGACTTCATAACAGCTGACAACTCATAAGCTTTTGCATCAGCTCTAACTTTTGAATTTTTTACAGAAATATCAACAAGTGATCTCTTTTTTTCTTCAAGTGCAGTTTCAAAATTCATCTTTTCTTGTTTGAGTTCATTTTGCTTTTGCTGAAAAGTCCTCTCTGCTTCAAGTTGGGTTTCTCTAACTTGTTTTTTCTTGTTTTCAACTGCTATCTCCGTATTGTATTCATTTTCCTTTACACGTCTTTCCTGTTCAATTGAAGCATTTCTTCTCTCATAAATAGCTTCATCTGCTTTCTTCAAGATTTTCTCTCTTGTCTGAGCTTCTAATGCCCTTGCAGTTTCTTTATTTGGAACGATATTTAATATTGAAAGTCCAAGTATCTCAATTCCAAGAAGTTCTATCTCCTCACTTTTTTTAATCTTACTCAATATCTCACTTGCAAGTACTTCACTTGATTTAATAGCATCTTTGAGCTCCAAATTTTCGATTGTCTTTTTAGTTAGCACCCTTACAATATTTATTACCCTCTGCGGAAGTTTTTGAGGATCATCGGAAACATAGCCCTTTCCTTTCTTCATATCAAGTGTGTAATTTAAAACTCCTGCAATTTTCTTTTGGTCAACAATTCTGAAAGTAACCTGTCCTTGAACTGTAACCGTCTGAAAATCTGAAGTAACTTCTTCAAAAATAAGAGGTGAATCCACACTTCCAACAGGAACAAGAACAATTGAAGTTGTTGGAACATAATAATAAAATGATATTCCAGCACCTTCCCTTACAATTTTACCATTCCTATACTTTAACACATACTCACTTGGTTGAAATTTTATAAATTTAAATCCAAACATAATTTATTCCTCCTAAAAAATATTATTAAATTTACAGAGTTTACATGATCTAAGGCTTTCATTTTGAAATTGCTTTTATCCATATTATCACCTACATGTTTAAAATCTGTTATTATCTATTTGTTATTAACATAATATTACTAACGTGTGTTTATGTCAATACCTTTTTTGATATAGATATCAAAAAAATACAAAAACAAAGGGCTACATACTTTAACCCTTTGTTTTTATATTTTTTCTTTATGCATTCAATTCTATTATTATCCAGCAATTTTTTCTTTAGAAAACATAGCCCCAAAAATCATTACAACTGCAAAAACGATCAGGTATGCAACAACCTCCATTTTATGAGAAAAACAAGCAGCAATTATCATAAAAATACATCCAGCTAGAGAAATAATAGGTGCTATAAATCTCTTAAATGAGTTTAAATCTTTTTCTTTTTTCATCATCATAATAAAAATAGGTATATACAATGCATAAATAGTAACTATAGGTAATTCGGAAGAATCAAAAGAGAAAAATCCAAACCAAGGCTTTGTCAAGTTAGCACCATAAAAGTATAATAACCATATACCACAAAGAAGCAATCCAAATACAGATGAATTAGTAGGCATATTTGTTACATTATCAACTTGCTTAAATACATCTGGTTTTGGTCCAATATTCCTTGCTGCCAATGAATAAATACCTCGAGTACATCCCAGCATTAACCCATTTAAAGTTCCGAGGCAGGAAATGATAACAAATACAAATAGCAGTGAACCACCTAATGATGAAAAAACTGTTTGGAAAGCCAATTTAGCCCCTGCTTCTCCGCCAGTCATCATAACCTTATTTGTTACTGCTCCAGCTAGTCCTACATAATAGAGTATGTAAATAATCATAATTACAAAAGTTCCTCCAACAAGAGCTAATGGAAGATTTTTCTTTGCATCTTTTAACTCAGCATTAATACTTGTAGCAATGATCCATCCTTCATAAGCAAAAGCTGTAGCAACAACAGCTGTAAATAACGCATTAGAAGTATTAACTTCTTTTACTACTGTTGTAAAATTATATGCAATCATACCATTACCCACACCTACAACTGTTCCAATTACAGCCATTAAAGCTAGTGGAATAAGTTTTATAATAGTTGTGCTAACTTGAAATTTACCTGCTAAAATTGGTGACAGTGAATTTAATGCAAAACTTGCTATCAAATATACACCTGCAATAGTCATACACTCTCCACCTGTAATTGAGAATCCTAGTAATACACAAGTATATCTAGCCGAAACCCATGCTAATACTGATGTCAATGTCGGATAGTAAATGAGTGCCATAAACCACCCAACATAATATGCATACTTTTTACCCAAAGTAGCTTCTGCATAATCTACTACACCGTTTACATATTGATACTTAGTTGCCATTACTGCGAAAGTATAGGCACAAGAAATCATAATAATACCACCTATAACCCAGGCCAGTATACCAAGTGTAAGATTTCCGCCTGTTGCAGTTAAAACTTTTTCTGCCTTAAAAAAGACACCACTACCTATAACAATTCCGATAACCATAGCTATAGCCGTAATAAGGCCATACCTTTTTCTAACTTTGCTTCCATAATTAAATACCCCCCTCTTTGATTTATTAATATTGTAATGAATATTGCTTTTATACGTCATGCTATCTAAGCACTACAAACAGCATGAAATATTAATTTTTATTGTACCACAGAATTAAACATTTACCAACATTTCTTTTTCTTCATTGTTATGAATTTTCAAATTATTTGTTGATATTGAAACATTTGTATTTGACAAAAGTCTAGTATTAGTATATTATATAATAAATTAAATAAAATCAATTTAAATCTTATCAAGAGTGGTGGAGGGACTGGCCCTATGAAACCCGACAACCAACATTTTTCATTTGAATGTATGGTGTTAATTCCAGCAGATTATTTCTGAAAGATAAGGAAAATAGTTTCTATAATTAGTATTAAAAGTTGTTTTTCTTATAAAAACAGCTTTTTTATTATACAAATTATTTAAATTAACCTATTCCTTTATATAGTTATCTATTACGTAAATGTTGAAAATAAGATTTTTATTTGATTAAGGCATTTGAAAGAAAATAACAAGCCATTATATAAAGGAGGATTTTTTTATGCCAATAAATATACCTAATGACCTTCCAGCTTCTAAAACATTAAAAGCTGAAAACATATTTGTAATGAATGAAAAACGTGCGTTAAAACAAGATATAAGGCCACTTAATATAGTCATATTGAATCTAATGCCGGTTAAAACCGTTACGGAAGTACAACTTTTAAGGTTACTTAGTAATTCCCCTATTCAAGTTGATATAACATTAATGTATCCTAAATCCCACAGATCAAAAAATACTTCAGAACAATATCTTCTCAAGTATTATGAAACTTTTGATGAAATAAAAGATAGAAAATTTGATGGTATGATAATAACAGGAGCACCTGTTGAAAAACTGAAATTTGAAGATGTTGACTATTGGAATGAATTGACTGAAATAATGAATTGGAGTAAAAAAAATGTATATTCAACTTTACACATATGTTGGGGTTCTCAGGCCGGACTTTACCACCATTTTGGTATTCCAAAATATACTTTAGATAAAAAAATGTTTGGTATCTTTTCACATATAATAAATGAAGAAAATACACAGTTACTTAGAGGATTTGACGATATATTTTACGCACCTCATTCAAGACATACCTGTGTAAAAAAAGAAGATATTGAAAAGGTACCTGAACTAGAAATACTTTCAGAATCAAAAGATGCCGGGGTCTATATAATCTCAACAAAAGGTGGCCGCCAAATTTTTGTAACAGGCCATCCTGAATATGATACCTTAACATTAAAATCAGAATATGATAGAGACGTAGCAGCTAATTTGCCCATAGATATTCCGAAAAATTATTTTCCTGGTAATGATACAACCAAACATCCTAAAGCAACTTGGAAAAGTCATGCCAACCTTTTATTTCTAAACTGGCTGAATTACTATGTATATCAAGAAACCCCTTATAATTTGGATAGTCTTCAATAATATAGGAAAATGGAAATGACCTTTTAATAAAATAGTATCATTTCCATTTCTCTTTTATAGATCTCTATAATTTCATAAATAGGTTCGAAATAATCAAAATTTATTTAATAAGTTTATTCATATTTTCAGCAACATTTCTAAGTTCATTAATGTTGGCTTCTATTTCTTCACTAGTGGCAGCATTTTGAGATATTGCTTCCGCTATCACTTCATATTTTGATATTGTATCTCTCGTCATATTTGATACTTCTTCATTAAATTGAGCTACATTTTTAGTTTTTGTAAATAATGTAGTAGAAGCGTTATTTATATCCATAATATTATTACTAAATAATTTCAAATTGGAAGTCATAACATTTATTCCTTTGACTGTCTCATTAATAATACTATTACCAGTCTGAGACTTTTCGTTACTATGCGTCATTTGTTTTTCAACTACATCAATTTTATTTTTTAGTTCATCCACTATTGTACTTGCTTGATTAAGTGATTGTTTTGTTCCTTCAGCTAATTTTCTTATTTCATCTGCTACTACTGCAAACCCCTTACCATTTTCACCTGCTCTTGCTGATTCAATTGATGCATTTAACGCAAGAAGATTAGTTTGTTCTGATATATTTCCTATAATATTTAATATCTCATATACTTGTCTTGATTTTTGTTTCAAATCTTTTGTAGACTTAAACGTATCCTCTATACTATTTTTTATATCCATAATAATTGAAAGAGTATCATTTAAAGATTTCTGATTTTTATCTGTAATATTGATAAAATAATTTATTTTATCTTCACTATCCTTGGTTTTTATAGTAACAACCTCATTAGCATTTAATAAAGTATTTAATATTTCTTTATTCTTATTTGATTTATCAAGCATTTCACCAGAACTTTTTGATACAGATTGACTTGTTCCTGAAACTTCTAAAAGTGAACTTGTTTGCTCTTCAATAGCTGCACTTAAGTTTTCACTTGATGATAAAACAGTACCAGAAATTTGAGCTATATTCCCAAATAAATCTAACAATTTTTGCTTTTCCTTTTTTAACTCAACTTCCTTATCACCAATTGACTTTAATAGATTAGACGCAAAATATACAACTATGAAAATTAATGCCAAAGTTATAAAAATAGTGATGATTTTCATAGCCGCTTCTGCAATAATCAATTGTTTATCTTGAAAGATTGAAGGATTATTTACAAATACTATGATTTGACATAAAAGGCTTAAAGCTATTGACTCTATAATCATTTTTATATCAAAAAACAAGGCTCCAAGAATAACGAAAAAGAAAACTATAAGCCACATGGAATTTAAGTGCATTGTAAAGTTCAAATATAAATACTGAAAATAAGTTATTATTAAAAGTACAATTTTTGTTATATTAAATGCTTTCATATTAAAGCCATTTTGAGTAATGATGCATTTATAACATTTATAAAATATAATACCATAAATTGAAACAAATATTCCAAGCATAATTAAAGAAATCACACTTATGTTGTCATTAAGCCCAAGCAATTTTATTGAAGAATAAAATAAGAATGATAGAACACAGCATACCATATAAATTATTAGCACAACTTTAAGTGATTTTTTATTAAAAGTTATTTGAAAGCTCTCTTCTTTAGTGTTCATTTTATGTCCCCCTAAATATATTAATTTTTTTATATTTTTAAGTGCAAACTGAAATTTCATTTCAAATTTGCTTTTTCTGATAAAAACTTGAAAACTTTTACAAATTAAAAATGTACCTATTAATACATAAATAGGTACCAGACTATAAGTATAAACAGATTTCTAAACATCAGGTTGAGTTTTAACTCCATTTGATGTTTATTAACAGGATTCTAAGTACTTCAGCACTTAGAAGGCGTTATCCTCTAGGAGAAATCGTTATCCAGACGCGTAGCAATGCTTACTCCCCACTTTGATAGAAAAGCAGATATCCCAAATCTTTGATTTGGTGATAGTCGCTTTCACTGTGTGAGATGGGGTATTAACAATGGTAGCGATCGGATAAATATTGATTATTAAAACTATAATTTGGTAACCTGGCAGTCATAGAAAATAATTTCCTTTAGACCCATAGCTTTGCGACTTTATCTTTCGATAAATGTGCTATTATCAATGTAGTAATATAAAATATATTACACTAAAATTTTACAAGATTCAATGGTAATCGCATATTATTGTAATTTATGTATAAAATATTTGCATATTTTGCATAAACATTTAATTCAATCATATTGCCCTGTAACATAATTAGATTTTTATTGACATTGAAAAACATAACATATATAATACATATTAGTTAATAAGAATTTTACAAAAAATTAAAATTAAATAAATCCTTATCAAGAGAAACTTAGGGACTGGCCCTATGAAGTTTCAGCAACCTCATGTTTCGCCATGCGTAAACATGTAAAGGTGCTAATTCCAGCAGATCATAATAATTCTGAAAGATGAGGGAGAGATGTTTTTTTAATAAACTCTCGTAATAACTTATGCTATTTATCCTCTTCTTTTTGGGAAGAGGATTTTTTATTTTTCAGTAAAAAATTCATGAATTTAAAATACATTACTTAAAGAGAGGAAGTGAATAATGTATTTTTGCATATTAAAATACATTAGTACAAATTATGGACAAACTTACATCAAAAGAAATTATAAAACTTGGACTAAAAACTGGAGCTTCTCTAGCAGGCATTGCAAATGTTGAAGACCTAAAAAAAGCCCCTGCCTTTACTGTAGTACCTAAAATGCCTAAATACAATGGTGTTGGAACTTATATGCGTGGCGAAAAAGATAAATTTCTAACAGAAGTTCTATGGCCCCATGGAATAAGAAGTGTACTTATTTTAGCTTATCATCATCCTGTAGACAATCCTGCTGTAGATTATTGGATTGAAGATCACAATACTATAGGCAATAAAAAATTAATTAGTATTACCAAAAATGTTAAAAGCATATTGGAAAAGGAAGGTATAGAAACCTATTCTTTTAATTATCATGTGGAAAAGGGTGGAATATTTTTAAAAGATTCAGCAGTAGTGGCTGGATTAGGATGTATAGGAAAAAATAACTTATTGGTGACACCTGAGTATGGTCCACACATAAGATTACGAGCACTTGGTTTAAATTTAGATTTACAATCAACCGGACCTTCTGGATACGATCCATGTAAAAGCTGCAAAATTAAGTGCTGGGAAAAATGCAAAAAAGTGCATTTGCTAAAAAAATATATTTTTCTTCAGAATTAGGTAGAAGTGAACTTCCTGGAAGGGTTGGGAATTTTGATAGGACCTTGTGTAATATACAAATGGAAGAAGATGTAGCTAGTATTAAACCTATGAATATACCTGAAGTTTCCACAGAAGAACCCGTTAATATTATAAAATACTGTAGAACATGTGAATATGCGTGTCCCATAGGTAAATAACTATATGTTTTATTGTTAGACAAAAGGAGGAAGTTTAAAATGGACACAAATTCAAAAACAAATGAACAAGGTCAACTTAAAAGGACTCTAAAAGCCAGGCATATGAACATGATTGCCATAGGAGGATCAATTGGAACTGGTTTATTTTTTGCCAGCGGCAGTGCTGTTAGCACAGCTGGACCTGGCGGTGCTGTTTTAGCTTATGTAATTATGGGAATTTTAGTTTATTTTTTAATGACATCTCTTGGTGAGATGGCAACACTGCTGCCTATATCAGGATCTTTTGAAACTTATGCTACAAGATTCATTGACCCTGCACTAGGTTTTACCCTTGGATGGAATTACTGGTTTTGCTGGGCAATATGCGTTGCAGCTGAATTGGTTGCAGGTTCAATGATTGTTAAATTCTGGCTTCCAAATACCAATACTACTTTATGGAGTATGTTATTTTTAGTAATAATATTTATCTTAAATATTCTTTCAGCCAGAATTTACGGTGAAAGTGAATATTGGTTTGCAAGTATTAAAGTTGTGACAATTATAGTATTCCTTATAGTCGGTGTTCTCATGATATTTGGCATTTTAGGTGGAAAATCACCTGGATTAAGTAATTGGGTACTATCAGATGCTTCTGGAAAGAAAGGGCCTTTTGTTGGCGGAATATCTGCTATTATTAATGTATTTTTGGTTGCAGGATTTTCTTTCTCTGGAACAGAAATAGTTGGCCTTGCCGCAGGTGAATCGGAAAATCCTGAAGAAAATGTTCCTAAAGCTATAAAAAATGTTTTCTGGCGTATTTTACTATTTTATATGGGGGCAATTATAGTAATTGGGTTTTTAGTCCCTTTCACTGATCCAAACTTATTAAAAAGTGGTGCAGATAATATTTCATACAGTCCTTTTACCATGGTATTTAAAAGATCTGGCCTGGCAATTGCAGCAAGTATTATGAATGCAGTAATTTTGACATCAGTTCTCTCCTGTGGTAATTCAGGCCTTTATGTAGCTTCACGTATGCTTTATTCCCTATCCAAAGAAGGAAAAGCACCTAAATTTTTATCAAAAGTAAACAAACATGGTGTTCCTACTACTGCTTTATACGCTACAACTGTTATTGCTTGTTTTGCTTTTTTCGCCTCTCTGATTGGAGATGGAAAAATATATTACATACTCTATAATGCTTCTGGTATCACAGCCTTCTTTGCATGGTTAGGTATAGCTATCTGCCACTATAGATTTAGAAAAGCATACACTGCACAAGGCAAAAATTTGAAAGATTTAAAATATAGGGCTAAGTTATATCCATTTGCCCCCATTATATCTATCATACTTTGTATAATTGTTATATTTGGTTCTAACATATGGGTATTTCAAGCTAAAACATTTAGCTGGTTTGATTTTGTAACAAATTATCTGTGTATTCCTATATTTATATCTTTGTATCTTGGATACAAGATTATCAAGAAGACAAAAATAGTACCTCTTAAAGAATGTAACTTTGAGTATAATGAAGATAATAATAAAAGAAAAACTTTATCCTAATATTAAGGTTATAAAAAAAGCAGACAATAGATACATATACCCATTGTCTGCTTTTTTTATATTTTAAATGGAATTTTTATTTATTCATATAAATTTTTGCTAAAATACCTGTCTCCTCTATCTGGAAATACTGTAACTATATTACCTTTATCTATAGTTTTAGCTAACTTTAACGCAGCTGCAATTGCTGCTCCAGAAGATGAACCTACTATCAGTCCCTCACGTTTAGCCAGTTCCTTAACTAGTGAAAAGGCCTCCTCATCATTTACCTTTATGACTTTATCCACTAATTTCAAATCCATAGTATCCGGCAGGAAATCATTTCCTATACCTTCAATGGCATAACCGTGTTCTTCAGTGCCGCCACCAAGAGTAGATCCTTCTGGATCAGCTAATACAGCTTTTACATTACTATCTTTTTCTTTCAAATATCTTGCTATGCCTGTAAAAGTTCCCCCACTTCCAGCTCCAGCTACAAAGTAATCTATCTTACCGTTTAACTGCTCATATATTTCAGGACCTGTTGTAAGGTAATGGGTCTGTGGGTTATCTTCATTTTCAAATTGACCAAGTGATATGGAATTGGGAATTTTGCTTAGAAGTTCTTTTGATTTTTCTATAGCACCTCGCATACCATCTTTTTCAGGAGTATGCACTATTTCTGCACCAAGTGCTCTCATAAGCACTTGTTTCTCTATGGAAAATTTCTCTGGAACCGCAAATACTACTCTATATCCCCTATTGAGTGCTCCAAGTGCGATTCCAAGTCCAGTATTTCCTGCTGTAGCTTCTACTATAGTATATCCTTTCTTTAACTTTCCCCTTTTCTCTGCCTGCTTTATCATATAATCCCCAATTCTGTCTTTTACACTTCCTCCTGGATTAAAATTTTCAAGTTTAGCATATATATTAACACCATCTTTTAAATCAAATTCATTTATCTTTAATATAGGAGTCTTTCCTATCATTTCCTTTATATCATCAAAGACTTCCATTTAAAAATCCTCCAATCAAATTATTTATCAAACTTTATTTTGAAAGCTCTATTGACTTTTTTAAGTCCTTTACCAAATCTTCTTTATTTTCTATTCCAACAGAAAGTCTTGCCAAATTATCTACAATTCCAACTTTTTGTCTTATTTCATAAGGTATTGCTGCATGAGTCATAGTAGCAGGATGGCACATTAAAGATTCCACTCCCCCAAGACTTTCTCCAAATGTTATAAGTTTTAAATTCTTGAAAAACTTCTTTATATCTATATCCTTTTTCAGTACAAAAGAAATTATAGCTCCATAACCTCTAGCCTGTTTTTTTTGAATTTCATGACCTTTATGGCTCTCAAGTCCTGGATAATAAACTTTTTCTACAAAAGGACTTTCATTTAAAAATTGAGCTACATAACCTGCATTTTCAAGGTGTCTATCCATTCTAACTGACAATGTTTTTATTCCTCTTATCAAGAGCCAGCTGTCAAAAGGTCCTAATACTCCACCTGTTGAATTTTGTATAAAATACAATCTTTCAGCTAACTTTTCATCATTTACAACAACAAGTCCCGCAACTAAGTCGCTGTGTCCCCCCAAATACTTGGTTGCACTGTGAAGTACTATATCTGCTCCAAGTTCTATTGGTTTTTGAAGATAAGGCGTCATAAAAGTGTTGTCTACAATAGTCAAAAGATTATTTTTCTTTGCAATTTCAGATATCTTCTTTATATCTGTTATATCCATAAGTGGATTAGTTGGGGATTCAATATATATTGCCTTTACTTCTTTTGTAATACTCTTTTCAACTTTTTCCAGGTCACTTGTATCAATCAATTCATAGTTTAAATCAAAATTTTTAAATACTTTATCAAGTACCCTGTAAGTTCCACCATATACGTTGTCTGATATTATTATTTTATCTCCACTTTTGAAAAGTGTAAGCACAGCGGTTATAGCTGCCATTCCGGAGGCAAATGCAAATCCACTTTTAGCTCCTTCAAGTTCTGCTATAAGTTTTTCAAGTGCCTCTCTAGTTGGATTTCCCGTTCTTGAATATTCATATCCTTTGTTTTCTCCAAGTCCACTTTGCTTATAGGTTGACGTCTGATATATTGGAACACTCACTGCTCCTGTAGTTTTATCCCCATCAACCCCACCGTGTATTAATAATGATTCTATATTCATCTTTTTATTCTCCTTTCTTAGGCATTTTCAAAGAAATAACTAGTCAGTATGCTAGCCTATTTTTTATCATACTACGTTGGCAGAACCCTTAGATAGGATTCACTATCTGCGGAACCTACCCCCTTGTCTGATAAAAAATATCCGTCGCATCTTTAACTTGTTATTTTCTTTCAAATGCCTTAATTCCCTTAGCCATAAATATTCCCGGTTCAGTACACTCACCTTTGCTAGAATATCCTGTACATTTAAGTCCTGTACTTTCAACTTGTATATCTTTAAATCCTGCATTTTCTGTCCAGTCGCTTATCATTTTATGAGAAAATCCAAGCCACTCATCGTGCATTTCAATTTTTGCCCATTCTCCATCATGTTCCTCTACGTCACATATGACAAAAGTTCCATCCTTTTTAAGCACTCTATAAATTTCATTAATTGCCTTTTCTGCATCTACTACATGATGGAGAGCCATATTTACAAATACAGCATCAATAGATTCATCAAAAAGTGGTAAATCCGACATAGAACCTTTTATTGGATATATATTCTTAATTGATTTATCTAAAGCTTCACTATGAAGCTGTTTTAACATGTTTCTAGAATTGTCCAGAGAAAATACAAGTTTTGCATCCTGTGCCAGTGCCAGTGATATAAATCCTGTTCCACAGCCCAGATCTGCACAAATTTTATCCTTTATATTAAATTGTGAAAGTGCTATATATTTTAATTTATCCTCAAAATAATCTTCTCTTATTACATCCCATTTATCTGCAATTGAATCAAAATATCCTACAGAATTCATGATTATTGCCTCCTTATAAATAATTTCAATATAAAAAATTTTCAAATATTATATTTTTGAGTTCCGGATTCTCAAAAACAAAAAACCTTCTGCCTCAATTCAGAGGCAGAAGGTTTACTTCCGCGGTTCCACTCTGTTTATCCTATAAAAATACATATATAGGACAACTTAATTTTTGGTACAATCATACCTCAATGCTTTAACGGGCACATACGCTGAAGTCTACTAAACTTCAATTCAGAGCTCCAAGATGCACTTCAATTATCATCAACTAAGATCTCCTTTCATCCAAGGGAAATCCTCTCTGTAATAGTCAAATTATAACCTACTCTTCTTATCATCGCAATTCATAGTTATTTACTAAGATTTAATTTAAATCTATAATACTACGTAATTTAAATATAATCAAGTACTATTTTTAATTTTTATTTAACTTTTTTACTTTATATCTATGTATTTATGGAGCTGTTACACTGAGTAATTTACATACAATATGTTGGTTCGTAAATCAAGAACTAATACAACATATTGTAGTATTCATGCTTAGTGTGACAGCCCCACTTTAAACTTATTATATATCAATTTTATCCAACAGTTTTTCAATATACTCAAGTATAACCCTCTGTTTTATATCTTGAAACATCTCATCAGTATCCCATATCCTATCTTTAATACAAAGACTGTCTTTTATACATATACTTTCTCTTAATCTAGTTGCATCCAGTTCCAATTGACTTTTTAACTCTTTCAAGTTTTCTATAGCCAATGTCATCACCTCATTTGTTCCTCTTTATATACTATTCATAACTCTAGAATTGGGAACTCTATATAAATCTTAAACTTATATCCATTGCTTTTACAGAATGTGTAAGAGAACCTATGGATATTATATCAACACCAGTAGACGCAATATCCACTATAGTATCTTCGGTGACATTTCCTGAAGCTTCTAAAATAAACTTTTTATCTACAAATTTCACAGCCTTTTTCATAGTATCTACATCCATATTATCCAACATAATCACATCAACTTCAGTATTAACCGCTTCTTTCAGCTGATCCAGATTTTCTACTTCTACTTCTACTTTAGCTGTAAATGGAATTTTATTTTTTATTCTTTTAACAGCTTCCGTTATAGAACCTACTGCCCTTATATGATTATCCTTAATCATTACAAAATCAGACAAGTTCAGCCTATGATTGTATCCTCCTCCTGCTGTAACAGAATACTTATCCAAAATTCTAAATCCAGGAAGAGTTTTTCTTGTATCTACTATTTTCACATCATAATCTTTTACTAAATCAACCATCTTATTAGTTTTAGTCGCAATTCCACACATTCTTTGAAGTATATTAAGGGCAACCCTTTCTCCTTTTAATATGGATTTAGAATTTCCTTCTAATTCTACAATAACATTACCTTTCTCCACTTTGGAACTATCTTCTACCTTGATCTTGAATCTTATACTGCTGTCCACAATTTCAAATACTCTTTTAGCCACATCAATTCCAGCAATAACACCTGAATCCTTTGCAATAAATTTTCCTTTTGAAACTTCACTTCCCAAAAGCAAATTATCTGTAGTAATATCACCATAATTTATATCTTCTATAAGAGCATTTTTTATTAATTTATCAACTATTAAGTAATTCAAATTCAATCACCTCAAAACTACATTATCTTTAGAATAATCTTTAATATAATTACTTCCTATGGAAGTCTTACTTTCCAAAGTAGCTATAATTATACTTCTAGCAACTTCATACATATTATAAACTTCTACCTGTTCTATACTTTTAAAATTTATATACTGAATTTTAAAGAGGACTTCATCTACAACCTCTAATGCACTTTTAATGTTATCAATTTTTCTAACTATTCCCAAGTTATTTTCCATTAATATCTTCAGATTTTGTTTAAGTTTTGAAAAGTCCATGTTATTTTCTTTACATTGAGGAATAAATACACTGTCTTCAAAATTATCTTCATCTATAACTTTTACTTTATTTAAGATATCCTCTGCAGCTCTTTTCCCAAATACCAGAGCTTCCATTAAAGAATTACTGGCAAGTCTATTTGCCCCATGAACTCCAGTACAAGCACATTCTCCAACTGCATAAAGGTTTTCCATACTAGATCTTCCAAACAAATCCACCTTAATACCACCCATAAAATAATGCTCAGCTGGAGTTACAGGTATGTAATCCTTATATATTTCTATACCATTGTCTTCACATTCACTATAAATCTTATTGAATCTATTTTTCAAAAAACTTTTTTCGTACATAGTTGCATCCAAATAAACATAATTAGAATCAGTTTTTTTCATTTGATCACTAATTGCCCTAGCTACAATATCCCTAGGAGCAAGTTCCATCCTTGCATCATATTCTTTCATAAACCTGTTCCCACATTTATTTTTTAGCACGGCACCTTCCCCTCTTACAGCTTCAGATATTAGGAACATTTTTTCCTCATTATTTTTAGAGTATAAAGCTGTAGGATGAAACTGAATGTATTCCATATCTTCTAAGGTTACCTTTGCCCTTATTGCCATGGCAATTCCATCTCCTGTAAGTACCTCTACATTCGTAGTTTTAGAAAATAACTGTCCAATTCCACCAGAGGCTATTACACAGCACTTTGACTTTAAATAAACAAATTTATTTTTGTAAAATGTCATTATACCACAACATTTGTTTTTGTTATCAACAATATCCAGGGCAAAGATATTAGATATTATTTCTATATTGGAAGCATTTTTAGCCTGGTTTACAAGAACCTCCATTATAGCTTTTCCTGTAGAATCTCCGTTTACATGAAGTATCCTTGGAATAGAATGATTTCCCTCAAAAGACCTATAAAAATTACCTTGGGAATTTTTATCAAATTCAACTCCAAGACGAACCAAATCATTTATAGCTTTCTCAGATTCATTTACAAGTACATTTACAGCTTCCAAATCATTAATATAGCATCCTGCATTTATAGTATCCTTTGCATGAAGCTGCCTGTCATCATTTTGTATACTTGCTGCAATTCCTCCTTGAGCCAGGTATGAATCACAATCATATACATCCTTTTTGCTTAAAACCGCTACTCTTAAACTTTTAGAAAGCATTAACGCTGTATAAAGCCCTGCTATTCCTGCTCCAATTATAACTACATCAAAACTCTTGCTCTCACAGGAATTCATGTTATAGTTTGCTAAATATCTTCTTTCCACTTTACATCACCAGCCTATATAGAATTTATTCAATACGTAACATTTTCTCAAGGGAACCCAATGCCTTTATTCTCATTGATTCAGGAATAAATATTTCATGTTCCATATTTAAAAGAGAATTGTGGACATCTTTTAGTGTAGTCATTTTCATATTTTGACATACAAGTCTTGGACTTAATAAATAGAATTTTTTCTCAGGATTATCATTTTTCATTTTATGAAGTACCCCTATTTCAGTACCTATGATGAATTCCTTATTGGGCGATTTCTTTGCATAGTCAATTATCTGTGACGTACTTCCAACAAATTCAGCACTATCCCTTATTTCTTTTGAAACTTCAGGATGTACTAACATTTCAGCTCCAGGATGCTCTCCTTTTATTTTTTTAACATCTTCTATAGTTATTCTGGCATGAGTTATGCAGTGGCCACCTGACCAAGGTATGATTTTTTTATCTGTAACTTTTTCGGCTACATAACTGGCAAGATTTTCATCTGGTACAAATAATATCTCATCCTTATCCATGCTTTCTATAACTTTAACTGCATTAGAAGAAGTACAACATATATCACTTATAGCCTTAACCTCAGTAGAAGAGTTTATATAACACACCACAGCTGCCTCTGGATGCTTTTCTTTTTCCTCCATAAGTTGTTCTTCGTCTATACACTCTGCTAAAGGACATCCTGCATATTTTGAAGGAAGTAAAACTCTTTTATTTGGTGATAGTATTTTTGCACTTTCTGCCATAAATTTAACCCCACAAAATACTATAATTTCATTATCCATTTTAGCAGCAGCTCTACTTAGTGCAAAAGAATCCCCTACAATATCTGCTATATCTTGAACTTCTGGCAACTGATAATTATGCGCTAATATGCAAGCATTTTTTTCTTTTTTCAACCTATTTATTTCATTTATTAAAAATGTTTTGTCCATATTACACCTCTAAAATAATATTTTTGTTTTATAATATATTGATATTTTTATACCATACCAATATTTTTATACCACAAGTTAATGTATATACACCAGTATATACTATTTTTTATATTTTAACAACATACAATAGAAGTACTACTAAATTCCACCTTTACAATTACATTAAAAAAAAGCATGGATCATAATCCATACTTTTAGTAAATTACTATAATTTACAATTTATTTACAATTTGATTTAAATTTTCTGACATAGATGTAATTTCTTCTATACTAGCTGTGATTTCCTGTGTAGCCGCTGCCTGCTCTTGACTTGAATTCAGTGAATTCTGACTCATCTTGCTAGAAGATTCAACCTTTTCCCTAATATTATCTGTTAACTTTGCAATTTTAGGAACTGTGCTTCTTGACTGTTCTGATAATTTTCTAATTTCTTGTGCAACTACCCCAAAACCCTTTCCAGCATCTCCTGCCCTAGCTGCTTCAATTGAAGCATTTAATCCAAGCATCTTAGTCTCGTCTGAAATACCTTTTATTAAAGAAGATACTTCATTTATCTCTTCTGACAAAGATATTATTTGTTTTATTTCATTATCTAGATTCTGCTCATTTGTATGTATTTCAGATGCTGAGGCAGCTAATTCCTCAATAGTAGAGGATACTCCTGTAATATTCTCCGTAAGATCATTGGACATATTCTTCAAATTCACTGTAGCCCCTCTCGGTATAATCATTCCAAAAGTACCCACAACATCACCTGTATCCTCATCGCATAATGGATAAGTTGCCATTCTAACAGGTACTCCCAAATTTCCTAAAGTATCTATGTCCTCTGATGCAAATTTTTTAGTTTGAATTGCCTTACTTACTACAGTTGCAGGATTATCTAAAAACGAAACTCCCGGCTTAATAGCAGGTACATCAAATTTTTCAGATCGCTGTACACTAGTCACTTTTTCTAAGTCAGATAAAATAAAGAAAGCTCCTTCTGGAAACATTTCAACTAATCTTGGTGCAAAATCTTTAAACGCCTTTTCTACAGGATGTGATTTTGAAAATACAGAACAAAATGCCCCGATAACTTGCCCTTTTTCATCAGCTATAGGTTCTTCAAAAATTTTAAGTGCTCCATATTTAGACTTTGAAATATCCTCTGTAACATTTTTCTTTTCCTCTAATACTTTTAATCTTAAATTATGTTCACTTAAATCAAATCCAACATCCATTGATTTCATATCAAATATCTTTGATTCCTTTTTCCAAACGACTTTATTTTTCTCAGTAACAAAATATACTACCCCACCTGGTATCATTTCTGCTTGTAATTCACACATACGTTTTAAATAATCTAATTCATTTATAGAAATCATAAAAATCTACTCTCCTTACATTATCTTTAAAAATTATATTAACTGTTATTTTTATTATAGTTAACCAGCAGAACTTAATCAATAAATTTACTATACTTATTTCCTCATTTTCCTACTTTTTACTAAACTTATACATAATATTCAATTTTCTAACTTATTTCTTATATAACATAAAACATTATATAGACGTCTTTTAGTACTATAAAATAGGTTATTATCTACATTTTTAACTTCTTCTTCACCGAAATATCTATTTTCTATATAGGCTGTATATCTTATTTCAATTTGTATAGCTTCCACATTTTTCATAGAACTGTAATGAGATACGATGTATCCTCCTCTAAGTCCCTTTTCATCAACTTTTACATTAAATCCATGAAAAGTAAATGCGTCATATACCACCCTTAAAAATTCTTTAGAACAAGTTTTTCCTTCACGGGTTCCAAGTATTATATCTGCTTTTGACTGCTCAAAAAAACTGTGTAAATCTATCAAGTAGACTTTATTCTTTAATTTCAAAACTTTTTCTAGTTCCCTTTTCAAAGAAAAGTGATAGGGATTATAGATATTCTTTATTCGTTCCTCTATTACCTCCATCTCCAATGGCTTGTCATAAATTTTTCTGTCAAAGGTAGTGTTGTAATAAACTAATGATTTTGTATATTTCCCCTGTATGAATTTATTTTCAATATTTCTATTTACGTCTATAACATATCTGCTGTAATTAGCCGACACTACAGTTATATTTAACTCGTGTAAAAAATCATAAAGGTCATTTAAAAACCAGTCATTGTTTGGAAGCACCACCCCTTTTCTCATGCTTTGTTTCATTTCCAAAGTTATTTTACTAGATCCATGAGGAATACTTGCAATTATATTACATGGATTTTCACTATTTATTATATTAACCGGATTCATCAACATCCCTCCAAATTATACTAGAATGATAAATTTGTATCATAATACAATACATGTTACTATTGTATTATAAATGATATTATATATGAAAGGTGATATGTTGATTATTAAAAAAATATTTTCATTATCCCTCGTTGCATCATCTATAATGCTACTCTCTACTTTCACATCAACTGCAGCAGCTGATTCCTCCTATTCTCCTAGAAAATCACAGGTAATTCAGTGGGAAAAGCATACAGATATAAGTACACTTAAGTGCTGGACTATAAAATTTAAATCACCAGCAGATGAAAATTCTCTTCTACTCCCGGGAATAATTACTGTAACAGACTCAAAGGGCTGCTTAATTCCAACAAACTTTTTTTGACAATAAAAACAGCTATGTATAAGCCATTTTAATAAATTCCACATACTTCAAAGGAAAATGGAAAAATGCCATTTTTGAACAATTGTTAACATCAATATATGTTTTATGTTGACAATTCATTAAATAATTATTATAATTTTATTGTCAACATAAATAGTATATTGGTTAACAATTATTGAGGAGGGAAAATATGAACTTAAAACTTAGAGAAATAACTACAACAGCTATATTTACGGCTTTAACAGCTATTTTAGCTCAAATTTCTATACCACTACCATTTAGTCCTGTACCTATAACCTTTCAAATACTAGCAGTTTACATATCTGCAGTAATCTTAGGAAGCAAACTTGGTGCATTATCTCAATTGGTATATGTACTTTTAGGAGCAGTCGGCGTACCTGTATTTGCAAACTTCCATGGTGGTTTAAGCGTAGTATTAGGACCGACAGGAGGATATCTCATAACTTATCCCATTATAGCTTACATCATAGGAAAAATTTCAGAAAAAGAACTGTCTTTTGTTAAATCAATTATAGGTTTAATTATTTCATTAATATTTTGTTATGCAATTGGAGTACTTCAGCTTTCATTTATAACAAAAATTTCAATAGAAAAGTCCATATTTGTAGGTGCTCTTCCATTTATTCCTTTAGATACCATAAAAGTTATAATTGCTTATATATTAGGTAGTAGAGTTCGGGAAGCCCTCATAAAAACAAATCTTATAAAATGTTAACATTAAGAGCTCATCATCTATTGTGTATCCAGGGATATAGGGGTTACGGTTATAGTAAAAATTTCACTAAAAATATGAACAATATCGTTTGTTCTTTAAAAATGGACACTTCCATACAGGTAAAAATTATAACAAAAACAGATATCATTTGTTCTTGCTGTCCCAATAATGTAACTGGTAAGTCTTGTTGTTACCAATGTAAAGTCAGATATTTGGACAAGAAGGTGCTAGACTTGCTTCAACTAGAAAAAGATAAAGTATATTATTATAAAGATCTTTTAAATATTATCCACAATAAAATAACTTATGAAAGCTTCAAAAATATATGCGGTATATGCCAATGGTTCCATTATGGATATTGTAAAAAAGGACTAATAGCTAACAATATATAGAGTTTCTAATAAAAATGCACTATTTCATATAAGTGCATTTTTATTTTTTGAAAAATTTGTGAAAAATTGTGATATACTATTTACATATACTTTAGTATTAAATAAGCAGGAGGTAATCGTATAATGTTACATATAATTGCAGCTTTAAATGAAGATTATGTGCTTGGCAGGGACAATAAACTAATCTGGCATATACCAGAGGATCTAAAAAGATTTAAAGACATCACCTACGGTAAATCCATTATAATGGGAAGAAAAACTTTCGAATCCCTCCCATGTATACTTCCTAAAAGAAAACATATTGTCATTACAAGAGATACAAACTATAATATTTTGGATGAAAGAGTAGAAATACTCCATCATATTGAAGACGTTTTAAAATATAAAAATTCCCCTATAGAAAGCTTTGTTTCAGGTGGAGGAGAAATTTATAAGCAATTACTCCCCTACTGCAATAAATTATACCTTACAAAAATTCACTCTCATGAAAAAGGCGATACTTATTTCCCTAAATTTGATAAAAATAATTACCATGTAATCGAATTCAAAAAACACTGTTATGGCAATATAAAATACAGTTTTATAACTTATGAAAAAAATTAGTAGGAGAATAATAATGAATTTTTTTAAAAAATTTTTAATAAGTACCTTTATATTACTTTTTACAATTTCCATTCACTCTTTTAAAGTTTACGCTTCAGATGGAGTGGACTTATCCATGTTCAATATAAACACCTCTATAAAAGAAGATGGTTCTATAGAGGTAGAAGAAATTATAACCTATAATTTTAGAGATAACTATAATGGAGCCTATCGGGATATATCTACTATAAAAACCAAAGGTATAGACAACCTTAAAGTATCCCTTATATCACATAATGGTAGTGAAGTTCCATTTAAAAAAAGTTCTAATGTTAGAAACGGAGACAATGGTGTATTTGAAATATTATCAAAAGGTACAAATTTATATGGAATTAAAATTTACTGTCCTTCAAAAAATGAGGAAAAAACTTTTAAAATAACTTATACTATGAAAAATGTATCAGTAAAATATAATGATATTGGTGAATTTTACTACACCTACTGGTCAGACTATAATGAAGCTAAAATAGACAATTTAAAAATACACATTAACCTTCCGCAAAATATTGGTAAACAATATATAAAAGCCTATTATCATGGTATTTCAAATGGAGAATGCAATATAAAAAATGGAAATGTAGATTACTCCTTTCCTCATGTGAAATCAAAGGAGCTTGTTCAGGTAAGGTTGCTTTTTCCAAGCAAGTTAATACCTTTATGTAAAAATGTAAATAATAGAAATATGCTAAATACAATTTTAAGTCAAGAAGCAAATTATGAAAAACAAAAGCAAAAAAAAATAGCTCATACTATATTTGTAAGAAATATATTAAACATTATAGGTGTAGTATTGTGTTTTCTTTCCCTTTTCTTGATATTTAAGACATCAAAAAAGCTCAACAAAATTGAAGATACATCTTATAGTGTATATTCTCCCGTTGAAATTCCTGAGGATTGTACACCTGCAGTTACAGCTTATTTAGTTGCGAGAACTATAAACGGCAGAACTATCTACGCTACAATACTTGACTTATGGAGAAAAGGTTACTTAACTATTGAGAAAAACATATTGGATAGTGCTAAGAAAAAACTAAACTTCTTAATTATAAAAAATAAAGAACCCGATTGGCTGCTATTAAAACACGAAAAATACTTTATGCATTGGATATTTGACATAATGGGCAGCGGCCAAAATGTAAGCACCCTGGAAATTAAAAAACATTGTAAAAGATCCTCATCTCATAGTAATTTTGCAAACTGGCTAAACCTTATAAAAGAAGAAGCCAAATCACGAAATTATTATGATGTTGAAGCTTCCAAAGCAGGAATGTTTATAATTATTCTTGCTGTAGTTGAATTGATCTTTTCAACTATTTCACTTATGACTGAAGCTCATACAGGTATTTTTAGTTTAATCATATCAATCTTCATGATTGTCTATGGATCAATGTGCTGCTGTAAAAAGAGTGCTTATGGACAATCTCAATATAAAAAATGGATGAAATTTAAATCTCATGTACAAAATATGGACTTAGAATATAATATGGAAAATGCCACCATTGAAACCTATATTCCCTATGCAGAAGCCTTAAATATAAAACAAAATAGTATGTCTAAGCTTAAAAATTCTTTTAAAACTCCTCCAGAGGATGATATGGGGTGGCTGTACTACTATTTAATTTTTGACAGTTCTACCTTTGACAAAGACGATACCTTTAGAAACAATATATACAGCTCTTTTAACACAGGATCTTCAGGTAATTCAATTGTTTCATCAGATAATTCCTCTGGAAGCAGCAGTGATGGGGCTGCTGGGGGCGGCGGTGCTGGAGGATTTTAAACAAAATTATTTAATTTTAATCTATTTTTAAGATTGCCTTTTTATAATAGCTCTATAATAATTTAATTTTGTAGTGAAACACCGAAACTATAAATTGAAAAGGAGCTATAAAGATGACAAAAAAAATAAGGAAAATACAAATTACAAGGCACATTGTACAATTAATTTTATTTTTTTTACTACCTGGCCTTTATATAATGGCCTTTAGTGAACTAAAAAATATTTTTCAGATGATTATTAAAGGAAACTTTAATTTCATTCAAGTATTTCCACAGTTACTGGAGTTTTCAATATGTATACTATTTACTATTTTTGCAGGCAGATTTTTCTGTGGATGGTTTTGTGCCTTTGGTACTTTTAATGATTGGGTTCATATTATATCGAAAAGAATATTTAAAATTAATTTTAAAATAAGTGAAAAACTAGACTCTAAACTAAAATATGTAAAATACGTAGTGCTGTTATTACTTCTAATTGCTGGATACAATAGTGGAAGTAATTTTTTACAAGGTACAAGTCCCTGGGATGCTTTTGCTCAAATAACGGATTTTTCTAAGGTTATATCAACTTTAACTATAGGTTTTGTACTTTTAGTTCTAATAACTTTAGGAGATATTTTTATTGAAAGATTTTTTTGCAGATACTTGTGTCCCTTAGGTGCTGTATTCTCCCTGTTCTCTAAAATAAGTATATTCAAAATCAAAAAACCTAATGATAAATGTGGTAAATGCAGGGTATGTACAAATAATTGTTCTATGGGATTAAAACTTTATAGTACAAGTAGTGTAAGAGGCGGCGAATGTATAAATTGTTTAAAATGCATAGAGGTATGTCCTAGGAAAAATACAAGTGTAAATATAATTGGAGAAAATGTAGATTCAAAACTTGCATGTTCAGTTGCTCTAACTCTATTTGTTGGGATTTACGGTCTTGTAAACCTGGGAAATACTATGTTAAGTAGACAAAATACCTCTTCTATAAATAATGCAGCTACTACTCAAACTATGGTTCAGAAAAATAATTTCAATGGGAATACAAGTACTTCTCCTTCTAATACAGTACAAGGTAAATATAAGGACGGAACTTATACTGGAACTGGAACAGGCTTCAGAGGAGGTACAACAAAAGTTTCTGTTACTATAAAAAATGGTAAAATTACTGATACTCAAACAATATCTACAGAAGATACACCTAGATTTTATCAGAATGTAGAAAGTACATTGCCCAATGAAATAATTTCAACACAATCAACTTCTATTGATGCAGTGTCTGGAGCTACCTACAGCAGCAAAGGGTTTACAGATGCAGTACAAAATGCGCTAAACCAAGCTGTAGAAAAGTAAAAGAGTAAGACCTGTAAGATTATTTTCCACAGGTCTTGCTCTTTTATTTTTTCTTATTTCCATTAGAATTCTGCTGGTGCGAATTATCTTTATTGGAATTATCATTTTGCTTGCTGCTCATATTTTCATCAGTTTTTTTATTTGAGTTTTGATTTTCTTTAACTTTACTGCTATCCGAGTCTTGTGACTGTTTTACATTATATTCACCTTTGTCTTTTTCTTTATACGAGCTAGAATTACTTTCACTTGAAGAATTACCTCCACTTGATGGATTATTTTCATTCTTAAATTTATTTTCGCTGCTGGTGCTATTATTTAATGTTTTATCCTCTTTTTTATCACTTAAATGTTTTTCACTGCTTGGAGTACTCTCTTCAGCAGCAGCTTTATCACTGCTATTTAAGTTCTTGTTATTAGAATTATCCTTTGGTTTATTATTTAAAATAATATTACCATTAGTTTCAATTTTTACACTTAGATTAGAAGATTCCATATTTGATTTGAAATCAGAAACATCTATATTTTTACCACTAATGTCAATTGATATAGTTTTCGCATAATTCTTATCAATAAATTTATCTTTCTTAGCTTGATCAATTATTATTTTTAAAGCATTATTTATATTATCATTATTTATTTTCACTTCACTCAATATTTTATTTCCATCACCATTTAACCCTTTAAAAGAAATGATTTTATTTAAAAAATTCACCTTTAGCTCAATGCTAGGATTTATATTTACTAAAACAGTAGCTGCAGGAGTATAGTAGGCTTTTACGCCACCACCTACTAATAATACAAACATTATACAAGCTGCCGCTATTATCTTTCTTGTATTAAAAAAACTTAATCTGTGAAGAATTTCATCTCCCTCAAATTTTTCGCCAATATGGAGCCTTTTGCCACTACAATTTACTTTTATAAATTCACCATAAGGAGTAAGTAAATTAGCATATTTTCCTTCTACACTTACTACTATGCCTTCTTTTTTACCCATCATTCTCACCCACTTTTACATTTAAATAGGACCTTATATACATAAAATTTTCGCTGCTAAATAATATAAATAAAGCAATAATATACCTTCTCCACTTGTCAATAAATTTTTTGTTACATCCAGCATATATACAAATTTGCTTAACGGGCAGCTGCTTTTTATTCAATATAAAATTACTAATTTCACTATTGTTGCATACTTTTAGCACAAGTTTTAAAATACTGTCTCTTGTATCCTTATGCTTTGGACTATTATTTACAAGACTAATAAAATCGATTTTATATTCCATAAGTTTTTTATTTAATTCAATAATTTCATCTGCTCTATTTTTATTTTCCACTTCCAATTGAAAACTTGTTATAGAATTGGCATTATTTAATTTTTCCATACTGCAGTCACTATCGTCAAAAGTAAGTAAAGGTGAATTTTTATTTTTTCTAAAATAATCAATTAATGCATTCCTAATTATAATTTTTGCATATGCGTAAAAATTTCCCTTGGTTTCTGTATAATTATCGCAAGCTTTGTTAAACGCAATCAAAGCAATGCTCAGTTCATCATCATTTTCCCATTGAAGATATCTTTTTGAAATAGTATAAGTACATTTATATATAAAATTTTTATTTTCACTAATGAATTCATCTCTGTTTTCATGGAGTAAATGAGCAATATCTGCCATTACATCACCTCATCTATAAAATTATACGAAGCAAATAAGAATTTTAAGGGAGTCCCCTAAATTATATTTAATCATCGTATATTCCACTGAATAATTAAACGAGATTGATGTAAAAGTACAAGTAGATTTATGGCATCTCAGGATATATCTACTTTAAGCAGTGCATATATTCTCTTGCTCTATCTCCTTTTACTAAAAAGGGCTGTCCTTTAGAAC
Organism: Clostridium ljungdahlii; assembly: GCF_001636845.1. Classification (GTDB taxonomy): domain Bacteria; phylum Bacillota; class Clostridia; order Clostridiales; family Clostridiaceae; genus Clostridium_B; species Clostridium_B ljungdahlii_A. Next base: position 227,300 of record NZ_LITT01000046.1, read on the forward strand.
AAAATACCGAAGTAGATGTATATTCAATATCCGCATTTTTATCATAGCCCATCTTTTCAATAACTTCTTCTTCATTATGGCAAATATCATATCCATCCAATACAAAATTAATTTTACCTCTTCCTTTTGTAAAAGAGGTAAATTCCACAGCATAATTCATAAATGTAGATACTGGCCCTCTGCCTGTTATAATAACTTCACCATTTAAATTATCGGGATTTTCAAAAGAGCCTTTTAACTTTTGTATATCAGATAAAACTCTTCCCATATAATCTGAACTTACCTTAATCTTAAATCTATAATAGGGTTCTAAAAGTATGTTTTTCACACCTTCAAGTCCCTGTCTAAGTGCTCTAAAAGTTGCCTCTCTAAAATCTCCCCCACAGGTATGTTTAACATGTGATCTTCCTGTAATAAGTGTAATTTTTATATCTGCTATTGGAAAGCCTGTTAAAATACCGTGATGATCCCTTTCATAAATGTGTTTTCCTACCAATTTCTGATAATTTATATCTAAGTCATCTGTGCTGCACTCATTGTAAAATGAAATACCACTATTTCTCTCTCCTGGCTCCAATTTAAAGTGTACTTCTGCATAATGTCTTAAAGGTTCAAAGTGTCCACAGCCATAAGAAGTTTCTATTATAGTTTCTTTATATAAAATTTCACAAGGTCCAAAATCTACAGGTAAATCAAATCTTTCCTTTACTAATTCTTTAAGCACTTCCAGCTGAATTGTTCCCATAATATTTACCTGTATTTCCCCTAGTTTTTCATTCCAACTTACTTTAAGCGCAGGATCTTCTTCTTCTAAAACTTTAAAACAAGCTAGTACATCTTTTTCATTTAAACTTTTGTCAAATATTACTCTTGATTTTAACGCTGGAAGCATCTCATAATTAACTTTTCTATAGCAATTTCCAAGTCCACACCCTACAATTGAATTTGATAGGCCTGATACTGCAGCAAGTTCTCCTGCTGATGCTTCATTTACTGTTTTGAATTTGTCACCATTACAGATTCTAATTTGCGTTACTTTCTCAAAACAATCCTGAGATGTATTTACTGCAATTTCATCTCTAACTTTTAAAGTACCTCCTAGTATTTTCATATAAGTAATTTTATTTTTTTGCCTGTCATGGCATATTTTATATACAATTCCTTGAAACTTTTCTCTATTATTGTATTTTGTAAAAGTTAGCCTATCTAATTTTTCTAGAAATGCATCTATTCCCTTATCTTGAAGGGCAGAACCACTCATACAAGGAAATAACTTACTTTTATATATCATGTCTCTTATAGAATCCAGCCACATCTGATTTGTAAAATCTTCTTCTATATATTTTTCAAGAAGTTTATCACTCCGTTCTGCTGCAAACTCCATAATTTCTTTATTGATTTTATCTAACTGAACAGATTCAGGAATAAAACATATATCTTCTGTTAAGTTTACTCTAATATCTTTAAGTATACCTTCTACATTTGCTCCAGCCCTATCTACTTTATTTATAAAGAAAAATGTAGGTATACCATGCTTTTTCAAAAGCTGCCACACTATTTCAGTCTGTGCCTGAACCCCTTCAACTCCACTTATGATAACAACGGCATAATCCATTATTTCAATGGTTCTTTCCATTTCGGATGAAAAATCGGCATGTCCAGGTGTATCTACCAAATAATAAGTAGAAGATTTATACTTAAATACAGCTTGATCGGAAAATATGGTAATTCCTCTATTCTTTTCTATGTCATTATTATCTAAAAATGAATCCTTATGGTCTACTCTTCCTAAATTTTTAATACTCTTTGTATGATACAAAATCTGCTCAGCTAAAGTAGTTTTTCCTGCATCTACATGAGCAAATAATCCAATTGTCTTATTCATATACTACACCTCTTAAAAAATGTACAATGTGTGTACATTTTGTTCTAATATATTGTAGCATAAAAAATTTTTTCTATGCTACAATGTTATAATATAATAATAAATAAAATACAAAAGCAGGTGAGTTGAATGAATGAAGAAATTTTATATAAACCAGAAGAGATTGCACAAAAACTTAAGTTAACAAAAGGTACTATATATGAGATGATTAAACGTGGAGAGCTTCAAGCTCACCATATAGGAAGATATATTCGTATATCTGACACTCAGTTTGAAGCCTACCTTCTAAAATCTAATGGCTATGAAAATATATATGAGGCAACCTTAAGCCATAAAAACGGTGAAACCTTTGCAAATATTGGATTCGTCAGCATCTGTGTTAACTCTAAACTTGAAGGAAATGTTAAAATTTCTATCCGCCCGGAAAATATTATATTAGCTAAGGGGACATTTGAGAGCAGTGCAAGGAACCTCCTTAAAGGCAATGTAATTGACATTATCAATGATGACGACAGTGCAATGGTGGTTGTCAATATTGGTATCCCAATAAAAGCACTTATAACTACGAAATCTTTAATTGAAATGGGGATTGAAAAGGGAACTGAGCTATATGTAGTTTTCAAAACAATGTCTGTAACAGTTTATAAATAAATTCTTTGATAAAAAACATCCTCTGATATAGGAACAGTTTCAATTTGCCAACCTGGGGGACATTTTTGAAACAGTATACTCAGAGCCTCCACCTTAGTCTTACTATTATTCAAATCTAACATATTATTCACCTTCACTTTCCTGTGACATTGTATTTTTACAATTTAAATCTGGCTCCCGATGAGATAATACTATATCATTCTTAAAGTAAGGCTTAATATCAAGAACAGGTGTCTCATTAATAACATCAAGACCAGTAACATAAAGAATGTTTCCTTCAACCCTTTCCAATTTAACCAAACTCAATGCGATTGGATTAGGTCTAGCGGGTTTACAGAAAGTGGACGATCAAACCATATGAATCGTAACTTTTCTTTCTGCATCATCGGATTTAGTCACTGGCTCACCGGTGAAATCCTTAATTTGTGAAGAATTATTAAATGCTGCATTAATTGCTGCCATTCCAAGTGATGCTTCAAGCAAACGCTGATATTTTGCAACTTGAATTTCAGCCATCACTGTCAGAGCAATCTCATCTGTTCTTTTTCCACCAAGATCAAGACCTATAGGTGAATGAATCTTTTTTATAAGTTCGTCCGTAATATTAATCGTTTTACGGATTTAATTTTATTGTCAGTTAAATTTAATTTATACTCCATTTCTATTATATACATAAGCAAAGACCAAGGATGAACCTACTATCCATGCAAAAATCACAAATATATTATAACCTGAACCTTCAAGTATATTTTTGCCATCAAAAACTTTTTTAAGAATTATCATTGAATTGTAATTTGGCAGCAAAGTGGCAATTTTATAAAAAGTTTTATTTAATCCTGAAAGCAAAGGTATCATAAATAAAAACATGCATAGAGGGGTACCAATAGTCCCTGTTGCCATTTGATTTTTAGATATAATTCCAATTACAGCTCCAATTTCTACCATACTAATTAAAACTACAATCGTTATAATAAAATACATTAACAAATACTGCAGCTGAATTTCCAACATAAAAAATATAGCTATATTTACAATCATTGAAATGAAAATAGTTATAAGTGCCTTTCCAATTAAAAATTCTGCAGGAGAAAGCGAAGTTAACATAAGAGTCTTCAATGTATTTTTTTCCTTTTCCTCTGCTATTAACATGGCCATTATAAGTGTGGCCACCATAACCAAATTCATATTAAGTATCGTATTTAAAATATACATTTTACCTTGTTGTGAATTCATTATATTCCCAAATATCTTTAAATATATAACACAAAATATTACTGGAAGTGCAGCCATAAAAAGTACATTTATATTTTTAGGCAGTTCCTTTAACTCCTTGTTAAATAATGCATTTACTCTTCTCATTGAAAATTCCATTATAATTCCCTCCCTGTAATATCTAAAAATATTTCTTCAAGATTTGGCTCCATTGAATGAATGGATAAAATCTTTCCATCTTCCATCCAATTTTTAATTTTAATTGCTCCATCTCCATTATTCTTCACGGTTACTTCTTCGTTATTTCTTAAAACAACTTTGATATTGTCTTTTGCATATTTTAACTTTAATTTTTCAGGAACTCCTATATCAACTATCTCTCCTTCATTTAAGAAAGCTACTCTATGACACAGCTTGTCAGCTTCATACATATTATGAGTAGTTAAAAATATAGTTGTCCCTTCTCTATTAAGCTCAAGAAGTAATTTGTGAACTTCTAAAGCCGTGCCAGGATCTAAAGATGATGTAGGTTCATCAAGAAATAACAATTTAGGGTTGTGAATTACTGCCCTTGCTATCATAAGTCTTTGTTTCATTCCTTTAGATAGTTTCTTCACATCCCTTTTTCTATACTCTGTCATTTTCACTTTTTCAAGTATTTCATCTACATTTTTCTTTTTTACCCCATTTATCTTTGCAAATAGCATCAAATTATCATCAACTGTAAGTCTTTCGTATAACCCACTGTTATCTGAAAGCACTCCTATATTTTTAAAAATATCTTTTTTTTGTGAACGCAAACTTTTATCAAATATTTTCACATCGCCGCCTGTTGGCATTAATTGGCAGGTGAGTATCTTAATTGTAGTAGTTTTTCCAGCTCCACTTGGTCCTAAAAATCCAAATATTTCTCCTTCTTTAACATCCAGAGTTAAATCTTTAATTGCTGCATTTTCCCCAAAATCTTTTCTAAGATTTTTAATAGAAATAACATTTTCCATATTTAAAAACTCCTTTCAGTTTTACTATGGTTAATTATTATACAAATGCTGCTATTAAACCATAAAATCAACATGAAAAGAGTAATACAACTTATGAATGCTGCTTTTTTAAAACTGAATTTTCACATTTTGAGTTAAAAGTATCATATATTTAGAATATCTTTTAACTCTTTCATTCTCCCTTTTGAAAGTGGAATAGAACTTTTACTTTTATCATCAAGACTTAAACTATAACTATTTCTTGTCCACATCACAACTTCACGTACCCTTTGAAGATTTACCAAATAAGATCTATGACATCTAAAAAATCCGAAATGCTTTAGCCTTTTTTCCAGGTCTGTAAGTGGCATCATGCATGGAAACTTTTCTCCTTTTATGTTTAAGTTACTTACACCCTGTTCACTTTCTACATAATCTATTTCCATAGGATCAAAGAGAATCATTCTTTCATCAATTTTAGCAGGAATCTTTTCAATTTTATATACTGACTCATCTCCACTATCTGATTCTTCCTGGCTGTTTTCCTCTCCCTGTATTTCTTTTAATCCATTTTCATCTACGCTATAGGATTTTCCACCAAGGAGTAGTATATCTTTAAAAGATACAGAAGTATTGACTACAATTGCACCACCTAAAATCAATTGATCCATACTTTGTATTATAAGTTTTGCATCATATCTGTCCATATTAAGTATAGGTTCTTGAAATATTAGAAACTTAGGTTCTTTAAGCAATTCCCTTGCAAAGCTAAGTCTCCTTTTTTGAGAATAAGTAAGCTTGTTTATTTTAGTATTTTCAATATCTATAAGAGCAAGCTTTACCATTATTTCCTTATAATTAACTTTAGAATTGGCCATATTCTTATAAAATTTCATATAGGATTTTACAGTCATATTTTCATAAAAACCTTCTTTTCTAAATACAACGCCTATGTATTTCATATTTTTTCTTATATAAGTTTTGTTATCTTCTCCATGAATATATATCTTCCCCTTAGTAGGCACCTCTTTGTCTAAAATAAGATCAATCAATAAATCACTTATTTGATCACTACACTCTATATTTATCAAATTACCCTTCGTAACTTTAAATGTTATATTATTTATTACAATATCGCCTTTTACCTTATATAACTCACTTATTTCCAGCAAAACTAACCATCCTTGTACGATATATTTAGATTAGTAAAGTCAACCTATAAAACTCTTTTAAAACATTTCCAAATATCACAGTACAATTATAAATTAAGCTTGATTTCAACTCAACATTTATTTGACCTATATCCAAAATTTTACCTTCACTTAATTTTAAAAAAATGTATAATATAATTATTGCTTAAAGAAAGGAATTGACATAATTGGACAACAAAAGTTTTTTTACAAATAAAAAAGTAGTAATACTACTTGCATCTTTTTGCTGCATACTATGGGGAAGTGCTTACCCTGGAGTTAAAAGTGGGTATGCCCTTTTTAAGATAGGCTCAAAAGATATATTTTCAGAATTGTCTTTTGCCGGCTACAGATTCATACTTGCAGGATTAATGGTTTTAATAGCAGCCCTATTTTCTTCTAAAAACATATTTTCAATAACTAAAAAAAATGTCAAACAGATTATCCTACTTGGTTTGACTCAAACTACTCTTGAATACATATTTTTCTATATTGGACTTGCTAATACCACGGGATCAAAAGGCTCTATAATGAATTCTACTGGCACATTCTTCAGTGTAGTGCTGGCCCATTTTTTGTATAAAAATGATAGGATAAATACTAAAAAAGCCCTAGGCTGCATACTTGGTTTTATTGGTGTGCTAATTGTAAATTTCAGCAGTGAACTTTTGAGTTTTAGCTTTAAATTTACAGGTGAAGGTTTTATTATATTATCTGCTTTTGTATTTTCTGCATCTTCAATTTACGGAAAACAAATCTGCAAAAATATAGATTCAGTGCTTGTAACAGGGTACCAACTCCTTATAGGAGGTTTAGCTCTTTTAGCTCTTGGAATTTTCAATAAAGGCTACGTGACAAACTTTACAATTGGTTCTACTGCTATTTTATTATATTTAGCAATACTGTCAGCTGCTGCCTTTTCAATTTGGACAGTGCTATTAAAATATAATAAGGTTGGCTTTATTTCCATGTTTAATTTTGTAATTCCTGTAGCAGGTACCATTCTATCTTCTATATTTTTAGGCGAAAATATCTTTAATCTTGAAAACATTGCAGCTCTTGTGCTTGTATGTATAGGAATTTTTATAGTAAATAGGGATTCAAAATAATAAAATTATTTTGAATCCGGTTCTACATGTATAATTGCATGTTTGATTTTAAATTCTCTATTTAACATTTCTTCTATTTCTTCTGTGATTTCATGACTTTTAACTACAGTAAGCTTAGAATTAACTCCTATTACAATATCAATCAAAATATTATTACCATGAACACGTGCTTTCGTCCCTTTAACGCAGCTCACACCATCAATTTCCTTTATCTTAGAAACTATACTATCTAACTGTTTGCTATCAAAGCCATCTGCTAAATTATGCGCTGCTTCCTTAAAGATTTCTCCACCTGTTTTACAAATTAAAATTCCTACTAGCACTGCTGCCAGTGGATCTATCCATGGAAATCCAAATTGAGAAGCTATAATTCCAGCAGCAGTACCCATGCCCACCCATGCATCTGAGAGGTTATCTTTTGCAGCAGCCATCAGTGCAGAGCTGTTGATTCTAAGTGCCACCCTTTTATTATATACATAAACTGCATATATAAGTATTGCACAAATAATAGCAACCACTGCTGAAATCATATCTGGTGCCTTGTTCTTTAAAAAAATAGTGGAGTACACTGCATTGTAAATTACATCTAAACCTACGCCTATCATTATGATAGAAGCAACAAGTGAGGATATAGTCTGTGCTCTCAAGTGACCATAAGCATGATCGTCATCTGCAGGTTTTTTAGATATTTTGAGTCCTATAATAATAGCAAGTGATGCAATTATATCCGTGGAATTATTTATTCCATTAGCTATAAGTGCTTTAGAGTGATAAAAATAACCTAAAGTTAGTGTAATCATTGATAAAATTATATAAGCTATAATACTAATACGCGCTCCATTTTCTGCAATTTTAAGATTTTTATAATCTTCATCCATACTTTTCTCCTTAAAATAGAAATTATATTTTGCACAGTAGCTCTTTAAAGTTTTTATAGTTAGTTTTGACACCTTTATCTAAATTTATTTCTATTTTTGTAGAATCCATGTATTTCATCATTTCATCATACTTTTCCAGTTCATCTATTTTTTTAAGAAGTACTAAAAGCTCTTTTTTCATTTTCTTTTTTTTCGAACATCCACAATCTTCTTCCATTACATTAAAGAACTCCTTCCTTTTTTTATACAATATACTTTTAAGCTTTCTTATATAAATTGTGCTTATTTTATATAAAGTATCTTTATCATATCTGTGCATATAAACCAGGCAATTAAATGTCTTTTCCTTGCCAGATGTAAACATCCAATATATAGGTCTCTTTTTATACATCTTTACATGATCTTTAAAGAAATCACATGTAAAGTACCTCCTTATAGCGTCTTCATTTGTTTCATGCTTCTTTTTTCCAAGGGCTTTTACAATAAATTGAAGATTTTCTGATAGATTTTTTTCTCCAAAAGTAACGCTTACAAATTTTACAAATTTATCTACTATATCATCTTCAAAATAGTGTTCTGAAAGTACAGGAATTATATTATCCTTATCGGGTGAAAAAGTAGAGTAACCCCACGTATCGCTTTTTTGATTTTTAACCTCCCATTTTCCATTTTCAAGTTTCCATTTATCATAAAAATTTCCTCCAGCATATACAATTCCATCTACATCTAAAGAATATCTGCCAAACATACATCCCACAGCATAAGAAATAAAACCCCTTATATCTCTTGATAAATCTGCTTTTCTAATAGTTATTTCCTCATCTGGTACTTCTGGCGTCAATTCATTTTTAAGTCCATAAATTTCTATAAAAATGCTGTTTAATTCTTCTTCATTAAATCTTAATCTAGTAAACTGTTTATCAGTGAATATTTCCCAAGTATTAAATGCATCTGACAAATGAGTAGTATTTTTTTGATTTTCATTGCTTTCTACTGATAACTGTTCACTATCAACTATCAATTTTCCACTCTCAACTGACAAAAGAGGATGCCTTGTAAAATTCCAGGAAATTTCAAAAAAGTCCCAATCCAATTTAGATATAACTATGCACTCCTTACAGAGTGAATCTATTTTTTTTCTGACAATTATTTTATTGTTCATATATATAGGAATTTGCTTAACAGTTCCTGCAGTTAAATTTAATGTTGGAGATATAAATTCAAAAATATTCCTCATTATTTTAGTATTAAAAAAAGCCAGTATATAATTGTAATCAAGCTTATTTTTTACAAATATAGAGTCTGCAGATTGGTCAAAAATAAAGCCTTTGTTTAACACCCTTATAGTATTATTTCCTGAAGTTATCCTTTTCCAGCTTATACCTCTTTTAAAATAAAATCTCTCATTTCTTATAACGGCACCTTTTTCTTCTTTCAACTTTTCTCCATTGTGTTTCCAGTAAACTACTTCCGAAATATTTCCATACCATTTTCGGGCGTCTCCTCCCATTTGATAGGGTATCCAATATTTATTTTCATTATTTTTACCTGTGAAATTAATAGTTTCATATTCCACCTCAAACCACTGTCTTACATATTTATCATTATTTCCGGTCTGCATACCAGTACAGGGGAATGAAACATCAGCTATAACTTTTGCTTCATTTAATACTTGAATTTCACTATCTGTAAGCCAGTAACCAAATCTATTTTGTGGAATGTTATTCATTTTACCTTGCTTTACTTCATACCTGTAACCCACAGCTGGATTATTTATTGCCTCCTTAACCTTCTCTGGCTGGATGAAAACTCCCTTAAAGCGTGACAGTTTAATATAATTTTCTTTAATTTGTGCATTATAATTTCTTAAAGTGAACGTACAGATTGGAACTGTTGCTTCTTCAAATGCAGAATACTCCAGCTGTATTAAATTATTTATGTTTTTATCATCTACTATAATTTTCCTCAGCTTTTTATAAGACTGTATGAACATCCACACAAAAGGTGTCATAAACCCCAATTGACCGCTCACCTTAACTTTTGAAAAACTATATACCATAAATGCAGAAAATATATCTGACTTTCCTTCTGGATACTTCTCTCCAATATATTTAGCCAAAAGTGGATTTAAATATTTGTTTCCTATATAAGGTGGATTTGCTACCAAAATATCATAAGGTTTAAGCATTATTTCACTCTGCTTTATAAGCTGCAGCATAAGTATTAAAACCTTTTTTCTCCTGCTTTCTTCAATCACATTATTAGAAATTCCGTCCCTTATATACTCTAGTCTATTCTTAAAAAATTGCATATTGAATTTATCTAATTGTAAAAGGGAACCATATATTTTTGCATTCTTAAAATTTTCTATGAAAGACTTTGTTCTGTTATAATTTTCTCCTGAATTTTCTCCAGCTATATAAGCTATGTCTTTATCGTCAAGGCTATTAGTCTCTTGTATAGATACTATGTTAAACCTTATAGACTTTTTATTTGTGTTATTAAGTAACTCTTTATCATACCTCATCCCCCTCATTATAATTGAAAAACGTGCAAGCTGACATGCCCTATCATCTATGTCCAGCCCATAAAGATTATTTTCTATTATAAGAGTTGGTATATTTACCTTTTTATATCCACATTTTACATATATATCATATAACAGATCAAACATATATATAAGTATGTGCCCCGAACCGCAAGCAGGATCAAAACATTTTATTTGTTCAACCTTCAATTTTTTATCTATATAAGGTTTCAGTTTATGACCTATATCCTCTTTTTTCTCTGAATTTTCTATATAAAATTCCCACTTTTCCTTTAAATCATTGTGCTCTGGATGTAACTCTATCCAGTATCGTCCCAGAGAATTTTGAACCATATATTTTACTATCCAATCTGGTGTAAACAGCTGTGTTGCACAGGGAATTTCTTCTTTAGTATACTTCTTTTTTGACTTTATTATCCTATTTTTTTCTTCAATTTCATAGTATTCGTAAAGCCATCCTATAATTTCTATGTTCCTCCAATCGTTTTCAGATATAATATTCTTATCTAATAGATTTTTTATAAAAGAACCTTCTTTTATGAGTTTATGTGGAAAGAGTAATTCTACATAGTTTTTATTCTTTTTAAACACAGAAGGCAGTATTTTATTTAAACTGTTCCATTCAGTTATTATTATATGCTTAAATAATTCATCTACATTTTCATTTAATTTCATTTCATCAATTTTTTCACTATCCATATTAAATTTCAAATCATTTGCTTTTGCTAATATATTTATTTCAATGTCAGCTGGATTAAAACAAGATAATACTCCTATTTTTGTAGGAATATAATGATTCACTTCCATAAATCTGATTGAAATAAATCTATTAAACCAAATATATGCGGTTTCTTCAATGATTTTGTTATAAGCATTATTATCTTTTTCATTTAAGCTTTCAATTTTACCCTTTCCCATATCATATAATGATGCTTTAATTTTTACTTTAAGTTCTTTTCTACTTTGAATGGCAAAATTTTTTATTATACTTTTGTTCACTTTTGCACTTCCTAACTTAATGCATTTTCAAAAAATAACTAGTGAGTATGCTAATCTATTTTCTTTCAAACGCCTAAATAAAATTTCTATAAAAAAACACTATTAAAATCATTATATCAAATGATTTTAATAGTGTTTTTAAATTACTGTCTATAAATTACTCTTTTTTATCAGAGTCAAATGTATCTTTAATAGAATCCAATACTGATTTTACAGTCTTATTAGCCAGTTCTTCTATTTCATCCATTACTTCATCTTTACTTTTTATTCTACTTATATATATATCCAATTCTTCTTTTGCAAAATTTCTTACGGTTTTTAAAACCATATATTCTTCGTTACCTTCTTTAGGAATTATAGTATCCCCGCTTTGTATATTTGTAAATATAGGATTATCTGAAGTTATCTGACTTTTCAATTCTTTTTTATTTTCTCCATTTCCATCTAAAACAGCATAAAAATTTATAACAGTTTCCATTAATGTTCATCTCCATATTTTCAAATTGTTTCACTATATTATAATATTGTTTTAGATGAAAAAATGTTACTTTTCCTTACCTTTGTTCAGTTTAATTAAAAACGCAGTTATAACTGCTGTTATAGGTACTGCAAATATAAGACCTATACTTCCTGCCAGAGCTTTTAAAACTTCAGAGGCAATAACATCCTGATCCAAAGCTGTAGAAATAGATGTACTATAAGAGTAAGATGAAATCATAATCATTATGTACATGGCCCCTCCTACATAAGCAAGTATCAAAGTATTGGCCATAGTACCCATAATATCTTTTCCCACATTCATACCGGATTTCACAAGTTCCTTCATAGTCATATCAGGTTTTACTTCTTTTATTTCCATTATAGAGGAAGCTATAGACATACTTACATCCATAACTGCTCCAAGCGCTCCCATGATTATTCCTGCAAACAGCAAACCTGAAAAATTAAAATTAGCATTTTGTGAGGTATATATAATAGACTGCATTTGATCATCAGTAAGTCCATTTAACATCATTATAGAGTTCGAAAAGAAAGCTATAGCCCCTGCAATAAGCACTCCACCAGAGGTTCCTATAATAGCAGCAAGTGTTTTTTCATTTTTACCACTTATTATAAGTAGGTTCACTACGGTTACAAAAATACATACTGCAATAGATACTGCCATTGGGTTGAATCCTTGTAGTATAAGTGGTATAAGTACTTTTATTACCACAATTCCAGTTATGGCTAAAGTTATCACAGATTTAAAGCCTTTTAAGCCACCTATAGCTATAAGTAATATAATTAAAAATGCAGCCAAGCCATATAGATATTTATACCTTACTATCTCATAAATATAAGCTTTTTTCACATTGTTTTTTGAGTCATATTGTATATTGACTAATACTTCATCTCCTACTTTTGCAAAACTCTGTGTACTGCTTCCTTCATCTTTGATTTGACCACCTGCAAAATTTTGAACTGTAATAACTTTGCCTTTAAGACTTCCCGATATAATCTTTACATCTGCATTGGAAAATCTTTGGGAATTCTTGTCTCCACCTGCATGTATTTTAATAACTTTGCCATGAACTGGTTTGTTATCGGTATCTGAAGTTCCGCTTGCCATAACTTTTTCAGAAAACATACCTACAGTCATTACAATAAAAGCCAACAAACTAATTACAATAATCTTGCTTACTTTTTTCACTTTAACTCATCCTTCCGTCATAGACCCCCTCTAATATTTAACTTACTGTCCTTCTACTTTAATCTTTATGCTATCATTTTCTATATCTATGACGCTAACGGTATCCTTAATTTTATTGTCAAAGAGCACTTTATCTACAAAATAAGGCTTTATTTCCTGCTTTACTATCCTCATTATCTCTCTTGCACCATATTCTAATGACACGCCTTTTTTTGCCAGCCATTTATAGCAATTATCTGTAACTCTTATCTTTATATTCTTAGTCAAAAGTTGCTTTTCAAATTCACCCATGGCTTTTTGTGCTACACGATATGCCATCTGTTCATTCATTCCATTAAAAAATATTATTTCATCCAATCTATTTCTGAATTCTGGAGAAAATACTCTATTTACTTCCTGGGAAATTGCATCATCTTTTACAATTCTATTTCCAAATCCCATAAGTGACTTTCCTAAATATCTTGCTCCTGCATTTGAAGTCATTATAAGTATTACATTTTTAAAATCAGTTTTTCTTCCAGTATTATCTGTAAGAGTAGCATAATCCATAAGCTGCAGCATTATATTAAGTACATCTGGGTGTGCCTTCTCTATTTCGTCTAAAAGCAGTACACAGTAAGGAGTTTTCCTTATAGTATCTGTTAAAAGTCCACCTTCTTCATATCCTACATATCCTGGCGGCGATCCAATAAGCCTTGCCACTGTATGCTTTTCCTGGTACTCACTCATGTCAAACCTTATTAGTGGAATATTTAAAGCATTTGACAGCTGTTTACTTATTTCCGTTTTTCCCACGCCTGTTGGGCCTACAAAAAGGAGGTTTGCCACAGTTTTGTTGTCTTCATTAAATCCAGCTCTAGACCTTTTAATTGCCCTTACTACAGCCTTAACAGCCTCATCCTGCCCGAATATCTTTTCCTTAAGAATCTTATCTAAATTCTTAAGAACTTTTGTCTCATCCTGTGACAACGTTCTCTCTGGTATTTTTGCCATAGATGAAATTGTCTTTTCTATATGTTTCTTTTCAATAACTATTTGTTCTTCATCTTTTCCATGAAGCCTTGCATAGGCACCAGTTTCATCTATTACGTCTATAGCTTTGTCTGGCAAATACCTATCATTTATATATTTTATAGATAAATCTACTGCTGCTTTTAAAGCTTCATCTTCATAAACCACATTGTGAAATTTTTCATACTGTCCTTTTATTCCTAAAAGTATATTATAAGTATCTTCTGCCGTAGGCTCCGGTACTTCTATTTTTTGAAATCTTCTAGCAAGAGCTCTATCCTTTTCAAATACCTTTTTGTATTCGTCGTAAGTAGTAGAACCTATAAATCTAATTCTCCCACTAGTCAAAAAAGGCTTTAAAATATTTGCAGCATCAAGAGATCCACCAGATACAGACCCTGCCCCTATTATAGTGTGTATTTCATCTATATATACTATAGCCTTATCTTCCTTTTCTATTTTCTTCAATATATTTTTTATTCTCTCTTCGAAATCTCCCCTGTACTTGGTACCTGCTAAAATAGATCCCATATCCAAGGAATATATCTTACTGTCTTTTAAATTTTTAGGCACTTTGCCATCTGCAATTAAGCTCGCCAGGCCTTCTGTAATGGCTGTCTTTCCAACCCCTGGATCTCCTACATGAATTGGATTATTTTTGTTTCTTCTTGAAAGCACCTGAATTGTTCTACTGAGTATATCATCTCTGCCAATCAAAGGATCTATTTCACCATTTCTTGCCTTTTCAGTAAGTTCTACTGAGAAATCTGCTATTTGAAAAAATAAGGGCATATCCTGTTCGTCAGATGAGTATATAGCATCATCTTCAATATTATAATTAAACATATTTGCTGGAGTTCCATGAGTTATATAATTTAATATATCTATTCTCTTTATCCCTTGTTTTTTTAGAAAAAAACTGGCAAAACTCTGTTCTTCGTCATATATGGATATAAAAATATCTCCTAATTTTATTATTTCCTTTTCAGCTGCTAAAACATGTTCGCCTGCAGAAGTTAATATATTTTGCAAACTTACAGTTTCCAGCGGCTCTTTTTTTTCTGTAACTTGTATATTATCACTAAAATACTGCAGCAAATCATTTTTTATATCCTGTACACTTCCGCCGCATCCTTCTACTATTTCCATTCCCTCCGGAAAAAATAAGGCAGCATATAATAAATGTTCTGGTGTAAAATATTCATGCTTACAATACTTTGCTTCATTGTAAGCTGCAGTCATAATTTCATTTACTATTCTATCTAGTTTCATAATTATTCCTCTTCCATACTAAATTTTAGTGGGAACCCACTGCTCTCCGCCATCTTTACAGCTTGCATTATTTTAGTAGCAGCAATATCATAAACATATACGCCCGCTACTCCTATACCTCTTCTATGTACATCATACATTATTTTGGTAGCTTCTACAGCACTTTTTTCAAATATTTTCATTAAAACTTCAACTACAAATTCCATAGTAGTATAGTCATCATTGTGTATAATGACTTTATACATAGAAGGTGGTTTAATTTTCAATTGAGGACTTTGCTTTAAAACAGTTTTTTGCGTCATTTTAACAACTCCATAGGTGTAAGGCATTTTCAAAGAAATAACCAGTTAGTATACTAGCCTATTTCTTTCAAATGTCTAAATATATAATACATAAAATCATTTTAACATAATTTAATTTCAAAGTGTACAATAATGAATTGATATTACTGGAAAAGTAGATCACGGAAGCTTCAATTATACACATTTGGAAAGTAATTAATTGTATGCATGTAAAAAAACATCCCTATAAAAAGGATGTTTTTACATACCATTTTTTACTTTACAGGATAATAACTTCCCATATCAATATTCATAAGTTTCAAAGATGAATCCTTGTATTTATAAGATCCCCTCGCCCATCCAATTACATCTGCATGACAGCTTCCTGATATATCCTCATAAACCTTTAATTCATACACTCCATCACCATCTATGTCAGACACTGTAAATCTTGGTCCATGACCTACGTATGGATCTAAACTTTCTCCATCCTTTTTAATATTTTGTATGCCTTCATCTCCTGTCAAATCCACAGAACAAGTCTTATCAAGAGATTTTGAATACATTTTAAATGTATCATATCCATCAAGGTTAAAAGAAAGATCACTCTCAGGAAAAGGATTTAAAGAATTTTCAGCACCATATTTTCCAAGTTGAACAAATTTATTATCTTTTAAAGTTTCTATATCACAAGTTTGTATACTACTATTTCCCCCATTTTCAACTACTGCTGTAATATCTGGGATTCCATCTCCATTTATGTCTGCAAGCACGATATCACCTTTTCCAGATGAAAAATCTTTAATAGTCTTGGAATCAATTATTTTTCCATCTGAAGCATCCTGCACATATAATATTGGACTTAAATCATCACCTTTACAAGCTAGTATAACATTCTCAGGTTTTCCATCATTATTTACATCAGCAGTTTTAAAATCAATTATTTTATTTTCTTGAAAATCTCCATCAAGATCTAATTTAACGCCGTTAAAACTATTTTCTATAGAAGAATTTACAGAACCTTGTCCACCCAAAATATATAGGCTTGTGTATTTTGAATCATCTATATATTTTTTTTGTACATTTGCATCTACTCCATCAGTTAAGATTATAGGTGCATTTAATTTTGAAGCAAGTGCACTACCAGATAAAGCATCTGGGAAATTTTCACCATTGGCTAAAATTACGCTTTTAGAATCCAAATTGAAATAGTTAGCTATTTTAATTGAGGTTTCATACCTATTACTGCCGCTAATTCTAACTAAATCATCACTTTTTATATAAGCCATAGCATTTTTAATCTGATCTTCAACTTGACTATCCAATGCACCTGTTCCACCAACTATATAGATCTTAGATGGATTTATAGAAGTTATCTTCTGAATTATACTATCTGGAATAGAATTAGATAAACTCATAAATATAGGATATCCTTTAGAAGCTGCTACACTTGATATACTAAGTGCATCTGGAAAATTCAATCCATTTACAAGCACTACAGGAGTACCTTTTGAAGGATTTATTTCATCAACTATGGAATTGTTGGTTTCAAATCTATTCTTTCCTCCAAGTCTTTTTATATTGTTAAAACCTAATTGATTCAAGCAGCTTATAACCTGTGGACTTACAGATGCATCTCCTCCTAAAACATATATAGTTCCATCTTTAGATACATAATTTTCTATATAACTTAAAGAGTCATCCTCGGAAGGATCATTAACATCATCCATAAGTAAAATAGGTGCATTTAATTTTTTTGAAAGTACAGAACCTGCAAGAGCATCCGGGAAATCTTTTCCTGATGCCAATATAACATTTTTTACTTCCTTTGAATCAAATTGTCTGCTTATATTTGCAGAGGTTTCATACCTGTTAACACCATATATTCTAGAAATATTGTAATACTTTCCACTGTCTGCAAAAACATTATGAAAAGATGATGCTATAATGGCACAGGTTAAAGCCATAGTTACTTTAATAAATTTTTTGTTCATACTACTGGTCCCCTTTTGTATAATCTAAGTAAAAATGTATGTATTATTTATCTCCTCATATAGAAGAGTCCCTAGTTTGAAAGTTAACTTATACAATATATTATAATGCATACATAAATCCAATTGTATTCTACTATGAAGCTAAATTAATTGTCAAATAAATGAATAATTTACTAAGTATATCTTCGTATAAAAGTATAAAACTAATATTAAAATGGAGGTGTTACTTTATGAGTAGAAGACCTTTAGTTCCAGAAGCAAAGCCAAAACTGGATAAATTAAAAACAAAGTATTCAAACGAATTTGGCATGGAATTTAACGACAGCTATAAGGGAAACAAGACTTCAAAATTAAATGGCCATAATGGCGGACTGGTTGGCGGCTTAATGACTAAAAAAATGGTAGAAGAATTTGAAAAAAATCTAATAGATAAGTAATTGTAAAAAAACAGTTAGTATCCTTAGAGGTACTAACTGTTTTTTTACTATCATATTTTCTAAAGTTTAAATTTAGTAACTTCTTTTTCCATATCATTTGTCATATCTGCCAAAGTATGTGCTGTTGCTGATACTTCCTCAGTGGATGCATTCATTTCCTCAGACGATGCTGCTATTTCCTGAGACGAAGCTGAAACTTCTTCTGCAACAGAAGATATTTCTTCAATCTTGCCAAGTATATCGGACTTTTCATTGTCAATGTTTGCTGTTAAACCAGTAACTATATTAATTTTGGAACCCATTTGAGTTATTTCATTGACTATGAGCTTGAATGAATCAATTGTAGTATTTACAATTGAAATTTGTGAATTTAACTCACTTTTTATTTTTCCTGATGATTTTACCATTATGTTTGAATCATCTGATACATTACTTATCAATGTGCTTATATTTTTTGAAGATTCCGTTGTTTGCTCTGCCAATTCCCTAATTTCTTCCGCAACTACTGAAAAACCTTTACCTGCCTCTCCTGCCCTTGCTGCTTCAATTGCTGCGTTTAATGCAAGAAGATTGGTCTGCTCTGCTATACTATTAATTAGACTTGTTATTTCATCTATTTGTTTTATATTTTGACCAAGGGTAGTAGTCTTTGATATAAAATCATTAAAAGAATCACTTAACTTATTCATAGACTGGGCAAGTTGTTCCATTTCAGTATTACTTTTTGCAGACATAGTATTTATACCCTTTGCATTAGAGTCAACTTCTTTTATAGAATTAATGATTTCAACTAGTTCGCTTCCAAATTTATTTAGTATATCTGTAATGTTTACTAAATTTTCTGCCTGGGAACTTGCACCCTTTGCAACATCCTGCATTGACGTTGCAACATCACTTGATGAAGCTGATATTTCTCCTGATATTGAAGATAAATTGTCCGCATGACTGTTAATTTCTGAAGAGTTTGTTCTAATAGTCTTTATCATACTTATAATTGATTCCTGCATTATTTTTACAGCTCTTGCTAGATTACCAGTTTCATCCTTAAATTCCAAATATTTAGGACTTATCTCTGAACTCAAGTCACCAGAAGATATCATCTCTAAATATTTAATTGCTGCAATAATATTTTTAATAAAATTTTGTGAAAACATAAATATAAAGATCAAGCCTAAAATTATAAAAGCTATAGATGCTGCACCAACCCATAATTTTAAAGTGCTTTCATAACTTAATACTTCGGCTTTTGGTGAAGTAACTCCAATGGACCAATTAGTACCATTAACAGGTGCATATCCTAAATATTTTCTTACACCACCATAAGTATATTCTCCAACTCCAGATTCACCATTCATCATTTTTTTCTCAATATCCGCAAGAGGCTTTAATTTGGCATCTTTTTTAGCGTTTTCATTAATATTGTCTCCTTTTAAAACCATTTGCTCATTTACGTTGGCAACTGCCGTACCTTGCTTATTTATCATAAATGCTTGTCCGCTTTTTCCAAAGGTAATATCTTTTGTTATATCATTTAATGTCTTACCATTCCTTGCTGCAGTAATTACACCAACAACTTGATCTCCATTTTTTATAGGTGCTGCATATACTATAACCATAGCATTTTGTGTTTTACTTAAAACAGGATCAGATACATTTTTTTCACCTGCCAGAGCCTTTTTAAAGTAATCTCTATTTTTTATATTAGCTGTTTTACCATTAGTATTTACAGCATTTCCATTTTTATCTACAATATTCATCTCAATATGCCCACTTCTTTTTACTTCTGCATCTAATATAATCTTTTTATTCTCCCATGAATTGTTCATATCACTTATCTGTGTTTCGCTAGCTATAGCCTCTAAAGCATTCAGCTGGCTTTCCACCCTGCTATTAACAGTTTTTGCAGACTCTTTTGCTATTTGAGGTAGAACTTCATTTACATTGCCAATTAAAGCTTTTGACGAAGTATAATATGAAATTATTCCCAGGCCTATACATATAATTGCAAGTAAGAATCCCATGTACAACATTAACTTAGCTTTAATACTTTTCATTTTGCATCCTCCTTTTTTGATAACCTTTACAAGAGTGAGCTATATAATACACTTCTTATATTAAGAATAACATAATTTGATAAGTTTTTAACATAATTATAAAAATTTTCTTTATTTATGGTATTAATTGTTGATTCGTCAATAATAATTTTATTATCTAAAAAATATAGAATAATTACAATACTTATATTAGTGAATTTATTATTCATGTATACCTTATAATATTAAAAATTAGAGGAAGATATGTTGATAGTAATGGTTATTTCTTAATGTTAGAATTCCAAGAATTTTATCCGCATTAATGATTGGATCAGGTTTGTCTGTTGCTGGAGCTACCTATCAAGGTTTATTTAGAAATCCTATGGTATCACCAGATATACTTGGTGCTTCTGCTGGTGCTGGATTTGGTGCAGCTTTCGGTATTCTTATGTCATTTAATCCTTTTGGTATACAGATTTCAGCATTTTTATTTGGGCTTGCAGCAGTAACATTAACATATTTAATAAGTGTGATTATAGCAAGAGGCACTAATGTTTCAAAATTAAGGATAATTATTATCCTTTCTTCAACTCTAATTACAGCTTCAGTTGTATCCATTGGTGGTATGATTGGATGGATAGGACTTATAATACCACATATAGCTAGAATAATTGTAGGACCTAACTTTAAAAGATTATTGCCTGCATCCATATTCATTGGAGGTACATTTTTGTGGGATAGATATGGTGCAGAGGAAGCTCTTCAAATTCAGTTGGCAGCTAAAACATTGCATCCCTATAAATTCCAAAATATTGATATAAAACAAGAAGCAAAGAATTTTTATAAAACATTTTTCAATTATAACTTAACTGACGATGAAGTTAATAGAATTTTAGATGGGAAATCTCTAGATTAGAGATTAAAGCAAAATTTTTTGTAAACTTAAAACTATTTCAATGAAATATTGATATTGTCTTTATTTAGGACTATGATTATGTAATAATAATTATATTTTAAAATTGAAAGGAGATATTACATATGAAAAAAGTAATATTGTTAAGCGGAAGTCCAAATCCAGAAGGCAACACTGTGCAAGTGCTTAAAGAATGTGCAAAAGTCATAGAGCAAAATGGTGTTTCAGCTGAAGTTGTGTCCTTAGCTGGAATGACTTTAAAAGATTCCATGAACCCTCAAGGAGGCTATAATGATGGATTTGATGAAATAATTGAAAAAATAAAGGGTGCTAAGGGACTCATTGTAGCATCACCTGTTTATTGGGGAACTGCAAGAGCAGAGCTTATGACAGCACTTCAAAGAATAGCTATGGCATCTATGAAAGGTGGAAATTTCTTATCCAGAATGGTAGGAGGACCTATTGCTGTTGCAAGGCGTGCTGGCCAGACATCATCAATACAGGAAATGCTTATGTTCTATCTCTACAATGACATGATTATACCAGGCTCAACATACTGGAATGTAGTCTTCGGACAAAAACCTGGTGAAGCTTTAAAGGATGAAGAAGGAATGAGAACAGTAAAGAGATTTTCTGAAAATATAGCTTATTTGGTAAATAAACTGGATTAGTCCTATAGGAAACGAGCATGGATTTTTGTGCAGCAAGCACAGTCTATGCTCATTTTCCATTTTAATAACTATATCGTTACATCTTCTCCTGCTTTATTTCCTACAATAATAAGACATATTGCCATAATAATTAATCCTGTAAGTGGTATATTCCAGGAATGAAATAAATCAAATACACCTCCAATTATAAAAGGTCCGATAGCTGCTAGGGTATAACCTAATGATTGTGCCATTCCTGATAATTTTGCTGCCTCTCCTGCCCCACTGCTTCTAAGTCCAATAAAGGACATTGCAAGGCTAATGCAACCTCCTGAACATAAACCGCACAAAAGAACAGAAACTACAATAATCATAGTACTGTTTGCGATCAAGAACATGAATATACTAACTGCATAAATGCAGGAAATGGTACCTGTTACCAGCTTCTGATTTTTTCTTCTTACTGCTAGTAAAGGAACAGCAAAAGATGCAGGAATCGCAATTATTTGATAAGCCGAAGCATAATATCCTGCAATCTCAACGTTAATTCCTTTTGCCTGTAAAATCGTAGGAAGCCAGGCCACAAAACAATAATACAAAAGTGATTGTATCCCCATATACAAAGCAACATACCATGCAATAGGTGACTTGTACACATTTTTCTTGAGACTATCATCTTGAAATTGATTTTTGCCTTTCAATTGTAAATTCCACTGGAAAAGCCATATTATCATAGTAACAATTACAAGTACAAGCCAAATTGCCAGGGCATTTTTCCAACCTAAGCCTGGATCTTTTGAAAGTGGCACACTAATTCCAGAAGATATACCTGCAAAAATAGACATTGAGGTGGTAAAGACACCTGTTATCATTCCAATTTTTAAGGGAAACTCAGATTTTATAATACTTGGAATCATTACATTACCCACTGCTATTCCTATACCAATAATGGCTGTTCCAATAAATAAACCAGCTGTCCCTGCAAAAGAACGAATCACAATTCCAGCTGTCATAAAAATTAATGCATAGAACATAAGGTGTCCTGAACCATATTTCTTACTTAGCTTACTTACAAAAGGTGATACAACAGCAAATGCAATCAAAGGAATGGTTGCAATAATTCCTGATGAACTTGCCGAAAGATTTAACTGTGCTTTTATTATACTGATAAGCGAACCAACTCCAGTAATAGGTGATCGCAGATTAAATGCCATAAATATAATTGCAATAATTAATAAAGTTTTATTTTTTCCATTCATTTTAAACTTCTCCTTATCGTATTTTTAACTGTGAAAAGAGTATTAATTATTCTTTTTTATATTCTAATAAATCTGCAGGCTGACAGCTGAGTTCACGACAAATTGCCTCAAGTGTTGAAAACCTTATTGCCTTTGCTTTGTTATTCTTGAGTATTGACAAATTGGCATTGGTAATTCCTACCCTATTTGCAAGTTCTGAAAGGGAAATTTTATTTTTTGCCATCACTACATCTAAATTAACTATAATTGCCATAATCTATCCCACCTAAATAGTCAAATCATTTTCATTTTTTATTTTTACTGCTTTCCTGAGCACTTCCCCAATGACTAGAGAAATACATGCTATTATTATAAATATAAAAATATCTATGTCAAGATTTCCATCATTATCAAATCTAAATAACATTCCATAATGCCCATTTACTATATAATTTATTTGACGTACAATACCCCATAGAAAAACATAAACACCTGTTTTAGTAAATCCATTTGCATTTTCAATAATAAATATCTTATCTTTCCTAATTCTTTCAATTATATTTTTCAGCTCATAAATTATAAAACTAACCATCAATACATTCAGCTCTGAAAAAATACAATATTTTATAGTAATATACAATTTTGTATGAGCGTATACAGGTAATGTTACTAATAAAGGAAATGGGAAAAAACAAATTAAACAAATCAAACTCATTACAAATGCTATGTTTAGAATTACATTTAAAAAGCTTATTATAAAGTTTTTTTCTCCATTAAATCTAACAATAAGTTTTTCCATTAAATTTATTCTTTTACAAAACATATTATATTCATCCCTCCAATTATCATATATTTCTTAAATTACACAGTCTATTCTTCTCCTGTCTGTTCAATTACTTTTACTTCTCTATTAAGCTCTTGAATTACTATAGAAGCCTGTTTTTTAAAAACATCTGTCTTGTATACAGTACCTATACAGCCTTTTTCATAGTTAATTCTCTTTTTAATATAAAAAGTCATTCCCTTTGGATACACCAGTTTCTTATTGTGGACTTTAAGCAGACTAATTTTTGCAGTTTCAGGAAAAAACACCTTTTTATATCCTGCTTGTTCAAGCTTCGGCTGTTCAAGTGTTACATGTGCACTACCCATCAATATCAACACTTTTTTATGGGAAGGAATTTCTTTTAGTATATTCTTATTTATGTATTCATCTCTTGTAGGATTAGTTGAATTTGGAACATTTTTACCAGAATCTGACCACCAATCTACACCTTTTACTACAATACCAAGCTTATTTGCTATTAAATGAGAATAGAGCATCTCACCTGGTCCATCTGCAAAATTACCACTTTCTAGTTGTTCAGGTCTACTTTCAATCAAAAGTAAATCTGGTCTTAAATTTTCAATAACTGATTTTAAATTCAAATAGGAATAAGGTTTTGAATTTAACGTCATGTTATGATAGGTTCCTAAAAAATAAATTTCTTCACTACCTTTTGCATATTCTCTAAAATAAAAGTCTCTTGAAAAAAAACACATAATATAATCTGGTATAATCATAAATATTACAAGTACTATACAAATTATTGCTAATACACAGTTTCTAAATATTTTGATATACTTTCTCCCCATTATTCATACTACCCCCTTTGTATGAATCTTACATTTTATTGTATTATATATCAATTTTAATTGAATTTCAATAGTTTTTTATTGTTTTTCGATATAAAATTATCGTATTTTAATACATTCTTAATCATAGCATTGTAATAAAATAGATGAAAATTATAAGGGAATAGAGAAACTTGATGGGCAAAAATAATAAACCATATGGTGGAACTAATATCCATCATATGTTCTTAGTTAGTAACCAAAATAAAAAATTTATGAATTCAATTGGTTTATTGCCAATTTATTTAAATGTAATTTATTTTTTAAAATAATCACTGATATAACTCCAAATGTAAACATAGAAGTTGATAATTCAAAAGAATGCCCTATACGAACTGATACTGGCATATAAAAATTAGGAAATATTAATGGAGACGTTATTAATATACTAAAAATTAATCCTGTTGTTATATAAGTCAGCCAATTTTCAATACCTAATGAATAAATTATTATAACAGCTAAGATAGACCATAAAAATCCTCTAAATAACTGAAATAAAATTATCACTGGATCTTGGCTTGACATATGTGTGAAAAAATTCATGATATGTGTACTCCCAGTATAATAATATCTCAAATCGGCAAATTGCCATGCAACAAAATATCCAAATACAAAATAAATGATAACATAAACAATCGATAAGAGTATCATATTTGGAATTGCACTTATAATGATGGTTTTTATTTTAAGATTACTATATTGGAAATTTGTTTCTCCTTTAAATTTTCCAAGAATTAGAACTGCCAACAGCGAAAATACAAAGATGTGTATGGCACCCGAAGTAACATTTCTTATTAATTCTTCTAAAGGCATTTTTACAGCGCTATTGAAATACAAAGTTTCTATTTGAGTCATAAAATATTGTGTTCCCCAAAAAATGATAAAACTAACTGCTACAAGCTTATAACTTCTCAATCTGGATTTAACAATAAACAAGGTTAATATTATTGTATTTAGAATACAATAAATTAATACTGGTATAACTGTATTCTCTGTAGACTCAGGACCATGTTTAACTCCAATAAGAATAGACGAAACTGCCATACTTATAAACATTATTGTAATTAGCAAAATTACTTTTAGTAATAAAATTGTAACTTTTTTCATAATAGACCCATCCTCTCTTTATAAATATTTAACCATTGAATATCTACTTCAAAATGCATAATTGAAGCTTCCAAAAGTATATCCATAAATTTATTTCTTTTTGTCTTATTAATATTTTTTATATTATTAAATTCATTTAGTTGCTTTTCTATGATATCTATTTGTTTATCTATATACTTTTTTGCATCTTCATTTTGGATCTGTGTAAGAAACATCATTTTTAAATAAAATTCATCTTTGGTTTGTCTCATTACAACTGGTTCTGATAACCACTTATGCAGCTCATTTTTGCCTTTGTCTGCAATTGTATAAACAAATTTATCTGGTCTATTTTTTTGAGATATTTCCTGCTTCACTATTTCATTTTCATTTTCCATCTTTTTTAATAAAGTATAAAGTTGACCAATGTTTATGGACCAAATACAACTTACTGATTTTTCAAATTCCTTTTTTATTTCATAGCCATACATTGGCCTTTCATTAAGTAAACCTAATATAGCATGTTTTGTTGACATTAATAGTACCTCCTAAAAAATAAAATTATATATTATATGTCAATAAAAATATTGGAAATTTTAATTAATATCTACTGTGAATAAATTAACATTTACGCCCAAGTTATGATAAAATTATATATTATAATTTCAAAATAAATATAACTATAAATTAATACACTAGTATAAAGTTATTTATGATATACAAAGGAAGGTAATCTAATAATGTTTAAATCATCTACTCATAATGAAATAGTTAGTAGGTCTCTTAATAGGTGCATTAAATATCATATGGAAAAAGGTATCCCAAGGCCTAAACGAAATCTTAACCGTAAAGAATTGGACAACTTAATAAAAGAAAACAGCTATATTATGAAAATAGCAAGACCATTTATGGAAATACTTTATGATTTTCTAAATGGATCAGGTTTTTCATTATATCTTACAGACAAAAATGGAATTGTATTAACTATTATAGGTGACAAGGATATATTAATAGAGCAAGCAAAAGCTGGAATTGTAGAAGGTGCTGATATGAGTGAAAAAAGTGCTGGTACAAATGCAATAGGAACTGCTCTTTTTGAAAATTTGTCAGTTCAAGTTTCGGGCAAAGAACACTTTATAAATATTTTTCAGATTTGTACCTGCTCTGCATCTGTCATACATAACGAACAAGGAAATATAATCGGATGTCTAAATCTAACTGGAAAACGTCAATTGGCTCATCCCCATACATTAGGTCTTGTTGTAGCAGCAGTAAAATCCATTGAAAATCACTTAAAATTAAATAAATCTCAAAATGAATTATTTAAAGCCTACCAATACTTAAACAAAATCATGAATTCCATAGATTTTGGAATTTTAGCTGTAGATAATAATGGAATCATTAAAGCTATAAATAACAGTGCATGTAATATGCTTTGTATAAACCAAAAAGATATTATAGATAAAAATGCATATAAAGTTTTATATAATTGGCAATATATACTTAATGAACTTAAATCAGGAAACTCATATGAAGATAAAGAAATTTTATATTCGGATAAAAGAAGAAGATTTAATTTAAATGTATATCCTATAAGGGATAAAAGTAATACCGTAACTGGTATGGTAGTTACATTTAAAGACATACAAAATGTATACAACTTGGTTAACAAATACACAAGTGGATCTGCTACTTACACATTTGATGATATAATTGGCAGCAGTGAAAAAATGATAGATTTAAAAAAACAGTTAAAAAGTATATCTAACAGTCCTTCCACTGTACTAATTCAAGGCGAAAGCGGTACAGGGAAAGAACTTATTGCCCAGTCCATCCACAATGACAGCAGCAGAAAAAACAACAGTTTTATAGCAATAAATTGCGGTGCCATACCCAAAAATTTAATAGAAAGTGAATTATTTGGATATGAAGATGGATCATTCACAGGTGCAAAACATGGAGGTCGTGCAGGAAAATTTGAACTTGCAAATGATGGTACTTTATTTTTAGACGAAATTGGGGAAATGCCTTTAGATATGCAAGTAAATCTTTTAAGAGTTCTTCAGGAAAACTGTATCACAAGAATAGGCGGAAACAGATGTGTAAAAATAGATATAAGAATCATTGCAGCTACTAATAAAAATTTGAGGGAAGAAATACATAAAGGAACTTTTCGTGAAGATTTATACTATAGACTAAATGTAATACCTATATATGTACCACCACTGCGGGAAAGAGATATGGATATTAAAATACTAATAGACTATTTTTTAAAAATAAAAGCTTTTAAACTTAAAAAACCTATTCCAATAGTAAGACCTGATATATATCAAAAGCTCTTAAATTATAATTGGCCCGGAAATGTGAGAGAATTGGAAAATTGTATTGAAAATATCGTAAATATGAATGGAAATACATCTTTCAACTTCGAAAATAGTATTTCAGCAAATAAGCAAACTAATCCTTGTACTACAAAATTTAAATATGATATGTATTCATTAAAAGATTTGGAAAAAGAAGCAATAATAAATTGTATGAGTAATTGTAATGGTAACATTGCAAAAGCTTCTAAAATTCTGGGAATAAATAGAAGTACTTTGTATACAAAGATAAAAAAATATCAAATTAATTTTTCTTAAAGTGTATGTAAACACAACTTTGTCGTAAAAAGCAACATTATTTTCTTAAAAAATGTTGCTTTTTACAGCATTTTTCAATTATCTATATTAACTTTATAAAGTCTCCGCCCCCTAAATTCAACCTTTTCATGATAAAAAATATACTGGCACAACATTTGCTTATATATTTAAATAGATATTTAAAAATACCATTTTATTTAATAAAATTTTTATATTTAATTTATTAGGAGGTTCTATTATGAAAGGTTTTGCAATGTTAGGTATTAACAAATTAGGATGGATTGAAAAGAAAAACCCAGTACCAGGTCCTTATGATGCGATTGTACATCCTCTAGCTGTATCCCCATGTACATCAGATATACATACGGTTTTTGAAGGAGCACTTGGTAATAGGGAAAATATGATTTTAGGTCACGAAGCTGTAGGTGAAATAGCTGAAGTTGGCAGCGAAGTTAAAGATTTTAAAGTTGGCGATAGAGTTATCGTACCGTGCACAACACCTGACTGGAGATCTTTAGAAGTCCAAGCTGGTTTTCAGCAGCATTCAAACGGTATGCTTGCAGGATGGAAGTTTTCCAATTTTAAAGACGGCGTATTTGCAGATTACTTTCATGTAAACGATGCAGATATGAATCTTGCAATACTTCCAGATGAAATACCTTTAGGAAGTGCAGTTATGATGACAGACATGATGACTACTGGTTTTCATGGAGCAGAACTTGCAGATATAAAAATGGGTTCCAGTGTTGTAGTAATTGGTATAGGCGCCGTTGGATTAATGGGAATAGCCGGTTCCAAACTTCGAGGAGCAGGCAGAATTATCGGTGTTGGAAGCAGACCCGTTTGTGTTGAAACAGCTAAATTTTATGGAGCAACTGATATTGTAAATTATAAAAATGGTGATATAGTTGAACAAATAATGGACTTAACTCATGGTAAAGGTGTAGACCGTGTAATCATGGCAGGTGGTGGTGCTGAAACACTAGCACAAGCAGTAACTATGGTTAAACCTGGCGGCGTAATTTCTAACATCAACTACCATGGAAGCGGTGATACTTTGCCAATACCTCGTGTTCAATGGGGCTGCGGCATGGCTCACAAAACTATAAGAGGAGGGTTATGTCCTGGTGGACGTCTTAGAATGGAAATGCTAAGAGATCTTGTTCTATATAAACGTGTTGATTTAAGCAAACTTGTTACTCATGTATTTGATGGTGCAGAAAATATTGAAAAGGCCCTTTTGCTTATGAAAAATAAGCCAAAAGATTTAATTAAATCAGTAGTTACATTCTAAAAATTCATATAAAATATAAAAGAACTGTCACATTAAAAAAATGCGACAGTTTTTTACCTAAAACATTGGACAAGATACTTCCTTTCTTATAGATGCAAAAAACAATCAATCCGATTCATAATTATAAACTGATAAATCTTCGTATTTCTAATTACGAATTTAAGATTTAATTAATATCTACTATGAGTAAGTCAGCATATTCACCTAAATTATGATAAAATTATATATTATAATTTCAAAATAAATATAACTATAATAATAACCTAAGATAAAGCTATTTATATAAAAAGGAAGGTAATCTAATAATGTTTAAACCATTTACTCATAGTGAAATAGTCAGTAGGTCTCTTAATAGATGCATTAAATACCATATAGAAAAAGGTATACCAAAACCTAAACGAACACTTAGCCGCAAAGAATTGGACAACTTAATAAAAGAAAACATCGATATTATAAAAATAGCAAAACCATTTATGGAAATACTTTATGATTTTTTAAGTGGATCAGGTTTCTCATTATATCTCACAGACAAAAATGGAATTGTATTAACTATCATAGGTGACAAAGATATTGTAATGGAGCAAGCAAAGGCTGGAATAGCAGAAGGTGTTGATTTGAGTGAAAAAAGTGCCGGTACAAATGCAGCAGGAACTGCTCTTTTTGAAAATTTGTCAGTTCAACTTTCAGGCAAAGAACATTTCATAAATACTTTTCAGATTTATACCTGCTCTGCGTCTGTCATACATAATGAACAGGGAGATATAATTGGATGTCTAACTTTAACTGGAAAACGTCAATTGGCTCATCCCCATACATTGGGTCTTGTTGTATCAGCAGTAAAATCCATTGAAAATCACTTAAAATTAAATAAATCTCAAAATGAATTATTTAAAGCCTACCAATACTTAAATAAAATCATGAATTCCATGGATTTTGGAATTTTTACTGTAGATAATAGCGGAATAGTCAAGGCTATAAATAACAGTGCCTGTAGTCTCCTCGGCATAAACCAAAAAGATATTATAGATAAAAATGTTCATAAAGTTTTACATATATGGCAGTATATACTTGATGAACTCAAATCAGGGAATGTATATACGGATAAGGAAATTTTATATTCAGATGAGAAGAAAAGATTTAATTTAAATGTATATCCTATAAAAGATAAAAGTAATACTGTAACTGGTATGGTAGTTATATTTAAAGATATACAAAATGTATATAACTTGGTTAACAAATACACAAGCGGATCTGCTGCTTACACATTTGATGATATAATTGGTGACAGCGAAAAAATGATAAATTTAAAAGAACAGTTAAAAAATATATCTAACAGTCCTTCCACCGTACTAATTCAAGGTGAAAGTGGTACAGGAAAAGAACTTATTGCGCAGTCAATTCACAATGACAGCAATAGAAAAAACAAAAGTTTTATAGCAATAAACTGCGGTGCCATACCAAAGAATCTAATAGAAAGTGAATTGTTCGGATATGAAGATGGATTATTTACAGGTGCAAAACGTGGAGGACGTGCAGGAAAATTTGAACTTGCAAATGGTGGTACTTTATTTTTAGATGAAATTGGAGAAATGCCTTTAGATATGCAAGTAAATCTCTTAAGAGTCCTCCAAGAAAATTGCATTACAAGAATAGGTGGAAATAAATGCATCAAAATAGATGTAAGAATTATAGCAGCTACTAACAAAAATTTAAGGGAAAAGATAAAAAAAGGAACTTTTCGTGAAGACTTATACTACAGACTAAATGTAATACCTATATATGTACCACCACTGCGGGAAAGGGATACGGATATTAAAATACTAATAGACTATTTTTTAAAGGTAAAAGCTTTTAAACTTAAAAAACCCATTCCAATAGTAAGACCTGATATATATCAAAAGCTTTTAAACCATAATTGGCCTGGAAATGTTAGAGAATTAGAAAATTGTATTGAGAACATCGTAAATATGAATGGGAATACATCTTTTGACTTTCAAAATAATCTTTCAGTAAATAAGCAAACTAGTCCTTCTTGCACTACAAACCTTAAATATGATATGTGCTCATTAGAAGAATGGGAAAAAAAAGCAATAATAGATTGTATAAATAATTGTAATCATAATATGTCAAAAGCTTCTAAAATTTTAGGAATAAATAGAAGTACTTTGTACACAAAGATAAAAAAATATCAAATTAATTTTTCTTAAAGTGTATATAAAAACAACACTGTTGTAAAAAGCAACAATATTTTAAGGAAAATTGTTGTTTTTTACAACAGTATTTTAAAAGATAACTAAACTCTATAAAATATCCATCTAGATTCAATCTTTTCATGATAAAAAATATACTGGCACAATACTTGCTTATATATTTAACTAAATATAAACCAAAAAATTTAATTACCCCAATAATTAAATTCTAAAAAAGTAATGTAACTTAATAATAAGGAGGACAAAAATGGGAAGATTTACTTTGCCTAGGGATATTTACTTTGGTGAAAATGCCTTAGAAAATTTAAAAAATTTAGATGGAAATAAAGCAGTAGTTGTTGTAGGTGGAGGATCTATGAAGAGATTTGGGTTCTTAGCCAAAGTTGAAGAATATTTAAAAGAAGCAGGTATGGAAGTTAAATTAATAGAAGGTGTTGAGCCTGATCCCTCTGTTGATACTGTTATGAATGGTGCTAAAATAATGAGAGACTTTAACCCGGACTGGATAGTATCAATAGGTGGAGGATCTCCCATCGATGCTGCTAAAGCAATGTGGATATTTTATGAATACCCTGACTTTACATTTGAAAAAGCAGTAATTCCTTTCGGAATTCCTAAATTAAGGCAAAAGGCACAATTTGTTGCTATACCTTCTACAAGTGGAACAGCAACTGAAGTAACATCATTTTCTGTAATAACAGACTACAAAGCTAAAATAAAATATCCTCTTGCAGATTTTAACCTTACCCCTGATATAGCTATAATAGATCCGTCTCTTGCAGAAACAATGCCTAAAAAGCTTACAGCACACACTGGAATGGATGCACTTACTCACGCAATAGAAGCATATGTTGCAAGTTTGCATTCAGATTTTTCAGATCCACTTGCTATGCATGCTATAACCATGATTCATAAATATTTATTGAAATCTTATGAAGAAGATAAAGAAGCTAGAGGCCATATGCACATAGCCCAATGTCTGGCTGGAATGGCATTTTCAAATGCACTCCTTGGAATAACTCATAGTATAGCACATAAAACTGGCGCAGTATTCCACATACCTCATGGGTGTGCTAATGCCATATACTTACCTTATGTTATAGATTTTAACAAGAAAGCTTGTTCAGAAAGATATGCTGAAATAGCTAAAAAGCTCCAACTTCCAGGAAATAATGAAAATGAATTAATAGATTCATTAACTGAAATGATTTGTACTATGAATAAAAAGATGGATATTCCTCTCACCATAAAAGATTATGGTATAAGCGAAAACGATTTTAATGAAAACCTAGATTTTATAGCTCACAATGCTATGATGGATGCCTGCACTGGATCTAATCCTAGAGCAATAACTGAGGAAGAAATGAAAAAGCTCTTGCAGTGTATGTATAATGGGCAAAAGGTTAATTTCTAGTTTAAAAATTAATGTATTTGTTCACCATAGGTTTTATCCGATGACTACCTGCTCTAATACTCCCACGCACATAGCGAAAGCGACTATCACCAAATCAAAGATTTGGGATATCTGCTTTTCTCCAAGTGTGAGTAAAGAGCAGCTACGTCCCTGGATAACGATTTTCCCTAAAGGATAACGCCTTCTAAGTGCTAAAGACACTAAGAAGCCTGTTAATAACCATCAGGTGGAGTCAAAACTCCATCTGATGCCAAGAACTCTGTTTATATTTAGAAAAGTATACACAAACTAAAGTAATATGCTCCCCTTAGAGTAGACAGATTGAATAACAAAAATCTGTTTATTATAAGGGGAGTATTTTTATGCCTATGAAAGTTAAGTATACAGATGCAGGAAAGAAATATATTGTTTAAAATTATTTTCTATTGTGAAGCATCTTCTTTATGTTAGATATTGAATATTATACCTGCTCTATGGAAACAACTTCATAACCTGCATCTTCAATAGCAGATTTTATATCAGCATCTTTAATTTCACCACTAGACTCAACTAAAGCTGTTTTAGAGTCTAAATCAACAGATACATTGGCTGCACCTTTAAGTTCCTCCAATGCTGTTTTTACATGATTAACACAGTGTCCACAACTCATTCCTTCAACGATTATCTTCTTTTTCATAACTTATTCCACCCTTCATTTTATAAATGTTTATTTATATTGATGGCTTAAAGCCTTTCAATCTTAAAGCATTACTTAAAACTGATACAGAACTTAAACTCATGGCAAGAGCTGCTATCATTGGATTTAGAAGTGGTCCCCCAAATATGTGAAGTACTCCCATAGCTACCGGAATTCCTAAACTATTATAACCAAAAGCCCAGAACAAGTTTTCCTTTATATTTTTTATGGTTTTCTTGCTTAAATCTATAGCTGTGACCACATCC
Source organism: Clostridium ljungdahlii (assembly GCF_001636845.1). GTDB lineage: Bacteria > Bacillota > Clostridia > Clostridiales > Clostridiaceae > Clostridium_B > Clostridium_B ljungdahlii_A. The sequence continues at coordinate 261,530 of NZ_LITT01000046.1, forward strand.
ATTAAGTCACTTCTCATTAAAACTATATCTGCAGATTCCATAGCTACATCTGTACCAGACCCTATAGCTATACCTATATCAGCCTGTGCTAAGGCTGGTGCATCATTTATACCATCTCCAACCATGGCAACTTTCTTGTTTTCACTTTGAAGTTTTTTAACTTCCTTTGCCTTATCTTGTGGTAAAACTTCTGCAAGTATTCTATCTATTCCAACCTGATTAGCTATAGCTTCAGCAGTTTTCTTGTTATCTCCAGTTATCATTGCCACTTCAATTCCCATAGAATGAAGTTTATCTATAGCTTTTTTACTGTTTTCTTTAACCGTATCTGCTACAGCAATTACACCAATTACCTTATTTTCAAGAGCTACATACATAGGAGTTTTGCCTTCATTTGCTAAAGTTTGTGATTTTTCCTCTAATTTTTCTAAAGAGATATTACTTTCAACCATAAGTTTTCTATTACCAAGCAATATTTTACTGTTTTCTATACTACCTTCTATTCCATGACCTGGTACAGCTTTAAATGACTCCAATTTTTTTAATTCAATTTTCCTATTTTCAGCTTCTTTGACTATTGCTTCTCCCAAAGGATGCTCCGATAATTTTTCACCTGAAGCTGCCAATTGCAGTAAATAGTTCTCATCTATATCTGAAATTGTAATTATATCTGTAACCTTTGGATCACCTTCAGTTATAGTTCCTGTTTTGTCAAATACTATAGTTTGAATTCTATGCGCTGTTTCAAGTGCAGTACCACTTTTTATAAGCACACCATATTCAGCACCTTTTCCGGTACCAACCATAATAGCAGTTGGTGTTGCCAACCCTAAAGCACAAGGACACGCAATTACTAACACTGATATAAATATAGTAAGTGAAAATACTCCAGTTTCACCATGTATATACCAAGCTAGAGCACCAATTGTAGCTAATGCCATTACTACCGGTACAAAGTATCCTGATATAACATCTGCTAATTTTGCAATAGGAGCCTTTGACCCCTGAGCTTCCTCTACTAATTTAATAATCTGTGCCAGTGCTGTATCCTTACCAACTCTTGTAGCTCTATACCTAATAGAACCATTTTTATTTATACTTGCTCCAATGACCTTATCGAAAGGATTTTTCTCTACAGGTATACTTTCCCCTGTAAGCATGGATTCGTCAACTGAAGTAATTCCCTCTGTAACCTCTCCATCTACAGGTATTTTTTCACCAGGTTTTACTACAATTATATCTCCAACTTCAACTTCATCTATGGAAATTTCTATTTCCTTATTTTCTTTAATTATAGTAGCAGTTTTTGGTGCAAGCCCCATAAGCTTTTTTATGGCTTCCGAAGTTTTTCCTTTAGCAACGGACTCCAGATATTTACCTAATGTAATAAGAGTAAGTATTGTACCTGCTGATTCAAAATATAAATGATAATTTGTATTTCCTATAAAAATTTCATATACTGCAAAAACACTATATATAAAAGCAGCAGATGAGCCTATTGCTATAAGTGAATCCATATTGGGACTTCTTCTAAATAATGATTTAAATCCAACAATAAAATACTTTCTACCAACAATCATTATAGGTAATACTAAAAGTAACTGTATTATGGAAAAAACTTGTGGATGATTCATTGGGTCTATAGCCTGTGGAAGCATATATCCCAATTTTTCACCAATCATTGGTACCATAGCTATTATAAGTAATGGAACTGCAAATACAGCAGATATTATAAACCTATTCCATAACGACTTTATTTCTTTTTCTTTTTTTCCCTTATCTGTATCTACAGAAATTTCTTCTTCTAAAGCTTTATATCCTGCTTTTTCTATTGCCTTTTTTATATCCTGAACATTAACTTTTGAAGCATCAAATGCTATACTTAGCTTTTCTGTAGCAATATTTACATTTGCTTCATATACGCCTTCTAGCTTTTTTGAAACCCTTTCTACTGCTTTAGCACAAGCTGCACAGGTCATTCCTTCTATTTTTAAGATTTTATTTGTAGTCTCAATTAAGGCCTTATATCCAGCTTTATCTATTACACACTGTATATCTTGAACATTAACCTTTGACTCATCAAAACTTACATTTAATTTTTCTGTTGCTAAATTAACATTAGCATCTAACACACCATCTAGTTTTTTCGAAGCTCTTTCCACTGCTTTAACACAAGCTGCACAAGTCATTCCTTCTATTTTTAATGTTCTTTTTATCATTGCTCCTTCCTCCTTCTGTTCTGATATACATAACTTTAAAATTACTATCTATATTTTAAGCTTTTACATTTAGTATTATATTTACCCCACACCTGAGGGGTGGTATTTTACTATAAGTTATCATTTATGCTTTTACTCTACACCTCCTACATTGCTATATGCAAACTCTTTAATGTAAGATGGAAAGCAAGAGGAGGCATATATTTTTTTAGTTGTATATTACTCTTTTAGTAACTTTGAAAGTAAACCTATTATCTCATCTACCTTCTCATCACCACTATCGTTAATAAAAGCATCTTTTACACAATTATTAAGATGTTGTTTTAAAATAAGCAAATTAGCTTTTTTTAGCAATGATTGAGCTGCAACCATTTGATTGGATATATCAATACAATATCTTCCTTCCTCAATCATTTTTATTATACCTTCTATTTGTCCTTTTGAAGTTTTTAAAGCTTGTATGGCCTTCTTTTTTTCTTCGTTCATTTTTCCTCCCTCCCCCCTAGAGGGGGTACAGTTATATTATATACTATTCCTAAATTTAATTCAATATCAGTTTAACACTACTATACCATCTTCAAACCTTTATTATACATTTAACATAAATAATCTTCTTAGCTATTACCAATATTATACTCAAGAAACTTAGCCACTCCATCCTCATTATTTGAACCAATAATTCCTGTAGCCAACTTTTTTAGTTCATCATATGCGTTTTTAACTGCATATTTTTCATCCGCAAACTTGAAAAGTGGTGCATCATTTAAATTATCTCCAAAACAAATAAGCTTGTCTGCTTTTAAACTTTCCTTTAAGTATTTAGCTGCTAATCTTTTATTAGCATTATAATTCATTGATTCAAGCCAGAAAAAACCTTTCGCATAAATTTCCTCTGTGTAATGAAAACTGCCCTTTATTACTTTTGTAAATAATTGATAGGTGTCATCTAAAACACCCTTTGCTTCTATTGCAAAAATATTTATTATATTATAATTAACTATTTCTGAAAAATCACTTACCTCAGTAAGCCTTGTATCACCATGCTGTATTCTTGAATTTATGTATATATCTTGCCCTTCATTAAAAATGCCCCTATAAAATATCTTTTTATTTCCATCTGAATCCACTGCAGATACTACAGGTGAAATTTCTTTTAATTTATAATATTTTAAGATAAAATAAACCGTACACTCATCTAAATAGTTTTCTACTATATTTTTAGCCAAAGTAGTGTCATATATGAAAGCTCCATTATTTAAAATAATAGGTATATTTAGATTTAATGGTTCCAATATACTTTTACAAGCTTCATATGACCTAGCTGTAGCAATAGTAAATTTTAATCCTGAATCTATTAACTTATTTATAATTCTAATTGAATTTTTACTTACGACTTGATCTGAATTTAATAAAGTTCCATCCAAGTCTGAAATACATAACTTCAAAATATTCAGTCCTCCAAACGCATTCATGATAATTAAGTCACAAAATTTATTATATCTCTAAAAGTTACAAAAATATAGATTTAATTTTCTAAGTTCTAAGATGGTACAATAATTTAGCGTAAATTACTTTAGCAAAAAATCATTTATATTATTTTTTTAGATCAACTGTAAACTTATTATTTTCAAGTACAATTATATCACTCATATCATCAGTTCCAACATAAATATCTCTATTAGTTCTATCCTTAAAAGTCATTGAAATAGTATCTTTATTATTGGTTACATCCTGTTCATTTCCTACATCTTCCCTATCTAATTGTTTCTTGTTACTATCATATAAATATAGCCTATTTTCTGGTATACCGATACAGATTCCTTCAGCTTTATATTTCACATATATTTTACCGTTTTTTCGTTCTATGCTAGTTACAATCAATCTACTTTCATTGTTTTGTTTTAAAACAATTGGCAAATTATTATTGAATTTTATAGGCTCTGTCTTTTTAGATCTATTCTCTTTATTGAAACTTCTATGATAAGGAGTTATATAAAGTTTATCTGTGCCTTTAGGAACTGCTGAAAATGTAATCAAGCTTGGGCTTTCTTTGTCAGCGTAATTTACGGTATCTTTATTAGGAGCAAAACTTCCACCTTGCATACTCAAATAGTTTCCTCTATTATCTGTGATTATAAAATACAGGGGATCAGCCATAGAATCAAGAGAAGTATCACATTTGAAATCAAAAGAAATTTGTGTACTAAGTGGGGTTATATTAATATCTTTGATATCCATATATATATCTTTAAACTTTATATTCTTATTTATTTTTATTGTATTTGTTTTATTTTCAATTTCCTTTTTTGATACATTAAATTGAAATTCCCATGGACCATTTATTGTCTTAAGATCTTTTTGACCTTTTTGGTAAATTTCAAAATCTTTATAAACAATTTTCATATTTATATTATCTGGTATTTTAATAGAGGATACATCAAGTTCGTCTACAGTTACATAGGTATAGTTATCTATAAATTTCTTGTTTCCACCTCCTCCTACATTAATTTGCTTTCCATTAATAAATACAATTGGATTCATTGTAGCAGGAGGTGAATTTTCAGGAAGCTTTTCAGTACTTTTAAAAGTTGCAGCAATTATAAGTTTATTACGATCAATCGCTATTTCATTTAAAGTGACTTCAAATCCATTTTTTTCTACAGTTTTATTTATTACTGAAGTATATTTATCAAATTCATGATTATTATAACCTTCAACATTCTTTATTATAGTTCCTAGTATAGGCATTTCCTTTGCAAAGATTGGATTAGTTTTATAAGTAACTACTCCTGCCAGGGTTAAAATAGCCAAAGATACAGCTGCAAATTTAGTCATCTTACCTAAATTATATCTTTTACTTTTTATATGAGAATGCAATTTCTTCTTAAACTTTTTCTTATCTATATCATTTAATTCAGTTTCGTCATATTCTTTCAAATCTACTTCAGCATAATTTAACAGTTCATATATATCTTTCATGGCTTTTTCACCTCGCTAAAAATAATTTTCCTTAGCTTTTTTCTTCCCCTACTAAGTCTGTTATTTATTACTTCTTTGTTAACATTTAATTTTGCTGCTATTTCTTTAGTACTTTCACCATTAAAGTATCTGCGAATAAATATCTCTTTATCTCGTGGTTTTAGCTTGGACAATAACTTTAATAATTCATCATAAGTTTCTTTTTCTAAAATCCTTTTATCTACAGTATCATTAATTTGTATTTCTATACCATCTATATTTTTGCTGTTCCATTCTTTAATCAATTTTCTTTGATAATCTATTGCTTTATATTTGGCAATGGCAGCTATCCAACTTTTAAAGCTATTATCCTTGTGAAATTCGTCTATATTGTTCCAAATACCTAAGAAAACATCATTAACACATTCATCTACACTCCCACTATTTTTAAAATTGAAAAGTGTTTTTTTTACTATGGATTTTATAAGGCCACCATAAATATCTACAATAAAATCCAATGCCTTAGGATTTCTTTTGTGCAATTCTGAAACTACATTATCATTATTAATTTTCACTAATCTTCTCCTTTCCATAAAAGCTTCTACATTACTTAAGTCGTAAGATTTATGAAAATCATATCAAAATATGTTTAAATTAAAATTATTTTTCAATCCAAATATTATATTATATAAAAATAATGAGCATGGATTCACTCTTACACAAATCTATGCCCATTTCCTCTTTAATTCTTAACTTTTAATTTTTAATTGTATTTACTGTTCTTTCCAAATTCTTTTTCCCTCTTTGTCAATATATATATATTTATCATCCAATATTACCATAGCTGCTCCATTACAAAAATTATTTACATCATCAAATTGAGGTTTCAATACGAATTTTCCACTTTTATCAATGCATCCCCATTTATCATTTATCTTCACGAATGCTCGTCCTTCACTAAAATTAAGAGCTTCATCAAAAATGGGTTCTATTACAAACTCATCTTTTTTATTTATGTATCCATATTTTTCATCTATTTTTACATTAGCTACGTCTTCATAAAAACCATCTGTGCTATCATATTTAAGTTCTATAACTAAATCACCTGATTTATCAATAAATCCATATTTAAAATCTTTCATAACTTGAGCTAAGCCTTCATGAAAATCAAAAACGCAATCAAAATCACAGTTTATTACTTCATTTCCTTTGCTATCAATGTACTTCCATTTATAACCATCATTTACCCTAGCGACCTCTTCTGAAAAACTAAAGGCATTTTCGTATTTCAATGCTATTGGGTAACTTCCTTTTTTATCTAAAAAGCCATACTTACTATTTTTGTTTACCAGTGCCATTCCATTTGAGAACTCATCAATAAAATTAAAACTTGGTTCTATAACCATATTATCATTATGGTCTATAATCCCCCACTTTTCCTTTATTTTCACAGGAGCAAATCCATCGGAGAAATTCCATGACTGTGTATATTTATAGTCTATAACTGTTTTTCCACTGCAGTCTATATATCCCCATTTATTGTTCATCTTAACAGCAGCTAAACTATCCAAAAAATCCCATGCATATTGAAATACAGGTTCTATGATAACTTGTCCATTATTATCCATATAACCCCACTTATCACTTAACTTAATTCTAAATAAATTAGTATAGTTTTTCATTTAATTTCCCCCTATTTGCAATCGTTTTAATTTCATATAAACATCTGTTCAAATTTAATTTTATCACATATAGGAATTAAATAAAATAATAAGTCAGAATTTTCTATACTCATTATTATTTAAAATGTATGTAGATTTAAAAACCTTATTATATGATAAATTATTTTACTTTATATACTTTATATCGTATTATTTATGTGTTACAATAAGTTATAGGAAAACTAAATAAGTAATATTCATTATATTTAATGAATATATTACTTTGTACAATACTAACTTAATTTAAAAATTAGGATAAAAGGAGTAAACGGCGTGGATAATTTAACTACTTTTTTGCTAGGGGCTCTACAAATTACTTTATTAGATATAGTATTAAGTGGTGATAATATAGGAGTTATCGCCCTGGCAACTAAAGATTTACCAAAGAATCATGCAAAATCTGCTTCTATGATTGGAGTATTTGCTGCGATTTTTCTAAGAATAATATTTGCTTGCCTTATCACTTACATAATGTTAATAGAATGGCTTCCTATAAAATTAATAGGTGGAATTTTACTTATAAAAATAACCTGGAATTTCATAAGCCCTAAATCTGAGAAGGAAAATTTAAAAATCAGTCCTTCAAATAAATATTTTCGTGCAATCTCAAGTATAGTAATAGCTGATGCTACCATGAGTCTGGACAATGTACTTGCAATAGCTGCTGCTGCTCATGGACATGTACCTAGTATAATATTTGGATTGGTATTAAATATTCCTATAATATTTTTTGGGAGTCAGTTTGTAGCAAAACTTATGAATAAACACCCTATGGTAATATACTTAGGAGGTGCTGTACTGGCCCATACATCCTTAAATATGATGCTAGAAGACAAAATATTGGCAGGTTTCACATCACCTGTACTAACAAATGTAGTATCCTTTGGCTTTGCAATTATAGTACTACTATATGGATTCTATAGAGTAAACAAACCTGTAAGTTATTCCTTTAAAAAATTTAAGGAAGATTATTTTAAAAGTAACAGTTAATATAATAAACCAATATGTTGTATGTAAACTTCTTAGTACAACAACCACTTAGAAATCGTTATCCAGAGACGCAGCCACCCTAATACTTCCACTTGGATAAATGGGAGTTAGGGTGGCTAGTCATCGGATAAATCCTTATTCTCTTCTAATTCGTCATACAAATCTTTATATACAATTTTAAATACTTCTAGAGAATCTTCTATTTTATCTCTTAGAAGATTTTTTCTATTTTTCAGTTCACATATTCCTAAATCCGTAAGAGTATATATTTTTTGCATTTTATTTTTAGAATTATCCCATTTCCCAATTACTAACTTATCCTTCTCCAGTTTTCTTAGGATTGGGTAGATTCCCCCTGTACTTGGTATCCACCTTCCTCCTGTTCTTTCTCCTATTTTATGAGATATATCATTTCCATTAGTTGGACTTATGCTTAAAATATAAAGTGCATATATAGGAAGAAGTCCTTTTGTAAAAACCTGCCCTACAGCTTCTTGTTCCTTTTTTACCTTTTTTAATTCTGCCAGTTTTCTTTTATATTCTTTATAAAGAAATTTTTCTTCTTCCTTTATATTTCCTTTAGAATCAAATTTATTCATAAAATTTATTCTTCCTCAAATAATACTAACCCAACTAAACCAGGTCCACTGTGAACTCCTCCTACAGGACTTAATGCTCCTCCAAAAATTGCAGAAGTTACGTTTTTATGATTTTTTATTGAATCAAATATTTTTTTTGAATCCTCTAGTGCATGACCATGTACAATACACAATTTACACTTTTTTTTGTCAAGAATTCCATTTGCAATTTCAACCAACCTACTTAAAGATTTCTTTCTTCCTCTTACCTTATCATAAGTATAGTATTTTCCATCATTATTATCAATTGATACAATAGGTTTTATATTTAAAAGTTCCCCAATTGTACCTGCTACTTTACCTATTCTACCACCTTTTTTCAAATATTCTAGAGTTCCAACCACAAAAAACAGATCGATTTTACTCCTTACAATTGGTATTGTCCTAACTATCTCATCAAAACTTACACCTTTTTCTATGAGATTTGCACAATTAGTTACTATAAAACCCTCCCCAAGAGAAATTGATTTAGAATCAAATATATATGTCTTAATTTTAGGATGATTTTCACTTACTAACTTTACTCCGTTATAAAAGCCAGTTAATCCGGCAGAGAGAGTTACAACTATGGCATGTGTGTAATTTTCTTTTTCTAAATTTGTAAACAAATCTTCCATTTCACTCATGGATGGCATAGACGATGTAGGTATTTCCTCATCAAAATTATCATATACATATTCTGGAGTTATAGTTACTTTATCTATAAATTCTTTGTCTTTATATATTATCCTATAATGAAGTACTTTTATATTATATCTTTCTATGGTACTGTTACTTAAATCACTAGTACTATCTGTTATGAGTGCAATCTTTTCCAAAACTTGTTCCTCCCTACTTAGGCATTTTCAAAAAAATATTCGTCGCATCTTTGACTTGTTATCTTCTTTCAAATACCTTATCAAAATTTGTCACAATAATTATATCACTCGCACAGCTATTATCAATAGTGATATATATCTCTATTGATAATAACTTGTCTTATTTATTAACTATTAATTTTTAATTCTTAACTATTAACTAAAAAACATAGCACCATTGCAGATTTACTACAATGATGCTATATTTAATATAAATTTCATAAAAATATTTATTCAATTCAGACGCACTAGTTGTCAAGAGCAGCTGCAACCATAGCCTTTACATTTTCAACTTTGGCATTTGGAGGTATGCTGCATCCTGATGACATAATAAGTCCTTGAGGTGCAAATTCTTTAACCAATCTTCTAGCATACTTATAAACTTCATCTGGAGTCCCCAAAGTTAAAAGTGAAGGTGCAACATCTCCCATGAAACACATATGCCCTCTTAATACTTCTCCAGCTCTAAAAATATCTGTTGTGCTATCTGGTGAAAAAATGCATTTACCTTTAGGCAAGTCAAGGAAATAATCTATAAACCTATCCCAACTCATATCCAGATGAAGGTAAGCAATAGAACCTTCCTCTGCAATAATATCTATAATTCTTTTTGTGTACTGCCATGAAAATCTTTCAAATGCCTTTAAAGAAAGAAAGTCACCTGCTTCCCTTGCCCCTCCTGTAAATACTGCTAAAGGTTTTACTTCACGGATTTGCTTTCTTAACACTTTCTCATTTTCCTCTTCCATAACATCCATAGCTGCCTGAACCTTGTCAGGAATCTTGTGTAAATCGATAAGGAATTTAGATATTCCTCATGCAGGACATAAAGCACCAAACGGTGCGCCAGTCATTACACGACCTTGGCATAAGGGAACAATCCCTGCATCAACAAAATTCTGCTCTATTTGCGGAGCAAATTGACTGAAATACTCTACTTCCTTAAGTCCTTCAGGTATATGCTTTTTGGCATATTCCATGAAAAAATAATTCCAGCCTTTATCAATTATAGTATCATAATCATCTTCCGTCATATACGATTTTTCATCAATCTGCCAAATCATGTTATCAGGCAATTCTCTTCCTGGTACTTTTATTTTAGAAAGGAAAAATGCACCCATGGATGATGGGTATGTCCCAGGTATCTCTATGCTGTCAATATCTCCAAGTGCCTGCATACCCTTTAATAGTTCCATATTACCATACACTACATCATTGACAAGATCTGATAGCTTTCCTCCTCCGTTCTTGGTGCAAAAAGCATCTGCATTAAGTACAATTGGTACCCTATCAGTCTTTTTCATATTTATTACATCTTTAAGTCTGTTAAGATGTTCTTCATACAATTCTTTTCCAGTTTTCATATTAATCCCCCATTTAATTTAAATTATTAACAATTTTTGTTTTTGGATAATAATTTCTAAATAACTTTAAATTGCAACCTTTTGTTTTTTAGAACTTTTAAAATTCACCACTAAATGAATAACTGCATAAATAATAAAACATACAAGTGAAAATTCAAATGGAAATCTCAATGATGTTATATTAAATATTTTTTCAATAAATGCAAATACAAATCCTGAAATAAAACCACCTATACTCATAAATGCCATGGCAATAGACATTGCAACAGCAGTTCCAGATGCTGGAACTGCTCTTCCCACCTGCATCATGATAGCGGTACCAGAAAGGCTGAATCCTATACCAACAATAGTTGCTCCAATTATAAAAAGGATTAAATTTGTTCCACATACAAAGAATATAAATCCCACAGAAGTTAATACAATACCTATAGGAATAGTGAACTTGGATAACATTCTAAATGCTGTGCCAAAAACTGCTCCTGCTATCATTCCACCAACTGTAAACATGGTAAGTGCCACTCCTGCTCCAGCAGCATTTCCATAGTGATTTGTAAGTACCAATGAAGACATTCCTGTAAGCATTGGATATACTAATAACATTAAAATACCATATATACTTGACCATATATATACATATGCCGGCATTTTAACTTTTGTAGAATTAGATTTTGTAGTCAACGGAAGTTTTGGGAAGAAGAGTATAACTATAATAAGTGATACTGCGCCTAAAAGATAAGCAAGAAAAGTAAATCTCCAATTAACTGCACAAAATATTCCACCAAGAAGTTGAAATACTATGCCGCCAACGTTTCCAACAACAACACCTGCACCCATAAGATTTTCCGCTTCTTTTGGTTCAAAAAGAGTTAATGTAAGAGCACCACCAAGAGGTGACATTATTCCAAGCCCCGCTCCTAAAATTCCCCTCATAACAAGAATTAACCCAAAGTTACTTATAAAATAAGGACCAACTCCACCTATTAAAAATAGAACTATTGCAATAATAGTAAGATTTTTATAAGTTATAACTGTGCCAGCTAGTTTCCCCGATATCAATGAAAATGGAATTAAAAGCAAAGTAGGTATAGTAGCGATAAGCACAACTACACTAAAAGGTAAATTAGGATAAGCTTGAGATATATTTGCCAGCGCAGGAGAAGTAGTTCCAGTTGCCATTATCAAAAATCCAAAAGAGAGTATTGCAAATATCCATAATGGTTTCTTTCCATTTACATCTTTCATTATTTCACTCCTTCTATTTTAATAATTATTCAAATCGTTTACATAAAACAAGATATTTCTACTATTTTTTATTTGTAATATATACTTTATGATTCTAAAGCAGCTGCAACCATTGCTTTTACGTTCTCTATTTTTGCATTTGCCGGTATGCAGCATCCTGCAGCCATAATAAACCCTTGTGATGCAAATTGGTCAATCAATTTCCTGCTGTACTCATATACTTCATCAGGTGTACCTAATGTTAAAAGTGAAGGTGAAACATCTCCCATAATACACATATGCCCTTTAAGTACTTCTCCGACTTTAAAAATATCTGTTGTACTGTCAGGATGGAAAATACATTTACTTTTTGGAAGATCACATAAATAATCTACAAAACGATCCCAACATAAATCGGAATGAAGATAAACATTTGCCCCTTCTTCAACCGCAACCTCCACGCCTTTTTTTAAATATGGCCATGCAAACTTTTCAAAGGCTTTTCCTGATATAAAATCCCCTGCCATACGTGATCCACCTGAAAATACTGCTAAAGGTTTATCGGCACGTATTGCTTTTCTTAGATCCTCATAACTTTCTTCAGCCATAACATCCATTGCAGCTATAACCTTGTCTGGTATTCTTATCAAATCTTTCACAAAATTTTTTATTGAACGACCAGCAAACAAGGTTTCATACGGAGCTCCTATCATAGCATTACCTATTATTGCTACAATACCTGCATCTTTATAACTCTGTGCTATTTTGGGCTGTATTTTTATTATATCCTCCATTATCTTTAAAGGATCTCCTAATCTATTTTTACAAAAATCTATATAAAACTTATTCCAGCCTTTATCGATTATAGTGTCATAATCATCTTCTGTCATAAACCCAACTTCATCAATCTGCCAAAGAGCATCGTCAGGTAATTCACGTCCAGGTAACTTAATATTTGCAAGAAAAAAGGCTCCTTTTGTTTGAGGAAAACATCCATATCCCAGTGTACAATCAATATCACCAAATAACTTCATGCCCTTAAGTAAGAGTTCATTTCCATATTCCATATTTGTCACAAGATCTGATAGCTTTCCTCCTGCTGCCTTAACACAAAAAGAATCTGCATTTAAATTAATAGGTACCCTGTCCGTTTTCTTCAGTGCTATAACTTTTTTAAGTCTTTCTAAATGTTCATTATATATCTCTAGTCCAGTTTTCATATAACTCCATACCCCCATTATTTATAGAATTACTTTATTTATATCTATAATTATACTTATCTAAATCTTACAAGTCATCCTACAAATGTTAAAAAGTAAGTTTACAAAACATTACACTTTGTAATATACTTTATCATGAGGTGGTTTCATATGAATATAGATATTAAGGTTCTTTCTTCTAAATTGGAACAGTATACTCACAAGTTAATACTAAAAAATGAAAAATGCACAAAAATTAACTTAGTTAAGTTACTTCTAAGCGGAATGAAATCATTTCATTCAAATGTTTTATATGTTGGAGACGCCTCAGATTTAACAAATCTTCAACCCACAAACTACCCAATAAACCTTTTGTGTATAAATTATCATAAGGCCTCTGCCTATTCTAAAAATTCAAATATTATTTTGATTGATACGGATAAAAATAAATATACTATTTTCAACGAAATACAGGATATTATCTTCAAGCTTAAAAATATAGATATATATATATGGAAGAATTATTAGATGCACTCATACATGAAAAGGGTATTCAACATATTATAGACATTGGATTTAAACTTCTCGGAAATCCTATTATATTTAATGATACTAGCAGCAAAATTATAGCCAATTCCATATGTAACAGGTCCATTGGTCATTATTGGGATGACCATATAAAAAAAGGTTACTTTTCCAATGATGCCATGAATTCTGCAAAATTTAATAGAATATGGCAAAAAGTTGATAGGCAAAACTCCCCTGTTATGGTAAAAGGCATAGATGATAATAATATGATTATTGAGAAAGTTACAATTGATAATGTTCTCATAGGATATATATCAGTTACCGAAGCAGAAAGACCTTTTAAAAATAGAGATATTGAACTGGTTTCATTACTATGTGACGTAATCGAAACTCAAATGAGAAATGATAAATTCTACAAATACACTAAAGGTACCACTTATGAAAGCTTTCTAAAGGATTTGTTAGATAACGCTGTTACAGATAGGGAACTAGTGATGAATAAAATACGATCTTTGAATTTTGATATTAACTCAGGAGCTTATATACTTATTTTTGATATCAACCAGTATTCTCAAAAAAAAGTACCATTGACATACTTGAGATATAAAATTTCTGGTATTATTCAAGAAAATAAATCGTTGATATATAATAATCACATTGTATTGCTCATTAACGATCATACAAAAATTATCATTTTTGAAAATAAATTTGAAGTTTTAAAAAAATTTCTTAAAAAAAATAATTTATATGCGGGGCTTAGTAACTGCATAACAGACTTTACGAATTTACAATATTATTATAAACAATCATTAAAGGCAATTGAACTTGGGGTTAGCCTTAATATTGACAAGGTGTTTTATATATATGAAAATTATGTAGTATACGATTTACTAGATAGTCTTTCTACTTATGAAAATATAGAAAGATTTTGTCACCCTTCTTTATATTTACTAATTCAATATGATCGCAAAAATAATACCTGTTTAACTAAAAGCCTCTATGTATATTTGATGAATAATAGAAATCAATCAGTATCTGCAAACGTCCTACACATACATCGTGCATCAATGTTTTATCGTATTGATAAGATAAAACAGATTATGAAAATAAATCTTAACGATCCAAATATTATACATCATATATACTTATCCCTTCACATCCTTGAATTAATGCATAAAAATGAATTTATATTTGAAATAAATAAACAATAAAAATTTAGCAGGCTCCCTATGTTTTAAACAGAGAACCTGCTGTCAATATTATTTGTATATGTCATATCCAAACCATTTAGTCGATAGCTTAGACATAGTTCCATCCTTTTTAAGATCATCTAATGCCTTATTTAAAGCTTCTTCTAACTTTTTATTCTTCTTTTCTATACCTATTCCTATAGGTTCCTTTGTAAGTCTATCCTTCAAAATAACATAATTACTTTTATCTTTTGAAATATAATATTGTCCAACTTGAGCATCGCACACTACTGCATCAATTCTACCTATGTTAACCTCGTGGAAAGCTTCTGTTATCTTGTCATATTTTTTAATTTCTTTTATTCCATTTACTTTTGCAGCAGCCTGTTCCCCTGTGGCTCCAAGTTGTACACCTACTATCTTACCTTTTAAATCATTTTTAGTTTTTATAGAGTTATTTCCCGCTTTAGTTATTATTATTTGTCCACCGTCAATGTAAGGCCCTACGAAATCTATTTTCTTTTTTCTCTCGTCAGTCATACTCATAGAAGCTAGTATAACATCAAATTTCCCCGACTGCAGTGCTAGAACTATACCATTAAAATCTGTGACTACTATATTTAACTTTACCCCTAATTTTTGAGCAAGTGCATTGCCTAAATCTATATCAAACCCAGACAATTTGTTCTTGTTATCTCTAAATTCCATAGGTGGATAGGAATCATCTAACCCTATAGTTAATTTACCTGCATCCTTAACTCTATTAAGGGAATTATCCTGTTCTCCTGCATTAGTACCACATCCTGTAAAAAGCGTAAACACCATAATTGCACTTAACATTATCATACCTATTTTTTTCATATTTTTTTGCCCCCTCATTTTTTATAATTATACATTTAATGCTATAATTATGCAATAGTAATATTAAAAAATTGGGAAATAAAAAATATGTATTTCACTATTTAATATATTTTCTTAGGAATAAATGCTATACTGTATTTCATAGGTATATTATTTTTTAGCAAAGGTTTCTTTTTAGTTATTTGATTTATCTCTTCTAATGTTTTTGCAGTAAATACAATCTTTCCACCTCTTTTGCTGTTGTAAATACCACCACCTATTAAATATTTATTTGAATTTATATTGAAATTATTTACTTTAGTTTTCTTATACAATTCTTCAGATTTATCTCCCTTATAATTTATACTTACAAATATATTATAATTACTCATTTTACCTCCTAAGATTGATATTTATTAATTTATACTAAAAGTTGCAATCATTATGTTGTCTTAAAATCATTATACCGAACATATGTTTGTATGTCAAATATTATCTACTATAATTATATTTTATATTCTAAATTTAATGCCTAGAATACAAACCTTAGACTAACTAAAATATTTTTACAATAATAAAATTTGTCAAAATGTTCCTTTGTGTGAGTTAATATAAAGACTAGAACCCTTATATTATCATAAATTAAAAAATTATTATCAAAATTACTTGTTTTTATATAAAATACTACTTGAATTTTGGGTAAAATACTTTTTATAATATATAATATAATGACAATAAATTTAAGGAGAGATTAGATGTCTTTTATCAAAGAATTTTTTTCAAAAGAATCCACAAAACGAGTACTTTTTTTCACTTGTATAATACTAGTGGTTTATTGGTCTAAATCTATAATTGATTTGTTCCTATTAACTTTTTTATTTTCATACATAATGAATAGTCTTCAGAATTTTCTGCTAAAGCACGTTAAAAATGTTACTGTAACAAAAGAAAAAATTACAACAATTATTTTATATTCGCTGCTGTTTTTATTTATTATATTATTAGTTGTAAATTATATCCCCCAACTAATAAATCAAACAAAATATATGATAAATCATGCTTCACAATTTCAAATACATCCTACTAATACTAATTCGCATTTAGACATATTTCAAAAATATTTAGTAAGTATGCTAGGGCAAATAGATATAAAAAGTTACCTGAGATCTGGTTTCAACATATCCCTTCAACTAGCAACAAACGTAGGAAAATGGAGTGTAAACATATTTATTTCTATAATGTTAAGTTTATTTTTCATACTTGGGAAACATAACATTATTGAATTCTTGAAAAAATTTAAAGACAGCAAAGTATCGGGGGTATATAATTACTTGTGCTTTTTTGGTAAAAACTTTTTAAATTCTTTTGGAAAAGTAATGCAAGCTCAAATTATTATAGCATTCTTTAACACTATTATATCTGTTATAATGCTTTCCATTATGAACTTTCCACAACTAGTTACTCTTGGATTTATGATATTCATACTCAGCTTAATTCCTGTAGCAGGAGTTATAATATCACTTATCCCACTTTCCATGATTGCCTTCAGTATAGGTGGATTTACAAAAGTTATATACGTACTAATTATGGTTGCTATAGTTCATATTATTGAAAGTTATGTTTTAAATCCGAAATTAATGTCTTCAAAAGTAAAACTTCCTATATTCTTTACGTTTATAATACTTATAGTTTCAGAACATATAATGGGTGCCTGGGGATTTCTAATAGGTATTCCGCTTTTTATGTTCATACTTGATCTTTTAGATGTAAAAATTCGTGATTAATAAAATACAGCTTCAAAGTAAAAAATAAACTTATACTTCAGACATTTTTACAAACACAAGCTCATTAAATATTTTTATAAGTCTAAGCATAAAATTTACAAAAACCTAAGGCCTTTTGAAAACTCGTACCTCAAACAATTCAAAAGGCCTAAGTTTTTTTCCAAATTTTACACTAAGACTTATATACAAAATATTTAAATGTTCTTGTTTATTGTAAAAATACTCCTTCGTATAAGTCTATTTTTAATTAAAAGCCATATATAAAATTTGTAATTTGAAACTTATTGAATCAAATCGTAATCATCTATAACTATTAATTCTTAACTCTTAATTAACTAAAGTTATGCTATCTCCCTCAGATATCCATCCCTCTTCAATAACTCTTGTAAATATACCTTCCCTTGGCATAATACAATCTCCTACCTGCTGTCGTATAGCACATCCTTTATGACATTCCTTACCTATCTGTGTTACTTCCATAAGTACTTCACCTATTTTAAGTCTGGTACCTACAGGAAGTTCATAAAGCACAATGCCTTCTGTAGTAAGATTTTCTGCAAATTTACCACTAGATAAATTCTCAACTCCCTGTGCCGTCATTTTATCTATACTTTCTTGTGCAAGCAAACTAACTTGCCTATGCCACTTTCCTGCATGAGCATCATTCTCAAGTCCATTATCTTTTTTAAAGAACCCTCTACCTATAGGTTTTTTTATTTCACCTTTTTTTTCACTTATGTTTACTGAAATAACCTTGGCCATAGTTTTCCTCCTAACTATATTTCCCTCTTAAATATACCAGATTTTCCTCCACTTTTTTCAAGAAGCATAATATCGGATATTACCATTCCCCTATCAACAGCCTTGCACATATCGTATATAGTGAGAGCTGCTGTACTAACTGCCGTTAATGCCTCCATCTCCACTCCTGTCTTTCCCACAATTTTCGTGGAAGCTTCAATGTCAACTTTATTTTTTTCAAAGTCCAATACAAACTTTATGTCGCATCCAGATATATTTAATGGATGACACATGGGGATTAAACCTGAAGTATTTTTTGCAGCCATTATTCCTGCTACCTGAGCTACAGAAAGTACATCTCCCTTTTTTGCCTTTCCCTGTGCAATGATATCTAGAGTTTCCCTTTTCATGTATACGGAAGCTGTAGCCACTGCTTTTCTTTCAGTATTACCTTTTTCACTTACATCTACCATTTTAGCTCTACCCTGATCGTTTATATGAGTAAGTTCCATAAATATGTCCTCCTTTGTTTAAAGTTATCTAGCACATTCAGAATCCCAACCCATGAGTATGTCAATTCCATGTGGAAGTGCCGGAAGTATAACCTGAAGATTTTCTACAGCACCCTTTGGACTCCCTGGAAGATTTACAATTAAAGTTTTCTTTCTTATTCCGCTAACTGCCCTAGACAACATTGCCTTTGGA
The DNA here is from genome assembly GCF_001636845.1 of Clostridium ljungdahlii. Taxonomy (GTDB): domain Bacteria; phylum Bacillota; class Clostridia; order Clostridiales; family Clostridiaceae; genus Clostridium_B; species Clostridium_B ljungdahlii_A. The sequence goes on from NZ_LITT01000046.1 coordinate 280,485, forward strand.
GTTACACTTAATGATTTCATTCTCATTGTCTCAGCAATTCCTGGCACATTTTTATCTATAACTTCTAAAGTTGCCTCTGGTGTTACATCTCTCACAGAAAAACCAGTTCCTCCATTAGTAAGAATTAAATTTAATTTCAAGTCATCACAGATATAACACAATTGTTTTTTTATCTCTTCTATTTCATCTGGTATAACTTTATAATACTCAACTTTATATTGAGATTTATCTAACATATTTTCTATAGCAGGCCCCGTTTTATCTTCTCGCTTACCCTGGGATCCCTTGTCACTCATTGTAATTATCGCTGTATTTATCATATGCAAACCTTTATTAAAAGGTTTTCAACTCCTTTCATTTAAAAACTGCCTAGTGCAGTTTTTAATATATTTTACTTTTTAATTTCATCGTATTCTACATCTATAACCTTTTTATTCGAGAAATTAAATGGGTCCTCTTTATCGTCAACCATATTATTTATATTTTCTGTTTTAGATGAGGTACTTTTTTTACTTCTAAAATATTTTTTTATTTTTACAAATGCAAATAATGCAGTTCCAGCTACTACAATAAAAGGGACTATTCTTACTAAAATAAAAGCTACCACTAATACCAACAATACTTTCCAAATTACCGGAAAACTTTTATTTACAAAATCCATATTATTTCCTCTCTTCCTTCATTTATTAGTATAACTCAATTATAGCATATAATTTAAAATAGTAAAAAATAATTTGAATAAATTATTTTTTACTATTCAACTATGCTTTCCTCTAATTTTTTTATTTTCTTATTAGTTTTATTAGTTTTATTTTTTCTAAAAGTTTTAAAATCCTCTATTGCTATTTTCTTCGAATGTTTTTTATTTTATAAACTAATTCCTTCAAATCAACATATACCAGAACCACTAAACTTATAGGTATAATAAATATAAATATAGTAAAAATAAACTGTAATATACTTTTAATTATCATATATCATTTCGCTTTAAATTATATATCTATAAATACTATGCTTAAAGTTAGTTTCATATACTAAATAAATTTAACTAATTTGTTTTTTGCTGATCAAAGGTTTTTATTAAATTGTGATTTTGAAGTTCATCACAGTATTCCAATTCCTTAGTATACTCTTCTTTTTCTTTTTTAAGTGCATCCGTTTCTGAAATTTTATTTCCTGTTGCCAAGTCATAATAAGTATTTGTCCAAGATACATATAAATTTTTTCCATCTATAAAGGAACCATTTCTAAAAATAACTTTCCCGCTGTCCCCATTTAACATATCTTTACCAAACATATAGTTTTTAGGCAAATTATATAAGTTTGCTAGAGTAGGATATAAATCCATCTGACAGGTGTACTTGTGATTAACTCCTGCATACTTGTCTTCTGGAAAATGTATTAAAAGAGGCACTTTTTGATATTTAAACCAAGTATAATCATCATTTTTGCTTTCATTCTCAAAACTAAAAAGCTGACTTTCATTATCCTTTGGTATAGCAAAGTGATCTCCATACAATGCTACAATAGAATTTTTCATTATTCCTTCTTTTTCCATTTCATCTAAAAACTCTCCAAGCTGTGCATCTGTATAATGTATTGCCTGTAAGTAATTTCCAAGAAGAGTGCCTTTATATTGACCTACGTCAAAACTCCCGTACTTGTCCACGGCCTCATAAGGATAATGACTTGTAAGTGTTACTAAGAAAGAATAATACGGCTGTTTAAAAGTCTTCATTTTTTCAAGTGACTGATTTAAAAACGACTTATCACTAATTCCAAGACCTATCTGTTCACTTGCATCAAAGCTGTGTTCTCCATAGAAGTCGTCAAAACTCTGGGCCTTATACATTACATTTCTATTCCAGAATCCTTCAGTATTACCATGAAGGGCTGCAGTATAATAATTTTTATCTTTTAGTTCACTTGCTATGGAATCATATTTATTTCCACTATAAGTATAGTAAGCTGCTCCTGACTGTGCAGGGTACAGTGAATTATTTGACATAAGCTCCGCATCAGAGGTGTTCCCCCCTGCAACTTGATAATAGTAGTTATCAAAATACATACACTTATTTACCCATCTATTTAAATTTGGTGTTATTTCCTGGCCATTTATTTTTTGATTTATAACAAATCCCTGAAGTGCTTCTACCTGAATTACTATTAAATTTTTTCCTTCAGCCAAGCCCTTAAAATTAGTTTCTCCTGTGGTGTTATTATTATTTTGTAAAAAAGTATTTATCTTATTTTCTTCATCCGTAGGTAATTTTTTTGAATTTTTAAGGCTATTACTTATATAGTTATATGAATCTACTATATGGAAATTTACATTTCCTATCATTGTAGTTAAGTATATTCTGTTGCTCATGGCAGTTAAGAGCGTAGGTTGTTCTTTAGATACTTTGTAAAATGTTTTTGCATTGATACCTACTCCTACTGCCAAAATTACTATAAAGCTTACCAGTCTTCTTCTCATAGGCACTATACCGAACTCTGCTTTTTTATACTTCCTCTTTAAAGGTACTAAAATAAGTATATCTACCAGATACCACAAATCTTTAACACTAGCTACACTAGTTACACTTGCAGATACACCTTTTAACAGCTTAGCATTTTTTATAGCTGCTACTGTAGTAATGTCCTTAAAATATCTATAGTACATCAAATCTGCTATAAATATTAAACTTAGTATTATATCTACTGTATATAAAAAACTTATTCTGCTCTTCTTTTTAAGAAGCAGTGAAAAACTTATCAATATCAATATAGATGCAGATATTGCAAGTCTTACAGACATTGGTACAAAGCCAGATGATATATCTTTTTCATAAGATATTAATTTCCAAAAAATTACAATAAAAAATAAAATTATATCTGCATTATCAAATAGTAAACTAATTGCAAGATTAAATAATCTGCTATTTCTCATATCCGCTGCAAAGTCAAATAATTTACTATTTTTTATATCCGTAATCTTCATTTCTTCTCCTTTTTATAATCGAATATTTTTTTTTAATTTATAAAAAGAATTTTACAATATATAAGTGACACTTGCATGGCAAGGATGTTAACAATTCATTAATAAATCGTTAACATTCTTAAACTTTATATACAACAAAATAGAATTTTATACCATTGTCTGTGTTTTTAACACCATATTTATATCCATGAAGTATCAATATATTCTTCACTATAGCAAGGCCTATCCCCGTACCACCTAACTTTCTATTTCTTGATTTATCTAGTTTGTAGAAGTTATCCCAAATTTTACCTAATTCTTCTTCTGGTATACCCTTCCCTGTATTTTCTACAGACACAATAGTTTTATCAGGCTCTTCTTCAATGGCAAAAGTTATAATTCCTCCTTCATAAGTATTTTTTATAGCATTAGTTGTAAAATTGGTTATTACTTGCTCCATTTTATCCCAATCTGCACAAACTTTAGTTTTTGTTATAATATTACAATTTATAGTTATACCCTTATCCTTTATTACTTTATAAAATCTCTTTATTACAGATTCTATAAGATCATCTATAAAAAACTCCTCTTTAGAAAGTTTCATGGTTCCAGATTCAAGATGTGATAAATTTAACATATCTGATACTAAATTTGCCATCTTATTACTCTCATCTATTATGATATCAATGTACTGGTCTTCTTCATTTTCTTTGAATATTCCATCTTTTAACCCTTCTGCATATCCTCCTATTAGATTTATTGGAGTTTTAAGTTCATGGGAAACCGCAGCTATAAATTCCTTTCTGGCCTTATCTATATTTCTTTCTTTTTCTATATCCTTTTCCAGTTTCTCATTAGCTGCATTAACTGAAGTTAGAGCTTTATCTAAATTATATGATAAAAAATTTAAAGTACTTGCCAAATTTCCTATTTCATCTTCATTTTTAATATTGCACTTTTCAGAGAAATCAAGTGCTGCCATTTTCTTTGCAGTTTCATTTAACTTTACTAACGGCTTTGAAACCATATTAGTATACATTAAACATAATATCAAGATTAAAACTATGGCACCTATATAAAAATAAAAATAAAATTCCTTTATTACTGAAGATGCTTCATTTACAGGTTGTAGAGATGTAATTGAAAATATTATCTCCATATTTTTTTATTAGGTACAACTGTTAATATATTTTTTGTACCATTAATTTTTTTTTCGGTAATTACAGTTACAGACCTGTTATCTCTTTTTACTTGCTCTAATAAATCAGAATTCATAGTCCAATTTACTATAATATCATTTATAGCTTTTATTCTAACTTTATCATAGCTTTGGTCTTCCAGTCTTGTTATAAATTTTATTTTTCCGCTTCTATCCATTATAACTATTTTAGCATTATTATCCTGTTCAAATCTTCTAATTAAATTAGCTATCTTATCTTCATCATTTGTCTTATTGTAAAGCGTTCTAAACTTTTCAACCTGATTTAGCATGTTGCTTTCTTTTTTGTTTATGTAAAACCTACCAAAAAATAGCATCTGAAATGTTAATGTACTACTTATAAAGATTATAAACACCAGGGCCGTTATTATAAACAATTTCCATGTTATATTTTTTCTTATTCTGGTAACAAGCTTGTTTTCACTTATGATATGACTTATTTTCATTGCTTTTTTACCTCAAATTTATAACCCACCCCTCTAACGGTGGCTATTAAATAGGATTTAACTCCTAATTTTTCTCTGAGTCTCTTCACATGGGTATCTACTGTTCTAAGATCTCCGTAATAATCTATTCCCCAGATTGCATCTAAAATTTTTTCTCTACTTAAAACTATATCCTTATTTTTTATTAAATAGCAAAGTAATTCGAATTCTTTTGGAGAAAGATATACATCTTCATCATCTACTTTAACCTCATGACCTTCTCTATTTATGTAGAGTCCATCATAACTATTTTGCTTATTCTGATTTTCTTCCTCAGAATAAGTTCTTTTCAAAAGTGCCTTTATTTTAGCTACCAATACTTTCGGACTTACTGGCTTAGTTACATAACTATCTGTGCCAAGTTGAAATCCTAAAAGCTGCTCCTCATCCTCAGCTCTAGCTGTAAGCATAATTATAGGCACATTTGAAATCTTTCTAAGTTCTTTACATGCTGTCCATCCATCCATTACAGGCATCATTATATCCAGCACTACTAAGTCTACATGATTTTCATTAAATTTTTCTAATGCTTCCTGACCATTTCCTGCTGGAATCATATTTAATCCTTCACTTTTTAAATAAGCTTCTATGAGAAACCTCATTCTTTCTTCATCATCTACCATTAAAATAGTCTTGTTCATTTAAATATCTCCTAAATATATTATTTTTTAGTTAATAATTAAGAATGAAGAATTAATAGTTAATGTGGATTTTTTTCCGTTACACTACAAAAAATCTTTGATTAAACTTTTCACCGCTTGTTTCGCTAAAGCGGAACATTGCTGATTTATATAAATTTAAAGATTTTTTGCGACAACTAAAAATCAACCTTCACTCTCAACTCTCAATTTTCAACTTTCAGCTCAAAAACTTACATACATAATTATAATATAATTCTATATACAAATTTACACAACAATATATTTAAAGATATTTAAGAAGTTTAGAAGTTTTCTAACTTAAAAATCAACTTATACGCAGGCATATTTTTACAATAATGAAGCTCATTTAAATATTTTGTAAATAAGGCTTAGTAAAATATTCGTAAAAACTTAGAACTTTTGAATTGTTTGAGGTACGAGTTTTCAAAAGTTCTTAGCTTTTTTAGAATTTTTTACTTAGACTTATCAAAATATTTAACTGAGCTGAAGGTTGTAAAAAATATCCGGAGTATAAGGTTGATTTTTCGTTTAGAAACTCTATAAATCCAATTTATTTTCTATAAGATATGCTGTAGCGTAGAATAATCCTATAAGTACTGCTACAGATACAAAAATTGAGACTATATTAATGTCAATACCATTGGCTACTATATTATTTGGATTAACAGAAGGTATATCTAAATTCAATACTTTTAGTTTAAATGTCTGAGGAAACGCCTCAGAAAAAATTTCAGCTATTTTTCCCTGTGCTATACATAAAATTACAAATATAATAAAAGATCCAAGCTTACCAAATTTTCTATTCTTTATTGCCACTTTACTTAAAGTTATAGAAATATATACTGTAAGCAAAAAGGTAATGTATATAACTAAAATAGCTAAAAAAGTAAATAATGCAAATTTAGGATTTATATTTTTTATAAATTGTATAAAACTTATTTTTATATCAATTACCCCACCTTGAACAACTTTAAATATTTGAATCCACATAGCCGTAAAAATAAATATAACAAATTGTACTACAGCCATTTGTATAAGAGCTGTTACGATTTTATTCATCAATATATTTTTCCCACTCTTAGGAATGGTAAAAAGTAAAATGGAAGTATCTTCACGTATATCCCTACTAAATAATTTTACATTCCATATGACAACTATAATTTCCGCCGCAAACCCTATGGCCATATTTAAAGCTAATATTGATCCTGAATTCCAAACATTTACTCTAGTAAATAATGCTACATTTAAAATTACTATGGCAGATATCATAATCAAAAAATCCTTAAAATATCCTTGAAGGTCATATTTTACTAACTTAAACATTACTTAAATACCTCCCTGTATATTTCATCTATTGACATTTTTCTCTCATTTCTAAGTTCTTCTGCATTTCCAAAGAGTACTATTTTTCCTTCAGATATAAAAGCCACATCATCAAATAATCTTTCAATATCGCTAACAAGATGTGTAGTTATAAGCACAGAACTGTTTTCCGTATAATTTTCAAGTATTGCATCTAATATTTTCTCTCTAGTTGTAGGATCCACTCCTCCTAAAGGTTCATCTAATATATAAAGTTTTGCCTTTCTTGAAAGTACTAAACTTAAATATAATTTCTCACTCATTCCCTTTGATAAAGTCTTAACTTTACTATCTGGATCCAAATTCATAAATTTTAACATGTCCTGTGCTTTATCTTCATCAAAATCTGCATACATATCTTTAAAAAAATTAACTGCATCTTCTATTCTCATCCACTTAAAAAGATAATCCTTATCTGGTAAATAGGATACTTCAGCTTTTGTTTTTGTGCCAGGTTTATTTCCATTTATAAGTATCTCACCTGAACTCTGCCTTAATATTCCTGCTGCAATTTTCAAAAAAGTAGTTTTGCCACTTCCATTAGGACCTAACAATCCTGTTATTTTTCCCTTTTGAATTTCTAAATTCAGCCCATCTAAAGCTTGTTTTCTAAAATATAATTTTTTTAAATCTGTGCTTTTAAGCAGCGGTTCCATATCTATTTACCTCCCTGTACTTTTTCTTCTACAATATTTATTATCTCATCCGAAGAAAAACCTAATTCCTTCATTCCTATTATAAAACTATATATAATATTCTCAGCCATTTCTTCTTTTAATTTTTCTACCATAGATATATCCTCCTTTATAAAAGTACCCGTTCCTCTTTGCTTATAAGCAATATTATTCCTCTCTAATTCTTGATAAGCCCTTTGAATAGTATTGGGATTTACTTTAAGTTTTGAGGACATTTCCCTTACAGAAAGCAGTTTATCTCCTGGCTTCAATTCTTCTTTTACTATTTTTCTCTTTACGATATCTATTATCTGCATATATATTGGTATATTGGAATCAAATTCAACATCCATTTTATCACCTCCATAAGTAACTTATCTAGTGTACTGATATAATAATACACTAATTTAGTAATAGAGTCAATATATTTATTTAAATAACTAAAATAATCCCTAAATTTTTTGCATTGATACAAATATTCTAGGGATGTTTTTTAATCTACTATTTAATTTTTTAAAAGGTAAACTTCCAGCACAGTATTATATAAAGAGAATATCATCATTAACCATATATGATATAGACCCTAATTTATGTTTAGGAAATACAATTGATTTTATTCTTATCCCATCTACATCTATCACATCACCATCTTTAAGTTTTTTGTATTTCTCATTTTCCTCACTTTTACAAGAAAACATACCCTTTCCTGATTTTCTTAAAGAAGTTTCAGCAGAAAAATAGATATCAGCATTTTTGAACAATTTAATACATCCTGCATGATAAAAATTAGGATAAGTTAAAAATACATGGGATACAGATTTAGGCTCAATATTTATTTTCTTTAATTCCCGATTTACAACGGAAGGTATAAATCCTGTATCAAAACATATGGTTGTTCTGAAATCAGAATATATAAAAAAATTAGAAATGAGTGATCTTACCACATATATATTACCAGTTATCTGTTGAGTTTTACTTAATTTAAACAACATACATCTTTCCCCACTTCCATGTATATCTTTCTTTTAAATAGTAAAATATATTCTTTTTATATCATTTCCCTATTTTATCAGTTTATACACTTCTATGATCTCGCATAAATTAAGACATTAGGAAATGTCCAAAACATATAAAAAGTGTGGTAAATAAATTTACTGAAAATATTCCTTTAATAGATAGAATATAAACAGATTTCTAAGGGTCTCATGCGCTAATTAGTACATCAGCCCTTTTAACACATATACATATTTTTAAACAGTTGATAATTTATAATGAAAAATTGATAGTTATTAAAAAAGTATTGACTATTTCCGTTTACAGATGTAATATTAAATTACAAATTACACGTGTAAACAGAAATGGAAGGAGCATATATCTATGAAGCAAATATCAAGCATTTCAGATGCAGAGCTTACTATTATGAAAATAATATGGAAATATCCCAATATAACTGCAAATAAAATTATAGAACAACTATCAGATAAAACTAAGTGGAAGCCTAACACTGTAAAGACATTAATAAATAGATTATTAAAAAAGAATGTAATCGGCTTTAACAAGGAAGGAAAAGAATATTACTATTATGCTATAGTTCAGGAAAAAAGTTATATAAATGCAGAAAGCAATTCTTTTTTAAATAAAATATTTAATGGCTCTGTTATTTCTATGGTATTGAATTTTGTTGATAATAAAAAATTATCTGAAAATGAAATTAAAGAGCTAAAAGACATTTTAAATAAAAATCGTGAGTAAGGGGTGCTTATATGTCAACTTTAATGAAAGCTATTTTTATAGCATCACTTAACGGAAGCATATTAGTTATACTAATACTTTTAATAAAGAACCTGTTAAAAGAAAGATTAAAAGCTGAATTTCACTATATCCTATGGTTTCTTTTAATAATAAAACTTATTATGCCCTATGGACCTGAAAGCAATTTAAGCATATTTAATATATATAATTCTGTATCAGGGAAAAAATCCACTGTATCCAGTAAGTATTATTTAAAAACAAGTGATACATTTAAAAATAAATCTGAAGATACCACTAGCTCTGATAATTTAAGCAAGAATAAAAATATAGAGCGTTTAAATAAAAAAATAAATTATAAAAGCATACTGTTCTATATATGGATACTAGGAATGGTGTTTTTTATAGCTAATACATTATATGAAATTAAAAAAATTCAATTTATAAAGAAAAATGCAATAAGTAATAAAGATTCTACTTTTAATAATATACTGAACAACTGCCTAAATATAATGAACATAAGTAAAAGTGTATCTTTAATGTATCCATATAAATCAATCAGCCCCTGCTTATGTGGATTAATTAAATCTACAATATTTATCCCACAAAATATTATACAAAATATTTCAGAAGATGAATTTAAACATATTATAATACATGAACTCTGTCACTTAAAGAGAAAAGATTTACTTATTAACTGGATTATAATAATCTTAAATATTGTTTACTGGTTCAATCCAATAATACGATATGGTTTTTATAAAATGAAACAAGATTGTGAAATATCCTGTGATGCTTATGCACTTAGATATTTAGGCATAGATGGAAACATAAATTATGGAAACACAATTATAAAAATATTGCAATTAGAGAATAACCCCCCTTCGTTAATTACTTCAGCTCCCATGGCTGTAAATAATTCCGAAATCAAAAGGAGAATTACTATGATATCAAAACATAAAAAAAGTTCTTTAAAAAACATAATATGTGGAATTTTAGTTATCACTGCTCTTACCACAATAGGTTTAACAAGTGGTATTTCTAAGGCAAAACCAAATAGTGATAACTTAAATTCTAAACCCTACTATGAAAGTATTCTAAATTACTTAATAAGTTGTATGCAAGGTCATAGTTCTAATGATAATAATAGTTTTATGAACACTAATTCAATAAGTTTTAATGGTATAAATGAATTTGAATTTAAGGAATTCAATTTTCAAGGCTATCAAAGATATTGGAGTGATAACTTTACAAATAATATATTTGCCGCTAAGTTTGCCTTATTTAATGGGATAGAATCATATAAAATAACCTCCCATAAAACTAGCTATAGTATCAAAATAAATACAGATATAAAAAGTGGAAATGTATCTATAAAGATTTACAATGATAAAAAAGTATTATTTCAAAAGATAAACCCAACAAACAAAACCATAACAATTTCAAAAGAAGATGCTAAAAATATTAATCTTGACTGCATAGGAGTAAAAGCTAAAGGTAATATTAGGCTTGAACTAAACTAACAACATCAATAAATGATATTACGTTAGTTAGAAAAGCTGCTGTATAATAAAATTTATTCACTATACAACAGCTCTTTTAATAATTCACATGAACTAGCCAAAACTTTATATTTTTATCACTCCATCCAAGATCCCAGGGTACTCTACTTCTATCTGTGTTATGACAGCTTACAAGAGAATATCCTTTAGAATCCGCTCCAGTTACTACTGAAATATGAGTTATATCTCCTTTCTTTTCATAGGCTACAAAATCTCCAGGCAAAAGCTTATAAGAAGCTTTATATACTTTTTCATAACTTCCATGGGCTACTACAGAAGCTCTTCCACTGTATATCATATAATTCTTAAATCCATCTGCATTTAACCAGGACCTAGTGGCTCCAGAACCATCATAGCTCCAACCAGAATTTTTTCTAAACTTACCACCTTCATGAAGTATTTGAGATGCAAAATTTGCACAATCTCCTCCCTGGGAATTATAATTTCTATACTTTCTATTATAGCTATATCCATACTCTTTTTCCGACGCTATTCCACAGTACTTATCTGCATATTCCACTGCTCCTTTTCTTCTGTCTCCCATATTTGAAAAATCTCTTTTATTCTGAGACTGTATATATTGATTTACATTGTCAACTTTAAGGTTATTCAAATTCAGGGAGTCTGCAAAAGGATCTTTATACCATTCTTTAGTAATTATCCATCCTTCACTCCGCTTTGCAATATTAAGTATATGAGAAGTACCAATCCTAAATTTATTGATAAAGTTAGGATCATTTTCATATATATAACTATATTCTGTGGAACATATTAAATTTACAGAGTATTTATTATCTTTGCCTCTAATTCTTTTAATCACTATATCAGGTGAAATTTGAGTAAACCTCACGCTCTGTTTTTCCTCCCAATTTTTAAGATATTTCATCTTTTTTTCTTCATGTTCATAGGCCCAAGTCCCATACTTGGTATTTTTATCATAATTACCTTCTATTAATTTTAAATCTCCATTCAATATAGCTTTATTTCTATTTTTAAATATATTTTGTATAGAATTTACAGCTTCTTCTTTTGAAGCAGCTTCTTCGCCTCTAGCTCTATAAAATGGGAATATTAAAAATATAAATAAAGTGATTATTGCAACTTGGTAAAGCTTTTTTTTTAAAGAACTTTTCATAGCCATACTCCTCGTATAATTAATTTGGCAACTACGTAGAATTTATTATATTGTTTGCATAGTTATTATTCCCAATTAAAATAATAATCACTCTGTTAATTTCGTCCAAGACTTCATACTTATAACTATTTTAACTTTTCATCTATCTTTTGGATATATCCATTTACCAATTTGTCATTGTAAGGTGCCTGTGAATACCAAAATTTATTATTACTATTTTTTTGTCTAAAATATTTTGATTTTAAAATTATTTCTGGCCTGTATTCAAAATGCAGAATGTCAAAATGACTCCACTTTCCGCCCCATACAAAACCATTTTTTTCAAATGCATCTACAATTTCTTTTGGGTATTCCTGTATTCTCTTATCTCCTTCTTCTTTAGCCACCCATTTCCAGTAATCTCTTCTATCTCTAGCAAGATCAATAGCTATTCCAAAGGAATGGGGGCTTAACAAGCTAGTTCCTGAAATACATCTGTAATTAAATGTACCACTACTTGGAAACAAGGCTTTATAAACTTTTGGATTTCTCTGAGAAATAGGCATCAATTCTTTTACAGCGTTTTCAAGAGATTTAGCGGCATTGTTATTTCCATTAAACTGAAATCTTCTATATCCTAAATTAGCCATTTTAAGGTTAGACTCTATAGTCTTTCTATCGCAGCCATAAACTTCTTTTAAAAGCGGATATGTTCTAATTCTTCCAGGATCAAAATCTTTTTCCATTACTCCATTTATGGTACCTATGGGATAGGTTTGTTCCATCATGTCCTGTAGATCCGTATCATACATTTTTTGCTGGAAACTTTTGCTGCTCTTATCATCATATAAAATTTTTTTACCGGACTTTGTAAGTACATATACCTTTCCATCATTACTTTTTTCCAAATCCGTAATATATTCTGGGTAGGCCATCATAAGACACAAAATATCCTGTTTCATTGTGGTATAATAATCATCTGTCAATGCCTTTACAGGGCTTACACATACACAAATCAATAATAGTGCTGTTATAATTATTTTTTTCATAATATAAACTCCTTGTCAATAAGTAAGTGATTCACACCAAGTCAAAGATTTGGGTTCTAATCTAGGTAACTCCTTCTTCTTATCAGTCGAATGAATAAGTGATTCACACCAAATCGAAGATTTGGGTTCTAATCTAGGTAACTCCTTCTCCTTATCAGTCGAATGAATAAGTGATTCACACCAAATCGAAGATTTGGGTTCTCTACTTATATTATGTTGTTCATGGATTTACATTATGCATTCATATAGAAGCTATAAAAAATAGGCTGACAAACTTCTAATGGTAAGAAGTTTGATAGCATGATTTTACTGCGTTGACAGAACTGAACTGTCACTGTACTATACTTATTATAGAGTTTATAATCGAAAGTTATATTTATGCACATAAATATATTTTAAGGAGGATATTTTATGCAATACAGAAAATTTTGTAAAGATGATTTTAAAGTATCTACTTTAGGTTTTGGATGCATGCGACTTCCAATAATAAATAACGATTCTTCAAAAATCAATGAAAAAGAAGCACTAAAAATCATAAGGCATGCAATTGATAATGGTGTAAATTATCTAGATACAGCATATCCTTACCACAGCGGAAATAGTGAAATTTTAGTAGGTAAAGTACTTAAAGATGGTTACAGAAAAAAAGTCAGAATTGCAACTAAAATGCCTGTATGGCTAGTAGAAAAATATGAAGATTTTGATAAATATTTGAATGAACAATTAAAAAGGCTTGACGTAGACTATATTGATTATTACCTGCTTCATGCCATGACCAAAGACAGAATGGATAAAGTGGAAAACCTAGGTGTCTTTAAGTTTTTAAATAAAGCCTTAGAGGACGGTAAAATTAATCACGTAGGCTTTTCTTTCCATGATAATTTAATGGCTTTCAAACATATAATAAATTTATTTCCCTGGGAATTCTGCCAGATCCAATTTAATTATTTAGATGAGGATTACCAGGCAGGTATAGATGGACTAGAATATGCAGTCGATAAAGGTTTATCAGTAGTTGTAATGGAACCTTTAAAAGGAGGACTTTTATCCGGTAATCTTCCAGAAGATATAAACAACATATTCAATAAATCGAAAGTAAAAAAAAGTCCGGTTGACTGGGCTTTAAGCTGGGTACTAAATCATCCTGAAGTGTCAGTATTACTAAGTGGAATGAACTCTTTAGAACAAGTAAATGAAAATATATCTATAGCATCAAAAGCTCTCCCTAATTCAATTTCTGAGGAAGACATAGATTTAATAGAACAGGCAAAAGAAAAATTCAATGCCCTTATGAAAATAAAATGCACCCGCTGTGGCTACTGTTCCCCTTGCAAGGTAGATTTAGATATTCCACATATTTTTTCTATGTATAATAATTACTTTATGTATAAAAGTAAAGAATCCATATTCAATAAGTACAATAATATGCCAAAAAAATCAAAGGCATCTTCCTGCATATCCTGCGGAAAATGTGAGGATAATTGCCCTCAGCATCTTCCAATTAGGGTACTTCTAAGACAGGTTAAATCTACCTTTGAAGAGAAATAATGCTGACAAATTTCATTACCATAAAAACTTTTAGTAAGTCTAAAGCTCGGTATTTTGAAAATCTAAAGGAATTTAGATAAACTCGTACCTCAAACATATCTAAGTCCCTAAGATTTTCTAAAATACCTCGCTAAGACTTATTTAAAAAGTTTTTAAGCGCAATTTCAATTTTGTTAGCATATTTCCTCACATAAAGTTTACTTAAAATACCTATAGATAGATTTTTCAACTTAAAAATAAACTTATACGCAGAGATATTTTTACAATAATGAAGCACATTTAAATATTTTGTACATAAGTCTTAGTAAAAAATTTATAAAAAACTTAGAACTTTTGAATTGTTCGAGGTACGAGTTTTCAAAAGTTCTTAGTCTTTTTTAATTTTTTATTTAGACTTATCAAAATATTTAACGGGCTGAAGGTTGTAAAAACATCCGGAGTATAAGTTTATTTTTTGTTTAAAAACTCCATATAGGCATTTGAAAAACTCTTTAACTTCTAAGTGCTGGTTCCTGCAAATATTCACCCATAGTTCTGTATTCTATATTTTCTTCATTTTTCTCTGTCAAAATAGCATCAATATAGGCATTTGCTGTATCCAAGCATGTGAATACTATTTTATCATGAGCTAGAGCTGTATGCCTGAGTATAAAACCTTGCCTTGTAGTGTTATATCCTTGAGTAGCTGTATTTATAACTATATCTATTTTCTTATCTTTTATATATTCCACTGCAGTATCTAAATCAAGCTCACTGCATTTTACTCCATTTTCACTTAAGAACTTATAAGTTCCGCTGGATGCACTTATACTAAATCCAAGTTCTCCATATTTTTTGATTACATTTAGTGAATCCTTTTTATCTATATCATTTACAGAAACATATAGATTTCCTTCTTGCAGTATCTTAACTCCTGAAGCTTTAAATGCTTTATATATGGCTTTGTCCTTATCAAAATCCACTCCTAAGACTTCTCCTGTAGATTTCATTTCAGGGCCTAGTGCCACATCTACTCCAGATAACTTTTTATTAGAAAATATAGGCATTTTGACTGCGTAAATATTGCTGTACCTATACATATCCTGTTTATAGTGAAAATCTTTTATTTTCTTACCTAACATAACTTCTACAGCTATCTCTACCATTGGAATATTAGTAACTTTACTCAAAATAGGTACAGTTCTCGACGCCCTTGGATTTACTTCTATTACATACACCTTATCTCCGTCAAAAGCATATTGAACATTTAAAAGTCCTTTAACATTCAACTTCTTGGCAATCTTCACTGTATAATCTTCTATTTTTTTTAGTACCTTCTCTGGTAAATCTGATGCTGGATATACTGCTATACTGTCCCCAGAATGTACCCCTGTTTTCTCTATATGCTCCATTATTCCCGGAATTATTAAATCTTGTCCATCTGATATGGCATCTACTTCTATTTCCTTTCCCACTATATATTTGTCTACAAGCACAGGATGTTCCTTAGATAAATTTACGGCATCCTTTAAATACTTACACAGCTCTTCATAATTGTAGACAACCTTCATTGCTCTACCGCCTATTACATAAGATGGCCTAACAATAACAGGATAACCTATTTCAGCTACTAAGTTATCTGCTTCTTCAAGGCTTGTTACAGATCCACCTACAGGTGAATTTATGTCAAGTTCTTTAAGTAACACTCTAAACTTTTCCCTGTCTTCTGCCAAATCTATAGATTCAAAGGATGTACCAAGTAAATTTACTCCTCTGTCATTTAACTTTTTAGATAGGTTAAGTGCAGTCTGTCCTCCAAATTGTACTATAACTCCATCCACCTTTTCCTCATTTATTACATTCATAACGTCATCTATATAAAGCGGCTCAAAATACAGCTTATCTGAAATATCAAAATCAGTACTTACTGTCTCTGGATTATTATTTATTATAATAGCTTCATATCCTGCTTTTTTTATAGCCCAAACACCATTAACACAGCAGTAATCGAACTCTATTCCCTGTCCTATTCTAATAGGTCCTGAACCTATTACAAGTATTTTCTTATTATTTGAAACAACATTGTCACTTTCCAACTCATAACAGGAATAATAGTAGGAAGTTTTTGCTTCAAATTCTCCACTGCAGGTATCTACCATTTTGTAAACAGATTTTATGCCATTCACTTCTCTAAGTTTCTTTAAATCTTCTAATTTCATACCTATTAATTTGCAAATATATTCATCTGTAAATCCCATAACTTCAGCTTTTTGAATGGTTTCTACATTTGGAACGTTGTTTATAAGCTCATTTTCCATATCTACTATATTTTCTATTCCACCTATAAACCATTTATCTATTTTAGTTAATTCATGAAGCTCATCTATAGTAATTCCTTTTCTAAGAGCTTCTGCTAAAGCAAAAAGTCTCTCATCATCCTGGTTATTTATCTTTTCTATTATTTCATCTTTGCTCATATTTTCAAATTCATCTAATTTGAGCCCTATTATTTTTCCCTCTAAGCTTATGACTGCTTTTAAAAGAGCACTTTCAAAACTCCTATCTATAGCCATAACTTCCCCTGTAGCCTTCATCTGAGTTTTTAAAGTCCTGTTTGCAGTTTTAAATTTATCAAAAGGCCACTTAGGCATTTTAACTACACAATAATCTAGAGCTGGTTCAAACAGTGCACTGGAATTTCCCGTAACATAATTTTTAAGTTCATCTAAAGTGTATCCAAGAGCAATTTTAGCTGCAATTTTAGCTATAGGATATCCTGCTGCTTTTGAAGCCAATGCACTGGATCTGCTTACTCTAGGATTTACTTCTATAACCATGTACCTATTACTATTAGGATCTAATGCAAATTGAATATTGCATCCACCTTCTATTTTTAAAGTTCTTATTATCTTTATGGCAGACCTTCTAAGCATCTGGTACTCTCTATCATTAAGTGTCTGGGATGGAGCTACTACTATGCTGTCTCCTGTGTGTATTCCCACAGGGTCCAAATTTTCCATATTACAAACTACCATACAGTTGTCCTTTTTATCTCTCATTATTTCATATTCTAGTTCTTTCCACCCAGCTAAGCTTTGCTCAAGAAGTATTTGATTTATAGGACTCTCTTCCAATCCATTTTCACATATTTCCATATATTCTTCATAAGTACTTGCAATACCCCCTCCAGTTCCTCCTAAGGTATATGCAGGTCTTATTATAATTGGAAGGCTGACTTTATTTAAAAACTCTTTGCATTCTTCTAAATTTGTAGCAATTTCACTTACAGCTATAGGTTCATCTATTTCATTCATTAGATTTTTAAAGCTTTCCCTATCTTCTGCGTTCTTTATGGATTCAGTTTTTATTCCAAGAAGTTCTACATTGTATTTTTTGAATACCCCAATTTGATTAAGCTCCATAGCCAAATTCAAGGCAGTCTGTCCCCCAAATCCAGCTAAAACCCCATTTGGCTTTTCCCTTTTTATTATTGCCTCTAGTGATTCAACAGTTAAAGGTTCTATATAAGTCTTATCTGCAATATTTTTATCAGTCATTATAGTAGCAGGATTGCTATTTACCAGAACAGTTTGTATTCCTTCTTTTTTTATAGCCTCGCAGGCCTGTGTTCCCGAGTAATCAAATTCCGCAGCCTGACCTATTATTATAGGACCCGATCCTATTATCAAAACCTTTTTCAAGTTTTCTCTTAACGGCATTATATCACTTCTCCTTGTTATTTATACTAAAGTCATTAATCTCAAAAATTTATCAAATAAATAGCCTGTATCAGTAGGTCCCGGCGATCCTTCAGGGTGAAATTGTACTGAGAATATAGGCAGCGTCTTATGTTTAATTCCCTCTACCGTATGGTCATTTAAATTAAAATGAGTTACTTCAATACTGTCTTTATTTAAGCTTTCTCCTTTAACTGCATAGCCATGATTTTGAGATGTTATAAAAGCCTTATCTATATCCTTATCATATACACCATGATTCCCACCTCTATGTCCAAACTTCATCTTATAGGTATCTCCTCCAAGTGCAAGTGATAATAATTGGTGTCCAAGGCATATCCCGAATATAGGTAAATTACCTATTAGCTTTTTTATAGTATCCATTATTTCTCCTAAATCCTTAGGATCTCCAGGTCCATTACTTAAAAGTATACCTTTAGGATTTACACCCATTATACTTTCATAAGAGGCATTGTAAGGAAATATTGTTATGTCACAGTCTCTATCCTGCAAATTTTGAATAATATTCTTTTTGCTTCCAAAATCTAAAAGTGCAACTTTAGGTTCATTTCCTGAAATATGCTTTATGGAGTTTGTACTTACCTGAGATACTAAATTTTTATTTTCATAAGAATTTAGCATTTTTTTTATTTCACTTATAGATTCATTTTCGCTGCATATTACACATTTCATAGTTCCACTTGATCTTATCTTTTTGGTTATACTTCGTGTATCTATACCGCTTATACCTACGATCTTATTTTCCTTTAAAAAATTTTCAAAACTATTTTCACTCAAATAGTGTGATGTATTATTATACATATTTTTTATTACCATACCTTTAGCCTGTATCTCACCAGATTGGCTAAAATTATAGTTAATCCCGTAATTACCAATATAGGGATAACACATTGTTATTATCTGTCCTCTATAGGATGGATCTGTAAGTATTTCTTGATATCCTGTCATTGAGGTATTAAAAACCAGCTCTCCTGCAGTTATTGCTTTATGTCCTATGGCTTTTCCCATAAATACAGTTCCATCTTCTAAATACAATATGGAATTCATTTTATTCCTTCTTTCTAAATATTGCTTAAAGTTGCCACCATAACAGCCTTTATAGTGTGAAGTCTATTCTCTGCTTCATCAAACACTATGGAATGAGGTCCCTCAAATACTTCTTCAGTTACCTCTAGTGCTTCATACCCAAACTTTTCATATATTTCTTCCCCTACTTTAGTTTCCGTATTGTGAAAAGCTGGGAGACAGTGCATAAACTTAACATCTTCATTTTTACAAGCCTCTATAAGTTTGCTGTTTATCTGATATGGCATTAAAGTTTCTATTCTCTTTTTCCAAAGTTCTTTTTCTTCTCCCATGGACAGCCACACATCAGTATAAAGGACATCTGCCCCTTCTACAGCTTTATACAAATCATCAGTAATTGTAATAGTACCTCCACTTTCCTCAGCTGCCTTTTCACATTCTTTAACTAATTCATCCTCTGGAAAAAGCTCTTTAGGAGCTGCTATTTTAAAGTTCATTCCAACTTTTGAAGCACCTATCATAAGGGCATTTGCCATGTTATTTCTTCCATCTCCAATGTAAACAAAATTTACATTTTTTAAAGGTTTATCAATGTGCTCTTCTACAGTTAGAAAGTCAGCCAAAACCTGGGTTGGATGATCTTCATCTGAAAGTCCATTCCACACAGGCACTTTTGAATATTCTGCCAGTACCTCCATATCTCTTTGAGAAAATCCCCGGTATTCTATGCCGTGAAACATTCTACCCATTACTCTAGCCGTATCTTTTACAGATTCTTTTTTACCCATATGACTTCCTTGGGCACCTATATAAACTACATTTGCACCTTGGTCATAAGCACTGACCTCAAAGGAACATCTCGTTCTCAGGGAATCTTTTTCAAATATAAGGGCAATATTTTTCCCTTGCAATCTCTTTTTTTCCGTTCCACTATATTTTTCTTCCTTTAATTTTTTTGCAAGATCAATAAAATATTTTATCTCTTCCTTTGTAAAATCCTTCAATGTTAAAAAACTTTTACCCTTTAAATCTATCATTTTTCTTCCCCCTTAAAATCATTTTTATAAATATAGAAAACAAATATTTCCTTAAACTTTACTTTAAACATTAAAAATATCTTTACATTAATTCATTGATGTATTTTATAATTATACATTTATATTAATAATAATTCAATATGAATTTTAAAAATTTTTTATTTTGCATTGATTCCAAATACCTTAAAATACAAAGTTAAAAAAAATCTTCAATAGAAAATAACTATTGAAGATTTTTAATCTAAAGTAATTTATACATTTTGTATACATACAATTTTTTATTTTTAATGCACTAATGAAGTTCTACTACCTTATTTACCAAAGTTCCTATTTTTTCAATATTATACTATGCCCTTCCGCTGCAGCACATCCAGTTATTTTCCTCACATATATGTATAGATACACCTTCATAACCTGTATCTACAAAGAGCTGCTTTAACTGTTCTGGGGTGTGCATAGTCATTTTATCCATATATTCATCATTTTTTTCTTTAAACTTATCACTTATGTACATCTCATTTATTACTATAAAAGTTCCATTTGACTTTAAAACTCGTCTAACTTCTTTAAAGCTTTTTAATAAATCGGGCCAAAAATATATAGTTTCAACTGCAGTTACCACATTAAATTTGTCATCTTCAAAAGGCAGTTTTTCTACATTTGCATTATATACTTCCACTCTTTTTTCATCTATAAGCTCTTTATTAAATTCTTTGGACCAGTTAACACAATCCATAGAATAATCTACACCTATGACCTTTCCCTTTTTTGCTATGTTAGCTAATCTATTTATAGTTCTTCCACCTCCACAGCCAATATCCAAAATAATATCTTCTTGTTTAATGGAAATTTTATTGAGTCCCCAGGTGGTAACTTCAAAATGATCTTCATTCATAGAACTAGCTATAAATTTACCTACTTCCCCTGTTGGTTTTCTACATTGGTTTAATCTTCTAGAAAGTTCACTCATAATATATTTGCTGCTTGAAACTTAATTTTCAAACAGCATTTCGCCTCCCTACTATGCATTTTTATCTAATAGAATATAATCTTTTAATATAACCGCCTTTATCTTATCATAACTTATATCTTCAGAAAGTTTCTCTTTTATAGGTTTTAATTTTGATATTCCTACCTTTTTCGTAACTTTTAAAATTTGATTTTCTTCTTCATCTGTAAATATTCCACCAAAATTTATATTTAAATCTAGAACACCCTTTTCTTCTGCATACTTTGTTATATGTGAAAGTACCGTAGATACAGTAATTTGCCTGTCTTTTGCTATTTGTTCAAGATTTTTATGCTCTTTAATCATCTCCGCCGTTATTTCATGAGTTTTTAGTTTTAAATTTTTGCCTTCTTTCGCATTTTTGTCATTTTTGTCGTTTTTTAATTCATTTTTAAAAATCCACTGTGGTTTAATTTTACTTTCATCCAGGTATTTTTTTATAGCTTCTAAAAATCTTTCACCATATTTTTTTAATTTCAATTGACCTACACCAGATACATCCAGCATCTGCTCAAAATTTATAGGACACCTACTGCTAAGTTCCTTTAGCGTAGTATCCGGGAATATCAAATAAGGAGGTATGGATTCCTCACCTGCTATCTCCCTCCTTAAAGCTCTCAAAATTTCAAATAAATCATTATTCAAAATAATCTTTTTAGCCTTAACAATTTCCTTTAAGGTTACTTTTTCTTCTCCCTTTAGAACCTTTATGGATCTAGGATTCAACACCACTGTAGGATATTCTCCTTCTTTTAATGAAATGTACCCATGAGCTATAAGTGTATTTATGAAATTTGATAGTTCTTCCTTTGAATAATTTTTCATTATGCCATGGGTAGACAACTTATCAAATCCATACTGAATCACTTTTCTCTGTGAGGAACCTCTAAGTACATCTACTATCATATTTACTCCAAATTCTCTTTTCATTCTATATATGCAAGAAAGTACTTTTTGGCAATCTATAGTTTTATCTACATATTCTCCTTCACTTACACAATTACTGCAGTTTCCACATTCTTCATAGTCCACCTGTTCTCCAAAATAATTTAATATATATTTTCGTAAACATCCATTATAATGTACAAAATCTATCATTTGTTGAAGTTTTTTATATTCATTTAATCTTCTTTCAGGAGATTGAATACTTGTTTCAATAAGATACTTTTGAGTAATAACATCTTGAGGAGCAAACATTAAAATGCAGTCGCTTTTCTCTCCATCACGACCTGCCCTACCTATTTCTTGATAATAGCTTTCTATATTCTTAGGCATATTGTAATGAATAACATATCTTACATTTGACTTATCAATGCCCATTCCAAAGGCATTTGTCGCAACTATTACATTTACTCTGTCATATACGAAATCCTCTTGATTATTCTTTCTTTCTTTATCAGAAAGACCTGCATGATATCTAGTAACAGCTATATTATTTTCCTTAAGTCTTTCATATATGCTATCCACTTCTTTTCTAGTAGCTGCATATACTATGCCAGATTGTTCTTCATTAGTTTTTATGTATTTTAGCATATACCCTAACCTATTTCCAATTTTCAAACATCCAATTTTCAAATTTTCTCTATCAAAACCAGATATGAAAACCTCAGGTTCATTTAGCTTTATTTGATTTACGATATCTTCTCTAACCTCTCTTGTAGCCGTAGCTGTAAAAGCTGTAACTACGGGTCTTTTAGAAAAGCTTTCTATAAACTTCCATATATATGTATAGCTAGTTCTAAAATCGTGTCCCCATTGGGAAACACAATGTGCTTCATCTACTGCTATTTGAGATACATCTATGCTTTTTATAATCTGACAGAATTCAGAAGATTCTAACCTTTCCGGTGCTACATACAGCATTTTTATATTTCCTGCAGTTAAGCTTTCACATATATGCAAAATATCCTGATGTGAAATAGAACTGTTTATATAAGCTGCCCCTATACCTAAATCCTTTATGTTATCTACTTGATCTTTCATAAGTGAAATAAGCGGAGATATTATAACTGTTACCCCCTCAAACAACACTGCTGGTATCTGATAACATATGGATTTACCCCCTCCAGTGGGCATTACAGCTAGAGTATCCTTCCCCTTTAGTATACTTTCAATTACCTTTCCTTGATCCTTCCTAAAGTCACTATACCCATAATATTTATGTAGAATTTCCAAAGCACTACTAAGCAATGATTTCACCCCTGTAACATAATCTATTTTTATTATAGCATAGAGATATTATAATATCCTGATTTGCACTTTTAAAAAATAAGCATCCTTTCTCACTACAACTGCACTATACTTATAATTAGTAACTATATGTTCTATAGAATCATAGTATTTTTTATCTATAGAGTATACAGTCTGTTGATTTTTATCTATCAGACTGTAGGCACCCTGTTCCTTCTTTATATACAAATTATCCCACTCTTCAATTTCTACTGCACTTTTTGGGATATCAAATAGTATACCCCTTGATTTCAATATTTGCAAAAGATAGGAATAAACTTCATCATAGGATTTTTCCTTTGCAGCAAGTTTCTCTTTAATGGCTGAAAGTTTATCCATTTTTTCCTTTTCCTTCTTTGATTGAATCTCTAACTTTTCTTTTTTTGTTTCTAAATTTCCGGCTCTATTTTGTTTGTTTTCAGTATAGTTTTTTATAAATTTATGCAGCATATTCTCATTTTCATTCACATATATTCCTCTTTTCACACTTGTTAATATATATATATAGCTATTGCACTATAAATCATAATTTTATAAAATTATATAGAGGTGTCTAAAATGGGTAAAGTATATACCTTAATATTAAGGTATCTAAAAAAAATTAAAAAGTCAATTATTTTTAGTATACAAAATTTGAATTTGTTTTTTGATAAGAAAAAAACTATTGATACTGCATATAAACCTATATTAGATGAAAAATTGAATGAAGTAAAAGGTTTGAAAGACAAATTAAATGTCATACAAAATAAAAATGCCTCTTTCGAAAAACAAATTAAACATTTAAGAAGCTCTGTGATAAAAAAAGAAAAACTTATAAAAAATCTCCAGGACATTATATCACAAAGGCAAAATTAATACTTGTATTTTATTATATCAAAATAAAGGAGAGACGCACTTCCCTCCTTTATTTTAACAACCTTGATATACCTCACTATAAAAATTTATCCATTAACGAATAAATTTTGTTTAAAAGATCTTCTACAGAATGACGTCTACTTCTTCCACATACCTTGGCATTTTCACCGCATAAAAGACATTTTCTCTCACTTACACCTAAATCTGTCCTGCTAATCTGCTCTCCAGCTTTAGTGAATACATCAAAATCAAATATTCTTCCAAGCTCATGGTTTTCTTCAATAGATACAGTAACTTTTTTTACACTAATTGCATCTGCATCTACACTTAAAAATGCCTCAGCACCGGCGGCAGAACTATTTAACATTTTGTGAAGTATATCTATATTATTCTTTTTTAACTCTTCTTCCAGCAAGCAAATCCCCTTTTTATGAAGCTTAGCAAAGGATTCATTATTTTTTTCTGCTCCTGGTATATTTAATGTAAATGAAATTAAAGTACCTTTAAATATATTCAATAATTCTTTTTGAATTTGTGCCCTTTTTTCTTTAGCTTCAAGTATTTCATCAAGGATATTGCCTGCATTTTTCATAATTATTACCTCACTATTTTACTTCTTTTATGACATCGATAATAGTACCGTCTCTGTATTCAACTACACCAACAATCTTGTCACCATATTCAATAGCCTTAGGCTTTCCTGTAATTTCTTCTGCCTTTTCTCTTAACTCTTCTATAGTGCATACTGGCAGCTTTGCTTTCTTAAACTTTTCAAGTAAATCACTTCTAAGAGGATTTACTGCTATTCCCCTGTCTGTAACTATTACGTCTACTGTTTCTCCTGGAGTTATTACAGTATTCACTTTCTTCACAACAGTAGGTATTCTACCTCTAATAAGTGGACAAACTATCATAGCAAGTTTTGCTCCTGCCGCAGTATCACAGTGTCCTCCTGATGCTCCCCTAATTACTCCATCTGAACCTGTAATTACATTGACGTTAAAGTCTGTATCTACTTCCAGTGCACTTAATATAACTATATCCAATTTATTAGAAATGCATCCATTATTATGTGGGTTAGCATATAGGGATGAACTTATTTCATAGTGATCTGGATTTTCTCCTATGGATTTTGCTGCTATTAAGTCAAAGCTCTGTACATCACAGATTTTTGAGATAAGACCCTCTTTTTGCATTTCTACAAACTGACCTGTAATTCCACCTAATGCAAAGCTAGCTTTAATATCTTTTTCAATCATCTTTTCCCTTAAAAATCTTGCTACTGCAAGGGATGCTCCACCGGAACCACTTTGGATTGAAAATCCTGGCACAAAATATCCTGAAGCTTCAATTGCTTCTGCTGCATACTGTACAATCAAAAGTTCTCTTGGGTTCTTTGTATATCTTGTTGCCCCGGATGCTATTCCCTTAGGATCACCAATGGCATCTACCTTAACTACATAGTCTACATTATTTTGTTCTATACTTGCAGGTACATTGGGATATGGTACCAGATTGTCTGTAATAAGTACTACTTTGTCTGCATACTCTGCATCTATTTTAGCATATCCTAGTGAACCACAAAAGGATTTTCCTGTATATCCATTGGCATTTCCATAGTCGTCACAGCTGGGTGCACCTAAAAATGCTACATCTATTTTTAAATCCCCAGCTTCTATAGCTCTTGCTCTTCCACCGTGGGAACGTATTATAATAGGTGTATCTAAAATTCCATTTGATATAGCTTCTGCAAGTGGTCCTCTAACCCCACTAGTTATGATTTTAGTAACAACACCATTTTTTATGTGTTCAATTACTGGTTCATGGACACTGCTTAAAGAACTTGGTGCTAAAGTTAAGTTCTTTATTCCCATTTCAGCTATGACGTCCAGCACC
This sequence comes from Clostridium ljungdahlii, assembly GCF_001636845.1. Classification (GTDB taxonomy): domain Bacteria; phylum Bacillota; class Clostridia; order Clostridiales; family Clostridiaceae; genus Clostridium_B; species Clostridium_B ljungdahlii_A. Next base: position 306,660 of record NZ_LITT01000046.1, read on the forward strand.
ATGTTTAATATGTAATCTCCTGCTCTAAAGTGGTGGTGAAATGATATTGTCATGCCGTCTTTTAATCCTGTCTTTATTACAGCTTCTTTTATGCTCTCAAGCAATTTACTCTCTCCAGGTTTTATACTGGATATTTTTCTTGCAAATTTTTTCTTTGTTGGTTTAAAATCAAATGGTCCGCCATAAGGTACCAGCTTTCCAATTCCTTCTATATAATCTGGTATTTCTCTTCCTATTTTATTCTTAGTCAATGTCTTCTCCTCCTTCACTTATGCATATACCTGAAGCTTCTGCTAACATCAAAGCTCTCTGTGCACGTTCTATAATAGGCTTATCTACCATTTTTCCGTTTAGTGAAACTACCCCAGATCCTTTTTCTGCAGCATCTTTTGCAGCTCTTATAACACGAACGGATTTATCTATTTCTTTTTGTGAAGGTGTATATATCTTATGGACAGGGGCAATTTGCCTTGGATTTATTACGGACTTTCCGTCAAATCCCAACTGCTTTATAAGCTTTACTTCATTTATGAATCCTTCTTCATTGTTTACATCAGAAAATACTGTGTCAAAGGCATATATTCCTGCTGCTCTGGCAGCTAATAATACATGGCTTCTTCCTGCAAGAAGTTCTATTCCATCTAAAGAACGGGTTGTCTTTAAATTTGTAACATAGTCTTCTGCTCCTATTGCTATTCCCATAAGTCTCTTGCTTGCTGTAGCTATTTCATATGCATTCATAACTCCTATAGCACTTTCAACAGCTGCCATAATTTTTGTTTTTCCAACAGGTATTCCTGATTGTTTTTCAATTCTTTCTATTTCTTTTTCTACATCTATAACATCTTGTGCACATTCTGTCTTTGGAAGTCTTATAACATCAGGTTGTGCCCTTACTATTGCCTCTAAATCTTCCATTCCAAAAGGTGTATCAAGTCCATTTATTCTTACTACTGTTTCTGTGCCTTCATAATCTATAGATTTTAGTGCATTGTATACTAAGAATCTAGCTGTATCCTTTTCATTTAGGGATACTGAATCCTCTAAATCAAACATTAGAGAATCTGCTCCATATATATGTGCATCCTTAACCATTCCTGGATTGTTTCCCGGTACATACATCATTGTTCTTCTTAACTTGTACATTACTTTTCCACCTCCCAGTTGAATTTTGCTTCTTCTGCTGCCCTCATAACTGCAGCTTGTACCCTTGCTTTTATAACACAATCTAAAGCTCCTTTGTCATTGGCGCCTACAATGGCACTTTTTACATCTAGTTCCTCTAAAGTATCCATTATAACTTTTTTTATCTGGTCTCCAAATTGTTTTTCCACGGAACTTTTTAATTTTATAGCCACCTCATTCTCTGGATTAGGCTGTACTGATATAGTAATATCGCTGGACTCAAATGTTCCTGCTATAGCAGCTTTTTTTATTTCCATAAGTGAACCTCCTATATTAAATC